>NZ_JBIWOK010000003.1:463912-519718 GCF_044767675.1 Streptomyces sp. NPDC101219
CCGCCCCCCCCCCCACGGGCTCCCTGCCCCGGTGCGTGTTCCCCCGTACGCACCGGGGCGGGGTCATGTCCGGGCTCCCTGCGGGGCTCCTTCGCGGGGAACGGTCCCGGGCACTTTCCGGTCACGGTTGGCGGAACCTTCTTTGTTCCGCGAAGAAACAATCTAAGCTCTGCTCTGTCCCCGCGGCACCCCCGGGCGCGAGCCACGGATGTCCATGGGGTGGGCGACCGGATGGCCGATCGCCCGGAGCCGGTTAGGCTCGGTCTCGCAGAGCCACCGAGGCTCTGCCCACGCGTCACATCCAAGAAGGAGATGCTCGTGCCGTCCATCGACGTCGTCGTAGCCCGGGAAATCCTGGACTCCCGAGGCAACCCCACGGTCGAGGTCGAGGTCGGCCTCGACGACGGCAGCACGGGTCGTGCCGCCGTCCCCTCCGGTGCCTCCACGGGCGCCTTCGAGGCCGTCGAGCTGCGGGACGGTGACCCCGACCGCTACCAGGGCAAGGGCGTGGAGAAGGCCGTCCTGGCCGTCATCGAGCAGATCGGCCCGGAGCTGGTCGGCTACGACGCCACCGAGCAGCGCCTGATCGACCAGGCGATGTTCGACCTGGACGCCACCGACAACAAGGGCTCCCTCGGCGCCAACGCCATCCTGGGCGTCTCCCTGGCCGTCGCGCACGCCGCCTCCGAGGCGAGCGACCTGCCGCTGTTCCGCTACCTGGGCGGCCCGAACGCGCACCTGCTGCCGGTGCCGATGATGAACATCCTGAACGGCGGCTCGCACGCCGACTCCAACGTGGACATCCAGGAGTTCATGATCGCCCCCATCGGGGCGGAGTCCTTCTCCGAGGCCCTGCGCTGGGGCACCGAGGTCTACCACACGCTGAAGAAGGTCCTGAAGAGCAAGGGCCTGGCCACCGGCCTCGGCGACGAGGGCGGCTTCGCCCCGAACCTCGGCTCCAACCGCGAGGCCCTCGACCTCATCCTCGAGGCGATCAAGGAGGCCGGCTACACCCCCGGCGAGCAGATCGCCCTCGCCCTCGACGTGGCCGCGTCCGAGTTCTACAAGGACGGCTCCTACGTCTTCGAGGGCAAGGAGCGCACGGCCGCCGAGATGACCGAGTACTACGCCGAGCTCGTCGAGGCGTACCCGCTCGTGTCCATCGAGGACCCGCTGTTCGAGGACGACTGGGACGGCTGGAAGACCATCACCGCGAATCTGGGCGACAAGGTGCAGCTCGTCGGCGACGACCTGTTCGTCACCAACCCCGAGCGCCTGGCCCGCGGCATCGACGAGGCCGCCGCCAACGCCCTGCTGGTCAAGGTCAACCAGATCGGCTCGCTCACCGAGACCCTGGACGCCGTCGAGCTGGCCCAGCGCAACGGCTTCAAGTGCATGATGTCGCACCGTTCCGGCGAGACCGAGGACGTCACCATCGCCGACCTGGCCGTCGCCACCAACTGCGGCCAGATCAAGACCGGCGCCCCGGCCCGCTCCGAGCGCGTCGCCAAGTACAACCAGCTGCTGCGCATCGAGGAGATCCTCGACGACGCCGCGGTGTACGCCGGCCGCAGCGCCTTCCCCCGCTTCAAGGGCTGAGCGCCCGCTCCACAGGAAGCGTCGTCGTCACGTCCCCGTGCCCGGTCCCGTACCGTGTGCGGGGACGTACGCACGTAGACCCACGGACGACGGCGAACCGGAGGCGGGCACATGGCGGTGAAGGACCGGGACCGTTTCTCCACCGCGACCAGGATCCGGCTCATCGGTGAGCAGACCGCGGCCCGGGTCTACCGCTCGCAGACCAAGCGGCAGGCGCGCCGCTCCCGGCTCACCGGCCGGGCCGCGCTGCTCGCCCTGGTGATCTGCTCGCTGATCGTGGCCCTCGCCTACCCGATGCGGCAGTACGTCTCCCAGCGCGCCGAGATCGCCGACCTCCAGCGGCAGCAGGAGGAGGCCCGGCAGCGCGTCGAGGAACTGCGCGACCTGAAGGCACGCTGGCAGGACGACGCCTACGCCGAGCAGGAGATCCGCCGCCGGCTGCACTACGTCATGCCGGGCGAGACCGGCTTCGTCGTCGTCGACCCGGGCCCGGCGAAGCAGTCGCGCACCGACACGCGGGCCGCCGACCGCCCCTGGTACGCGAACGTCTGGGACGGGGTCGACAAGGCCGACGCCGCCGACCGGTGACCCCGCGCCCGTGACCGACGCCGCCGACCGGTGATCCCGCCCCGTGACCGCCGCCGTCCGGCGGCCTGGCACCCGTGACACCCCGAAGAAAGACAACGATGGACACTCCTCCGCCCACGACCCCGCGCACCGAGCCCACCGACGCGGACGTCGCGGCCTTCCGCCAGCAGCTCGGCCGGCCCCCACGCGGACTGCGCGCGATCGCCCACCGCTGCCCCTGCGGGCAGCCGGACGTCGTCGAGACGGCACCGAGGCTGCCCGACGGCACCCCCTTCCCCACGCTCTACTACCTGACCTGCCCCCGCGCCTCCTCGGCGATCGGGACGCTGGAGGCGAACGGCGTGATGAAGGAGATGACCGAGCGGCTGGCCACCGACCCGGAGCTGGCGGCGGCCTACCGGGCGGCGCACGAGGACTACATCCGGCGCCGCGACGAGATCGAGGTGCTGAAGGACTTCCCCAGCGCGGGCGGCATGCCCGACCGCGTGAAGTGCCTGCACGTGCTGGTCGCCCACTCGCTGGCCGCCGGCCCCGGAGTCAACCCGCTGGGCGACGAGGCGCTCGCCATGCTCCCCGAGTGGTGGCGCAAGGGCCCGTGCGTGACGCCGGAGGGTACGGCCGCCGCGGAGCAGGAGGGCGCCCGGTGAGCAGGGTCGCCGCCATCGACTGCGGTACGAACTCGATCCGTCTGCTGGTGGCCGACGCGCACCCCGGGACCGGTGAACTGACCGACCTGGACCGGCGCATGACGATCGTGCGGCTCGGCGAGGGCGTCGACCGCACGGGCCGGCTGGCGCCGCAGGCGCTGGAGCGGACCTTCGCCGCCTGCCGCGCGTACGCGGAGATCATCGAGCGGCACGGCGCGGAACGCACCCGCTTCGTCGCCACCTCCGCCTCCCGGGACGCGGAGAACCGCGACGACTTCGTGCGCGGCGTGGTGGACATCCTGGGCGTGGAGCCCGAGGTGATCACCGGCGACCAGGAGGCCGCGTTCTCCTTCACCGGCGCCACGAAGGAGCTGACCGGGCGGACCGACCTGCGCCGTCCGTTCCTGGTCGTCGACATCGGCGGCGGCTCGACGGAGTTCGTGCTCGGCGACGACCGGGTCCGCGCGGCCCGCTCCGTCGACGTGGGCTGCGTGCGGATGACCGAGCGGCACCTGGTGCGCGACGGGGCGGTGACGGACCCGCCGACGGCCGGGCAGGTCGCGGCGATGCGCGCCGACATCGAGTCCGCGCTGGACCTCGCGGAGAAGACGGTCCCGCTGCGCGAGGCGCACACCCTGGTGGGGCTGGCCGGCTCGGTGACCACCGTGTCGGCGATCGCCCAGGACCTCCCCGGCTACGACTCGGCCGCCATCCACCACTCCCGGATCTCCCGCGAGCGGGTCCGGGAGATCAGTGAGTGGCTGCTGCGTTCGACGCACGCCGAACGCGCCGCGATCCCCTCCATGCACCCGGGCCGCGTCGACGTGATCGCCGCCGGGGCCCTGGTGCTGCTGGCCGTGATGGAACGCGTGGACGCCCGGGAGGTCGTCGCCAGCGAGCACGACATCCTGGACGGCATCGCCTGGTCCCTGGCCGCCGACGGCCCGCGCTGAGGCGCGCGGGCAGGCCGGCGCACCCCGGTGCGCCGGCGGCCCGGGGGTGCTCCGTCGAGCGGGGGCCGGGAACAGGCGAGCGCTGGTGGGGGCCCTGAGAGGGCTTCGGGCGGGCTCTTCGCGAGAAAGTTCGTGAAGTTCTTCACAAGGAAAAGGGCCCGGTCGTGCGGAGAATGGGGGCCGGTTGGCCCTTTCGGGGGCTCAACACCCGTTTGAACATGTTCAGAAGGCGGCCGCAGGGCGAGCCCGGCAGGGCGCCGGGACGCCTGCGGCAGGGGCCTCACGAGGGCTCGGAACAGACGGAGAGGCAGCTCACGCGGCATTGACAACGTGGCGGCGGCGGGGCGGGTTCCCGTTCGCGGTCATGTCCTCGATCACAGAAGCCGCGGAGTGTAACACAGGGGCTGTCCGAGCTTGTGAAGGGGCGCACGAGGTACCCCCCTCGGGCGGGTGGATACTCGATGGCATGAGCACCACGGAGCGTCCCAGGATCCTCGTAGTAGGCGGTGGGTACGTAGGCCTGTACGCAGCTCGGCGCATCCAGAAGAAGATGCGTTACGGCGAGGCGACCGTCACCGTCGTCGACCCGCGGTCGTACATGACCTACCAGCCCTTCCTCCCGGAAACCGCCGCCGGCAACATCTCCCCGCGACACGTCGTCGTCCCGCTGCGGCGCGTGCTCCCCAAGGCGGAGGTCCTCACCGGCCGGGTCACCACCATCGACCAGGACCGCAAGGTCGCCACGATCGCCCCGCTGGTCGGCGAGGCGTACGAGCTGCCCTTCGACTACCTGGTGATCGCGCTCGGCGCGGTCTCCCGCACCTTCCCGATCCCCGGCCTCGCCGAGCAGGGCATCGGCATGAAGGGCGTCGAGGAGGCCATCGGCCTGCGCAACCACGTCCTCGAACAGCTCGACAAGGCCGACTCCACCACGGACGAGGAGATCCGCCGCAAGGCGCTCACGTTCGTGTTCGTCGGCGGTGGCTTCGCGGGCGCGGAGACCATCGGCGAGGTCGAGGACATGGCCCGGGACGCGGCCAAGTACTACAAGACGGTGTCCCGCGAGGACATGCGCTTCATCCTCGTCGACGCCGCCGACAAGATCCTCCCCGAGGTCGGCCCCAAGCTGGGCCAGTACGGCAAGGAGCACCTCGAGAGCCGCGGCGTCGAGGTCTACCTGTCCACGTCGATGGACTCCTGCGTCGACGGCCACGTGGTGCTGAAGAACGGCCTCGAGGTCGACTCCAACACCATCGTGTGGACCGCGGGCGTCAAGCCCAACCCGGCGCTGGCCCGCTTCGGCCTGCCGCTGGGCCCGCGCGGCCACGTCGACACCCAGCCCACCCTCCAGGTCACCGGCACCGACCACATCTGGGCCGCGGGCGACAACGCCCAGGTCCCGGACCTCGTCGGCCGCAAGGCGGGCAACGAGAACGCCTGGTGCCCGCCGAACGCCCAGCACGCGCTGCGCCAGGCCAAGGTCCTCGGCGACAACGTGATCGCCGGCATGCGGGGCTTCCCGCAGAAGCCCTACAGCCACGCGAACAAGGGCGCGGTCGCGGGCCTCGGCCTGCACAAGGGCGTCGCGATGATCGTCGTCGGCAAGATGAAGATCAAGCTCAAGGGCCGGCTCGCCTGGTACATGCACCGCGCGTACCACGGCATGGCGATGCCGACGTTCAACCGCAAGATCCGCGTCTTCGCCGACTGGACCCTCGGCATGTTCCTCAAGCGCGAGGTCGTCTCCCTGGGCGCGATCGAGTCGCCGCGCGAGGAGTTCTACGAGGCGGCCAAGCCCGCCCCGGTGGCCGCCGCCGAGCCGAGGAAGACCGAGGCCAAGGCCTCCTGACCGGCGAGCCCGGCCGGACCCCGCCCCGGGGGACGGCCGGCAGCCGCAGCAGTGACCCCCGAAGGGGCCGCCCGCCATCCGTGGTGCGGGCGGCCCCTTCGGCATGCCCGGGGCGCCGCGCCCGCACCGCCTCCCCCGCCGATGAGCCGGGGGAGGGAACAGGCGCCCCTCCCGGCGGCGTTTGCCCCGTCGAGACGCGCGCCGGGGGCTGCCAAGCCGCCCCGCGAGTGTTTACGTGGTGACGACATTCCGGGATTCCCTGTCACGGAGGTGCAGACCATGGCTGACGCCGCGCCGCGGCTGAAGGTCCACGTCGAACAGCTGCTGGGCACACCGCTTCCCGTCCGCATCCGTGCCTGGGACGGCTCCCAGGCCGGCCCCCCGTCCGCGCCCACCCTCGTGGTACGCAACCGCCGGGCCCTGCGCCGCCTGCTGTTCAAGCCGGGCGAACTCGGTCTCGCCCGCGCCTGGGTGGCCGGCGACCTCGACGTCGAGGGCGATCTCTACGCCGCCCTGGACCTGCTCGCCGGGCTGCTCTGGGAGCGCGACGAGGACGCTCCCCCTCTCGCCCGCTCCCTGCGCGACCCCGCCTTCCGCTCCGCCGTCCGGGGCCTGTTCGCCCTGGCCGGGCCCCCGCTGCCGCCCGCCCGGCCCGCCGAGGAGGCCCGCCGCCCCCGCCGCGGCCTGCACACCAGACACAGCGACCGGGGCGCCATCAGCCACCACTACGACGTCGGCAACGACTTCTACGAACTCGTCCTCGGCCCGTCGATGGTGTACTCCTGCGCCTACTGGCCCGCCCCGCCCCCGCAGGGCACCCTCGAACAGGCCCAGCGCGACAAGCTGGAACTGGTCTGCCGGAAACTGGCCCTGAAGCCGGGTCAGCGGCTGCTCGACGTGGGCTGCGGCTGGGGATCCATGGCCCTGCACGCCGCCCGCGAACACGGGGTGGCCGTCGTCGGCATCACCCTCTCCCAGGAGCAGGCCGCCCACGCCCGCAAACGCGTCGCCGAGGAGGGCCTGGCCGACCGGGTGGAGATCAGGGTGCAGGACTACCGGGACGTCGCCGACGGCCCGTACGACGCGATCTCCTCCATCGGCATGGCCGAGCACGTCGGTTCGCCCCGCTACCTGGAGTACGCCGGCCACCTGCACCGCCTCCTGGCGCCCGGCGGGCGGCTGCTCAACCACCAGATCGCCCGCCGCCCCGAGCGGGACGAGGGGTCCTACGACCTGGACCCGTTCATCGACGCCTACGTCTTCCCCGACGGCGAACTCGCCCCCGTCGGCACCACCGTGGGCCTGCTGGAGCGCGCCGGGTTCGAGGTGCGCGACGTGGAGTCGATCCGCGAGCACTACGCGCTCACCCTGCGCCGCTGGGTGGAGAACCTGGAGACGCACTGGGACCGCGCCGCCCGTCTGGCCGGCCCGGGCCGGGCCCGCGTCTGGCGGCTCTACATGGCAGCCTCCGCGCTCGCCTTCGAGAAGAACCGTATCGGCGTCAACCAGGTCCTCGCGGTGAAGACCCCCGAGTCCGGGACGTCCGGGCTGCCGCTGCGCGCCCGCACCTGGAACTGACGCGCCGTCCCCGTACATGCCGACGGGCCCCGTCCCTCCCGGAACGGGGCCCGCGTCACCGGCACACGGGTGCGCCGGCGCCGCTACTCGGACTTGATCGCCTGGAGCATGTTCAGCCGGGCCGCCCGGCGCGCCGGCCACAGCGCGGCCAGTACGCCCACCACGGCGGCCAGCGCCAGGAAGACGCCCATCCGGCCCCAGGGCAGGACCAGTTCGTAGGTGTCCATGCGGGCGCCCATCAGCTCACCGGCCGCCCAGCCGAAGAACACCCCAAGGCCGATGCCGAGCACCCCGCCGAACAGCGAGATCACCAGGGACTCCAGCCGGACCATCCGCTTGATGCCCCGGCGGTCCAGGCCGATCGCCCGCAGCATGCCGATCTCCTGCGCGCGTTCGAACACCGACATCGCCAGCGTGTTGATCACGCCGAGGACCGCCACGATCACCGCCATCGCCAGCAGGCCGTAGACCATGTTCAGCACCACGGTGAAGATCTGCGCGATCTCGTCGGAGAGGTCCTTCTTGTCCTGGACCTTGATGCCCGGGTTGCTGCCCAGGGCCTTCTCCAGCGACTCCTTCGTCGCGTCGGACGTGCCGTCCGCGGTCTTGACCATGACCAGCATGTCGGCCGGTTCCGACTCGTGCGGGGCGAGCGTCTCCGCGTCGATCATGATGCCGCTGATCATCTCGTTGCCCCGGTAGACACCGGCGACCGAGAGGCGCTCCTTCTTTCCGTCCTCGAAGGCGGCGGTGAACCGCGAACCCGTCTTCCAGCCGTAGGACTTCGCCGTGTCGTCGTCCACGACCACCCGCGTGTCGCCGACCTCGAAGGCTCCCGAGGCCACCTCGAACGAGGTCAGCTCGCCGAACGTGGCGCCGTCGACGGCGGTCAGGAACTCCGTCTTCCCGTCGATGCGGGACGCGGCGTTGCGCATGGGGCTGGTGGCGGTGACGCCGTCGGCCCGCTTCAGCTTCTTCTCGACGTCCGGGGACAGCGCGTTGCCGTTCGCCATGGACACCACGTAGTCCGCCTCGATCGCCGAGGCCGCCATCTTGTCGATGGACTTCTGCAGGCTGCCCGCCGCCACCGTCATCCCGGTGATCAGGGTGAGCCCGATCATCAGGGCGGAGGCGGTGGCCGCCGTGCGGCGCGGATTGCGCACCGAGTTCTGCCGGGCGAGCTTCCCGGACACCCCGAACACGCGCAGCACCGGGGCGGCCGCGGCGATCAGCGGACGCGACAGCAGCGGGGTCAGCACGAACACGCCGATGATCAGCAGCACCGCGCCGAAGCCCATCGGGGCCTGGCCGGAGGAGCCGTCCATGGTGGTGGCCACCAGGACCACGGCGACACCGGCCGCCGAGAACAGCGCGCCCAGTGTGTTGCGCAGCACCAGCGACTTGGTGGTCGCCTTGGCGTGCACGGCGCTCATCGCGGCCACCGGCGGGATCTTCGCGGCCCGGCGGCCCGGCAGCCAGGCGGCGAGCATGGTGACCAGGATGCCGACCGCGAACGCGGAGACGACCGTGCCCGCGCTGATCACCAGCGGCCCGTCGGGTATCGGGGCGTCCAGCGCGCCCATCAGGGAGCGCAGCCCGGCGCCGATGCCCACACCGGCGAGCAGACCGGCGACCGCGGCGACCGTGCCCACCACGAACGCCTCGATCAGCACCGACCGGGTGATCTGCCGGCGGGAGGCGCCGACGGCGCGCATCAGGGCCAGTTCCCTGGTGCGCTGGGCGACCAGCATGGTGAAGGTGTTGGCGATGATGAAGGTGCCCACGAACAGCGCGATACCGGCGAACACCAGCAGCGCCTGCTTCAGACCGCTCATCGAGGAGGCGATCATCTCCGCCTGGTCGTCGGCCAGTTCGGTGCCGGTCCGCATCTCCACGGCGTCGGCCGGCAGCGCCTTCTCCAGCTGCGCCTGCAGTGCGGTGTCGCTGACGCCGGCCTTCGCCTTCACGGCGATCTCGTCGAAGGTGCCGGTCTTGCCGAACAGCTTCTGCGCGGTCGCGGTGTCGAACAGCGCGAGGCTGCCGCCGGCCGCGACGTTGCCGTCGTCGGTGGTGAAGACGCCGGCGACGACCGGCTCCAGGACGGGGCCGTCGACGGACATGCGGACGGTGTCGCCGACCTCGTAGCCGGCGCGCCGGGCCGTCTCGGAGTCGATGAGGACCTCGCCCTCGCCCTGCGGCGCGCGGCCCGCGGTCAGCGGGTACCGGGGGTCCTCGGGCCCCCAGTAGTTGCCGCCCTGGGACTGGAAGTCGTCGCCGATCAGCTCGCCGTCCTTGCCGGCCAGCGCGGTGAAGCCGGTGACGATCCCGATGGCCTGTTCGGCGCCGGGCACCTCGGCGCTCTTGTCGACCAGGGCGCGGGTCAGCTCGCGCGCCTCGCCGACCCGGTCGCCCTCGGCGTCCTTCCAGCCCGGCGTGACGGCGACGTCGACGTGGTCGAAGCCCTTGGCGGACTGCTTCTGCAGGGCGGCGGAAATGGTGTTGGTGAAGACCAGGGTCCCCGACACGAAGGCCACGCCGAGCATCACGGCGAGCACGGTCATCAGGAGCCGGGCCTTGTGCGCGAGCACGTTGCGCAAGGCGGTACGGAACATGGGTGTCTTCTCGAGTCCAGACGGTGAGGGCGAAGGAGCGTGGGCGGGCGGGGCCCGGGAGCCCGCCGCGCGCGGGGGCACGGGGGCGCGGCGGTGCACGGGGGCACGGCGGAGCCACGGGCCGCGCGGTGGGAACCCGCGGAAGGCGGGGCGGGCCCGGGGCGGGCGGGGCGGGAGGTCGCGCGGGGCGGGCGGCGTCAGCTGGTGCGGCCCCGGGCGTCGAACTGCTTCATGCGGTCGAGGACCTTGTCGGCCGTGGGCCCGTACATCTCGTCCACGATCGCGCCGTCCGCGAGGAAGATCACCCGGTCGGCGTAGGCGGCGGCCACCGGGTCGTGGGTCACCATGACCACCGTCTGACCCAGCTCGCGCACCGAGTTGCGCAGGAAGCCCAGCACCTCGGCGCCGGAGCGGGAGTCCAGATTCCCGGTGGGCTCGTCACCGAAGATGATGTCGGGCCGGGACGCCAGCGCCCGCGCCACGGCGACCCGCTGCTGCTGACCGCCCGACAGCTGCGCGGGCCGGTGACCGAGCCGGTCGGACAGCCCGATCATCCGGATCACGGTGTCCAGCCACTCCTTGTCGGGCTTGCGGCCCGCGATGTCCATCGGGAGCGTGATGTTCTCGATCGCGTTCAGCGTGGGCAGCAGGTTGAACGCCTGGAAGATGAAGCCGATCTTGTCCCGGCGCAGCTGGGTGAGCTGCTTGTCCTTCAGCGACCCCAGCTCGGTGTCACCGATGCGCACGGAACCCGAGGAGAAGGTGTCGAGTCCGGCCACGCAGTGCATCAGCGTGGACTTGCCGGAGCCGGAGGGGCCCATGATCGCGGTGAACTCGGCCTGCTGGAAGCCGACGGAGACCCGGTCCAGGGCGACCACCCGGGTCTCGCCCTGGCCGTAGATCTTGGACAGCTCCGTGGCGCGCGCGGCCACGGCGGTGGTCCGGGCGGCGGGGGTTGCGGTGGTCACGGGATGGCTCTCCTGACGGGCGACGGGTTTCTCGGTGACGTGTTCCATCGTTCCGTCCGTTTGCCGCCGCGTAGTCACCCGCTGCTCCGGTTCCGGGGGGCGACTGAGGGGGGACGGGCGGGCGCCGTGTCATACCTGGGGATGACGTGCAACCCCGATGCGGGCGGATGACCGGAACAGGTGGCGCGCCCTTGTTCGGGCGGTGAAATTCCGTCATTCCGCACACGAGGCGTCCCCGCGCGCGCAACGCTGGTGGCAAGTGCTGATGGCGCGTACCGGGTGCTGATGCTCCCTCAGACATCAATAAAATAAGACAACATCGGCCCACCGCCCCGTAGTTCGCGCGAGGCGGCCCGATAGGCTCGGCACGCTCGAAGCGGAGCCCACGGCCTGCCCGGATGGTGGAATGCAGACACGGCGAGCTTAAACCTCGCTGCCCCTTCGCGGGCGTGCCGGTTCAAGTCCGGCTCCGGGCACCACCACGTCCTCGTCCGCCGGACGCGACGCCGCGCCGACGGGGTCCATGGCCGCTCCCGGCTTTGGGAGCGCAACGCACCCGCGACGCCCCCGGCGACCCTCGGGCCGGCCGTCCGCGCACCACCCCTCGCGCCGTTCCTGCGGGCGCCGGTGTCGTCCGCACACACCGCTCCCGGGGGCTCCGGCACCCCCCCGCGTGTTACTCCCGCGCGTGCCCTCCGGGGGCGTCGGCGTCCTCCGCGCGCCGGAGCCTCCCGGTCCGGCGTCCACTGATGCGAAGATCGGTCCTGCCCGGCCGGAAACGTGCGCCGGGCGCGAGCCGACGGGGGTGGGCGATGAGGCGTGGCGTGTGGCTGCGGACGCTGGTGGCGGGAATCGTGGTGCTGGGCGCCGCGGGGTGTACCAAGGCCGACCGGGCGGTGATGGCGGCGCCCGCCTGCCCCGACGGGAAGTCCGGACGCCCGCAGCCCGCGCGGGTCCAGTCCGGCGCCGTGTGGTCCGGGGCGCAGCAGTCCACCGCGCCGGCCGACGCGTGGGGCGGCGGGCTGGTGCGCGGCTGGACCGATGTGGTCTCCGTGGCGGACGACGGTTTCGCCACCGCCGCCGTACGGGCCGACGGCACCGTCTGGACGTACGGGGTCAACCACAAGGGCTCCCTCGGGCACGGTTCCGAGGCGCGCGTCCGGCTGGAGGAGCCGCGGCAGGTGGCCGGCATCACCGACGCCCGCTCCGTGCACAACGGCGGCAGTACGTTCTTCGCCGTCCGCGCCGACGGCTCGGTGCTGGCCTGGGGCTCGCAGAACATCCTCGTCAACGCCGGCCGCCGGGACGGCTACGCCGGAGTGACCCGGCCCCGTGCCGTGGCGGGCGCCGACGGTGTCCACGCGATGGCGCCGGACTCCCTCACCGCGTTCGCGCTGCGCTCCGACGGGCGGGTGCTCGGCTGGGGCGTCAACCTCACCGACGTGCTGGGCAACACCAACAGCACCCGCCTCACCCGCATCGACGGCGTCCGCAACGCCGTCGACCTCGCGTCCACCGGCGGCGCAGTGGTCGTGGCCACGGCCGACGGTGCGGTCTGCGCCTGGGGCAACAACGCCCACGGCGTGCTCGGCATCACCCCGCGCGGCGGCCAGAGCGGCCGGCCCGTCCTGGTCCGCGGCCTGAAGGACATCGTCCAGGTGGCCGGCGGCCACCACGTCGCCTTCGCGCTCGACCGGGACGGCACCGTCTGGGCGTGGGGCCGCGGCGTGAGCGGCACCCTCGGGGACGGGGACACCGCCGAACACCACACGGCCAGACCGGTGAAGGTGCCCGGCCTGCCCGCCGTCCGGCGGATCGCGGCCCACCAGTTCACCGGGTACGCCATCGACACGGACGGCGGCCTGTGGAGCTGGGGTTCGGGCGTGACCCTGGGCGACCACACCCGCGCCACCGGCGCCGCCCCCGAACGCGTCCCGCTGCCCGGCCCCGCCCTGGACGTCTCGGCCCGCCATGTGATCGTCGACACGGGACGTTGATCTCCGCCCGGTCCCGGGAAGGTACCGGCTCGGTCATGGTTCGACGCCCCCCGATGAGGGGAATCACGCGGACGCGTACCGTGTTGAGCAGCACAACGAGGGAAAGATCCTCCCCAAGCACTGGGTCATTCCCTTTGCCTACCTATTACTCTTGAGCCAAGGCCGCGCAGTGTGGCCATGGAGGAGTGAAATGAGGAGCAGAAACCCGGTCTTCTCGCGACGGGGGTTCAGCCGCGACAACGGCTACGCGGGCTTCAGCACCGCGCCGCAGGCCGGGGGTCCCGCTGTCGCCACGCAGGGCAACCCGTACGCGCAGTCGACGGGCAACCCCTACGCGCAGAACCCGTACGCGCAGAACCCGTACGCCCAGCAGGACCTGCAGCACGGTGCACCGCCGCAGGCACCGGCCGTCCCCGGCCGGATGACCCTCGACGACGTCATCATCCGCACCGCGTCGACCCTCGGTGTGCTCGTCGTCACCGCGGCGCTCGCCTGGGCCCTGCTGCCCGTGGACGACGCCAACATCAGCCGGTCGTACGGCATCGGCATCGGTGCCGCGCTGCTCGGCATGGTCCTGGCGCTCGTGCAGTCCTTCAAGCGCAAGCCCTCGCCGGCGCTGATCCTGACGTACGCCGCCGTCGAGGGTGTGTTCCTCGGCGTCATCTCCAGCGTCGTCGACAACCGCATCGCCGACGGTGCCGCCATGCAGGCGGTGCTCGGAACCATGGCGGTCTTCGCCGGTGTGCTGGTCGCCTACAAGGCGGGCTGGATCCGCGTCAACCGCCGGTTCTACGGCTTCGTGATGGCGGCCGCGCTCGGCTTCATCCTGCTGATGGGCGTGAACCTGCTGTTCGCGGTCTTCGGCGGCGGTGACGGCCTCGGCTTCCGCAGCGGCCCGCTCGGCATCATCTTCGGCATCGTCGGCATCATCCTCGGTGCCTGCTTCCTCGCCCTGGACTTCAAGCAGGTCGAGGACGGGCTGGCCTACGGTGCCCCGCGTGAGGAGGCCTGGCTCGCCGCCTTCGGCCTCACCCTGACGCTGGTGTGGATCTACCTCGAGTTCCTGCGACTCATCGCGATCTTCAGCAGCAGCGACTGACGCGACGCCGCCACCGGGCGGCAGTCGCGGAAGGGCCCCGGGATCCGTCCCGGGGCCCTTCGTCGTCGCGGGTGGCGGACCGGCGAGAGGCGGCCCGGCCCCGACGGCGCGCTACCGCAGTTTGCGCGCGGCCCTCCTCAGGTCGTACTCGTGGATGATCGCCTTGGCGTGGCCGTACGCCAGGTCGTACTCGTGACGGAGCCAGCTGACCTTCTCCTCGAAGCGGAGCGCCGGGCCTTCGTCGACGGTGCGCAGCCAGTCGGAGATCTCACGACCGGTGCACTGGGGGATACGGGCGAGCAGGTTGCGATGGGTCTCTTCGGAGAAGACTTGGGACATCGGCGCCTCCGGACGCAGGGGATGAAAGCCGGTCCTTCAGGTCACCGTGCCCGAGGGTGCGCCCGTTGGCAACAGTCCCGCCGCGCCGCGTACGCTCACCGCGTGGTTGATACGACGTCCCTCACCCGTGCCGTTGATCACTTCGCCGACCGTCTGCGGGCCGCCCCGCAGAGCCGGCTGCAACGAGGGGCGGCCGCCGAGGCGCTCGCCCTGGCCAGGGAGTTCGCCCGGCGGACCCAGCTGGCCGAGGAACCGGGGACCGAGCCCCGCGAGATGCCCGACGCCGGCATGTTCGCCGCCGCCGACCAGATCACCGTCGCCGGACACGACCTGGCGCTCGTACTGAAGAACGAGGACGAGGTCGCCGAGGCGGCCCGGCTGGTGGAGGAGGCGCAGAAACGCGCCGGGGTCTGAGGGACCCGGCGCGTGGGGGCCGCGGCCGGCGGGCGAGAGCGGTCGCTGCGGCTACGGGGGTGCGGCGGCTACGGGGGTCGCGGACGCCGCCGCGGGTACTGCAGGACGCCATGACGCGGTGCGTGGTGGCTACAGGGACGCTATGACGCGGTCCGCCAGGATGTACACGTTCTCCTCGCCGCAGGAGAACGTCAGGGTGTACGCCCCGGAGATGCCCGAGCCGCCCAGCAGGAACGGGGTCTCACCCGAGCGCAGGGCCGTCGCCAGGCGGTCCGCGGTCTCGCGGTGGCCCGGCGTCATGCACAGGGTCGTGCCGTCGGCGAAGACGTAGACGTCCAGGGTGCCCAGCGGGCCCGGACGGACGTCCGCGAGCTCGACCTGGGTGGCCGCCAGCTCCTCCAGCGTCGCCACGGTGCGCTCGTGGTCGTTGGGGACCGGCGGCGGGTTCGGCACGAAGTCCGGGTGCGAGGGGTGCCGGCGGCGGGCCGCGGCCAGCTCCGGCGAGTCGCCCGGGTGCTCGTCGGCGTCGGCACCCGGCTCGGCAACCGGCTCCAGACCCACGAAATCGGCCTGCCGGGGCAGGAACAGCTCGCTGTCGGCCAGTCCCAGCAGGGACGGCGCGTCGGAGGCGTCCCGCGCCTCCTGGGCGGCCCAGAAGGCCCGCGCCTCGGCCAGCTCCCGTTCACGCTCCTCCGCGAGGGCCTCGGCGACGGCCGCGCGTATCTCGTCGGCATCGGCGGTCCGGGCCGACGGGAGCAGGGCGCGCGTGGCGGCGGCGCGGCTCTCGGCGAGCTCGGTGTGCAGGGCCGCGACCTGTCGCCGCAGCACCAAGATGCTGCGCAGGACCGCGACGCCCACGGCGCCGGTGGCGGCCGTGGTGATCAGCAGGGCGATCGGCATGGCGCTCACTGACGTACTCCCGGTTCAAGGTCGACCCCCGACTTCCTACATCAGCTTGAAGGGCGGACTAACCATCTGTCAGTGCGTAACGTCACGAAACGGACAGAGTGTTGTTTCCGCGGGGGTGGGGGGTAGGGCTTTGACCTGCGAGGATCCCTGTGGCGGGAGGGATAGGTCACATCCTGAGGGAGATTGGATCACGAAACGGCCCGGAATCCCGGCGGTTCCGGGGTTCCGGGCTGAACGCTGACGGACCGTGCCGTCCTGGCTACGCTGCGGTGCTCGTCGCGGTGCTCAGCTCAGGCGCTCGATGACCATCGCCATGCCCTGGCCGCCGCCGACGCACATCGTCTCCAGGGCGAACTGCTTGTCGTGGAACTGCAGCGAGTTGATCAGCGTGGTGGTGATCCGGGCGCCCGTCATGCCGAAGGGGTGGCCGACGGCGATGGCGCCGCCGTTGACGTTCAGCTTCTCCAGCGGGATGCCCAGGTCGCGGTAGGAGGGGATCACCTGGGCGGCGAACGCCTCGTTGATCTCGACCAGGTCGATGTCGTCGATGGTGAGACCGGCACGGCGCAGCGCCTGCTGCGACGCCTCGACCGGGCCGAGGCCCATGATCTCGGGGGAGAGGCCGGAGACGCCGGTGGAGACGATCCGGGCCAGCGGGGTCAGGCCGAGCTCGCGGGCCTTGGTGTCGCTCATGATGACGAGCGCGGCGGCGCCGTCGTTGAGCGGGCAGCAGTTGCCGGCGGTGACCAGTCCGTCGGGGCGGAAGACCGGCTTCAGACCGGCGACGCCCTCCATGGTGACCCCGGCGCGCGGGCCGTCGTCCTTGGCGACCACGGTGCCGTCGGGCGTCGTCACCGGCGTGATCTCGCGCTCCCAGAAGCCGTTCTTGATGGCCTCCTCGGCGAGGTTCTGCGAGCGGACGCCGAACTCGTCCATCTCCTCGCGGGTGATCCCCTTCCAGCGGGCCAGGTTCTCGGCGGTCTGGCCCATCGCGATGTACGGGTCGGGCAGCAGGCCGTCCTCGCGCGGGTCGTGCCAGGTGGAGCCCTCCGACTCGGCGACCGCGGCGGTCCGGGCCTCGGCCTCGGCGAACAGGGGGTTGCGGGTGTCCGGGAGGCTGTCGGAGTTGCCCTTGGCGAACCGGGAGACCGTCTCGACACCGGCCGAGATGAAGACGTCGCCCTCGCCCGCCTTGATGGCGTGCAGCGCCATGCGGGAGGTCTGCAGGGAGGACGAGCAGTAGCGGGTGACGGTGCAGCCCGGCAGGTGGTCCATGCCCATCTGCACGGCCACGATCCGGCCCAGGTTGTTGCCCTGCTCGCCGCCGGGCAGACCGCAGCCGAGCATCAGGTCGTCGATGTCCCGCGGGTCCAGCTCGGGCACCTTGGCGAGGGCGGCCTGGATGATCGTGGCGGTGAGGTCGTCCGGGCGTACGTCCTTCAGGGAACCCTTGAAGGCGCGGCCGATGGGGGAGCGGGCGGCGGAAACGATCACGGCTTCGGGCATCTCGGCTCCTGAGCGAAGGGGCGGCGCGGCGCGCCGGTCGGGGTGGTGGTCGCGCGGCGGTGGGCATACCGTGCGGTCGGGCAGGGCTGCTTGGGAAGTTACCCGGACGTACGGGCGGGGTCACGGGGGGTGCGGTGTGAGATCGGCCGCAACTGTCTAAGCGCTTGCTTGGGCCTCCGGCGGTGGGGCGGGTGGGATGAACGCCGGGTGCGTCCAGCTTGCCCCTTGTGCGGGGGCTGCGCCCCCGCGCCCCCGCTTCGGCCTGGACGGCCTCGTCCTCAAGCGCCGGACGGGCTGGTTGTGGTCGGCCCGTGTCTCATCGCGCCGAGCGCTCGCTGGTCCGGCCCGTGTCTCATCGCGCCGAGCGCTCGCTGGTCCGGTCCGTGTCTCATCGCGCCGAGCGCTCGCTGGTCCGGTCCGTGTCTCATCGCGCCGAGGGCCCGCTGGTCCGGCCCGTGTTTCATCGCGCCGAGGGCCCGCCGATCCGGGCCGTGTCCGCGCGGGGGCGGGGCCCGTCGGTCCGGCCGCGACGGAGAGGGCCCCGGACCCTCAGGGCTGGCGGGACGGGGACGGGGTCGCCGGAGCCGGTTCTGTGGCGTGGACGCGGCGGCGCTTGCGGCGTTTGAGGAGGGCCCAGGGGCCACGGGGGCCCGAGGGCATGGCCGCGGCGACCTCCGTGCCGGCCTCCGACGCGGCCTCGGCCGCCGCCCGGGCCACCGGCAGGAAGCCCTCGCGGCGGGAGGCGTCGGGGCGCTCCTCCTCCGCGGGCCACAGGCCGAGCGCCGCGCACACCGTCGGCAGGACGGCCATCGCGGCCGTCGCGTAGCCCTCGACCGAGGGGTGGTAGCTGTCCGGGCCGAACAGCTCGCGCGGGTTCGCGGCGAACTCGGGGCCGAGCAGATCGCCCAGCGACACCGTCCGGCCGCCCTGCTCGACGGCGCCGATCGTCTGCGCGGCGGCCAGCTGCCGCGAGGCCCGGCGGGCCAGCCAGCGCAGAGGCTGCTGTACCGGCTCGATGGTGCCGAGGTCCGGGCAGGTGCCCACCACGACCTCCGCGCCCGCGGTCCGCAGCCGCCGCACCGCCGCCGACAGGTGGCGCACCGAGCGGGTGGCCGGCATGCGGTGGGTGACGTCGTTCGCCCCGATCATGATCACGCAGATGTCCGGCACCCGGGACGGGTCGGCCAGCGTCCGCGACACCTGCCGGTCCAGGTCGTCCGAGCAGGCCCCGGGTACCGCGACCGTGCTCAGTCCGACCGGCCGTTCCGCGATCGCCGCGACGCCCGATGCCAGCAGCGCTCCCGGGGTCTGCCCGGCCCGGTGCACGCCCTGCCCGGCGGCCGTGGAGTCGCCCAGCATGGTCAGCCGCAGCGCGGGCTGCCCGGGCACCGTGTACGCGGCGCCGTACAGGCCGTCCGCGTTCGGCACGTGGGGTGACATGCCGTTGCCCACCCGGCGCCGGGCCAGCTGCGCCTGGGCCACCAGCAGCCCGACGGTGGCCGCGCCGGCGAGGCCGATGCCCCCGCCGCCGTATGCCGCGCCGGCCGCGATCCGCCGGGCCGCCCTCGCCCTCGACATGCTCGTCATGCCTCGCCGCCACCTCCTCGAAGCCCTACACCCAGTGCTTGCCCCGTACGCACCGTCGTCCAATCTCACCTGTGGGTGAACGACCCGGGCGGGGTCGCTCCGGGCGCGGACCGTCTCGTCCCGGAAGGGCCTAGGCTGGCTGGACCACTACCACCACACTTTTGCGGCATCCGGAGACAACGGTGCAATTCCACGACTCGATGATCAGCCTCGTCGGCAATACCCCGCTCGTCAGGCTCAACAGCGTGACCAAGGGCATCAGGGCGACCGTCCTGGCCAAGGTCGAGTACTTCAACCCCGGCGGCTCCGTGAAGGACCGCATCGCCCTGCGCATGATCGAGGCCGCGGAGAAGAGCGGGGAGCTGCAGCCGGGCGGCACCATCGTCGAGCCGACCAGCGGCAACACGGGCGTGGGGCTCGCCATCGTGGCCCAGCAGAAGGGCTACAAGTGCATCTTCGTCTGCCCGGACAAGGTGTCCCTGGACAAGATCAACGTCCTGCGGGCCTACGGCGCCGAGGTCGTGGTGTGCCCGACCGCGGTGGCGCCCGAGCACCCCGACTCCTACTACAACGTCTCCGACCGGCTGGTCCGTGAGACGCCGGGCGCCTGGAAGCCGGACCAGTACTCCAACCCGAACAACCCGCTCTCGCACTACCACTCCACCGGCCCCGAACTGTGGGAGCAGACGGCAGGGAAGATCACCCACTTCGTCACGGGCGTCGGCACCGGCGGCACCATCTCCGGCACCGGCCGCTACCTCAAGGACGCCAGCGAGGGCCGCGTCAAGGTCATCGGCGCCGACCCCGAGGGCTCCGTCTACTCCGGCGGCTCCGGGCGTCCCTACCTGGTGGAGGGCGTCGGCGAGGACTTCTGGCCGACCGCCTACGACCGGACCGTCGCCGACGAGATCGTCGCCGTCTCCGACAAGGACTCCTTCCAGATGACCCGCCGCCTCGCCAAGGAGGAGGGCCTGCTGGTCGGCGGCTCCTGCGGCATGGCGGTCGTGGCGGCCCTCGAGGTGGCCTCGCGGCTCGACGAGGACGACGTGGTCGTCGTGCTGCTGCCGGACAGCGGGCGCGGCTACCTCAGCAAGATCTTCAACGACGAGTGGATGGCCGACTACGGCTTCCTGGAGGACGGCGGTCCCAGCGCCCGCGTCGCCGACGTCCTGGACGACAAGGCGGGCGACCACATGCCGTCCCTGGTCCACATGCACCCGGACGAGACCGTCGGCCAGGCCATCGAGGTGCTGCGCGAGTACGGCGTCTCGCAGATGCCGGTCGTCAAGCCCGGCGCCGGCCACCCGGACGTGATGGCGGCCGAGGTCGTCGGCTCCGTGGTGGAGCGGGAGCTGCTGGACCACCTGTTCAGCAAGGGCGCCTCGCTGGACGACCCGCTGGAGAAGCACATGTCCGCCCCGCTGCCGCAGGTCGGCTCGGGTGAGCCGGTCGAGGACCTGATGGCCGTGCTGGGCAAGGCGGACGCGGCGATCGTGCTGGTCGAGGGCAAGCCGACCGGCGTGGTCAGCCGCCAGGACCTGCTGGCGTTCCTCGCCAAGGGCGGCAAGTGACGGCGGGCGGCACGTGACGGCGGACCGGATCGCCGTCGTGCGGGGGCCTCGCCGGCCGGCTGGCGGCGGGGCCGACCGCCGCGTCCCGGTGCCGCCCCCGGCGCCGTCTCCCGCGCGGGAGACGGCGACCTGACGGGCGGTCGGCACCGGCGCCGGCGGCGCCGTCTCGCCCGTGAGGCGTGGGAACTGACGGATGGTCGGCACCGGCGTCCGCGGCGCCGTCTCGCGCATGAGACGCGGGAACTGACGGATGGTCGGCACCGGCGCCGGCGGTCTTCGCAGAAGTGGTACGCGCGTGTCACGTCCACGCAGCACGCGCTTAACACGCGTCCGGCAGATTGAGGGATGTCGGCGAGGGGCGGTGGCGCACCTCCCGGGCGTTCAGCGCCGGGGAGACTTCGCCCCCGGGCCGGCACCGAGCGGCGTCAGGACCTTCCGGAGCGGCTCCCGGATCTCCACGGACGCCCTGGACGCGCTCCGGCCCCGGCCGGGCCGCGTCCCTCGCGGGGACCGTCGTCGTCCCGTCCCCCGGCAACGGGGGAGCGGCGGTCCCCGCGCATCCCGCCCCCGGCCCACCGGGTCTGCGGAGGGCGCGTTCAGTCCTCCCGGCCCACCGGGTCTGCGGAAGGCGCGTTCAGTCCTCCCGGCCCACCGGGTCTGCGGAAGGCGCGTTCAGTCCTCCCAGCCGCCGTCCTTGCCGGACCTGCGGCCGCCGAAGAGGCCCGGATGGGTGCGGGCGGCCTGGACGAGGTTGACGCCGACGATGCCGGCCCAGGCCGCGAGCAGTCCGGGCAGCTGGCCCACGCCCCCGCCGATCGCGGACAGTGGCACCGCCAGCACCAGCGAGACGATGCCGAACCCGAACCGCTCGCCCCAGCTGTCCGTGGCCCTCGGCGCGCGGGAGTCCCGGGCGGCCGTCATCTGGTGCTCGGCCAGCTGACGGCGCACCCGGCGCTCCACCGCGCCGTCGATGCGCTGGTCGAGCTTCTCCAGGAACGCGTCGACCAGCGCGGACTCGTACTCCTCGCCCAGCTCCCTGCGGGCCTGCAGGGTGGCGTCGAGTTCCTTCTTCAGATCGGCGTCCCGCGCTTCCATTCCGGTCATGGCGTCCACGGTAGGCAGGCGACCCGCCGGTGGCACTGGGGTTAGCCCCCGTCTCCGACTCGGGTCCGCCGGGTGCCCGCGCGCGTCGGGTGCGCCGGGCATGAGGGGCCGGGGGGCGTCGCCGCCCGGATATCCTGCGGCGTCGTCCGGCACCGGCCAGAGAGGTCCCCCACCATGCAGAGCGCCCCGTCGCCCTTTCCCGCCCGGATCGAGCTCCGGGGAGAGGGGCTCGTCCTGCGGGACTGGACGGAGGACGACGTGCCCGCCATGCCCGCCCTCTTCGACCACCCGGACATCGCCCACTGGACGCCCCTGGTCAGCCCCTTCGACGAGGCCGCCGCCCGGGCCCGGCTGGCGCGGGACCGGCGCCTGCGCGGGGAGGGCAGCGTGATCCTGCTGGCCATCACGGTCGACGGCGGCGCCCCCTGCGGCGAGGTGATGCTGCGCCGCGGCGAGGCGGGCGTCGAGCTCGGCTACGCCGTGGGCCCGGCGCACCGCGGCCGGGGGCTCGCCGCGCGGGCGGTGCGGGTGCTGGCCGCCTACGCCCACGAGGAGCTGGGCGCGGACCGGGTCGTCCTCGAACTGGAGGCGGAGAACGCCGCCAGTGTCGCCGTCGCCACCCGCGCGGGCTTCCGCCCGCTGGACGTGCCGCTGATCGAGGGCGAGGAGAAGGGACGGCCGTACGCGCTGCAGACCTGGGGCCGGAATCTTCCCTGACCCGCGCGCCCGGCGCCCGGTGCGGTTGTATGGGGGCATGCAGGATCCGCGGGTTGTGAATAGGCCGAGGGGGAGCCGTCCATGAGCGTCACCGACAGCCCCGCCGCGCGGCTGCAGGCGCTCTTCGAGGGGCACCGGCTGACGCCGACGCAGCGGCGCATCGCGCACAGCATGGTGCGGCGGGCCGCCGACGTGCCGTTCCTGTCCAGCGTGGAGCTGGCCGAGCTGGCCGGGGTCAGCCAGCCCTCGGTGACCCGGTTCGCCGTGGCGCTCGGCTTCGACGGCTACCCGGCGCTGCGCCGCCACCTGCGGGAGGTGGCGCCCGCCGACCCCGCGCGCCCGGCCGCCGACGCCAACGAGTACCAGCAGGCCGTCGAGGCGGAGATCGAGAACCTGCGGCACCTGGCGGAGATGCTCGCCGACCCGGAGCCGGTCCGCCGGGCCGGCCGGGTGCTCGCGCACAGCCGCCCCCTGCCCGTCCTCGGGCTGCGCGCGGCGGCCGCCCAGGCCCACGGGTTCGCCTACTTCGCCGCCAAGGTCCACCCCGACGTGCGGCTGCTGAACGAGGGCGGCACGATGCTCCAGGACCGCATCGACGCCGCCGCGCGGGCGGGCGCGGACGCGCTGCTGTGCTTCGCCCTGCCCCGGCACCCGCGCGAGGTCGTCGACGCCCTCACCCACGCCAAGGGGGCGGGGCTGACCGTCGTCACCGTCGCCGACTCCGCCTTCGCGCCGGTCGCCAAAGTGTCCGACCTGCTGCTGCCCGCCGCCGTCGGCACCGGGCTGGCCTTCGACACGGCGTGCGCGCCGATGCTGCTGGGGCGGGTGCTGCTGGAGGCGATGTGCGACGACCTGCCCGACGCGCAGGCCCGGCTGGAGGAGTTCGACACCAGGGCGGCGTCGCGCGGGCTGTTCGTGGAGTGAGGGCGCACTGCGCCGTTTTCTCAGACTCGTCTCACCTTGCCTCGCTAGCCTGCCTGTCCGGGACGACTCTCCGGCCGTCTCCCGGACGCCCCGCCGGCCCCGCCCGGCGGGCCCCGGCGGGACGGGCCGGACGTGCAGGACAGACGTGTGGGACAGGAGAACAGGAGGCCGGACGTGACGCGCGGAGGACAGGGGCTGGCCCGGGTGGCCGTCGTCGTACGGGCCGGGGCCGCGCCACTGTGGTGGCTCGGGGTGTTCGCGGCGGGCATCGGCGTGCTGGTGCCCGGACTGACCGGGCGGCGGATCGGCGTGCTGGCCGGTGCGGCGCTGTTCCTGGTGGCGGTGGCCGCCGTGGCGTACGCGCGCCGGGGGCGCTACCGCGCGCTGGCCCGTTCGGCGGCCCGGGCGAGCAAGCACGACGTGCTGCAGGACCGGGCGGTGAGCGTGCGCAACTGGCGTCGCGGACACCGCTGGTGGCTGCTGCTCGCCTTCCTCGCCGCTCTCGGCAGCGCGTTCGCGCTGCCCGCCGCGGGCGGTCTGCTGCTGGCCGGCTGCGGCGTGGGCCTGTGGCTGAAGGCGGCCTGGGTCGGCCGCCTGGAGCAGGCCGACGACGTGCTGCTGTGGGTGCGGGTCGACTGGCTGGACGGCCGCGCGGGCGCCCCGGCCGGCAAGCGGGTCAAGGCGCACCGCACCACCGGCATCGCCGCCGGCGACGCGGCCCCGGGCGGGGCCCGCCGGCGCCGCGTCCCGGCCGCGGCCTGACAGTCGGGCGGCGGGGAGCCGAGGTCCACGGCCCCCCGCCGGGCCCTACGGCCGCGGTGCGGGCCGCCGGACCGCCGGGAAGCGGGTCAGCGCGTCCGGACGGCCACCGCCCGCCTCGGCGACGATCTCCTCGGGGGTTTGCTCGCCGCGCACCAGGGAGAAGACGACGCCGCCCCTGCCGTCGGGCGCGAAGCCGTGGACGGCCGGGCGGGGGAGTGAGTTGTAGGCGTAGTGGTGGGCGAAGTAGTACGCGCCGGTGTCCAGGGCGGCAGCGTAGTCGCCCTCCTCCAGCCGGGGCAGTGACTGGCCCTGGGCCAGCAGGTCGCCCGCGAAGCAGGCCGGGCCCGCCACGTCCTGCACCACGGCCGGGCCCTCCTTCGGCCGGCCCTCGGCGTCGTACGCGGCGATCCTCAGCGGCCACGCCCCCGGCGCGTACACGGTGCGCGTCGCCACCTGCACGCCCGCGTGCGTCACCGCCACCGGCCGCCCGCCGGCGCTCTTGGCGTACTCCACCCGGGCGACGACCGTGCCGTGCTTGGCGAGCAGCGACCGGCCGAACTCGGTGACCAGCCCGTACCGCCCGTCGAACAGGCCCGGCACCGCCTCGCTCAGCAGCCGCGCGTACTGCGCGTGGGTGGGGCCGGTGGCGTCGGAGGCGAAGTTCACGGGCAGCCCGCCGCCGATGTCGAGGGTGTCGACCTGCCGCCGTCCGGCGCGCCGGTTGATCTCCTCCGCGAGCGCGTACGCCTCCGCCACCCCGCGGGCCATCAGCGACAGCGCGACGCCCTGCGAACCGGTGTGCGCGTGCAGCCGGGTCAGCCACGGCCGGTCCAGGTACGCCCGTACGACCCACTCGCGCGCGCCCTCGTCGCGCAGCGCCACCCCGAACTTCGACGTGGCCGTGGCCGTGGACAGGGCCTCGATGGCGCCCGCGCCGACCTGCGGGTTCACCCGGAGACCGACGGGGGCGCGGGGCCCGGCCGGGGGTATCAGGCCGTCGAGGCGGGCCAGCTCCTGCGGGTTGTCCACGTTGACGGCGATGCCCAGAGCCAGCGCCCGGCGCAGCTCGTCGGGGGTCTTGGCCGGCGAGTCCAGCACGGTGTGCCGCGCGGGCACCCCCGCCGCCCGCGCGAGGGCCAGTTCGCCCGGGCTGGCCACCTCGGCGCCGATGCCCTCCTCGTACAGCAGCCGCAGCACCGGTACCAGCGGGGTGGCCTTCACGGCGAAGGCGTGCAGGACGGGCGTGCCGGGCGGGGTCACCGCCGCGAACGCGGCCCGCAGCGCCGCGGCCGACCGTCGGATCCCGGTGACGTCGAGGAGTGCCACCAGGGGGCGGCCGGGGTCCAGCAGCCCCTGTTCGACCGCGGCGCGCACCGCCGCGTCGCGCCGGGCCGCCACCTCCCGTGCCGTGCCGGGGCCGTCGTCGTGGCGGTCCCCGGTGCCGCCCGGGCGGGCGTCCCCGTCGTCGTTGCGCACGCCGTTGCCGGGGAGGGGTGGGCTCGCCGCACTGTCGGGGCGGGCGCTGTCGCCGTGGTTGTCGCGCACGTCGTTGCCGGGGAGGGGTGGGCTCGCCGCACTGTCGGGGCGGGCGCTGTCGCCGTGGTTGTCGCGCACGTCGTTGCCGGGGAGGGGCGGGCTCCCCGCACCGTCCGGGCGGGCGCCGTCCCCGTCGTCGTCGCGCACGCCGTCCTGGCGGAAGCCGCCGTCGTTCTTCCCGTCGGTGCCCATGGGTCCAGCCAAACATCCGGCGCCCGGCCGCGCCGACACACCGATGTATTGACTAGTTCTATTCAGGCGGCGAGGATGTGAATATCCGCAGTAGCCGTGGCCGTCCCAGGAGGCAGACCATGTCAGGACCCCGCACCGTCCGAGCGCCGCGCGGCACCGAACCGAGCGCCTTGGGCTGGCAGCAGGAGGCCGCCCTGCGGATGCTGCAGAACAACCTCGACCCGGAGGTCGCCGAGCACCCCGACAAGCTGGTCGTCTACGGCGGCACCGGCAAGGCCGCCCGCGACTGGCGCTCCTTCGACGCCATGGTCCGCACGCTGGAGACCCTCAAGCAGGACGAGACGATGCTCGTCCAGTCGGGCCGCCCCGTCGGCGTCATGCAGACCCACGAATGGGCGCCGCGCGTCCTCATCGCCAACTCCAACCTCGTCGGCGACTGGGCCACCTGGGAGGAGTTCCGCCGCCTGGAGGCCCTCGGCCTGACGATGTACGGGCAGATGACCGCCGGCTCCTGGATCTACATCGGCACCCAGGGCATCCTCCAGGGCACCTACGAGACCTTCGCCGCCGTCGCCGCCAAGCGGTTCGGCGGCACGCTCGCCGGCACCATCACCCTCACCGCCGGACTCGGCGGCATGGGCGGCGCCCAGCCGCTCGCGGTGACCATGAACGACGGCGTGGCGATCTGCGTCGACTGCGACCCGCGCGCCATCGACCGCCGCATCGAGCACCGCTACCTGGACGTGAAGGCGGACTCGCCGGAGCACGCCCTCCGGCTGGCCGTCGAGGCCCGCGACGCCCGCCGCCCGCTGTCCATCGGCGTGCTCGGCAACGCGGCCGAACTGCTGCCGGAGTTCCTCGCCATGGGCGCGCCCGTCGACATCGTCACCGACCAGACCTCCGCCCACGACCCGCTCGCCTACCTGCCCGCCGGGACCGCCTTCGAGGACATGGCCGAGGCCGCCGAGAAGGACCCGGCCGGCTTCACCACCCGCGCCCGCGAGTCCATGGCCCGGCACGTCGAGGCGATGGTCGGCTTCCTGGACGCCGGCGCCGAGGTCTTCGACTACGGCAACTCCATCCGCGGCGAGGCCCGGCTCGCCGGCTACGACCGGGCGTTCGCCTTCCCCGGCTTCGTCCCCGCCTACATCCGCCCGCTGTTCTGCGAGGGCAAGGGCCCCTTCCGCTGGGCCGCCCTCTCCGGCGACCCGGCCGACATCGCGAAGACCGACCGGGCGGTCCTCGACCTCTTCCCCGAGAACGAGTCGCTGGCCCGCTGGATCCGCATGGCCGGTGAACGCGTCCACTACCAGGGCCTGCCCGCCCGCATCTGCTGGCTCGGCTACGGCGAACGCGACCGGGCCGGCGAGCGGTTCAACGACATGGTCGCGAGCGGGGAACTCTCCGCCCCGGTCGTCATCGGCCGCGACCACCTCGACTGCGGCTCCGTCGCCTCCCCGTACCGGGAGACCGAGGCCATGCGGGACGGCTCCGACGCCATCGCCGACTGGCCGCTGCTCAACGCCATGGTCAACGTGGCCTCCGGCGCCTCCTGGGTGTCCCTGCACCACGGTGGCGGCGTCGGCATGGGCCGCTCCATCCACGCCGGGCAGGTCACCGTCGCCGACGGCACCCCGCTCGCCGGGGAGAAGATCCGGCGCGTGCTCACCAACGACCCCGGCATGGGCGTGATCCGGCACGTCGACGCCGGGTACGACATCGCGGAGTCGGTGGCGGACACCCGCGGCGTGCGCATCCCCATGCGTGAGGGTGACCTGGCGTGAGCTTCCACCGCATGTGGGCGGAGCTGCTGCCCGTCGGCCGCGACGCCGGGACCGGCGGCTACCGCCGCTACGCCTGGACCGGGGCCGACGCCGACTGCCGGGCCTGGTTCGAGCAGCAGGCCCGTGCCCGCGGCCTGGCCTACGAGACCGACCGCAACGGCAACCAGTGGGCCTGGCTCGGCGACCCGGCCGCCGGGGACGCCGTCGTCACCGGCTCGCACCTGGACTCCGTGCCCGACGGCGGCGCCTTCGACGGCCCCCTCGGCGTGGTGTCCGCCTTCGCCGCCCTCGACGCACTCCGCGACCGGGGCGCCCGGCCCACCCGGCCGCTCGGCATCGTCAACTTCGGCGACGAGGAGGGCGCCCGCTTCGGCCTGGCCTGCGTCGGCTCCCGCCTCACCGCCGGGCAGCTCACCCGCGAACAGGCCCACCGGCTCACCGACGGCGAGGGCGTCACCCTCCCCGAGGCCATGGAAGCCGCCGGGTACGACCCGGACGCGATCGGACCGGACCCCGAACGCCTCGACCGCATCGGCGCCTTCGTCGAACTGCACGTGGAACAGGGCCGCGCCCTGGACCTGTCCGGCGACCGCGTCGGCATCGCCTCCGCCATCTGGCCGCACGGCCGCTGGCGGTACGACTTCCGGGGCGAGGCCAACCACGCCGGCACCACCCGCCTCGCCGACCGGCGCGACCCCATGCTGCCCTACGCCGAGACCGTCCTCGCCGCCCGCCGGGAGGCCCAACTCGCAGGCGCCGTCGCCACCTTCGGCAAGATCAGCGTGGAACCCAACGGCGTCAACGCCATCCCCTCCGTGGTGCGCGGCTGGCTCGACTCCCGCGCCGCCGACCAGAGCGCCCTGGACGCCGTGACCGCGGCCGTGGAGAAGGCCGCCCGCGACCACGCCGCCGCGCACGGCGTGGACCTGGAGGTGGTCCGCGAGTCGTTCACCCCCGTGGTCGGCTTCGACCACGCGCTGCGCGACGAACTCGGCCGCATCCTCGCCCGGGACACCGGCCACCGGGTGCCCGTCCTCGGCACCGGCGCGGGACACGACGCCGGAATCCTCTCCGGGAGCATCCCGACCGCCATGCTGTTCGTACGCAACCCCACCGGCGTCTCGCACTCCCCGGCCGAGTCCGCCGCCGAGGACGACTGCGTGGCCGGGGTGATCGCGCTCGCCGACGTACTGGAGGGACTGGCGTGCAGGTGACGCAGGACAGCAGCACGGGCGGCAGCGCCGCGCGGACCTACTGGCTGGAGCACGCCTGGCTCGGCGACCGGGTCGAGCCGGGCGTCACGGCGGAGGTCCGGGACGGCGTCCTCACCGCCGTCGTCCCGGGCGTCACCGCCCCGCCGCCCGGCGCCGAGGTGCTGCGCGGACTCACGCTGCCCGGACTGGCGAACGCCCACTCGCACGCCTTCCACCGCGCCCTGCGCGGCACCGTCCAGGTCGGCAGCGGCACCTTCTGGACCTGGCGGGAGGTCATGTACTCGGTCGCCGACCGGCTGACCCCCGACAGCTACCACGCCCTCGCCCGCGCGGTGTACGCCGAGATGGCCCTCGCCGGGATCACCGCCGTCGGCGAGTTCCACTACCTGCACCACGGTCCCGGCGGCACCCCCTACGCCGACCCCAACGCGATGGGCGAGGCCCTGATCGACGCAGCCGCCGAGGCGGGCATCCGCATCACCCTCCTCGACACCTGCTACCTCTCGTCCGGCTTCGGGAAGCCCCCGAACCACCACCAGCTCCGCTTCTCCGACGGCACCGCGGACGCCTGGGCCGACCGGGCCTCCCGGCTCACTCCGCGGGACCACGCCCGGATCGGCGCCGCCATCCACTCCGTACGCGCCGTGCCCGCCGGGCAGTTGGCCACCGTGGCGCGCTGGGCCGAGGAGCGGCGGGCCCAGCTGCACGTGCACCTGTCCGAGCAGACCGCCGAGAACGACGCCTGCCGCCGGGCGCACGGCCGCACGCCGGCCCGGCTGCTCGCCGACCACGGCGTGCTCGGCCCGCGCACCACCGGCGTCCACAACACCCACCTCACCGACGAGGACGTCTCCCTCATCGGCGGCAGCGGCACCGGCACCTGCATGTGCCCCACCACCGAACGCGACCTCGCCGACGGCATCGGCCCCGCGGCGGCCCTGCAGCGCGAGGGGTCCCCGCTCTGCCTCGGCTCCGACAGCCACGCCGTCGTCGACCTGCTGGAGGAGGCCCGCGCCCTGGAGCTGAACGAGCGGCTGCGCACCCGCACCCGCGGCCACTGGACGGCCAACGCCCTGCTGCGCGCCGCCACCGCCGACGGTCACGCCGCCCTCGGCTGGGACCGGGCCGGCACCATCGCCACCGGCGCGCCCGCCGACCTCACCACGCTCGCCCTGGACACGGTCAGGACGGCAGGACCACCGCCCCGCCTCGGCGCCGAGACGGCCGTCTTCGCCGCGACCGCGGCCGACGTGCGCCACACGGTCGTCGCGGGCCGGCACATCGTGCGCGACGGAGCGCACACCCTCGTCCCCGACGTGCCGCGGGCGCTGGCGGACGCCGTCCGGGCCCTGCACTCCTGACGACCGCCCCCGCCCCCCGCCGAGCCACCCACGAGGACACCATGAGCAGCACCGCCATCACCGACATCGCCACGCTGGTCACCAACGACCCCTCCCTCGCGCGCGGAGACTCCCCCCTCGGGCTGATCCGCGACGCGGCCGTCGTCATCGAGGACGACCGCGTCGTGTGGACCGGTGCGTCCAGCAAAGCACCCGCCACCGACAACCGGGTCGACGCCGGCGGCCGGGCGGTCCTGCCGGGCTTCGTGGACTCCCACTCCCACCTGCTCTTCGCGGGCGACCGCACCGAGGAGTTCAACGCCCGCATGTCCGGCCGCCCCTACAGCGCGGGCGGCATCCGCACCACCGTCGCCGCCACCCGCGCCGCCGACGACGCCGAACTGGAGGCGAACCTCACCCGCTACCTCGCCGAGGCGCTGCGGCAGGGCACCACCACCTTCGAGACCAAGTCCGGCTACGGCCTGACCGTCGCCGACGAGTCCCGCGCCCTGCGCCTCGCGGCCCGCCACACCGACGAGGTCACCTACCTCGGCGCCCACATCGTCGCCCCCGAGTTCGCGGACGACCCGGCCGCCTACGTGGACCTCGTCACCGGGGAGATGCTGGACGCCTGCGCGCCGCACGCCCGCTGGATCGACGTCTTCTGCGAGAAGGGCGCCTTCGACGGCGACCAGGCCCGCGCCGTCCTCACCGCGGGCCGGGCCAGGGGCCTGCACCCGCGCATCCACGCCAACCAGCTCACCCACGGCCCCGGCGTCCAGCTCGCCGTGGAGGTCGACGCGGCCAGCGCCGACCACTGCACCCACCTCACCGACGCCGACGTGGACGCCCTCGCGCACAGCAGGACCGTCGCCACGCTGCTGCCCGGCGCCGAGTTCTCCACCCGGGCCGCCTGGCCCGACGCGCGCCGCCTGCTCGACGCCGGGGCCACCGTGGCGCTGTCCACCGACTGCAACCCCGGCTCGTCCTTCACGTCCTCCGTGCCGTTCTGCGTCGCCCTCGCGGTACGCGACATGGGGATGACGCCCGACGAGGCCGTCTGGTCGGCCACCGCGGGCGGTGCGGCGGCCCTGCGCCGCACCGACGTGGGACGGATCGCCCCGGGCGCCTTCGCGGACCTGGTCCTCCTGGACGCCCCCAGCCACGTGCACCTCGCCTACCGGCCGGGCGTCCCGCTGGTCACGGGCGTGTGGCGACGCGGCGAACGCGTCGTGTGAACCGCCCGGCCCCGGCCCCGGCCGCCTGCCGTGCGCCCGCGGAGGACGCGGCCGTCAGCCGCCCGCCCGCCACCGCTGGTCGGCACGCCCCGCCTCGGCCACGAGGGACACCGACCCGTCGCCGGCCGGCGTGACCGCGTGGCCGGGGGCGATCGCCGGCCGGATCACGCCGCGGGCGTCGACGGCGAACCGGAGGTTCTGACCGTTGCGTCCGTCGACGGAGTCGCACTCCCAGATGCCGACCCCGCGGTCCACCGCGCCCCGGCTGTCCAGGCAGTAGTCGGGGTCGGCGGCGGACTGGAGCACTCCGCGCCCGCTGTCGAACCGCCACCGCTGCGTGGGGGAGGAGTCGCAGGGCGCGGTGACGACGTCGGTGCGCTTCTCGAGGATCCCGCCGCGGATGTCCAGACACACGCCCCGGGCCACGTTGACGACCGGCGCGAAGGCGCCGCCCGGCGGTGAGAACGGGGGTGCCTCGCGGGTCGGGGACGGGGTGGGCCTGGGCGTGTGCGGAGGGCTGGGCCGCTTGGTCCGCGACGGTGACGGCGACGGCGTCTTCGCGGGCGGAGAGGGGGTGGCGGACGCCGACGGCGGCGGGGCCGTCACCGTCACCGGCGGCGGCACGGGCAGGGTGACGGACGGTCCGGCCGCGTTCTCGCCCGCGGGTTCCGCGGGCGGCCTCAGGAACAGCAGGAGCGGCAGCACGCCCACCCCGAGCACGGCCGAGGCCAGCACCAGGCGCCGGGACCGCGGCAGCGACCGCGTGGCGGCGAGCCGGGACCCGGCGGGTGCCGCGGTGCCCGCCGGATCCCGGCTCGTGTCGTCCGGCCCGGCCGGCACCGGGGCCCGGCCGGCCCGCGCGGCGTACGCCGTGCCGGCCCACGGCAGCAGGCCCTCCGCGAGCGTGGGTCCCGGGGCGTCGCGCAGGGCGCACAGCTCCTCGTACGCCGCCGTGCAGGCGGAGCAGCGGGCCATGTGCGTGTGCAGGTCCGCGCTGTCGCGCGGGGCGTCGGGGCGCACCGCCTCGGTGATCAGCCGCCGGAAGTCGGCACAGCGGGGATCGTCGGAGGCGGCCAGCCGCCCCCGCAGGCATGCCTGGCCGAGCGACTGCAGCGCGGACGCGGTGCCGTGGTCCACGTCCTGGCGGCCCACGCCCAGCAGGGCGGCCGTGCGGTCCGCGGACTCCCGCTCCACGACGCGGTACCAGAGCACCCCCTGCGTCCGGTACGGCAGCGTGCGGAACGCGGCCGTCATGGGCGGCACCGGGCCGGCGGGACCGGACGAGGTGAGCAGGAGGTGCAGCCCGGGGTCGAGCCCGGCGGCTCGCCCGTCGGCGGCCCTGGAGGCGGCGACGCGGGCGGTGAGCAGCAGCAGATGGTGGCGGAGCGGGCCCCCGGGATCGCTGCCGCGGGCGGTCTGACGGGCCGCCAGCGTGAAGGCCTGGGCGGCGAGCTGACGTGCCGTCGAGTCGCCGGTGGCGCACTCGCGGGCGTACGTGTGCACGGCGGGGCCGTGCCGGGCGCGGAGTTCCAGGAGAGCCGCGTAGGCGGCCGGGGTGTCGCCGCGCAGCAAGTCGGTCAGCCGGGTGTCGGATGCGCCCGCGTGCGGGCCGGGGAGCGCCGCGCCGTCACCGTGGACCGTCTCGTCGCCCGCAGCCATGCACGCCTCCTCGCGTCACCGGGCCCGTGCCCCGGCGTTCCTGACCTACCGGCCAGTTTGGCGAGCCCATAGTGGAGGAAGACGGCGCGCGATGAAAGGGGTGACCGTGGGTAACGAGAGCGCCCGGCGCCCGTCCGGAGCCCGGTGCCCCGCCGGGGCGGCCGGTGCCGGACGGACGCGGGACGCTGTCGGGTCACTCCTCGACGGTCAGCCCCTTGCGCAGTTTCACGAGGGTGCGCGACAGCAGCCGGGAGACGTGCATCTGTGAGATGCCCAACTCCTCGCCGATCTCCGACTGGGTCATGCCCGCGACGAAGCGCAGCGAGAGGATCTTCCGGTCGCGCGGCGGCAGCTCGGCGATCAGCGGCTTCAGGGACTCGACGTACTCGATGCCCTCCAGGCCGTGGTCCTCGTAGCCGATCCGGTCGGCCAGCGCGCCCTCGGCGTCGTCCTCCTCGGGCTGGGCGTCCAGCGAGGAGGCGGTGTAGGCGTTCGAGGCCGCCATGCCCTCGACGACCTCGTCGTTGGTGATGCCCAGGCGTTCGGCGAGCTCGGCCACTGTCGGCGCGCGGTCGAGCTGCTGAGCCAGTTCGTCACCGGCCTTGGCCAGGTCCAGCCGGAGCTCCTGGAGCCGGCGCGGTACGCGCACGGACCACGAGGTGTCGCGGAAGAAGCGCTTGATCTCGCCGATGATCGTGGGCATGGCGAACGTGGGGAACTCCACCCCGCGCGACAGCTCGAAGCGGTCGATCGCCTTGATCAGGCCGATGGTGCCGACCTGGATGATGTCCTCCATGGGCTCGCTGCGCGAGCGGAAGCGGGAGGCGGCGAACTTGACCAGGGCGAGATTGAGTTCGACGAGCGTGTTGCGTACGTACGAGTACTCGTGGGTGCCTTCGTCCAGGGCTTCGAGGCGCTCGAAGAGGGTCTTGGACAGGGCCCGGGCGTCGACCGGGGCGACCTCGTCGTAAGGGGGGATCTCCGGAAGTCCGGCGAGCAAATCCTCCAGGACGACTGCCTCGTCGTCCTGCCCGATGGGATCCAGATGTTCCGGAATGCGTGTCGACGTCGCTTGGTGGGTAGGCGATCCGTCGAGCCGGGGTGACATGATGTCCTCCATCGTTCTCGGCATATGGCTGCCGAAGCCAAATACGTGCACTGCGGTGTGCGGCGCCTCCAAAGCCGGCCGTGTCGGGTACGTGTCTTCACTAGCCCTACCCGCTTTGCCGAGCCTGCCGCAAGTGCGTTTTGTTGTTATATGTCCGTTTGCGGGGGATTGTTCGGCTGTCGGAGTGCGGTGGGAAGGCGTAATGTTCGAGAGCGTCAGCAAGCAGTCACGACGGCAGGAGAGAGAGCGGCATGGACCGCGGGACGGTCGGCAGCGCACAGTCGGGCCGGCTTCTGGTCGAGGTGCGAGAAGAGGGCCCCAGTGCCGTCGTGACACCGGCGGGTGAGTTGGATCACCACACCGCCGATCTGTTGCGCGAGCCGCTGGAAGGCTGCCTCGCCAAGGGATTCAAGAGGCTGGTCATCGACTGCTCCCGGCTGGAGTTCTGCGACTCCACGGGGCTCAACGTTTTGCTCGGCGCCCGGCTGAAGGCCGAGGCCGCCGGTGGCGGGGTGCACCTCGCGGGCATGCAGCCCGTGGTGGCGCGCGTGTTCGAGATCACGGGGGCCGATGCCGTGTTCACCGTCCACGACACGCTCGAGGCGGCTCTCGCCGACGATTCCGCGTGACCCGCGGCCGTCGGCCGGCCGCGGCCGCCGGGCTCCCCGGCCGCAGCGGTGAAGGGGCTTCCCCCGCCGTCACGTCTTTTCGTGCGAATACAGGGGTGTCCCGCGGGTGCCCCCGGGCAGGAGACATCCTGAACGCATCGGAAGCCATGGTGGCGGGGCCGGCGGGAACCGGCCGGGCCGCGCGCGGCGTGACGGACTGAGCATGGAAATTTTGAATGGTGAACTGGTGACACGGTGAGGTGAAGCGCTGATGAGCACCACCCGGCCCTACTCGCCGGGCGACCGCGGTGCGGAGCCCAGCGGCGCTTCCGGCGCGTCCGGGGGCGCCGCGCGGGTGTCGAAGGCGTCCGACGGGGGAAGGGCCGCGCCGTCGGGGCAGCCCGCCGCGGCGAAGGCGTCCCAGGCTCCGCCGGGCTCGGCGGCCGCGACGCCCCGGCCGGTGGGGCGGCAGTCCCGCAGACTGGACTTCGAGGACCAGAGCGGCGTCGTCCCGCTCGCGCGGGACTTCACCCGCCAGGCGCTGTACGCGTGGGGCTGGCTGCCCGCCGCGGGCGCCGAACAGCGGGCCGCCGCCGAGGACGTCCTGCTCGTCGTGTCCGAACTGGTCACCAACGCCTGCCTGCACGCCGAGGGGCCCGACCAGCTCGACATCACCTGCGACAACAAGGTGATCCGCGTCGAGGTCACCGACCGGGGCACCGGCCAGCCGTCCCCGCGCACCCCGCACCGCGCCGGCCGGCCCGGCGGCCACGGCATGTTCATCGTCCAGCGGCTCTGCCTGGACTGGGGCGTCGTCCGCACGCCGGGCACCGCGGGCAAGACCGTCTGGGCGGAACTCGGCGCGCCCGCCTGACACCTCCACGACCGCCTCACCCCGTCCTCGCCGGATCACCACGGATCCGGCGTGCGCCTTCTCTTCCCTCCTCCGGGCCCCGGGCGTACCTTGACGGCCCGATCTGATGCGCCGTCAGGAAGCGTGTCGGCAGGAGCGTCTGGAGTGAGGGGACCCGTGCCGTACCCGAAGCGAACCGCCGCGCTCGCGTCCGTCGCGGCCCTGGCCGGCTCGGCGGTGCTGCTGACCGCGCCCGTGGCCCGGGCCGACGTCGTGGATGTCGACTACCGGTGCCAGACACCCATCGGCGACAAGGGCGCCGTCTCACCCATCGACATCAAGGGGGTGAGGAGCGGCGGTGGTTACCGGATCACCATGTCCTGGCAGAAGGGCGTCTCCTCCAGCCCCGTCGAACTGGGCAAGGGGGCGATGAGCCCGAGCGCCACCATCGAACTGGGCGGCGCCGACAGCGGCACCCTGGAGGTGACCGGGCCGGCCAACGACGCCGCGATCCCCGCCGACACCCCCATAAAGATCAGCGACTTGAGCGGCACGTACACCCCGGAGAAGAGCGGCGAGGTCACCTTCACGGCCGGTGTGCTCACCATCGAGGCCCTCGGCACGACCACCACGTGCACCCCGACGAACGACCCCGGCCCGTCCCTCGTCCTCGACGTCACGGCGGGCGGCGGAGGCGGCGGCGCTCCGGGCGGCGGCGCGGAGGACGGTGGTACGGGCGGCACCGGCGACGACGGCGGCACGCTCCCGCGGACCGGCCCCGCGGACTCGGCGCTCGCCCTCGGCACCCTCGGCGGCACGGTGCTGCTGGTGGGTGCGGGCGGCGCCCTGTGGCTGGCCCGCAGGAACCGGGCGGCCCGGGCGGACACCTGACCGCGCCCGTCGCGCGCGGCACGGCCCGGGAGGGGGCGGGAGCGGTGACGGGGACGGCGCGGAGCACGGCGCTCGCGGTGCTGCTGCTCGCGCTGCTCCTGCCGCCGCTCGCGGCCCCGCCGCCCGCCGCGGCGGCCGACCGGCCCGGCGTCACGCTCTCCCGCGCCGAGGCGGGCACGGGCGGCACGGTCACCGTCCGCGGCGCCGGCTGGCGGCCCCGCGCCCTGCTGACGCTGCTGATCTGCGGGCGGTCCCTGCCGTCGACGGGCGTCCCAGACGGCACCGGCTCCTGCGCCGACGCGGACGGCCGCGCGGTGACCACCGACGCATCCGGCCGGTTCCGGCGCACCCTGCCCGTGGTGGAACCGCCGGTGCCCTGCCCGTGCGTGGTGCACGCCGAGACGGTGACCGGGGCGCGCGCGGAGGCCGACGCGGCACTCACGGTGGCCGGGCACACGGTGGAGCCGCTGCCCGCGGAACGGACCGGGGGACGGCTGTCCGTGCTCACCGACACCCGGCTGGAGGGGGACTCCGGCCTGCTGACCCGGTTCGGCTCGCCGCCCGCCCGGACCCTGGCGTTCACCGTCGGCAACGTGGGCACGTCCCCGGTGCGCGACCCGGTCTTCCGGGTCGGCACCTCGCGCGGCGTCCACGCCCCGCAGTGGCAGGACCTGCCCTGGCGCGGCACCGTCGAGCCGGGCGGCACGGCCCGCGTCGGCCTGCCGGTGGAGCTCACCGCGGGCGCGCACGGCGACTACACCGTCACCCTCACGTACGGCGGCCGGATCCTCGCCGAGGAACCCTGGACCGAGCCCCGCCCCTGGGGCGTGACCCTGTTCTGGGCCCTCGCCGCCCTCGTCGTGCCGGCCGCCCTGTACCGCGCGGGACTCGCCCTCGTGGACCGGCTGCGCCCGTGCACCCCCGCGGGGGCCCGGTCCGGGTGAGCCGGTCGGGTTTCCTCAGCTTTCGCTCAGAATCCGGCGCTGCGTTTGTTCCGACGATCATGAGGCGTATAACGTCGCGTTGTTCGCGTGAGTGAACGCCCAGTGATGTTGCGCCGGGCGCAACGGAGCACGTGACGACCGACCAACCGTGCTCCTCGTCCGGCGCCGGAAAGAGGAAGCGAATGTTCTGGGGGAAGAAGGCCGCCGGCGGTGCGCTGGCCGCCGTGCTGATGGCCACCGGTACGAGCCTGGTGACCGCGGCTCCGGCCGAGGCCGCCGCCGCGAAGTACGCGTGCAAGGCCGAGGTGCATCTGGACCTGGGCCGGCCCAAGGCCACGTCGTCGTGCAAGAAGTCCGGCTCCGGCAAGAAGGTGAGCAAGCACCGCGTCAAGCTGGTGTGCGACGTCGTCCGTGGGCGGGGCACCCCGCACTCGGTGCCGTGGACGCTCTACGGGCCGTGGAAGAAGCCGGGGCAGAAGTCGACCGTGAAGTGCGGGTTCAGCAGCTTCACCCGGTCCTGGAGCGTGCAGACGAAGGCCTGACGGCCGGACCGGCGCACGGCAGGGGCCGCCGCACCCGAGGGGGTACGGCGGCCCTGCCGCGTCCGCGGGGTGACGTCAGTGGACGTCGCCCATCCGGGACTTGACGTTGCGGCGGTACATGAAGACCGCCACGCCCGCGAGTGCGGCGAGGGTCGCCTGCACGGCGACCGCGGCGGAGCCGCTGAGGTCCACGCCGCCGACGGCCGGGTTGGACATCAGGCCGGTGACCGAGTCGCCCGCGGTGACCGCGAGAAACCACACGCCCATCATCTGGCTGGCGTACTTGGCCGGCGCCATCTTCGTGGTCACCGACAGGCCCACCGGCGAGAGGCACAACTCGCCCACGGTCATGAAGAAGTAGATGCCCACCAGCCACATCGGGCTGACCGCGGTGCCGTCGGCCGCCATGGCCAGCGGGATCAGGAAGAAGAAGAACGACACGCCGATCAGGATCAGCGCCATCGAGAACTTCACGATGGTGCTCGGCTCCTTGCCCCGGCGGTTCAGCCACAGCCAGACCGATGCGAAGACCGGGGCCAGCGCCATGATGAACAGCGGGTTCAGCGACTGGTACCAGGAGGACGGGAAGTCGAAGCCCAGCAGCGAACCGGAGGCCTTGCCCTCACCGAACGCCTGCACCGTGGAAGCGCCCTGGTCGTAGATCATCCAGAAGACGGCGGCCGCGACGAAGAACCAGATGTAGCCGGTCATCTTCGACTGCTCGTCGGCGGAGAGGTCCTTGTCGCGCTTGATGCGCAGCAGCACGCCCGCCGGGACGAGCAGACCGATGACGGTGAGCGGGATCATCGCCCAGTTCAGGGTGAAGTGACCGGTGAAGCCGACGATGCCGTAGAAGACGGCGGTGACGGCCGTCCAGACCAGGCCCTTGCGCAGCCAGGCGGCGCGCTCCTGCGCGGCCAGCGGTTTGGGGACGACGCTGCTGACCGGGCTCAGGTTGCGGGTGCCCAGCAGGAAGGCCGCGAGGCCGATCGCCATGCCGACCGCGGCCATGCCGAAGCCGAGGTGCCAGCTCACCTTCTGGCCGACGGTGCCGATGGCCAGCGGGGCGAAGAAGGCACCCATGTTGATGCCCATGTAGAAGATCGTGAAGCCGCCGTCGCGCCGCGGGTCCTGCGGGCCGTCGTACAGATGGCCGACCATGGTGGAGATGTTGGCCTTGAGCAGGCCGGAACCGACCGCGACGAGTGCCAGACCGGCGAAGAACGGCGCCTGGCCGCCGGGGAGGGCCAGCACCACGTGGCCGGACATGATGGTGACGGCGGCGATGGCCACCGTCCTGCGCGGCCCCCAGACGCGGTCGCCGAGCCAGCCGCCGGGCATCGCGAGCAGATAGACCATCGCCGAGTACACGGAGACGATCACGGTGGTGGTGGCCACGTCCATGGCCAGACCACCGCCCATGCTGTCCTTGCCCGCGTCCGGACCGCCGGACAGCAGGTAGACGGTGAGCAGGGCTTTCATGCCGTAGTAGGAGAACCGCTCCCACATCTCGGTCATGAAGAGAGTGGCCAGTCCGCGGGGGTGGCCGAAGAAGGTCTTCTCGGTGCCGGGGGTACCCGGGCCGGCCGAATCCTTCGTCAGGCTGGACGCCATGGTCGTTCCTCGTGGGTCGGGACGCGTCAGCGCGAAGGTGCACGCGCCCGGTGGGGGGAGCCGGCACCGGCGGGCCGTGCCGTCCACCCCACGCCCGGGGGAGTCCGCTCCGGATCGCGGAGCGGCGGACGGCGACCACCGGGATCCACGCCTTCCGCGCGGCGATGCGCGCGACAGGCCCGGCAACAGGTCGTTCCTTCCGGGACCGGCGGGGAGGGAACCCGCACCGGCCCGCACACAAAAAGGACCTTCAGCGTCGAATGCGCCAAAGGTCTCCATGGTGCAACAGGCGTTGGTTCACCATACGGCAGGACACTGCCGGATATGGAAGGGCTTGAGACACGAATCACAGGTTTCGGGGAACTTCGGTCACCCATTCGAAGGTCCTTTCATCCTCGCACCTCGCAGCCGCAGGCCCGACGGCGGGGACCGCGAGGGGGAAGCTGCGGCGGCCGGGAGCGCGGGACGGGCGGGGAACGGGTGCGGGGGCCGGGCCGGTGGATCACACCCCTGCCCTGGTGACAGCGGGACTACCATCACTCCATGACCCGTGTACTGCTCGCCGAGGACGACGCGTCCATTTCGGAGCCGCTGGCCCGCGCCCTGCGCCGGGAGGGCTACGAGGTCGAGGTCCGCGAGGACGGCCCCAGCGCGCTCGACGCCGGAATGCAGGGCGGCATCGACCTGGTGGTGCTGGATCTCGGGCTGCCCGGCATGGACGGTCTGGAGGTGGCCCGTCGGCTGCGCTCGGAGGGGCACGCGGTGCCCATCCTGATCCTGACCGCCCGCGCCGACGAGGTGGACACGGTCGTCGGCCTCGACGCGGGTGCCGACGACTACGTCACCAAGCCGTTCCGCCTCGCCGAACTCCTCGCCCGGGTCCGGGCCCTGCTGCGGCGCGGCGCCGCCGAACCGCAGCAGCCGCCCGCCACCCACGGCGTCCGGATCGACGTCGAGTCGCACCGGGCCTGGATGGGCGAGGAGGAACTCCAGCTCACCGCCAAGGAGTTCGACCTGCTGCGGGTGCTGGTCCGGGACGCGGGCCGGGTCGTCACCCGCGACCAGCTGATGCGCGAGGTCTGGGACACCACCTGGTGGTCGTCGACCAAGACCCTCGACATGCACATCTCCTGGCTGCGCAAGAAGCTGGGTGACGACGCGGCCAACCCCCGCTACATCGCCACCGTGCGCGGTGTCGGTTTCCGCTTCGAGAAGAGCTGAGCCCCCGCCGGGGCCGCTGCCGGACAAGAGACATGTGTGACAGGCCATGCGCCGCCGTCTGATCCAGTCCACGCTCGCCGTGGTGCTCGTCGTGATCGCCGTCTTCGGTGTCTCCCTGGTGATCGTCGAGACGCGCACCATCAGCGAGACCGCCCGTGAACGCGTGGAGTCCGAGGCGGTGCGGCTGGCCAGCATCGTCGACAGCCGGCTGCTCGTCGAGGAGAAGATCAGCGCCGAGATCCTCAGCGACCAGATCACCGAGGACCGCTACGCCGTCGTCGCGATCCCCGGGCGCGAACCCATAGAGATCGGTACGAAACCCGACGGCGACGTCATCAGCGCGTCCGCCCCCGGCAAGGAGGGCGAGACGGTCACCGTGCAGGAGCCGCGCTCCTCCGTGACCCGCGAGGTCGGCCGCACCCTGCTGATCATCGGCCTGGTGGCGCTGCTCGCGGTGATCGCCGCGGTGCTGCTGGCGGTGCGCCAGGCGAACCGGCTCGCCTCCCCGCTGACCGACCTCGCGGAGACCGCCGAACGCCTCGGCTCCGGCGACCCCCGCCCCCGGCACCGGCGCTACGGCGTGCCGGAGCTGGACCGGGTCGCCGACGTGCTGGACTCCTCCGCCGAGCGCATCGCCCGCATGCTGACCGCCGAGCGGCGCCTGGCGGCCGACGCCTCCCACCAGCTGCGCACCCCCCTGACCGCGCTGTCCATGCGGCTGGAGGAGATCACCCTCACCGACGACCCGGACACGGTGAAGGAGGAGGCGACCATCGCGCTGACGCAGGTGGAACGGCTCACCGACGTGGTCGAGCGGCTGCTGACCAACGCCCGCGACCCGCGCACCGGCTCCGCCGTCACCTTCGAACTGGACGAGGTCATCCAGCAGCAGCTCGCCGAATGGCGCCCCGCCTACCGCAGCGCGGGCCGCGCCATCGTCAGCTCCGGCAAGCGCAACCTGCGGGCGGTGGGCACGCCCGGGGCGGTCGCCCAGGTGCTCGCCGCCCTGATCGAGAACTCCCTGATGCACGGCGGCGGCACGGTCGCCCTGCGCACCCGGGTCACCGGCAACCAGGTCGTCGTGGAGGTCACCGACGAGGGGCCCGGGGTGCCCGGCGAGCTGGGCGCCCGGATCTTCGAGCGGGCGATCAGCGGCCACAACTCCACCGGCATCGGCCTCGCGGTCGCCCGTGACCTCGCCGAGGCGGACGGCGGGCGGCTGGAGATGCTCCAGGCCCAGCCCCCGGTCTTCGGCCTGTTCCTGTCCCGGACGCCCCCGCAGAAGTCGTCCGACGAGGACGGCCGCGGCACCGTCCGCTGACGGCTCGCGCGGAACCGGCGCCTACGGCACGGGCTGGCGGGGTGCGGCGCCCCGCGGGCCGCCCCCGGCGACCGGGCCCACGGCGGGCTCGCGCACCGGCAGCGCCCGGAACACCCAGCTGCGGTAGGACCAGAAGCGGAACAGCGTGGCCACGCCGATGCCGAGGAACTTGAAGATGTTGCTCTGCAGCGGGCTGTCCCAGCCGAAGCCGTAGGTCGCCGTGTAGAGCAGGCCGTTCTCGATGACCAGGCCGACCGCGCTGAACAGCAGGAACAGGGACATCTCCCGGGTGCGCCGGGACTTGTCGCGGTCGCGGTAGGTGAAGTAGCGGAAGCCCACGTAGTTGAAGACGATCGCCACGACGGTGGCGATCACGCTCGCCCGCACCACCTGCAGGTCGGTCACCTGGCGCACCAGGTTGAACACGCCCAGGTTGACCAGCACACCGGCCCCGCCCACCGCGCCGAACTTGGCCACTTCGCGGCAGAGCCGTCGGAGCCCTGTGGAACCGCGTTCCATCGCCAGCAGGCTCCCGTCCGTCGGATGCGTCAACCCAGCCATGCTAACCACCCGCTCGCGCGATCTTCCTGCGGACGGATGGACGAACGGGCCTCAAACCGCCGGTGGGCGGGCCGGGCGAGGGGCCCCGCCGGGCGTGACGTGCGGCGGACCGGGCGGGCGGGACCCGGCGGAACCGGCCACCGGGCCGCGGCGGATACTCTGGGGAGGTGACATTCCCGGTAGTCGGCATGATCGGCGGGGGTCAGCTCGCTCGTATGACACACGAGGCGGGCATCCCGCTCGGCATCAGGTTCAAGCTCCTCAGCGACACTCCGCAGGATTCCGCGGCGCAGGTCGTCGGTGACGTCGTCGTGGGCGACTACCGCGACCTGGACACGCTGCGCGCGTTCGCGCGCGGCTGCGACGTGATCACCTTCGATCACGAGCACGTCCCCACGGAGCACCTCCGGGCCCTGGAGGCCGACGGCATCCCCGTCCGCCCCGGCCCCGACGCGCTGGTGCACGCCCAGGACAAGGGCGTCATGCGCGCCAAGCTCGACGCGATCGGCGTGCCCTGCCCGCGGCACCGCATCGTCGCCGACCCGCGGGACGTGGCCGCGTTCGCCGCGGAGGGCGAGGGTTTCCCCGTCGTGCTGAAGACCGTCCGCGGCGGCTACGACGGCAAGGGCGTGTGGGTCGTCGGCTCCGAGGCCGAGGCCGCCGAACCGTTCAAGGCCGGCGTCCCCGTGCTCGCCGAGGAGAAGGTCGACTTCGTGCGCGAGCTGGCCGCCAACGTGGTGCGCTCCCCGCACGGCCAGGCCGTCGCCTACCCGGTCGTCGAGTCCCGGCAGGTGGACGGAGTCTGCGACACGGTGATCGCGCCCGCTCCCGGCCTCGACGAGGAGCTCGCGCTGCGCGCCGAGGAGATGGCGCTGAACATCGCCAAGGAGCTGGACGTCGTCGGCCACCTCGCGGTCGAGCTGTTCCAGACCCGCGACGGCCGCGTCCTCGTCAACGAACTGGCGATGCGCCCCCACAACTCGGGCCACTGGTCCATGGACGGCGCGATCACCTCGCAGTTCGCCAACCACGTGCGCGCCGTCCTCGACCTGCCGCTCGGCGACCCGCGCCCGCGCGCCCCGTGGACGGTCATGGTCAACGTCCTGGGCGGCGACTACCCGGACATGTACTCCGCGTACCTGCACTGCATGGCCCGCGACCCGCGGTTGAAGATCCACATGTACGGCAAGGACGTGAAGCCCGGCCGCAAGGTCGGTCACGTCAACACCTACGGCGACGACCTCGACGACGTGCTGGAGCGCGCCCGTCACGCAGCCGGATACCTGAGAGGGACGATCACCGAATGAGCCCGAGCCCGGTCGTAGGCATCGTCATGGGGTCGGACTCCGACTGGCCCGTCATGGAGGCCGCCGCCAAGGCCCTCGACGAGTTCGAGATCGCCTACGAGGTCGACGTCGTCTCCGCGCACCGCATGCCCCGCGAGATGATCGCCTACGGCGAGCAGGCCGCGGACCGCGGGCTGAAGGCGGTCATCGCCGGTGCGGGCGGCGCCGCCCACCTGCCCGGCATGCTCGCCTCGGTCACCCCGCTGCCCGTGATCGGCGTGCCCGTGCCGTTGAAGCACCTCGACGGCATGGACTCCCTGCTGTCCATCGTGCAGATGCCGGCCGGCGTCCCGGTCGCCACCGTCTCCGTGGCCGGCGCGCGCAACGCGGGCCTGCTCGCGGTCCGCATGCTCGCCGCCCACGACGAGGAACTCCTCGGCCGCATGCGGGAGTTCCAGCAGGAGCTGAACGACCAGGCGACCGAGAAGGGCAAGCGTCTGCGGGCCAGGGCCGAGGGCTCCGGCGCCGGCTTCGGCTTCGGCAAGTGAGCGGGGTGGGTGCCATGACGTCCCTCGACGACGCCCGCGCGCTGCTGGCCGAGTTCCCCGTGGTCGACGGACACAACGACCTACCGTGGGCGCTGCGCGAGCAGGTCCGCTACGACCTCGACGCCCGCGACATCGCCGGTGACCAGTCCGCCCATCTGCACACCGACATCCCCCGGCTGCGGGCGGGCGGCGTCGGCGCGCAGTTCTGGTCGGTGTACGTCCGCGCGGACCAGCCGGACCCCGTGCCCGCCACGCTCGAACAGATCGACTGCGTACGGCAGTTGCTGGACCGTCACCCCAAGGACCTGGCGCCCGCGCTGACCGCCGCCGACATGGAGGCGGCCCGGGCCGACGGCCGCATCGCCTCCCTGATGGGCGCGGAGGGCGGGCACTCGATCGCCAACTCCCTGGGCACCCTGCGGGGGTTGTACGACCTCGGCGTGCGCTACCTGACGCTCACCCACAACTACAACGTGGACTGGGCCGACTCGGCGACCGACGAGCCCCGGGCGGGCGGCCTGACCGCGTTCGGCCGCGAGGTCGTACGGGAGATGAACCGGCTCGGCATGCTGGTCGACCTCTCCCACGTCGCCGCCACGACGATGCGGGATGCGCTGGACGCCACCTCCGCGCCGGTGATCTTCTCGCACTCCTCCGCCCGCGCGGTCTGCGACCACCCGCGCAACATCCCGGACGACGTCCTGGAGCGGCTGCCCGCCAACGGCGGCGTCGCGATGGTGACGTTCGTGCCGAAGTTCGTGCTCCAGGCCGCCGTCGACTGGACGGCCGCGGCCGACGAGAACATGCGGGCCCACGGCTTCCACCACCTCGACACCACCCCCGAGGCGATGAAGGTGCACCGCGCCTTCGAGGAGCGCCACCCCCGCCCGGTCGCCACCACGGCCACGGTGGCGGACCACCTGGACCACATGCGCGAGGTCGCCGGCGTCGACCACCTGGGCATCGGCGGCGACTACGACGGCACCGCCTTCACCCCCGACGGTCTGGACGACGTCTCCGGCTATCCCAACCTCCTCGCGGAACTGCTGGACCGCGGCTGGTCCCGCGCCGACCTGGCCAAGCTGACCTGGCAGAACGCGGTACGGGTGCTGGGCGCGGCGGAGGACGTGGCCCGCGGCCTGCGCACCACCCGCGCCCCGTCGAACGCCACGCTCGCGTCCCTCGACGGCTGACGGTCCCCGGGCACCTCCACGGGGGCGCGGCGCACGGCGCCGGGCCCCCGGCCCGTACCTCGAACGCCCCGCCCACCAGGCACTCTCCCGGGGCGGCGTGCCACGGTGACCGTGTTGCGCGCACACGGACACGCGGTCGGCCACGGCGATCGCACACCGAGGTCACGAGTACGGAGCCCGTTATGGCCGATCTCCAGGACGAGCTGCACCCCGCCACCGAGGTCGGCCGTCCCGGCGAGCCGGCCGAGTCCGTCCTCGACGAGGTGGTCGTCGTCCCCCCGGATCCCGGCCTTCCCCTGTCCGCGCCGGACGACAGCCCGCTGTCCCGGGCCCGCGCCCTCCTCGCCGTCCATCCGGTCGCCGACGGCTACAGCGGACTGCCGTGGGTGCTGCGCGACCTCCCCTGGTACGACCTCGACCTCGGGTACCGGGCCGTCGAGGCGGACCTGCCGCGGCTGCGCGACGGCCGGGTCGGCGCGGTGTTCTGGTCGCTGCGGCTGCCCGACGACGGCGACGACGGGCGCGCGGTGGTCGCCGCCCTGGACCAGCTGGACCTGGCCCGGTCGGTGGTCGCCGCGCACGACGAGGGGCTCCTGCCGGCCCGCACCGCCGGGGAGATCGCCGACGCCCGCAACCGCGGCCGGATCGCCGTGCTGTTCGGGCCCGTCGGCGCCCCGGCGATGGGTGACTCGCTGGGGGTGCTGCGCGCCCTGCACGGCCTCGGGCTGCGGGTGCTCTCCCTGCACGGCACCTCCTGGGCGGGTCCCGCCGGGCTGACGCGCTTCGGCGAGGAGGTGGTGCGGGAGATGAACCGGCTCGGGGTGCTGCCGGACCTCACCGACGCCTCGGCGCGGACGGTCCGCCGGGTCCTGGACGTCTCCCGGGCGCCCGTGCTCTTCAGCCGCTCCGCCGCGCGCGCCCTGCGCCCCCACCCCGCGAACCTGCCCGACGACCTGCTCGCCGAGGTGGGCGCGGCCGGCGGGCTGTGCCTGGTGCCGCTGACCGCCGAGCAGACGGGCCCGACCGTCCGGGACGTCGCCGACCATCTCGACCACGTCCGCAGGACGGCCGGGCCCGAGTGCGTCGGCCTCTCCGGCACCTACGACACCGGCGCCGCGCACCCGCAGGAGCTCCCCGACACCTCCGGCTACCCGAAGCTGGTCGCGGAGCTGCTCCGGCGCGGCTGGTCGGAGCCCGAGGTGGGCCTGCTGACCTGGGGCAACGTCCAGCGGGTGCTGCGCGGCGCGGACTTCACCGCCCGCGCGGCCCGGCACCGGCGGCCCCCGTCGAGGGCCACTCTCGCGGGCCTCGACGGGACGGGCCGCTAGCGCCGGGCCGCCCGTAGGCCGCGGCTACGGCTGCTCGACCCGGCACAGACAGAACGGGTGCCCGGCCGGGTCGGCGTACACCCGGAAGCCCTTCTTCTCGTCGTCCTCCCGGTCCAGCACCCGCGCGCCGAGCGCCAGCACCTTGCCCTCCGCCTCGTCGACCTCCGCCCAGGTGCCCCCGGCGTCGAAGTCGAGGTGGAACTGCTGCGAGTCGTGATCGGCGCTCGGCCAGTCCGGCGGGGCGTACCCCTCGGCCCGCTGGAAGGCGAGCCGCGGCCCGGCGGGGATCTGGAGCACCACCCAGTCCGCGTCCTGTTCCTCGGGGACGCCGCCCCCGACGGCCGCGTAGAAGCGGGCCAGCTCACGGGGGTCGGGGCAGTCGACGACGACGGAGCGCAGACGCGCCACGGCGGCCATGGGTCCTCCCTGGGTCAGCAGGCGCAGAGGCAGAACGGGTGCCCCGCCGGGTCCGCGTAAACCCGGAAGGTCCGCGTGCGGTCCTCGGTGTCCAGCGGGCGGGCGCCCAGCCCCAGCACCTCCTTCTCGGCGGTGTCCAGGTCCTCGACCTCCAGGTCGAGGTGGAACTGCTGCGAGTGGTCGGGCGCGGGCCACCGCGGCGGCACGTGCCCCGGGGCGCGCTGGAAGGCGAGGAGCGGGCCGCCGGGCACCTGGACCTGCACCCAGTCGCCCTCGCCGTCGGGGGTGCCGCCGACCACGTCGGCGTAGAAACCGGCCAGGGCGCGCGGGTCCGGACAGTCCAGGACGACGGCGCCCACCTTGGCAACGGACATGATTCCTCCTCGGTTGTTACCTCAAGAAGCGAGTAACCGGTAACGGTTACTGCATGCTCCCGTATTGCCGGTAACCTCGCAAGGGGAGAACGAGAGGTACCGTCCACGCATGAGTGAGAGAGCGGCCCCGCCCGGTGGGTTGGCGCTGATCCAGGCCCTGGTCAACACCGTGGATCTGGAGTCGGGCGCCGACGCCCTCGACACGGCGGACGGGCGCGCGCCCTTCGGACTGACCGGCGACGACGTCCCCGCCGCCCGGGAACTGCGCGAGTCGCTGCGCGTCGCCCTGCTCGCCCACGCCGGCCATCCGCCGCACCGCCCGGTGACCCCGCTCGGCGACCTGCTCGCCGACGCCCCGCTGGTCGTCACCGTCGACCCGGCGGACGGTTCCGCCGCGCTCGCCCCCCTCGACGCCGCCCCCCTGCTCTCCCGGGTCGCCGCCGCCGTCGCGGAAGCGGTCACCGCGGGCACCTGGGACCGCCTGAAGGCCTGCGAGGCCGTCACCTGCCACTGGGCGTACTACGACCGCAGCCCCGCCGGACGGGGCCGCTGGTGCTCGATGCAGGTGTGCGGGGCCCGCGCCAAGATGCGCCGCTACCGGGCGAAGGAGTCGCGGTAGCGGAAGCCCGACGGCCCGGACGCGGAGCGCGCGGGCACGACGAGAGCGCCCAGAGTGGTGCCGGGGGCCCGGACGCGGGGCGCGCGGGCACGACGAGAGCGCTCAGAGTGGTGCCGGGGGCCCGGACGCGGGGCGCGCGGGCACGACGAAGGGCGTCCGGAGTGGCCGTGACCACACCCGGGCGGGGCCGCGTGGTGCAGAATGCAACAGGACGCCGGTTCGGCCGACTGAGCCTCGGCCGAACCGGCGTCCTTCGTCGTCTCAGGCGGTGGGCCGCCCCATCGCGCGGTAACGCCAGCCGGCCCGCCGCCACACCTCGGCGTCGAGCGCGTTGCGCCCGTCCAGGATCAGCCGCTCCGCGGCCACCTCGCCCAGCGCCGCCGGATCCAGCTCGCGGAACTCCCGCCACTCCGTCAGGTGCAGGACCGCGTCGGCACCGTGCACCGCCTCCAGCGCCGAGTCGGCGTAGCCCAGGGTGGGGAAGACGGTCCGGGCGTTGTCCATGCCCTTGGGGTCGTACACCGTGACCTGGCCGCCCTGGAGGTGGATCTGCCCGGCGACGTTCAGCGCGGGCGAGTCCCGCACGTCGTCCGAGTCCGGCTTGAACGTCGCCCCCAGCACCGCCACCCGCTTGCCGAGGAACGGCCCGCCGCCCAGCGCCTGCCGGGTCAGCTCCACCATGCGGCCGCGCTGGCGCATGTTGATGGAGTCGATCTCCCGCAGGAACGTCAGCGCCTGGTCCGCGCCCAGCTCACCGGCGCGTGCCATGAACGCCCGGATGTCCTTCGGCAGGCAGCCGCCGCCGAAGCCGATCCCGGCCCGCAGGAACTTCGCCCCGATACGGTCGTCGTAGCCGATGGCCTCCGCCAGCTTGGCGACGTCGCCGCCGGCGGTCTCGCACACCTCCGCCATGGCGTTGATGAAGGAGATCTTCGTCGCCAGGAAGGAGTTCGCGGACGTCTTCACCAGCTCCGCGGTCGGGAAGTCGGTCACCACGAACGGCGACCCCTCCTCGACGGGGCCCGCGTACACCTCCCGCAGCAGCTTCTCGGCCCGCTCGCTGCGCACGCCCACCACGATCCGGTCCGGGTGCAGCGTGTCCCGCACCGCGAAGCCCTCGCGCAGGAACTCCGGATTCCACGCCAGCTCGGCGTCCGCGCCGGCCGGGGCGTGCTCGGCCAGGTAGGCGGCCAGCCGGTCCGCGGAGCCCACCGGCACCGTCGACTTGCCGACGACCAGGGCGGGGCCCTTCAGATGCGGGGCGAGGGACGCGATCGCGGAGTCCACGTACGACATGTCGCAGGCGTACTCGCCGTGCCGCTGCGGCGTGTTCACGCAGACGAAGTGGACGTCGCCGAACTCGCCGACCTCGGCCCAGTCCATCGTGAACCGCAGACGCCCGCTGGAACCCTCGATCCCGGCGACGTGCCGGCGCAGCAGTTCCTCCAGCCCCGGCTCGTACATCGGGACCTCGCCGCGCCGCAGCTTGTCGATCTTCTCCGGCACGACGTCGAGACCCAGCACCTCGAAGCCGAGGTCCGCCATGGCCGCCGCGTGGGTCGCGCCGAGATAACCGGTCCCGATCACGGTGATCTTGAGGGCCATGGGTGCTCCAGGGGTATACGGCACAGTGCGCGCCCGAGCATATCCGGGCCCCGCGGGAGGTCAGCGACGGGCGGCGGGGGCGCTGTCGTCAAGCTCACCTATCCACGACCACGGGCGGAGCTCTAAAATTGGTGTTACTTAACAGTAGTTAGCGCCAGTATCGCAGCGTTTTTGGAGCGTGAGAGACCTTGGCCGGATCGGCTGACTTCGACCTGTACCGCCCGTCCGAAGAGCACGACATGCTCCGCGACGCCGTCCGCTCCCTGGCCGAGGCGAAGATCTCGCCGCACGCCGCCGCGGTGGACGAGGAGGCACGCTTCCCGCAGGAGGCACTCGACGCGCTGGTCGCGAACGACCTGCACGCCGTCCACGTGCCCGAGCAGTACGGCGGTGCCGGTGCCGACGCGCTCGCCACCGTGATCGTCATCGAGGAGGTCGCCCGCGCCTGCGCCTCCTCCTCCCTCATCCCGGCCGTCAACAAGCTGGGCTCGCTGCCGGTGCTGCTCTCCGGCTCCGAGGACCTCAAGAAGCGGTACATGACCCCGCTCGCCAAGGGCGACGCGATGTTCTCGTACTGCCTCTCCGAGCCGGACGCCGGCTCCGACGCCGCCGGCATGAAGACCAAGGCGGTCCGCGACGGCGACCACTACGTCCTCAACGGCGTCAAGCGCTGGATCACCAACGCGGGCGTCTCCGAGTACTACACCGTCATGGCGGTCACCGACCCCGCCAAGCGCTCCAAGGGCATCTCCGCCTTCGTGGTGGAGAAGTCCGACGAGGGCGTCTCCTTCGGCGCGCCGGAGAAGAAGCTGGGCATCAAGGGCTCGCCCACCCGCGAGGTCTACCTGGACAACGTCCGCATCCCCGCCGACCGCATGATCGGCGAGGAGGGCACCGGCTTCGCCACGGCGATGAAGACCCTGGACCACACCCGCATCACGATCGCGGCCCAGGCCCTCGGCATCGCCCAGGGCGCCCTCGACTACGCCAAGGGCTACGTCCAGGAGCGCAAGCAGTTCGGCAAGCCGATCGCCGACTTCCAGGGCATCCAGTTCATGCTCGCCGACATGGCCATGAAGATCGAGGCCGCCCGCCAGCTCACCTACGCCGCCGCGGCCAAGTCCGAGCGCGGCGACAGCGACCTGACCTTCCAGGGCGCCGCCGCCAAGTGCTTCGCGTCCGACGTCGCCATGGAGGTCACCACGGACGCCGTCCAGCTCCTCGGCGGCTACGGCTACACCCGCGACTACCCGGTCGAGCGGATGATGCGGGATGCGAAGATCACGCAGATTTATGAAGGCACGAACCAGGTCCAGCGGATCGTGATGGCCCGCAACCTGCCGTAACCGCGGCGGAGACGGACGGATGGGGGTGCCCTGGCGACGGGCACCCCCCACTGCCGTCCGGGCCCGCGGCGGGCGCATCACCTGCGCCAGAACAGGTGGTGCGCCACACCGCTCGGGCTGGGCACGACCTCCAGGTGATACCGGTCGAGCAGGTCGTCGGGGGAGTCCCACAGCCGCAGCCCGGAGCCCAGCTCCATCGGGGAGACCGCCACGTGCAGGGTGTCGACGAGACCGGCGTCGAGGAACTGCCGCACGGTGGTGACCCCGCCGCCGAGCCGGACGTCCTTGCCGCCGGCCGCCTGACGTGCCAGCTCCAGGACCTCCTCCGGGGCGCCGTCGACGAAGTGGAACGTGGTGTCGGACAGTCTGATCGACGGCCGCGGATGGTGGGTCAGGACGAACACCGGGGTGTGGAACGGGGGCTCGTCCCCCCACCAGCCCTGCCACGTGTGGTCCTGCCAGGGCCCGCGCTGGGGCCCGAACTTGTTGCGCCCCATGATCTCCGCGCCGATGTTGTTCGCGAAATCACGGGTGAAGTAGTCGTCGATGCCCCGGGTCCCGCCGGGCTCGGTGCGGTTCGGCCAGCTCGCGGTCGCGCCGGCCCAGGCGAAGAGCCGACCGGGGTCCACATGCCCGAAGGGACGCTCCAGGCTCTGGTCCTCGCCCGCGCCGATCCCGTCGCTCGACACGTTGAAGTTCTGCACTCTCAGCAGTTGCGGCACTGTCTCTCCCACTGACCGGAAAAATTGGTGACAGGGGGAGGACTCCCCGGGGCGGGGACACTCATCGCCTCCGGCTCACAGGAAACGCCGGATCGGGGTGACCGCGGCCTCGGCCAGACGCGCGGGCAGGGGGCGGTGCCGCCAGCGGCCCGGGTCGATCGGCTCGCTCAGCTCGCGGTCGGCGTCGAAGTCGGCGTCGAGCCGCGCGGTGAAGTCCTCGTCGAGGACGGCCAGCATGACCTCCTCGTCATGCTCCAGGGAGCGCCGGTTGAAGTTGGTGGAGCCGATCAGGGAGCACACCCCGTCCACCGTGATGATCTTCGTGTGGAGCATCGTCGGCTGGTACTCCCGCACCTCCACGCCCGCCTCGGCCAGGGCCGCGTAGTGCTGCCGCCCGGCCAGCAGGCAGGCGCGCTGGTCGGTGTGCGGGCCGGGCAGCAGGATCTCCACCCGCACCCCCCGGCGGGCGGCGGCGCACAGCAGGCCGATGAAGTAGGGGTCGGGCGCGAAGTAGGCCGTCGACAGCCGGAAGCGTTCCCGCGCCGAGGTGATCACCACGCGCAGCAGCGTCTGCATGTCCTGCCAGCCGAAACTCGCCGAACCGCGCACCACCTGGACCGTCGCGGTGCCCGGCTGCTCCTGGTCGGTGAAGCGGTCGCGGTCGTCGTACAGGTCGTCGTGGCACTCGGCCCAGTTCTGGGCGAAGGCCGCGGCTATCCCGTCCACGGCGGGCCCCCTGACCCGTACGTGGGTGTCGCGCCACTCGCCCGGGCCGCGGGCGTCGCCGCACCACTCCTGGGCGATGCCGACGCCCCCGGTGAACGCGGTGTGCTCGTCGGTGACCAGCACCTTGCGGTGGCAGCGGTGGTTCTGCCGCATCGGTGACAGCCGCGTGGGCTTGCGGAACCAGGCCACCTGCACGCCCGCCCGCTCCATCGCCGCCAGCAGCTCCGGCTCGATCTCCTTGGCGCCGAAGCCGTCCAGCAGCAGCCGTACCCGCACACCCGCGCGGGCCCGTTCGGCCAGGGCGTCGGCGAACTCCCGCGCGATGTCGCCCCGCCAGTACACGAACGTCATCATGTCGACGGTGTGCTCGGCGGCGCGGACGGCCGCCAGCATCTCGGGGAAGATCCGGTCGCCGTTGCGCAACGGGACCAGTTCGTTCCCCTCGGTGGCGGCGATGCCGAGAAGCCGCTCCAGGCGTCTGCGCAGTCTCTTCCGCTCCGTGTGTGCGGTCATGGGTGCCCTCCCCTGTGCCGTGCGACGGGTCTCCCCCTGGCGTCGCGCCGGTCCGGCCGGCGCGCCTCATCTCTTCTTGCCGGTGCCGGCGCTTCCAAGCAGACGCCTCCGCTCGGCGCGTCCGCGCGCGGGCGGGCGGAACGGACAATTCCGCCGTTCCTGTGGTGGTCATGGGACGAGGGGCGTAGGACGGAGGGGCGGGGGCCGACCCCCGGCCCTCGCCGGAGTCCCGGGAGGAACCATGACGCAGCAATCCCACGCCGCCACCCCGATGAGCCAGGAGATGCAGGACTGCATCGACGCGTGCATGACCTGCCACGGCATGTGCGAACAGACCATGAGCCACTGCCTGCAGATGGGCGGCGACGCCCCCGTCGAGATCATGCGCGCGCTCATGGACTGCGCCGAGACGACCCGGCTGTGCGCCGACATGATGATGCGCCGCTCGCCGCTCGCCACCGAGATGTGCGCGATGTGCGCCACGGCCTGCGACATGTGCGCGGAGGCGTGTATGAGCATGCCGGACGACGAACAGATGATGCGCTGCGCCGAGGCGTGTCGCCGCTGCGCCGACTCCTGCCGCGCGATGGCCGGCGCCACGATGTGACACCGCCCGCCGCGACCGCCGAGGGGCACCCCGCACGCGCGGGGTGCCCCTCGGCCGTCGACGCGCCGTCAGTTGCCCTTGACGGTGACCTTCTCGTCGTTGTTCAGCTCGTTCACCAGCTGCTTGACCTTCGCCTTGTCCCAGAGCAGGTTGCCGCCCGTGGAGCCCGCGACGGGCATGTTCATCGACGTGCCGTCGCCGCCGCTGACGCCCTTCATCGCCCAGAACATGTCCGCGAGGTCGAACAGGCCCATCTCCTTGTCGACGATCAGCGAGTCCAGTCCGGCACCCATGGTCGGGTACAGCTTGAACGGGTTGAGCACCGTGCTGGGCGTGGCCACCTGGCTCGCCAGGGCGGAGAGGAACTTCTGCTGGTTCTTGGTGCGGTCCAGGTCCGAGCCCGCGAGCGCGTACCGGGTGCGGACGAAGGCGAGGGCCTGCTGCCCGTCCAGCGTCTGCTTGCCCTTCTTCAGGTCGGCGCCGGACTTGGTGTCCTTGATGTCCTGCGGGATGTCCATCTCGACGCCGCCGACCGCGTCCACGATGTTCGCGAAGCCGGCGAAGCCGATCTCGACGTAGTGGTCGATGTGCAGACCGGTGTTGAACTCCACCGTGCGCACCAGCAGTTCGGGCCCGTCCTCGGCGTAGGCGGCGTTGAGCTTCACCTGCCGGCCGGTGCCCGGGTACGTCTTGCCCGAGTCGGAGCCCTTGAACGAGGGGATCTCCACGTTGGAGTCCCGGGGCAGCGAGATCAGCGTGGGCCCGTTGTCGCCGGTGTGCAGGATCATCATCGAGTCGGTGCGCTTGCCCTCGGCGGATCCGGTGCGCAGCTTCTTCTTCTGCTCGGCGGTCAGTCCGGCCCGGCTGTCGGAGCCGACGATGAGGTAGTTGGTGCCGGCGCCCTTCTCCGGCCGCTCGATCACCTTGGACAGGTCGACCTCGCGGTTCAGCTTGGAGTCGGCCCAGAAGTACGTGCCGACCATGGTGACAATCAGCACAGTGACCACGGTGATGGCCGTCAGCTTGATGCGCCGGCGCCAGTCGGGGGCGGGGCGCTGCGGATAGCGGCCGTCACCTCCCGGGCCGCCCGGACCGCCCGGTCCGGAGGGCCGGCCGTAGACCTGGCCGGTGTTGTAGTCGCTGCCGTAACCGTCGTCGTAGCCGCCGTGACCGTGGCCGTCGACGTAGGACGGCTGCGGCGGCACGGAGCCGTAACCGCCGTGTGCCGGCGGGGCCGTCGGGCCGCGCCGGACCTGCCGCATCACGCGGGCGCCTTCGGGCTGTGCGCTCGCGCTGCCGCGGCCGTAGCGGCTGCCGCGGTGGTCGTCGGGCCGTGCGTCGGGCCAATCAGTCATGCGCAACAGTGTGCAGGTCCGGACGCCGTGCCATACAGGGTCGTCGGAAAATAAGGTCAGCGCTGTTGCGAAGCTGACACAAATTCCCCGGATGTCGCCTCCCATAAGGTGGAGGCCATGACAGACCAGGCCCCCGCCCCGCAGACGGACAGCCCGGACATCCCGGGCAAGCCCACGTCCGCGTCCCGTACGACGCTCAGCCACATCATGACCCACAACGACACCAACCTGCTGGGGACGGTGCACGGCGGCGTCATCATGAAGCTGGTCGACGACGCGGCGGGGGCGGTCGCCGGGCGGCACTCCGGAGGGCCCGCGGTCACCGCGTCGATGGACGAGATGGTGTTCCTCGAGCCGGTCCGGGTCGGCGACCTGGTCCATGTGAAGGCCCAGGTCAACTGGACCGGCCGGACCTCGATGGAGGTCGGCGTGCGGGTGCTGGCGGAACGCTGGAACGAGTCCGCCCCCGCCACCCAGGTCGGCTCGGCCTACCTGGTCTTCGCGGCCGTCGACGCCGACGGCAGGCCGCGCCGCGTGCCGCCGGTGCTGCCGGAGAGCGAGCGGGACAAGCGCCGCTACCAGGAGGCCCAGATCCGCCGCACGCACCGCCTCGCCCGCCGCCGGGCCATCATGGAGCTGCGCGAGAAGCGGGCCGCCGAGGGCTACGGGGACTGAGCCGGGGCCCACTCCGGGCCGTGGTCCCGCGGTCAGGTGCAGCGCTGCCAGGAGGCCCAGATCCGCCGCACGCACCGCCTCGCCCGCCGCCGGGCCATCATGGAGCTGCGCGAGAAGCGGGCCGCCGAGGGCTACGGGGACTG
>NZ_JBIWOK010000003.1:519816-558506 GCF_044767675.1 Streptomyces sp. NPDC101219
TGAGCCGGGCCCGCCCCGGGCCGGGAGCCGGGGGTCAGGTGCAGCCCACCTCGTCGCCCCGCACCACCCCGAACTCGTCCTGGCCCGGATCCGCGGCGCGCACCTTGCGCACCTTTTCGAAATCGGCGCCGGCGATCACTTTGAGCGTGGCGCCCTGGCCCTTGACCGCGCGCAACTCGCTGCCCGGCAGGGCGGCGGCCAGCGACTTCGCCGAGCGGTCCCAGCGCGGGTCGTAGACGACGACGGTGCGTTTCACGTCACGGTCGCGGGCGTTGGCCGGCGCCCGGGTGGTGGCGAAGCCGGTCGACGCGAGGGCCGCGTCGACCCGGCGGCCCAGTCCGGCGGTCGCGGTGCCGTTCTCGACCTGCACCCGGATCCGCGCGGGGTCCACGGGCACCCGCAGCGCGCCGCCGCCCTTCGGCCGGGGCGGCGACAGCGGCTCGTCCCGGCGCAGCGCGTCGAAGATGTCCTCGGACTTCTCCGGGTCCCACTTCAGGGTCGAGCCCACGCCCGCCACCCGGTGCCCCATCTTCCCGATGGGCACCGTCGTGAACTCCGACGAGGAGGGCGAGAAGTTCCTCATCGCCCGTCCCAGGTCCAGCAGTTCGTCCGTGCCGAAGCCCTTGTCGGCGCGGACCGAGCCGAGCACCGCCCGGGTCACGTCGCGGAACTTCATCGGGTTGAGCAGGATGCCGGAGGAGGTGGCCCGCTCGACCAGCGCGGCCATGAAGCGCTGCTGGCGCTTCATCCGGCCCAGGTCGGCCGCCGCGTCGACGTACCGGGCCCGCACGTACTGCAGGGCCTCGCCGCCGTCCAGGGTGTGCCGGCCGGGGGCCAGGTCGAGCCCGGTGCGGGTGTCCTTCAGGCGCTGGTCGGTGCAGATCTCCACGCCGCCGACGACGTCGACGGTCTTCATGAAGCTGGTGAAGTCCAGCTCCAGGTAGTGGTCGATCTTCACCCGGGTCATCTTCTCGACCGTGCGCACGGTCAGCTGCGGACCGCCCTCGGCGTAGGCGGCGTTCAGCTTCAGGGGGTGACCCTGGTGCTCCTTGCCGCTGACCCGGTCGGTGTGCGGGGGCGTCATCGCGTAGGAGTCGCGCGGCAGGCTCACCACGCTGGCCCGGTCCCGGTCCTCGGAGATGTGCACGATCATCATCGTGTCGGTGCAGCGGCAGGGCGCTCCGCCGAGCCGGTACTTGCGGCGCTCCTCCTTGCTGATCCGTTCGCGTCCGTCGGTGCCGACGAGCAGGATGTTCATGCCGTGGCCGGCCTCGGGGCGGTTCTTCATGTCCCGGAACGGGTCGACCCGGTCGATCTCCGAGTCCAGGCCGGTGAGCACCGCGTGCCCGATGCCGGCGGAGGCCAGCACCACCACCGACAGGGTGGTGACGGCCCGCATCGCCCAGCGCGCCCTGCGGCGGGCGGGCGGTCGCGGGCCGCCGCGGACGGGTCGCGGCGGGCGCCGGGGCGTGGTGCGGGGCCGGGGGGACCGTGGCGGCGTGGGCAAGGGGGCACCTCCGGACGACGGCCGTGCGTGGATCTTGAGCACCGTAGGCCGATACGATCTGCGGCCCGGCCCATCGCCCCCCGGCGCGCGCACCGGTGTCCCCCGTACGCGGTAACGTGAGCCTCCTATGAACGCCAATCCCGACGTGCGGCTCCCCGCCGTTTCCGTGATCATGCCCGTCCTCAACGAGGAGCGGCATCTGCGCGGCGCCGTCCGCGCGATCCTCGCCCAGGAGTACGCCGGCGAGATGGAGGTCGTGATCGCCCTCGGTCCGTCCACGGACCGCACGGACGAGATCGCCGCCGAGCTCGTGGCCGAGGACGCGCGGGTGCACACCGTGCCCAACCCGACCGGCCGCACCCCGGCCGCCCTCAACGCGGCGATCAAGGCCTCGCGCCATCCGGTCGTGGTCCGCGTCGACGGGCACGGGATGCTTTCCCCGGACTACATCGCCACCGCCGTGCGGCTCCTTCAGGAGACCGGCGCGCAGAACGTCGGCGGCATCATGCACGCCGAGGGCGAGAACGACTGGGAGCACGCGGTCGCCGCGGCGATGACGTCCCGCATCGGGGTGGGCAACGCCGCCTTCCACACCGGCGGCGAGGCGGGTCCCGCAGAGACGGTGTACCTGGGGGTGTTCCGGCGTGAGGCGCTGGAGCAGCAGGGCGGTTACAACGTGGAGTTCATCCGCGCCCAGGACTGGGAGCTGAACTTCCGCATCCGCGAGGCCGGCGGGCTGATCTGGTTCTCGCCGGAGCTGAAGGTGTCCTACCGCCCGCGGCCCTCCGTGCGCGCCCTGGCCAAGCAGTACAAGGACTACGGCCGCTGGCGGCACGTCGTCGCCCGCTACCACGCCGGGTCCATCAACCTGCGCTACCTGGCCCCGCCGACCGCGGTGTGCGCCATCGCGGCCGGGACCCTGGCCGGCGTGCTGCTCACGCCCTGGGGCTTCGTGGTGCCCGGCGGCTACCTGGCGGCCATCCTGCTGGGCTCCCTGCCGGCGGGCAAGGGCCTGCCGCTGAAGGCCCGGCTGCAGATACCCGTGGCCCTGGCCACCATGCACATGTCCTGGGGCTGGGGCTTCCTGACCAGCCCGCGCTCGCTGGCGAAGAAGGTCATCGCCTCGCGCCGCCCCGCCGTCCACGCGGACGCCCCGGCGGCCTGACGCCCGCGGGGGCCTGCCCGCGGGGGAGGCCCCCGCGGGCGTGCCGGGCGGGACCGGTCCGTGCCCGGGCTACCAGCTGAAGGCCGGGTTGACCTGCATGCACGCCGAGTCGTCGGCGCCGTTGAGGGGCTGTGCCGAGTCGGGGGTGCTGTCGTCCTCCTCCGGCGCCCGGTATCCGTCGCCCTCGCGCCAGTCGGCGCCCACCACGAGCGTGACCCCGGACACCTCGGTGGACCGCTTCACCGCACTCGACGGGATGCCGAGGACCTCGGCGACCCGCAGGGCGTCGCCCTCCAGGTCGGCGCTCGGATAGCGCAGCACGGTGCGCTTCTCCCGGGTGGCGCCGACGGTGTCGGCGGTGGCTTGACCGAAGCCCTTCTTCCGGAGCATTCCGGCCACGGTGCCCGCCCGCCCGGCGGCCGGTCCCAGGGTGTCGGTCCGGGTGCCGTTGCGGACCTGCACGGCGATCTCGTCGTCGGGGGCGGCCGCGTCCCCGGGGACCTCCTCCCGGGCCGGCTCCGGCGCCGCGTCCCTGCCGTCCAGGGCGATGTCCTCGCGCACCAGCCGGAACAGCTGCTCGGCGTCCTCGGTGGGCTCCACGCGGGCGCCGACGTACCGGTTGGGCATCGTGGTCATGGTGATACGTTTCGGCTCCACCTTGCGCAGCTCGTTGCTGAGGTCGTAGAGCTTCTTGACGGTGTCCAGGCCGGGGTCGACGGTGAGCGCGCCGGTCGCCTTCTCGGCCAGCCGCCGCAGCTTGTTGGGGCTGCTCAGGGTGGCGTTCTCGCGCAGCTGACGGACCATCGCGTTCATGTACATGTGCTGGGCCTTGGCGCGCGCGAGGTCGCTGCCGTCCTCGAAGCCGTACCGGGTGCGCAGCCACTGCAGGGCCTGCTCGCCCTTGATGAACGTGGTGCCCTTCTCCAGCTTCAGGCCGGAGCCGTGGCCCTGGCCGTCGCGGGAGTGGATGTTGGCGTCCACGCACACCGGGACGCCGCCGACCGCGTCCGCCATGGACACCACCCCGGCGAAGTCGACCATGACGAAGTGGTCGATGTGGATGCCGGTGAGCTCCTGCCAGGTGGCCACGGTGCAGCCCGGACCGCCGTGTCCGAGGCTCTGGTTGGTCATCACGCGGCCGTTGCTCGCCGGGTAGACCGTGCCGTCGTCGGGGTCGGTGCACTTGGGGATCTTCACCAGGGTGTCGCGCGGCATGCTGACGACCGACATGTTGCTGCGGTCGGCGGACAGGTGCACCAGCATCTGCACGTCGGCCAGTGGAGTCGAGCCGAACGTCTCCCGGGCGCCGCCGAGTTGCTGGTTCTCCTTGGTGTCCCGCGCGTCCGAGCCGATCAGCAGGATGTTCAGCGGGGTCTGTCCGGCGGCGTTGGGCGTCGGGGCGGCGACCTTGTTGTCGCCGAGGTTGAGGGTGTCCTTCTTGAGGTTGTCGTTGAGATGCCGGTAGTAGAGGTAACCCGCCCCGGCGGAGCCGGTTATGAGCAGGGCGAGCACGGCCGCGGACCACTTCAGCACCCGGCGTCCGCGCCGCGGGCGGCGGCCGTCGCCGCCGGGCGGGCGCCCGCCGCCGGTGTCCCCGTCGGACGGACCCGCCGGCTGCGGTGCCGGCCCGCCGTCACCGGGTGCGGCTGTTCCGGCGCTGCGCGCGACTGCCCCCGTTCTCGCCACTCCTGGCACCTCTCGTGTCGTGAAACAGGCCCGTCCTGCGTCCTGTTAGACGCACGACGGGCCCGTCAGTTGCACAGGAAAGCCCCGCGACTTCAACAACCTGTGCTCGGCCGCCGCAATCGGCTCAACTGAGCGTCAGCTCGCGCATTCGACCTTGTCGGCGGTGGACTTGTCGACCTCCGGCGGCTTCCCGGCCGAGCCGTCCAGCTTCACCCCGGCGCCCTTGAAGTCCTTGCCGAGGGTGAGCGTCATCGCGGGCACGCCCTGCGAGTTGGTGACGCTCTCGCCGGGCTTCAACGCCGCGCCGGACAGACCGAGGATCGCGGCGAGCCGGCGGGCCTGGGCGGCCTGGTCCGGCGCGTACTCCAGCGTGGTGCGCGCCAGCTGCTCGGCGGCGTTGCCGCCGTTCTCGGACTTGGTGACGCCCTGTTCGACCTGGAGCCAGCTGAGGGTGGTCTGGGCGCTGCCCGCGGGGGCGCCGCCGTTGAGGACCTGCACCCGCACCTCGGAGGCGGGTGCCTTCTCGCCCTTGAGCCGGGCGGCGACGGCGGCCTTCTCCTTCTTCTTTTTCTGCTTGACGTCGGTCAGCGACACGTCGTCCCGGATGGCGTCGAACAGCTGCGGTGCCCGGGACTCGTCGAGGACGACGGTCGCCTTCACCCGCTCGGCCGGGTTGTCCTTCACCGGCACCGTGGCGAAGGAGATGTTCTTCGTCGGCACCTTCTTCAGCTCCAGGGCGACGTCCTTGAGCGTGTTCACGTCGCCGAGGGCCTTGTCCACGGTCAGCGCCTCGGTGGCGGCCTCGGCCAGCTTCAGCAGCTTGGTGGGGCTGGTGAGGGTGTCCCCGGAGGACATCTTGCGCATCAGCGAGGCCAGGAACTGCTGCTGGACCTTGATCCGGTCGAGGTCGCCCTGGTTGCCGAAGCTGGAGCGGGTGCGCACGAACGCGAGGGCCTGCTCGCCCTCGACGGTCGACTCGCCCGCGGGCAGCTTCAGATGGGACTTCTTGTCGTCCACCGGCTTCGCCAGGCACACGTCGACCCCGCCGACGGCCGTCGTGAGGGTCTTGACCGCGTTGAAGTCCGCCATCATGAAGTGGTCGGGCTTGATCCCGGTCGCCGCCTCCACGGTGCGCATGGTGCACCCCGCATCCCGCCCGCCCTCGCCGAGGCTGCGGTTGAAGCGGGCACCCTGGAGTCCGGGGACGACGGTCTCGGTGCCGTCCTCCAGTTTGGTGCGGCAGTCGGGGATGTCGACGATGAGGTCGCGGGGGATGCTCAACGCGGTCGCGTTCGTCCGGTCCTTGGACACGTGCAGCAGCACCGTGGTGTCGGCGTGCCCGAGGCTGCCCTTGTCGCCGTAGCCCTTGTTGCCCGCGCCGGTGCGCTTGTCGGTGCCCAGGACGAGGATGTTGAACGCCTCGTCCTTGCTGAAGTTGCTGCGGGCGGCGTCACCGACGTCGGTGGTGGTGACGTTGCCCTCGAGGTGCTTCAGGTAGAAGTAGCCGGCCGTGCCGGTGGCGAGCACCACGAACGCCATGGTGCCGCCGGTCCACAGCAGGACCTTCCGGGCCTTCGGCTTCTTCTGCGGGGCCCGGCCGCCGCGCCGCCCCGGGGCCGGCTCCGCGGGCCCGCGCCGCCGCTGCGGGGGGACCTCCCGGCCGGGCGTCCGCGTGCGCCCGGTGCCGCCTGGGCCGCGCGGAGTGCCCGCACGCGGTCCGGGCACGGGTGGCTGCGGAGCGGAAGGGCCCAGTCGCAGTTCGTATTCCCCGGTGGCCGGATTGAGTACCCACTGGTCTGCGGGATCGATGTCGTCCCCCCGCCCACGGCCTTGCGCGTCCATGGTGTCCGGATCCTTCGTCGGGACCACGTGGCGCCCTCCCCCCTCCGGAAGGCGCCCGTGGTGCTGGTCACCTCAGTGCACGACGCCAGGACGGACGTCCTCGCGGCCCCGGGGCACTGGAGCGCTCACACTAGCCGCCCTCCTGGGGAAGGAGTGACGTCAGTGATGAATTCCTCGTCCATGAAACAGGGCAATCCCGGTCGTATTTCCCTCAACCGCAGGCAATCAAAGGGTTTTCCCACTACCAGCGGTAGGGCGCGTAGACGTCCATGCACGTCCCCGGCTCCGAGCCCTTGAGGGCGTCCGCCCCCTCGGGCAGGTCGCCCCCCTCGGGTGCCGACTGCCGCGGATAGGCGGCGCCCTCCCGCCAGTCGGCGCCGACGACCACCGTGACCCCGGGCACCCCGGCCGACTCCCGCACCGAACTCACCGGGACGCCCAGCGACTTGGCCACCCGCTCGGCGTCGCCCCGGAGGGCGGGACCGGGGTGGCGGACGACCGTCCGGGCCTCGGCGCCGGCCGGCGAGGGGTCGGCCGCGGCCCGGGTGAAGCCCTTCCCCACCAGGACGCGGCCGATCTCGCCCGCCCGTCCGGTGACCGGGCCCAGCGTCGCCGAACCGGTCGCGTTGCGCACCGACACCACGATCTCCCCGTCCGGTGCCGCCGGGTCCTTCGAGGCCGCGCCGTCCCGGCCCCCGGCGGCCTTCCCGCCGGTGCCCTCCTTGTTGCCCCGGCCGTCGAAGGGCACGTCGTCACGGAGCAGGGACCACATCCGCTCGGCGTCGGCGCCGTCCGCGACGAGGTGGTTGGCGTTGCGCGGGTCCTCCACGGTGGGCAGCGTCGTCATGGTGATCCGGTCCGGCGGCACCGTCCTCAACTGCATGCCCAGGTCGTAGAGCTTCTTCACGGTGCCGATCTCCTCGGACACGGTGAGCGACCTGGTCGCCGCCTCCGCCAGGTCCGTCAGCCGGCCGGTGTCGGTGAAGACGTTCTGCTCGCGCAGGGTGCGGATCATCGAGTTCAGGTACATGCGCTGGGCCCGGGTGCGCAGCACGTCGCTGCCCCAGGCGTGCCGGGTGCGCAGCCACTGCAGCGCCTGCTCGCCCTCGACCTTCGTGGTGCCGGCGCGCAGCTTCAGGCCCGAGCCGCCCGGCACGCGCGGCAGCGGGCGGTCCCACACGTTCTGGTTGACGCAGACCTCGACCCCGCCGACCGCGTCGGCCATCGTCACCACACCGGCGAAGTCGATCGTCATCCAGTGGTCGATGTAGACACCGGTGAGGTTCTCCCAGGTGGCGAGGGTGCAGCCGGCCCCGCCGCGGCCCAGCGTGGTGTTGATGATGTCGTTGGTCGCCGGATACGTCCTCCCCGTCCTCGGGTCCCGGCACCTGGGGATGTCGACCCGGGTGTCGCGCGGGACGCTCACCACGGCCGCGCTCCGGCGGTCCGCGGCCAGGTGGATCAGCATCTGCACGTCCCCCAGCGGCGGGCTGTCCCGGTTGTCCCGGCTGCCGCCCAGCGCGACGTTGCGGTCCGAGGCCCGGCTGTCCGAGCCGATCAGCAGGATGTTCAGCGGCGTCTGCCCGGCCGCGTTCGGCTCCGCCCTGCGCGCCTTGGAATCGCCGCTGCTGCGCTCGCCCCTGGCGAGGTTGCCGTTCAGGTGCCGGTAGTAGAGGTAACCGGCACCGGCCGTGCCGAGTATGAGCACCGCCAGGGCCGTCGCGGCCCAGCGCAGCGCGCGCCGCCCCCGCCGCGGCGCGCGCCCGCCCTGCCGTCCGCCCCCGCCGGGGCCGGGCCCCGGGCCGTCTCCGCCCTCCGCGGCCGACTCCTGCGCGGACGGCGGTCCCGTCCCCGGCCCGCTCCCGCGCCGGGCCGCCGGCGGACGGTCTTCCTCCCGGTGCACACCGCTTCGCGTCATCGTGCTTCCCCCACCCCTCGCGCCGTGACACGGGCCTGCCCCGCGCCCGGCCGGACGCGGGGCAGGCCCGTCAGATCACTTGGCGCACTCGACCTTGTCGGCCGTCGACTTCTTGATGTCGTCCGGCGCCTTGTCCGGCGGCGTCAGCGAGACGCCCGGACCCTTGAAGTCCTTGCCCAGCGTCAGCGTCATCGCCGGCACGCCCTGGGAGTTGGTGACGCTCTCGCCCGGCTTCATCGCCGACCCCGACAGGCCCATGACGGCCGCCAGCCGACGGGCCTGGTCGGCCTGGTCGGGCGCGTACTCCAGCGTCGTCCGGCTCAGCTCCTTCGGCGCGTTGCCCCCGTTCTCCGACTTGGTGACGCCCTCCTGCACCTGGAGCCAGCTGAGGGTCTTCTGGGCGCTGCCCTGGGCGGCGCCGCCGTTGAGGACCCGGACCCGCACCTCGGAGGCGGGTGCCTTCTCGCCCTTGAGCCGGGCGGCGACGGCGGCCTTCTCCTTCTTCTTTTTCTGCTTGACCTCCGTGAACGACACGTCGTTGCGGATGAGGTCGAACACCTGGGGCGCCTGGGACTCGTCGAGGACGACGGTCGACTTCACCTGTTCCGACGGGTTGTCGACCACCGGCACCGTGGTGAAGGTCAGGTTCTCGGTGTTGAGCTTGCCCAGCTCCAGACCCAGGTCCTTCAGCTTGTTGATGCTGTCGAGCTGGGAGTCGACGGTCAGCGCCTCGGTCCCGGCCTCGGCCAGTTTGATCATCTTGGACGGGCTGGTGAGCGTGTCGTTGGACTTCAGCTTGCGCATCAGCGCGCTCAGGAACTGCTGTTGCAGCCCGATCCGGCTCAGGTCGCCGCCGAAGCCGACCGAGTGCCGGGTGCGGACGTACGCCAGCGCCGTCTCGCCCTCGATGGTGTGCGTGCCCTTGGGCAGCTTCAGGTGGGAGTCCGGGTCGTCGATGTCCTTGGCCAGGCACACCTCGACCCCGCCGACCGCGGAGGTCAGGGTCTTGACCGCGTTGAAGTCGGCCACCATGAAGTTGTCCGGGGTGATGCCGGTCAGCTCGGTGACGGTGCGCATGGTGCAGCTGGGCGTCCGGCCGTCCTGGCCGAGGCTGGTGTTGAAGCGGACCCCGGTGGCCCCCGGGATGACCTTGCGGCTGCCGTCCTCCTGCTCGGTGGGGCAGTCGGGGATGTCGACGATGAGGTCGCGCGGGATGCTCAACGCGGTCGCGTTGGACCGGTCCTTGGAGACGTGCAGCAGGATCGTGGTGTCCGCGTGGCCGGCGCTCCCCGCGTCGCCGTAGCCCTTGTTGCCCTTGCCGGTGCGTTTGTCGGTGCCGATCAGCAGGATGTTGATGGCCTCGTCCTTGCTGAAGCCGCCCGTGCTCGCGCCGTCGTCGGAGACGGCCGTGATGTTGTCGTTCAGGTGCTCCAGGTACAGGTATCCGGCCGCGCCGGCGGCGAGCACCACGAACGCCATCACACCGCCGGTCCACAGCAGCGCCTTCTTCGCCTTCGGCTTCTTCTTGGCCGGCCGGCGTCCGCGTCGTCCCGGTGGCGGCTCCGGCGGCGCGCCCCGCCGCCGGCGCGGTGACGGCAGGTCCCGCTCGGGCGACCTCGCCGGCGCCCCGGTGCGGGCGCGCGGCGCGGCCGGGGCGGCCGTGCGGGCGCTGCGGGGTTCGGGGACCGGCGACTGCGGTGCGGAAGGGCCCAGTCGCAGTTCGTATTCACCCGTGTTCGGGTTGAGCACCCACTGGTCTGCGGGGTCGATGTTCTCCGCCCGCCCACGGCTTTGCGCGTCCACGGTCGCCTGAATCCTCCGTCGGGGCCACGCGGCGCCTTTCCCCTCCCAAGGCGCTCGGGTCTCGGTGTCACGGCGCGCGACCTCAGGACCGAGCCGGAGGACCGGCGCACCGGATCGGCTCACACTAACGGCACGGATCAGTTCTGGGCGATGGCGGTGACACATTCCACGCGCCTACAAGCGGGCAATTCGCCCATTTCTCTGGACAACGCCCGCCCGTCCGGGAGTTGTCTTGCCACGGTCTTTACGTGCAGCTGTCCTCGGCGGCCGTGTTCCCGGAGAAGGTGGGCGCGGGCGACGTGCCGTCGGACGGTTCCCCGGACGCCTTTCCCATGGCCTTTCCGTCACGCTGCGTGGCACCGTCATGCGGCTTTCCGTACGACGCCCCGTGCGCCTTCTCGTGCGCCTTCTCCTCGGAGGAGTCGGACGCGAGGGATCCGCTTATCCCGGCGGAACTCCGCGCCGCGCCCTGCGCCACGACCAGCGGCGCGTCGCCGCGCAGACGCTCGAACAGTTCCCGAGCGGCGGGCTGCACCAGCTGGTCCCGATTGGCGTCGTGGACGTACGACTCCCGGGGCACGGTGAGGAATTGCACCCGTTCCGTGGGGATGTCCCGCAGCCCTCGCACGAGTTCGTACAAACCGCGCAGACTCGCCAGTCCGGGATCGGTGGTGAGCGACGAGGTGGCCGCGTCCAGAACGGGATACAGCTTCGCCGGATTCAGCAGCACGTCATTGCTGCGGACCTTGTTGACGAGCGCCCCGAGGAAGCGCTGCTGGCGTTCCATCCGGTCGGTGTCACTTCCGTTGCCGAGCGACTTGCGGGCCCGCACATATCCGAGTGCCTGCTCCCCGTTCAGCGTCACCCGCCCGGCGGGCAGGCTCAGGGCGGCGTCCTTGTCCTCGATGGGCCGCCGCAGGCACACCTCGACCCCGTCGACGGCGTCGACCATCTTCTTGAATCCGTGGAAGTCGACGACGACATGATGGTCGACGCGGATATTCGTGAGTTTCTCCACGGTCCGGATGGCGCAGGCCGAACCGCCCATCGCGAACGCCTGGTTGAACATGGTGAACATCGGCCGGGTGCGCTGGCCGTCCGGGCGCAGGCAGCCCGGCACCTCCACCATCAGGTCGCGCGGCAGGGACACCGCGGTCGCGCTGTGCCGCCCGGCCGACAGGTGCAGCAGGATGGCGGTGTCCGACCGCTCCGTGCCCGAGTCCCGCCCGTAGCGGGCGTTGTCGTCGCCGGACCGCGAGTCCGAGCCGATGAGCAGGATGTTCTGGGCGTCCTTCACCAGCGAGGTCGGCCGCTCCTTCTCGAACCGCGCGAGTTCGGCCGCGGCGGCCTCGTCCGGAGTGATGTTCCCCTCCAGCTTGGCGTACACCGCCCAGCCCGCCCCGGCGGCGACCACCAGCACCCCGGCGGCCGACAGCGCGCCGATCCGCATCCACCGCCGGCGCCTGCGCCGGACCAGGCCGGGCCCGCTCGCCGAGGCGCCCGCACCCGGGCCGAGCCCGCGCCCGGCCGGTCCCGGTCCGCCGGGCGGCGTGCCTGCGGTGTCGCTCATGACCGGTCCACCCTCCCTGGCGTGCGCGGGCGGTGCGCGGACACCCCGCCGGGGAACCGCCGCCCACCGCGTCGTGGCGCGCCGCGAGCGGGGCCCCGCCGTGCGTGCCGTGCCGTCGCTACGACGATGACCCGGCCGCGCGGCCCGGCGCGGGCGGAGCTGCGCCGAACGGGGGACGGGGCACGGCGGGCGGGTGAAGCGCCGGTGCGCGGGGTTTGAGGCCGGCACGGGCCCCACCGGCCTTCGTGGACGGCGGGGCCCGTGGCGGCGGGGCGCGCCCGTGGGCGGCGGCGCGGAAGGCGGGGCCGGGTGCGTTCCCGGACGCAGGGTGCTGCTGGGCGCGTCGGGGCGGGTCGGGTGGGCGTCGGGTTCCGGCCCGGCGTGTGCGGGCGGGCACGGCGCGCGGGTGGCGCGACGGTGTGCGGGGTTTGGGCGGGGGGTCGCGCTCGTAGGCGGCGGGGTGCGTGGGCGGCGGCGCGCAGGGCGTGGTCGGGTGCCCGGCCGCGGGGTGCTGCTGGGCGTGTCGGGGTGGGTCGGGTGTGCGTCGGGGCGCGGTGGTGGCGTGTCGGGGTGCGGCCCGGCGCTCGGTGGCCCGCACGCCCGGCGCCCGGTGGTCCGCTGGGCGGTGCACGTCGGGGGGCACGGGCCTGGGCCCCGGCGACGCGAGGCCGGCCGCCGTCGCGGCCGGCCCGGCGCCGCTCACCGGGGCCGGCGTCGCCCGTCCCGCGCCGGCCGACGCGCCGTCAGGACGGCCGGCGGGCGATGACCGCGACCCGTTCGCTCTCCACCCGCTTGTCCAGGGCCTCGGCGTCGAGCCGGTCCAGGTTCCGGCACAGCACCACCGAGCCCCCGGTGGCCAGCGGGCCGTACAGCCCCGCGTTGAGACCCTCCCAGGTGTCGTAGGGCAGCCCCGACAGGATGCGGGTGCCCGGGCCGGTCAGGCCGAGGCCGGCGGCCTCCGCCTCGGCCCGCTGCACCACCTCGGCCCCGCTGAACTCCCGTCCCGCCACGATCAGCGCGGGGTCCTCGGGCGCGACCGGCGCGTACGGCACGAAGTGGTCGCCCTGCCCCGGCACCTCCACCGCGTAGTCGGCGAAGCCCTCGGGAGGCTGCGGGAAGCGTCCGCCGAGCGGCCGCAGGGCCAGCGCGACGCGCGCTCCGGAACAGGCCCGGGCCGCGTCGAGCGTGTCCGGCCCGCTCACCACGACGTCGGCCGCGCCCGGGTCGGGGGGCGCCACGTCGGCGACCACGCCCACCGACGCGCAGGCCAGCAGCCACACGGCCGTCTGCCAGTGCGCGGGCAGCAGCAGCGCCACCCGGTCGCCCGGTTCGGCGGACAGTTCGTCCTGGAGGAGGTTGGCGGTCTTGGCCACCCAATTGGCGAAGGTGGCCACGGACAATTCGACGCGTTCGCCCGTGGCGTCGTCGTAGAAAGTCACCAGGGGGCGTCCCGGGTCCGCGGCGAGCGCGGAACTCAGCAGGTCGGCAGGGGTGCGGTCGCTGGCGTTCACCCGGGCAAGCGTACGCGGGGCGGCCCGCGGGCACCGTTCGGCCGGGACACCGGTTCGGGGGAACGGGCTCCGACGGCCCGTCACATCCTGGATGGACAGATTCGTACGGCTATGTCCAACCTCAGGGGTATGCGTGGAATTCTTGCTTCCTCAATCGGTGTCACGTGTGCCGCCGCCCTCGCCCTCCCCCTCGCCCCGCCCGCCGCCGCGGTGGCCGCGGGACCGGCGCCGACGGCTGAAGCGGCCACGCGCGGGGCGGGGCCGGCCGAGTCCGGCGTCCCCGGCAGCACCCAGTCCCTGTCCCTCCGTCCGCTCGGCGGCGACCGCGCCGCCGGCACCGTCGTCCAGGGCCTCGGCCCGCGGACCGTACGGCACTTCTCCCTCCTCGGAGTCGTCTGGGACGACCCCGGTGCCGAGCTCGACGGCCGGGTCGAGGTCCGCACCCGGTCGGTCGGGACCGGAGCCTGGTCCGACTGGCAGGACGTCGAGACCCACAACGCCGACCACGCGGCCGACCCGGGCACCCGCGAGCGCACCTCCGGCCGGGTCCGCGGCGCGACCGCACCGCTGTGGGTCGGCGAGTCCGACGGCGTGGAGATCCGCGTCCGGGCGGAGGCCGCCCTGCCGGCCGACGAGTCCGCCGGCACCCCCTCGGGTGCGCGGACCACCACGGCCCCCCTGCTCCCCGCCGGACTCCAGGTCGAACTCATCGACCCCGGGGAGGGCACCCTGCCCGCGGCCGGCGCTCCGGACGACTCCCGGGCCGGCGCGACGACCGCCGAGGCGACGGCCGCCTCCGCCGCCAACGCCGGCCTGGCGCCGCTCGGCGCGACCGAGATCCCCGCCCTGAGCCGCGAGGAGACCGAGCGGGAAGTCCTCGCCGGAGCGGCAAAGACCCGGCAGCAGGCCAAGCCGTACGTCGGCCCGCGCCCGGCCATCACCACCCGGCGCGGCTGGGGCGCCAACGAGAGCCTGCGGGAGAAGAAATTCGCCTACACCAAGAAGGTCAAGGCGGCCTTCGTGCACCACACCGCCTCCGGCAACAACTACAAGTGCTCCCAGGCGCCTTCCCTCATCCGGGGCTTCTACCGCTACCACGTGGTGAGCCTCGGCTGGCGGGACATCGGCTACAACTTCCTCATCGACAAGTGCGGGCGCATCTACGAGGGCCGCGCCGGGGGAGTGGCCAAGGCGGTGCTGGGCGCGCACACGCTCGGCTTCAACAGCAACAGCATGGGCATCGCGGTCATCGGCTCCTACGGCTCCAAGAAGCCGTCGTCCTCCGCCGTGAAGGCCGTGTCGCGGCTGACGGCGTGGAAGCTGGGCCTGCACGGCATGAATCCCAAGGGGAAGACATACCTCACGTCCGCGGGTGGCAACCTCTACCGAAAAGGCAAGAAGGTGCGACTGAACGTGATCTCCGGTCACCGGGACGGGTTCAACACCGCGTGCCCAGGGGGGAAGCTGTACAGCAAGCTCGGCACGGCCCGTTCCACGGCCGCCCGTTACCAGGGCCGCTGAGGTCCGCCCGGCCGCCGGGCCGCACATTCCTTCCTGCCGGAACCACGGCCGTCGCATGCGCGGTGGAACGGTCTGCATACACTGACCGGCCGAAAGACAGTTCGGCCGGTCCCGGCAGGAAGCAGAGACGACAAGGTGACAGAAGCGATCCTCCTGGTCGGCGGCAAGGGCACGCGGCTGCGCCCGCTCACGGTGCACACGCCCAAGCCCATGGTCCCCGCGGCCGGAGTGCCCTTCCTGACGCACCAGCTGGCGAGAGCCAGAGCCGCGGGCGTCGAGCACATCGTCCTGGCCACGTCCTATCTGGCCGAGGTCTTCGAACCCCACTTCGGCGACGGCTCGTCGCTCGGGCTGCACCTCGAGTACGTGACGGAGGAGGAACCGCTCGGCACCGGCGGCGCGATCCGCAACGTCGCCTCCCGGCTCCACTCCGGCCCTGACGAACCGGTGCTCATCTTCAACGGGGACATCCTGACGGGCCTGGACATCCGGGCGCTGGTGCGGACGCACGAGTCGACCGGCGCGGACGTCTCCCTGCACCTGACCAAGGTCACCGACCCCCGGGCGTACGGGCTGGTCCCCACCGACGACACCGGGCGGGTGCTGGCGTTCCTGGAGAAGCCCCAGACGCCCGAGGAGATCGTCACCGACCAGATCAACGCGGGCGCGTACGTCTTCCGCCGCTCCGTCATCGACACCATCCCCGCGGGGCGGCCGGTGTCCGTGGAGCGGGAGACCTTCCCCGGCCTGCTGGCGGCGGGGGCGCACCTCCAGGGCATGGTCGACTCCACCTACTGGCTCGACCTCGGCACCCCCGCGGCGTTCGTGCGCGGCTCGGCGGACCTGGTGCTCGGCCGGGCCCCGTCGCCGGCCGTCCCCGGACGGTGCGGCGACCGGCTGGTGCTGCCCACGGCGACGGTGGCACCCGACGCCAAACTGGCGGGCGGCACCGTGGTGGGCGAGGGCGCGTTCGTGGCGGAGGGCGCGCGCGTCTTCGGCAGCACGATCCTGCCGGGCGCGGTCATCGAACCGGGCGCGGTGGTCACCGACTCCCTGATCGGCACCCGCGCCCGGGTGGGCGAACGGTCGGTCCTCACCGGAACGGTGATAGGCGACGGCGCGGTCGTCGGCGCCCGCAACGAACTCCTCGACGGGGCCCGCGTCTGGTGCGACGCCCGCATCCCGGCCGGCGCGGTCCGCTTCTCCTCGGACCAGTGACCCGGCACGCCGCCACCCTCCCCGGTGCCGCGCGGACGCGGGGCGGGGAGGGGGGCGGCGCGGCGCCGGGTGTGCGCGTGCGGCAGCACGGTGGGCCGTACGTCCGGTGCACCCCGCGCTAAAGCCGCCCGATGTCCCCGTGCGGCATGCGCGGGGCCCGGCGTTCCGGGACCCGGCCGCTCAGCAGGATCAGCCGGGCCGCCCGGTGGCGCTGGCCCGCGTACGGCTCCAGCAGCTCCAGCATCGCCGCGTCGTCCGCGTACCGGTCGCCGGCGAGCGCCCAGCCGACGATGCCGGGCAGGTGCAGGTCCCCCACGGTCACCTCGTCCGGCGCGCCGTGACTGCGCTGCACCGTCTCCGCCGACGTCCACGGGCCGATGCCCGGCACCAGCTCCAGCCGCTCCCGCGCCGCCGCCGGAGGCATCCGCGCCGCCTCCTCCAGCCGGGCCGCGACCCGTACCGCCCGCAGGACGGCCGACGCCCGCTTGTTGTCGACGCCCGCCCGGTGCCACTCCCAGGAGGGGATCAGCGCCCACGTCCTCGGCGGTGGCATCACATGCATCCGCTCCGGCGCCGGTCCGGGCGCCGGTTCGCCGTACTTGCGCACCAGGAGCCGCCACGCCCGGTACGCCTCCCCGGTGGTGACCTTCTGCTCCAGGACGGACGGGATCAGCGACTCCAGCACCAGCCCGGTCCGCGTCAGCCGCAGCCCGGGCCGCCGGTGACGGGTGTGCGCCAGCAGCCGGTGCCGGGGCACGAACGCGTCAGGGTCGTCGGCGGAGCCGCACAGTTCCGGCAGCCGCTCCAGCAGCCAGTCGGCGCCCGGCCCCCACGCCTCGCCCCGCACCTCCTCGCCGCGCCGCGTCACCCGCAGCGTGCCCGGGCCGGCCGGGGTGAGGCTGGCCCGCCACGCCGAACCGTCCGGCAGCGTCCGGAACGTCGGATCGCCGGTCCCGCGCCGCAGCGGACCCAGGACCAGGCCGAGGTCCAGCGGACCGTCCGGCACCCAGATGCGCACCCGCGCGGGCGCCGGCGCCTGCCGGGGGATCCCCGCGGCCCCGGCGGCGGCCCGGCCCGTGCCGCGCGCGGGCACGGCGGCGGCGCGCCCCGCGCCCGCAGGGCTGTGGGGGCGCGGGGGCCGGGGAGCGAAACGTCCTGCCACGAGGGATTCCAGGGGACGGGGGTACGGCACGGGCCGCGGGGACCCTACGAGGGTAGGCGCTCGCGGGACCGGCTCACCGCACCACGACGAAGGCGCCCGCGTCCCGCTCCGGCCGCGGCCGGGGTTCCCCGGCCGGGTGACCGATCGCCACCGCGCCCATCGGGTCCCAGTCCGCCGGCAGGTCCAGCACCTCGCGGACCACGTCGCGGCAGAACATCGTGGACGACACCCAGGCCGAGCCCAGCCGCTCCCCGGACAGGGCGACCAGGAAGTTCTGCACACCGGCGCCCGTGGCGACCACGAACATCTCGCGTTCGGCGCCGTCCCGCCGGGCGTCGCCGTAGGTGTGCGCGCCGTCCGTCACCAGGCAGGGCACGGCCAGGTAGGGCGCGTTGCGCAGGACGTCGCCGCGGCGGATCCGCTTGGCGATGGACTCCTCCGACTTGCCGTCCCCGCGCAGGTCGGCGATCCAGGCGTCCCGCATGGCGTCCAGCAGCCGGGTCCGGGACTCCGGGGACTCCAGCAGCACGAAACGCCAGGGCGTGGTGTGGTGCGGGGCGGGGGCCGTCACCGCGGCGGCCACGGCCCGGCGCACCGCCTCGGGGTCGACCGGTTCGTCGGTGAAGCTGCGCACCGTGCGCCGTCCGGTGACGGCCTCGCGGACCGCCTCCGAGGTGCCGAGGCGGAACATGTCGTCGCGCGCCTCGCGGACCAGGTCCCCAGCGCCCCGGCCGTCCTGCGCCGTCACCAGGTGGGGCAGTCCGCGCACGACCGCCACGGGCAGGCCGGCGGTCTTGCCCTTGACCAGTTCGCCCGCGGCGGCGAGTTCGTCGGCCGTGGCGACGACCGTGGCGGTCAGCGGGTTGCCGTGGGTGTCCTCGCCGCCGCGCAGGTCGTCGGTGACCCGGACGCCCGCCGCGCCGATCGCGACGTCGGTGAGCCCGGTGCGCCAGGGGCGGCCGAAGGTGTCGGTGACGAGCACGCCGACCTCGACGCCGAGGGCGTCGCGCAGGCCGTCCCGTATCGAGCGGGCGGACGCGTCGGGGTCCTCGGGCAGCAACAGCACCGTGCCGGAAGGGGTGTTGGAGGCGTCGACCCCCGCCGCCGCCATGACCAGGCCCTGCCGGTTCTCGACGATGCGCAGCGGGCCGCGCCGGGCGACCACCCGCACCGTCTCCGCGTCGATCGCGGCCTCCCGGTCGGCCGCCTCCACGACACGGCCCTCGGCCTTGGAGACGATCTTCGAGGTGACGAGCAGGACGTCCCCGTCGGCGAGGTCCGGCGCGGCGTCCGCGATCAGCCGGGCGAGGTCGTCGCCCTTGCGGACCTCGGGCAGTCCGGCGACCGCCCACACGTGGTAGCCGGCGTCCCGGTGCGTGCCGGTCACAGGGCGCGCACCTCCCCGGCGAGCGTCAGTGCCTCGCGGGCCATGGCCGCGGCCGCGTCCACGTCGGTCATCATCAGCGGGACGGCGCGGCAGCGGATGCCGGCCGCCTCCACCCGCTCCACCGCATCCGTGTCGGCCGTGTCGACGAGCCAGCCGTCCAGCAGGCCCGAGCCGTAGTGCTCGGCGACCGCCGCCGCGGTGGACTCCACACCGACCGCCGCCAGCACCTTGTCGGCCATGCCGCGCACCGGGGCGCCGCCGACGATCGGCGACAGGCCCACCACCGGTACGCCCGCGTCCGCGATCGCCTCGCGGATGCCGGGGACGGCGAGGATCGTGCCGATGGACACCACCGGGTTGGACGGCGGGAAGAGGATGACGTCGGCCGCGCCGATCGCCTCCAGGACGCCAGGGGCGGGCTTCGCCTGCTCCGCGCCGACCGGCACGATCGCCTCGGCGGGCACCGAGGCCCGCAGTCGCACCCAGTACTCCTGGAAGTGGATCGCCCGGCGCTCGCCCGACCCGCCCTCTTCGCCCGCCCCGTCGCCGTCGCCCTCGGGGAGCGTCACGGCGACGTGCGTCTCCACGCGGTCGTCGGTCATGGGGATCAGCCGCACGCCCGGCTTCCAGCGGTCGCACAGCGCCTCGGTGACCGCGCTCAGCGGATAGCCCGCGCCGAGCATCTGGGTCCGCACGATGTGGGTGGCGAAGTCCCGGTCGCCGAGCCCGAACCACTTCGGGCCGACGCCGTAGGCCGCGAGTTCCTCCTTGAGGTGGAAGGTCTCGTCGGTCCGCCCCCAGCCCTGCTCCTCGTTGATGCCGCCGCCGAGCGTGTACATCACCGTGTCGAGGTCCGGGCAGACCTTGAGCCCGAAGAGGTGGATGTCGTCCCCGGTGTTGCCGATGACCGTGATGTCCGCGTCCTGCGCGGCCTGCTTCAGACCGCGCAGGAAACGGGCACCGCCGATGCCGCCTGCCAGAACCACAATGCGCATGGGAGCAAGTCTGGCAGGCCGCTCCGACAACGTGTCAGGCAGTCACCGGCCCGGACGCCGCCCCGGCCGCGCAGCGGGCGGCCGCGGAGGGCTCCCCGGCCGCCCCGAGACCGGCCCCGGGGTGCATCGGCATCTCCGTCAGGCCGGGGAAGTAGACGTGCAGGCTGACCGCCGGCTCCAGGGTGTCGTTGACGACCTCGTGGACGTAGCCGGGCGCGAACACCCGCTGGGAGCCCGGGGTCAGGACGCGCGTGCCGCGCCGGGTCCGCTCGGTGAGGGCGCCCTCCAGGACGGTGAGCACCCCGGAAGAACGGCCGTGGCCGTGCGGTCCGCTGCCCTGACCCGGCACCCAGGACAGCAGCCACACCTCGTAGCCGGCGGCGTCCTGCCCGGCGGGGCCCTGCGGCCCGCCGAGGGTCTGCGGCACGGCGCGCAGGCGGTGGTACCAGCGGGTGGTGGCGTCGTAGCGGACCAGGTGCTCCCACTGGGAGCGGTCGGCGGCCAGGGCACGGGCCAGGCCGGCGAACTCGGCGACGGTGGCCGGGTGCTCGCGCGGGGCCTGGAGGAGGTGGGGGACTTCGAGGATGTCGCCGGCGATCTGCAGGTCGCTGTCGCTGTTCATGGGGTGCGGTGGTTCCTCTTGCGGAGAGGCGGTGGCAAGGACGGTGCCGCGTGCGTCCGGATCGCGGACGCCGGCGAAGGGCTGCCCTGGTGGGAGCGGGGGGTGCGGCCGAGTCGGGTACGTCTCGGCGGCGGCCGGAGCGAGGGGGGGAGGCTCAACAGCCGCAGGTGCGACAGCTACAGCGAACGCGGGCAGCACCGGGGGACCCGGCGGAGCGGGTCGAGGTGAGTGCCAAGTTCGCGAGCATGCCCACAAGGACAGCGGTTCACACCCCCACTGTCAACTCGACGCCCGTTATGTGGGACATGGTTCACCTCATCCGGTTCATCTCCCAGGTGAAAGGTTTGCTCAGGCGGATCCCGGGACACATGGTGCGCACGACCGGGAGCATGAACGTCGTTGCGATTCCGTGATCCGAATGTGATCAGGTTCGCTTCGTCGCGCGTGCCGGAACGAGTGCTTTCTGCCGGACGTCCTTCCCTGTGGAGGTTGCGCGCGGGGCGGGGCGCTGCGCGGGCCCTGTCTGTGCGTCAAGGTTTAAGGCGATTTGAACACTTTCGGCTTGGCCTTGGTTCCGCAGAGTGAATAAGGGGCCCAATAGCAGATCTCGGCTTGACTCGCCCGGAGCAGCACACTTGTAATTTCACTCGTGTCGTTCAGCCGGAATCGGTAACGGCTGCATCACGGGGACGTGGAAGACGGACGAGGGGCGCACATGGCCGAGCTGGTGCAGGAACTGCTGGTCGACGACGCGGACGAGGAGCTCGGCTGGCAGGAGCGCGCGCTGTGCGCCCAGACCGATCCCGAGTCCTTCTTCCCCGAGAAGGGCGGATCGACCCGGGAGGCCAAGAAGGTCTGCCTCGCGTGCGAAGTCCGCTCCGAATGCCTCGAGTACGCCCTCGCCAACGACGAGCGCTTCGGCATCTGGGGAGGACTGTCCGAGCGGGAGCGCCGCCGGCTGAAGAAGGCCGCGGTCTAGCGCCTCTCGTTGGGATCATGCCGGGCTCGCGGGGCCCGGCACCGCGCCTCGCCAAGTTGTCGTCGGTTGTCAGGGCTCCGCCCTGCCGCCCTCCTCCGCCTTGCGAGCCCCAGCGCCGGGCCCCGCTCCCTGATCCGGCCTGATCCGAACGAAAGACCCTGGCCGCGGTCCAACCGCCGCGCGACCGCCCGCGTCGGGAGACCGCCGGGACCCGGGGCCGCCGTCGGCCGGTGCGGGCCGCGGGCCGTGCGGGCCGCCTTCCGGCGCGCGGGGCGCACCGGTCCGGCCCTTCCCGCCGGGACCCGGAGCGCGGCATCGCCGCCCCGGGCCGTCATACCGGCACATTCATCACGTTCGGCCCGTCGCCCGTGGGTTGTCCACAGGCGGCGGGCCGCTGTGCTGGCCAGCCGCTAGTGTGGTCGCTCGTCCGAGACGCCCCGCTGCCCCCACCGGGCACAGGTGTCCACCTCAGTCCACTGAACCGGGGCCCGTACCTCGATGTCCGTGCACAGCCACTCGGCAGCCACCCAAGACGCCGCCGCCGCTCCCGAGTTTCCGCGTCATGTGGTGACCGCGGTCCTCGTCTCCCACGACGGCACCCGCTGGCTGCCCGACGCGCTCTCCGGGCTGCTCGGCCAGGAGCGCCCCGTCCAGTACGCCATGGGCGCCGACACCGGAAGCGCCGACGACTCCGCCCGGCTGCTCGGCGAGGCCCTCGGCGACGACCGCGTCCTGCACCTCGCCCGGCGCACCGGCTTCGGCCAGGCCGTCGAGGAGTGCGACCGCACCGCGCCGCACCTCACCCCCGAGGACCTGCCCTACCTGAAGCGGCCCAGCGGCTGGGACCCGGTCACCCGCAGCTGGCGCGACGACGCCTACGACCTGCCCGAACTCCCCCACGGCGAACCGGTGCAGTGGCTGTGGCTGCTGCACGACGACTGCGCCCCCGAACCCGACGCGCTCGCCCAGCTCCTTCGCGTGGTGGACAACGAGTACGAACTCGGCCGCGACGACGTCGCCGTCGTCGGCCCCAAGCTGCGCGGCTGGTACGACCGCCGGCAACTGCTGGAGGTCGGCGTCTCCATCGCCAACTCCGGCCGCCGCTGGACGGGTCTGGACCGGCGCGAACAGGACCAGGGCCAGCACGACCACGTCCGCTCCGTGCTGTCGGTGTCCACCGCGGGCATGCTGATCCGCCGTGACGTCTTCGAGGAACTGGGCGGGTTCGACCGGCACCTGCCCCTGATGCGCGACGACGTCGACCTGTGCTGGCGGGCGCACTCCGCCGGTTACCGCGTCCTCATCGCCCCCGAGGCGGTCGTCCGGCACGCCGAGGCGGCCTCCCGCGAGCGGCGCACCGTCGACTGCGTGGGCCGCACCGCCGCCTCCCCGCACAAGGTCGACAAGGCCGGCGCCGTCCACACCCTGCTCGTCAACACCCGCACCGCCGCCCTCCCGTGGGTGCTGCTGCGGCTGGTCCTCGGCACCCTGCTGCGCACCCTCGCCTACCTCGTCGGCAAGGTGCCCGGCCAGGCCGTCGACGAGATCCGCGGCCTCATGGGCACCTTGCTGCGCCCCGAACGCATCCTCGCCGGACGGCGCCGCCGCGGCGCCCCGCAGGTCGACAAGGCCGAACTGCGGCCCCTGTTCCCCCCGCCCGGAGCGACCGTCCGCGTCACCGTCGAGCAGGTCGCGAGCAGCCTCGTCGGCCGCTCCGACCCCGAGGCCACCTCGGGCGCCGGACGGCACGGCGGCGCCGTCGAGTCCGGGCCGGGCGGCGACGACGCCGACTTCCTGGAGGTCGAGCAGTTCGCCCGCCTCAAGCGCATCGCCCGCAAACCGGGCCCGGTGCTGTTCCTGGTGCTGCTGCTCGTCTCCCTCACCGCCTGCCGCCAGCTCCTCGGCGGCGGCGCCCTGGCCGGCGGCGCCCTGCTCCCGGCCCCCGCCGACGCAGGTGACCTGTGGGCGCGCTACACCGATGCCTGGCACGCCGTGGGCACCGGCGGCACCGGCTCCGCGCCGCCCTACCTCGCCGTGCTGGCCGCCCTCGCGACCCTGCTGCTGGGCTCGACCGGACTCACCGTCACCCTCCTGCTCGTCGGCTCGGTCCCGCTGGCCGGCTTCACCGCGTACTTCGCCTCCCGGCCGCTCGTCGAGTCCCGGCTGCTGCGGGCCTGGGCGGCCGTCGCCTATGCCTTCCTGCCCGCGGCCACCGGCGCGCTCGCCGGCGGCCGCATCGGCACCGCCGTCCTCGCCGTCCTGCTGCCGCTGATCGCCCGCGCGGGCGTCGCCGCCGCCGGCCTCACCGGCTCCGGGGACACCCGTGGCAGCTGGCGGGCCACCTGGGCGTACGCCCTCCTGCTGACCCTGACCACCGCCTTCACCCCGATCGTGTGGCCCGTCGCCCTGGTCCTCGGCCTGGGCGTCCTCGCCCTGCGCCGCAGCGACCTCGGCGCCTACGGGCCCCGCTTCCTGGCACAGCTGGGCGCCCCCCTGCTGGTCCTCGCCCCCTGGTCGCTGTCCCTGCTGCCCTTCGGGTTCTTCCGGGAGGCGGGCCTCGCGTACGAGCCGTCCACCGCGTCCGCCCTCGACCTGCTGGGCGCGAACCCGGGCGGCCCCGGCACGGTCAGCGGCCTGATGCTGATCGGCGTCGTGCTCGCCGCCCTCGCCGCCCTCCTGCGCTCCGAGCGCCACCTGGGCATCCGGACGGCCTGGGCGGCGGCCCTGGTGGGCCTGGTCTTCGCGGTCCTGTCCAACGATTCGGCCTGGGCCGGCCCCGCCACCCTGGTCTACGGCCTCGCCCTGCTGGCCGCCGCCACGCTCGGCGCCGACGGGGCCCGCGCGCGGGTCGCCGAGCAGAGCTTCGGCTGGCGCCAGCCGGTCGCCGCCCTGATCGCCCTCGCCTGCGCGGTCGGCCCCGTGCTCCTCGCCGCCGGCTGGATGATCCGCGGCGCCGACGGACCTCTGGAGCGGCGCGACCCCGTCCAGGTCCCGGCGTTCGTCGCCGAGGAGAGCGGCACCCGCGACCAGGCCCGCACCCTCGTCCTGGACAGCGACTCCGCGGCCGACGTCCGCTACATGCTGGTCCGCGGCTCCGGCGCCCGCATGGGGGACGCCGAGACCGCCGCCGTCGACGGCGAGAACGCCACCCTCGACAAGGTCGTCGCCAACCTCGTCGCCGGATCCGGCGCGGACCAGGCCGACCAGCTCGGCGGTTTCGCCGTCCGCTACGTCATGGTCCACCGGGGCGCGCCCCGCGAGGTCGCCCGCGTCCTGGACGCCACCCCCGGACTGAGCCGGCTCAGCCAGCAGGCGGGCGGCGCGCTGTGGCGGGTCGACCGCGAGGTCGCCCGCGCGAGCATCGTGCCCGCCGACGGCACCGGCGGCGAGGTGCGGCCGGTCGCCGCCGGACCCGTCGAGATCCACACCGAGATCCCGGACGGCCCCGAGGGCCGCATCCTGCGCCTCGCCGACACGGCCGCCGAGGGCTGGACCGCCACCCTCGACGGCCGGCAGCTCACCCGCACCACCGTCGACGGCTGGGCGCAGGGCTTCGAACTGCCCGCCTCCGGCGGCCGGCTGGACGTCATCTACGACGAGCCGTTCTCCCACACCGCCTGGCTGTGGGCGCAGGGTCTGCTGGCCGTCGTCCTGGTCGTCATGGCGCTGCCCGGGCGGCGCCGCGACATCGACGACGATCTGCCCGAGGAGCCCGCCGTGACGGCCGAGGACCTGGCCGGGGACGGCCGCCGCGCCCGCCGCCTGCGGGCCCAGGCCGAGGCCGAGGCGGCCCACGACGGTCCGCCCGCCGACCCGGACGGGGAGGCACCCGCCCCGCCGCCGCAGCCGCCCGTGACCGTGCCGTCCCAGCCGGACCACGCCGAGCGGCAGGCCGGGGAGTACGCCGACCCCGCGTACGCCACCGGCGCCCAGCGCGGTGGCGCGGACGGCGACGGCCACCAGCAGTGGGCGACGGACGGCTACGGGCGCCCGTACCCGCAGGAGCCGTACCCGCAGGACCCCTACCACCAGGGCCAGTACCGGCAGGGCGCCTACCAGCAGGGCGCCTACCAGCAGGACACCTACCAGCAGGGCCAGTACGACCCGTACGCCTATGGCGGCTCGCCGGAGCAGCCCGCGTACGACCCGTCGTCGTACGGGCAGCAGGGCTACGACCCGGCGTCCGCGCAGGACTACGGCACGCCGTACGACCCGCAGCAGCAGAACCACCCGCACGGCACGGGCCATGAGCGTCCCGACGGGAGTCAGCAGTGAACCGCCCCACCCTGTCCCTGATCGCCGTGGCGACCGCGCTGGCCGCCGTCACCGGCTTCGCCGCGCTGTCCGCCCCGGAGCCCGTGGAGGACACCGCGGGAACCGCTGCCGCCCGCCTGCCGGTGGAACGCACCAGCCTGGTCTGCCCGGCGCCCAGCACCTCGGACCTCGCCGAGACGACGTACACGTCCTTCACGCCCACCACGGACGGCGCGGACGGCAAGGGCGCGGCCGCGCTGCACGCCGTCGACAAGAAGCCGGCGGACGACGGCAAGGCCGACGAGGACGGGAAGAAGGACGGCGACAAGGACGACGGCGAGAAGACCGACGGGGAGGACGGGGGCAAGGACGGGGAGAAGGCGGAGGACGAGGGCACCGACGGGGCGAAGTCGGGCGGCGAGAAGGCCGACAAGCCCGTCCTGGCACCCGAGGAGCCCGGCAAGCCGGTCACGGCCGACGCCAGTGGCGGCGAGGCCCCCGCCCTGACCGGCAGCGCCGAGGGCCGCTTCGCCCCCGGCTGGACCGTCCAGCAGACCACCGAGGTGGCCGCGGGCACGGGCCGCGGCCTGCAGGGCGTCTCCTGCACCGCCCCCGACACCGAGTTCTGGTTCCCCGGCGCGAGCACGGACAGCGACCGCACCGATTACGTCCATCTGACCAACCCCGACGACTCCGCCGCCGTCGTGGACATCGAGCTGTACGGCAAGGACGGCGCCCTGAAGACGGTCGTCGCGGACGGCATCACGGTGCAGCCGAACTCCACCGAGCCGGTCCTGCTGTCCACGCTCACCGAGGCGGAGCAGACCAACGTGACCGTGCACGTCGTCGTCCGCAGCGGACGGGTCGGCGCGGCCGTCCAGGCGCTGGACGACAAGCTGGGCGGCGACTGGCTGGCCGCCTCGGCCGATCCCTCCGGCAGCCTGATCCTGCCGGGCATCCCGAAGGACGCCACCGCCGTCCGCCTGGTCCTCTTCACCCCCGGCAGCACCGACGCCGACCTGAAGGTGCGGCTGGCCTCGCCCTCCGGCCCGATCACCCCGGCCGGCCACGAGACCGTGCACGTGAAGGCCGGGATGACGACCGCCGTCGACCTCGGCGACGTCACCCGCGGCGAGGCCGGCTCCCTGGTGCTGACCCCGACCGGCCGCTCCGTGCCGGTGGTGGCGGCGGTCCGCGTGCTGCGGGGCAAGGGCGACGCCCAGGAGTCGGCGTTCATCCCCGCCGCCCGCCCGGTCGGTGCCCGCGCCACGGCCGCCGGCAACACCGCCAAGGGCACCGTCCTGGCCGTCACCGCGCCCGAGGGCACCGCCAAGGTCAAGGTGACCGCGTCGGCGGGCAGCGAGGGCGGCACCCCGGAGGCCAAGACGTACACGATCAAGTCCGGCACCACGCAGCACATCGAGGCACCGGTGCCGGGCGGCCTGAAGGGCACGTACGCGCTCACCGTGGAACCGGAGCCGGGCGCCACGCCCGTCTACGCGTCCCGCACCCTGACCGCCACCGACGACGGCGTCCCGGCCTTCACCGTGCAGCCCCTGCCGGACGACCGGGGCCTGGTCAGCGTGCCGCGGGCCCGGGAGGACCTGTCGGTCCTGCAGAAGTGAGCGGTCCGGGGGCGGCCGTGCGCAGGTGCCGTGCGCAGGCCCGGGGCGGGTCCGGTCAGTCCTCCCCGTACCGGGGGTCCACGGTCTCCGGGGTGAGCCCCAGCACCTCGGCGACCTGTTCCACGACGACCTCGTGGACCAGCAGCGCCCGCTCGTCGCGGCCCTTGGTGCGGATCTCCACCGGCCGCCGGTAGACCACCACCCGTGCGGGACGTCCGTCCCGGGCCGCGACGGTCCCGCCCAGCGGCACCGACTCGTCGCCCCACCCGGTACCGGTCCCGGCGGCGCTCCCGTCCAGCCGGGGCACCTCCAGCACCAGGAAATCGATGTCGGCGAGCTGCGGCCAGCGTCGTTCGAGGCGCTCGACCGAGTCCTGCACCAGGTCCGCGAACAGCTCCGCCCGGCTGGCCGCGAGGGGCACCTGGGGAGGTGCGATCGGGCCGCGCATGCCCCGTCCGTGGCGATCACGACGGCGGGGCCCGGGGCGGCCGGCGGCACAGGGCGTCACAGGGTTGTCCATCACAGTGCAGGGTAGTCGTCACGGGACCCTGCCGCCCGGCTCCCCGGGTCTTCCCGCCGCGCTGCACGGCATGTCACCGGATGACCATTTCAGCCAAGGTTGGGCTCGATTCGGTATCCCCTTCGAGCGACTCCCCTCACAACAATTGACGAAGTTTGTGCCAACTGGTGACCGGAATCAGAATCGTCCGGGGCCCCGCACCAGCGCGTCGAGGCAGCTCGGCCCGCCCGGACCAGCGGGGCGTGTGGGGCGTTTCACGCCACGACACGGTGGAGTGACCTGGTGGAGAGTCGTCGCGGCCCGCTCAAGAGTGCGGTACCGTCCAACATCGTGAGCCCTGTACGTCGCTGTTCGCGCACCGCTTGCGGCCGTCCCGCCGTCGCGACGCTGACGTACGTCTACGCCGACTCGACCGCGGTCCTCGGCCCCCTCGCCACCTACGCCGAACCCCACTGCTACGACCTCTGCGCCGAGCACTCCGAGCGCCTCACCGCGCCCCGGGGCTGGGAAGTCGTCAGGCTCCTCGACGGCTCGGCCCCCGCCCAGCCCAGCGGCGACGACCTGGAGGCCCTGGCCAACGCCGTGCGCGAGGCCGCCCGCCCCCAGGAGCGGGCGGCGGGAGCGGGCGGCGGAGCGCGTGCCGCGGACCCCATGGAGGTCGCCCGCCGCGGCCACCTGCGCGTCCTGCGCTCGCCCGACAACTGACGGGGCGCTGCGCTCGCCGTTCGTCCCGGAGTCTGTCACTTCCGAACACCCTGGGTCGGTGTCGAACCCTGCCGGTAGTTTGTGTGGGGGCCGAACGGACCCGATTGAATTCCGGAAAGGCTGGCCGTGGCTGCTGACCTGTCGCAGATCGTGAAGGCGTACGACGTGCGCGGAGTCGTCCCCGACCAGTGGGACGAGCCGCTGGCCGAGCTGTTCGGCGCCGCCTTCGCCCGGGTGACCGGCGCGCGCGCCCTCGTCACCGGACACGACATGCGGCCCAGTTCACCCGGACTGTCCCGGGCCTTCGCGCGCGGCGCGGCGGCCCTCGGCGCCGACGTGACCGAGATCGGCCTGTGCTCCACGGACCAGCTGTACTACGCCTCGGGCGCGCTGGACCTGCCGGGCGCCATGTTCACCGCCTCGCACAACCCCGCCCGCTACAACGGGATCAAGCTGTGCCGCGCGGGAGCGTCCCCCGTCGGCCAGGACACCGGTCTCGCCGAGATCCGCGCCCTCGTCGAGCAGTGGAGCGAGGGCGGCGCCCCCGGACCGGCGGCCGTCGTCGGCACCGTCGGCACCCGCGACACGCTGGACGACTACGCGGCCCACCTGCGCTCCCTCGTCGACCTGACCTCCATCCGGCCGCTGAAGGTCGTCGTCGACGCGGGCAACGGCATGGGCGGCCACACCGTTCCCACCGTGTTCGCCGGGCTGCCGCTCACCCTCGTCCCGATGTACTTCGAGCTCGACGGCACCTTCCCCAACCACGAGGCCAACCCCCTCGACCCGGCCAACCTCGCCGACCTCCAGAAGCGGGTCCGCGAGGAGGACGCGGACCTCGGCCTCGCCTTCGACGGCGACGCCGACCGCTGCTTCGTCGTCGACGAGCGGGGCGAGCCCGTCTCCCCGTCGGCCGTCACCGCCCTCGTCGCCGCCCGCGAGCTCGCCCGCAACGGCGGCACCGGCATGATCATCCACAACCTGATCACTTCCTGGTCCGTGCCCGAGGTCGTCGCCGAACACGGCGGTACCCCCGTCCGCACCCGGGTCGGACACTCCTTCATCAAGGCCGAGATGGCCCGGACCGGCGCGATCTTCGGCGGCGAGCACTCGGCCCACTACTACTTCCGGGACTTCTGGAACGCCGACACCGGCATGCTGGCCGCCCTGCACGTCCTCGCCGCGCTCGGCGAGCAGGACGGCACGCTGTCCGCCCTGGTCGCGCAGTACGACCGCTACGCCGGCTCCGGCGAGATCAACTCCACCGTCGACGACCAGACCGCCCGCCTCGCCGCGATCAGGGCCGCCTACGACGGCCGGGACGGCGTCACCCTCGACGAACTCGACGGACTCACCGTCACCGGCACCGACTGGTGGTTCAACGTCCGCCCCTCCAACACCGAACCGCTCCTCCGCCTGAACGCCGAGGCACGCGACGCCGCCACCATGGCCCGCGTCCGCGACGAGGTCCTGGCCCTCATCCGCGGCTGAACGCCCCCCGGGTCGGGCGGCCGCCGTCCACGCGGTCGCCCGAGCCCGCGCCACCGGCGGTACCCTGACCAGGCACATCCGCATACCCGCGCCCGTGCGCACCACCCCGTCCGAAGGGAAGTCCCCATGCCGCTCGAAGCCGGCCTCCTGGAGATCCTCGCCTGCCCGGCCTGCCACTCCGCGCTCGAGGAGCGGGACTCCGAGCTGACCTGCACCGGTCAGGACTGCGGTCTGGCCTACCCGGTCCGCGACGGCATCCCCGTGCTGCTCGTCGACGAGGCCCGCCGCCCCGAGTAACGGCGCACCCGGCGCATCAGCGACCGGCGCCCCCCCCGCGTACCGAAGCCCCGCCGATCGGAGGCTGCCGCCCCCATGCTCGACGAATCGCTGCTCGACTCACCGGAGGGCCTCGCCGAGGCCGACCACCGCGGGCTGCTCCGCGGCGCCGCCGAGGCCGGTGCCCGGGTCCGCACCGCGTCCCGGCACGCCGCCGAGGCCGGCGTGCGCGACCTCAAACCCGACGGGCGCCCCCGCGCCGTCCTCATCGCCGGCCCCGGCGCCGCCGCCACCCAGGCCGCCGACCTGCTCGGCACACTGGCCGGAGCCGGCAGCCCCGTCACCCGGCTCGCCCCGACCGGCGTCGCGCCCGCCGCCGGAGCCCTGCGCTGGGAGCTGCCCGGCTGGGCCGGCTCCGTCGACCTGCTGCTGATCGCCACGCCCGACGGCTCCGAACCCGGCTTGTCCCTGCTCGCCGAGCAGGCCTACCGCCGCGGCTGCGCCGTCGTCGCCGTCGCCCCCGCCCGCAGCCCGCTCGCGGAATCGGTGAACGGCTCCCACGGCCTGTTCATCCCCATGGCGAGCGCACCCCAGGACGCGGACGAACCCCTCGCCGCCGCCGCGCCCGGCGTCCTGTGGGCCCTGCTCACCCCGCTGATCGCGCTGCTGGACCGCACCGGCCTGCTCGCCGCCCCGCCGGAGGCCCTGGAGAAGGTCGCCGACCGCCTCGACAAGATCGCCGAACAGTGCGGCCCTGCCATCGCCGCCTACAGCAATCCGGCCAAGACCCTCGCCGCCGAACTCGCCGACGCGCTGCCCGTCGTGTGGACCGAGGGCGTCTCGGCCGGTCCCGCCGGCCGCCGCTTCGCCGCCGCGCTCGCCGAGCTCTCCGGCCGCCCCGCCGTCGTCGCCGAACTCCCCGAGGCGCTCGCCGCGCACAGCGCCCTGCTCGCAGGCCCGCTCGCCGCCGGCGCCGACCCGGACGACTTCTTCCGCGACCGCGTCGAGGAGGCGCCCGCCCTGCACGCACGCGTGGTCCTCCTCCGCGACCGCCCCATCGGCGGGCTCACCGCTGCCCCGGCCGCCCGGGAGCTCGCGCTCAGCCACGACACACCGATCAGCGAGCTGGAACCCGAGGCGGGCGGCGAGCTGGAGACCCTCGCCGAACTGATCGCCGTCACGGATTTCGCCGCCGTCTACCTCGCGATCGCCTCGGGACGCTGATCACGCCCGGGAAGGCCCGGCCCGCACCGCGTCCGCACCAGAACCGGCAGAAGGAAACCCAGAACCACCATGGACCGCCTCGACAACACCGTCCGCCCCTACGCCTGGGGGTCCACCACCGCCATCCCGCACCTGCTCGGCACCGAGCCGACCGGCGAGCCACAGGCGGAGATGTGGATGGGCGCCCACCCGGGGGCCCCCTCCCGCACCGCGCGGGGCACCCTCGTCGAGGTCATCGACGCCGACCCGGAGAAGGAACTCGGCGCCCCCGCGGTCGCCCGGTTCGGCCCCCGGCTGCCCTTCCTGCTCAAGCTGCTCGCCGCCGGCGCACCGCTCTCCCTCCAGGTCCACCCCGACCTGGAGCAGGCGAGGGAGGGCTACGCCGACGAGGAACGGCGCGGTGTCCCCGTCACCGCCCCGCACCGCAACTACAAGGACGCCAACCACAAGCCCGAACTGGTCTGCGCGCTCACCGAGTTCGACGGCCTGTGCGGCTTCCGCGACCCGCTGCGCGCCGCCGAACTCCTCGACGGCCTCGGCGTCGGCTCCCTCAAGCCCTACGTCGACCTCCTGCACGCCCGCCCCGAGGACGCGGCCCTGCGCGAGGTCCTCACCGCCGTCCTGACCGCCGACCCCGAGGACATGGCCCGCACGGTCGCCGAGACCGCCGCGGCCTGTGACCGCCTCGGCGGCGACTACGCCCCCTACGCGGGCATCGCCCACCACTATCCCGGCGACCCCGGCGTCATCGCCGCGATGCTCCTCAACCACGTCCGGCTCCAGCCCGGTGAGGCCCTCTTCCTCGGCGCCGGCGTCCCGCACGCCTACCTCGACGGCCTCGCCGTCGAGATCATGGCCAACTCCGACAACGTGCTGCGCTGCGGCCTCACCCCCAAGCACGTCGACGTCCCGGAACTCCTGCGCATCGTCCGCTTCGAGTCCCGCGACGCCGGCATCCTCCGCCCGGAGGCCGCACCCGACGGCGAGGAGGTCTACGAGACCCCCACCGACGAGTTCCGGCTGTCCCGGTACGTCCTCCCCGAGGGCGGCGCCACCCACGACCTCACCCTGGACACCGCGCAGATCCTGCTCTGCACGGCCGGCGGCGTCCGGGCGGGCGGACTCGACCTCACCCCGGGCACGTCCGTGTTCGTCCCGGCCGGGGAGAAGGCCGAAGTGACCGGCGCCGGAACCCTGTTCCGGGCCACCGTCGTCGTCTGACCTCCGCGTGAGCGGTACCTGACGCGCCGTACCCGGCGGGGCTGCAACAATGGCGCCCCGTCACACGACGGGACCACTTCCGGACGGGCGCACGCCCGCGCCCGTCCGGACCCCGAACACGGCGTACGAAGGGACCACGCGGACACATGAGCGCGTCAGGCGGCACCAAGGCGATCGTGGCGGCCCTCGCCGCCAACCTCGCGATCGCGGTAGCGAAGTTCGTGGCGTTCCTCTTCAGCAACTCCTCGTCGATGCTCGCCGAGTCCGTGCACTCCCTCGCCGACTCCGGCAACCAGGCCCTGCTCCTGGTCGGCGGCAAACGGGCCCAGCGCAAGGCCACGCCCGAGCACCCCTTCGGCTACGGCCGCGAGCGCTACATCTACGCCTTCCTGGTGTCCATCGTGCTCTTCTCGGTCGGCGGCATGTTCGCCCTCTACGAGGGCTACGAGAAGATCAAGCACCCGCACGAGCTGACGCACTGGTACTGGCCGGTCGGCGTCCTCGTCTTCGCGATCATCGCCGAGTCCTTCTCCTTCCGCACCGCGATCAAGGAGTCCAACGCGGTGCGCGGCAGGCGCTCCTGGAAGGAGTTCGTCCGCCATTCCAAGGCGCCCGAGCTCCCGGTCGTCCTCCTGGAGGACCTCGGCGCCCTCGTCGGCCTGGTCCTCGCCCTCGGCGGTGTGGGACTCGCCCTGCTCACCGGCGACAGCGTCTGGGACGGCATCGGCACCCTCTGCATCGGCATCCTCCTCATCCTGATCGCCCTCGTCCTCGCCCTGGAGACCAAGTCGCTGCTGCTCGGCGAGTCGGCCGGCCCGGAGGAGACCCGCAGGATCGAGGCAGCCCTCGTCGACGGCGACACCGTCACCCGCATCATCCACATGCGCACCCTCCACCTCGGCCCCGAGGAACTGCTGGTCGCCGCCAAGATCGCCGTGCGCCACGACGACACGGCGGTCCGGATCGCCGCGGCCATCGACGCCGCCGAGGCCCGCATCCGCGAGGCCGTCCCCATCGCCCGCGTGATCTACCTGGAGCCCGACATCTACAAGGCGGCCGAGGCCGCCAAGGGCGCCGACCCCGAGGCCACCCCCGGCGGACCCGCCCCGGACCCCTCCGCGCACTGACACGCCCGGCCGAGGAAGCCCGCCACCGCTGACAATCCGTGATCGGCTTGATGTATGCGGTGACGGACTGGGGTCGGCCGGTGGCCGCGGTGTAGCTTGGGACGGAGCCAGACGTCGCTGCTGATGGCGGTCGGGCGGTCCCGTGCGGACCGGCCGAGGGAGAGAGGGCCTCCGACGGACTGCGCTGCGCGTACGCGGGCATGCCAGTGTCCTCCCCGGGCACATGGGTGTCCGCCGCCGCGCAGACCAGCCGTACCCACCTCGACCCACACCCCGAGGAGCAGCTCGCAATGACGACTGTCGACAACCGACAGGACTTCAAGGTCGCCGACCTCTCCCTGGCCGAGTTCGGCCGCAAGGAGATCACCCTCGCCGAGCACGAGATGCCGGGCCTGATGGCGATCCGCAAGGAGTACGCCGAGGCGCAGCCGCTGGCCGGCGCCCGCGTCACCGGCTCCCTGCACATGACCGTGCAGACCGCCGTCCTCATCGAGACCCTCGTCGCCCTGGGCGCCGAGGTCCGCTGGGCGTCCTGCAACATCTTCTCCACCCAGGACCACGCCGCGGCCGCCATCGCCGTCGGCCCGAACGGCACGCCCGACAACCCGCAGGGCGTCCCGGTCTTCGCCTGGAAGGGCGAGACCCTCGAGGAGTACTGGTGGTGCACCGAGCAGGCGCTGACCTGGCCGGACAGCCCCACCGGCGGCCCCAACATGATCCTCGACGACGGCGGTGACGCCACCCTCCTCGTCCACAAGGGCGTCGAGTACGAGAAGGACGGCAAGGCACCCTCGCCCGACACCGCCGAGTCCGACGAGCACCGGGTCATCCTCGAACTGCTCAACCGCACCCTGAGCGAGAACCCGCAGAAGTGGACCCAGCTCTCCTCCGAGATCCGCGGGGTCACCGAGGAGACCACCACCGGCGTCCACCGCCTGTACGAGATGCAGCGCGACGGCACCCTGCTGTTCCCGGCGATCAACGTCAACGACGCCGTCACCAAGTCGAAGTTCGACAACAAGTACGGCTGCCGCCACTCCCTGATCGACGGCATCAACCGCGCCACCGACACCCTCATCGGCGGCAAGACCGCCGTCGTGTTCGGCTACGGCGACGTCGGCAAGGGCTGCGCGGAGTCCCTGCGCGGCCAGGGCGCCCGCGTGATCATCACCGAGATCGACCCGATCTGCGCCCTGCAGGCCGCGATGGACGGCTACCAGGTCACGACGCTCGACGAGGTCGTCGAGACGGCCGACATCTTCATCACCACGACCGGCAACAAGGACATCATCATGGCCTCCGACATGGCCAAGATGAAGCACCAGGCGATCGTGGGCAACATCGGCCACTTCGACAACGAGATCGACATGGCCGGCCTCGCCAAGGTCCCCGGCATCGTCAAGGACGAGATCAAGCCCCAGGTCCACACCTGGACCTTCCCCGACGGCAAGAAGATCATCGTCCTGTCCGAGGGCCGTCTGCTGAACCTGGGCAACGCCACCGGTCACCCGTCGTTCGTGATGTCCAACTCCTTCGCGGACCAGACCCTGGCCCAGATCGAGCTGTTCACCAAGCCCGACGCGTACCCGACCGGCGTCTACGTGCTGCCCAAGCACCTCGACGAGAAGGTCGCCCGCCTGCACCTCGACGCGCTCGGCGTGAAGCTCACGACGCTCCGCCCCGAGCAGGCCGAGTACATCGGCGTGGAGGTCGAAGGCCCCTACAAGTCGGACCACTACCGGTACTGAGCCGGACGCCCACCGGGCCGGGCGCGTCCACGCCGTCACCCGCGGACGCACCCGCCGGCAGCAGGTCCCCGAGGCAGGCCCCCCGCACCCCCGTGCCGGGGGGCCTGCCCGCGTTTCCCCGCCGGGCCGGTCCGCCGGGCCGTCCCCCGCGGGACCGATCCGTCACGACCCAGGACCCCCATGCCCCGCGGCCGTTATTCGCTCCACGATCCGCACGATCACACCCCCCTCGCGGACGAACACTTCCAGTGCGCCCCCGGCCCCTCCGGCTGGCGCTACGTCTCCCGGCTCACCGCCCCCTCCTCCGGCGACGACCTGGGCTCCGTCGACCTCGCGCTCGACGAACTCGGCCGGCCCATCCGCCTCGAACTCCACGCCGGGAGCTGGCAGGTCCGCGGCGCCGCCCTCGACGGCGTCACCTGGGTCCGCACCGACCCCACCGGAACCCACGCCACCGAAGGGAATGTGCGCGCCCACGCCTTCACCGGCTCGTCCCCGGCCTTCCTCGTCGCCACCGCGCGGCTGCTGCGCCTCACCCCCTCCGCGTCGGCCACCCGCGTCCGTCTCGTCGCCTTCACGGACCCGGTCCTCGCCCCCCGCACTGTCGACCAGTCCTGGGCCCTGGTGAAGAGAGAAGCACACGCCACTGACAACGGCCCCCTGACCGTGGAGGAATACCAGGTCACGGCCCTGGACACCGGAGAGCAGCACCCCGTCCACCTGGCCGGCGACGTCGTCCTCTCGGCCCCTGGCATCGAGCTGGAGGACCTCGAGTCGCCGCCGTCCGTCTTCGCCTGACCGGACCGACCCCCGGCCCGGCTACGCGGGCGGCGCGAAACCTCCGCGGTACCCGCCGCCCGACGGTCCGTCCTCCTGCTCCTGCGAACTCCGCGCCGGGGACGTCGCGGACGGGGGAGGAGTGGGAGCGGGAGGGGGCGTAGGGGAAGCAGGAGCAGTGGCGGGCGGAGCAGAAGGAGCCGGAGCGGCGGTCGCTGCCGGATATGCGGGCGGCCCGTAGGGACCCTGCGCGGGAGCGGGCGGGCCGTAGGGGCCGGTGGGACCGGCCGCCCCGCCACCGGGCCGACCGCCCGCCGCCGCACCGTTGCCGAAGGCCCGCCGGGCCTCCCTCGCCTGCCGCTCCTGCAGCACCGCCGCCAGATAGGCCGCCGGCTGCACCCCCGGCGGCACGGGGGCCCCTGTACGGTCCGCCAGGTCCGAGGCCAGCCGCTGTGCCATGGCCGAGCCGACCTGCGGGTCCAGCTGCCCCATCCGCGTGAGGTACTGGCGCACCGCCAGCCACAGCCCGTCGGGCACCGCCGACAGATCGAGCCCTTGGAACCGTCCGGCCAGCCAGGGTGGGGGAGGCGGCACGTAACCGGACCGCCCGGCCGGCACCCGCTCCCGTACGACGAGCGTCCCCGCGAAGACGTCCCCGAGCCGCCGCCCACGCGCCGAGACCAGCGAGGCGATGCAGGCGACCACACCGAGCGTCATCAGAATCTCGATCACCCCGATCAGTCCCCGCACCAGCGAGTGCCGGAACCGGATCGGCCCCCCGTCGTCCCGCACCACCCGCAGGCCGCAGGCCAGCTTCCCCAGGGACTTCCCGTGGGTCAGCGTCTCGATCAGGATCGGCCCGCCCACCAGGGTCAGCAGAAACAGGGACAGGGATATCGCGGTCTGCGCCGCCTCGTCCAACGACGCCGTGGCCGCCACCACCAGGATGGTCAGCCCGATGTAGACCGCCATGGCGGCCGCCAGGTCGAGCAGCACCGCCAACGCCCGGCTGGGCAACCTCGCCGGGCGCAGCTCCAAAGCCACCGCCTCGCCCGTCACCAGCTCACTCACGCCCGCCGCCCTTCCCTCGCCATGCCACTCATCCCGCCAGTCTGCCAAGCTGTTGCCCCACGCAGTACGACAAGCCGACCACGCCGACCCAGTCGCACAGCCGAGGAGCAGGCACACCGATGGACCTGGATGTCTTCGTCTCCGCCCACCGCGCGGAGTGGGACCGCCTCGACTCCCTGCTCCGGCGCCAGCGCCGCCTCAACGGTGCCGAGACCGACGAACTCGTCGTCCTCTACCAACGCACCGCCACCCATCTTTCCCTGATCCAGTCCGCGGCCCCCGACCCGCAGCTGACCGGACGGCTCAGCGGACTGGTGGCCCGCGCGCGCAGCGCGGTGACCGGCACCCGCCGCGCCTCTTGGCGGGACGTCACCCACTTCTTCGGCCACAGCTTCCCGGCAGCCGTCTACACGTCCCGCCACTGGTGGGTGCCGACCGCACTGCTGTCCACGGCCGTCGCCGCGCTCCTGGGCTGGTGGATCGGCACCCACCCGGAGGTCCAGGCTTCCATCGCGGCCCCGAGCGAACTCCGCGAGCTCACCCGCCCCGGCGGACAGTACGAGACCTACTACTCGAGCAACCCCGCCGCGTCGTTCGCCGCCCAGGTCTGGACGAACAACGCCTGGGCGGCGGCCCTCTGCCTGATCCTGGGCGTCTTCCTCGGTCTGCCGGTGATCTGGATCCTCTTCCAGAACATGCTCAACCTGGGCGTCGGCTTCGGGCTGATGGGATCGGCGGGCCGGCTCGACACCTTCCTCGGCCTGGTCCTGCCCCACGGCCTCCTCGAACTGACCGCAGTCTTCGTCGCCGCCGGCACCGGGCTGCGTCTCGGCTGGACCCTGATCGACCCCGGCCCACGTCTGCGCCGCCAGGCACTCGCGGAAGAGGGCAGGGCCGCGCTCGCCATGGCCATCGGTCTCGCCGTCGTCCTCTTCGTCTCCGGCGCCATCGAAGGCTTCGTCACCCCGTCCGGCCTGCCCACCTGGGCCCGCATCACCATCGGGGTCGTGGCGGAACTGGCCTTCCTGGCCTACGTGTGGATCGTCGGCGGACGTGCGGCCCGGGCCGGCCAGACCGGGGACCTAGACGCGTCCGAGCGCAGCGCCACCCTGCCGACCGCGGCCTGATGTGCGGACGGGCCTGGTGAGCTGCTAGTGTCCTCATCGCCCCGAGGGAAGCCGTTGACACGGCGCCTGTGGGGAGGTAGATTCGAACAGTTGCCTGGAGATGAGTAGCCGTACGGCCACTCTCCAGGACGGTGACAGTGAGAATCTGTCTGCTTCTTGAAACACTTCTTTCGAGGAAGCCTCTCCCGATGAATCGGAAAGCAGAGGCCGGTCGGACCGGCCCGAAACTTCTGATAAAGTCGGGTCCGCCGGAAAGGGAAACGCGAAAAGCGTCGACCTGGAAAGCGCCGAGGAAATCGGATCGAAAAGGTCTGATAGAGTCGGAAGCGGAAACACCGAAGGGAAGCGCCCGGAGGAAAGCCCGAGAGGGTGAGTACGAAGGAAGCGTCCGTTCCTTGAGAACTCAACAGCGTGCCAAAAGTCAACGCCAGATATGTTGATACCCCGTCCATCCGGTTTCGGATGGTCGAGGTTCCTTTGAAATACACACAGCGAGGACGCTGTGAACCGCCGGACTATTCCTCCGGTGGTTCCGCTCTCGTGGTGTGGCACCCGATTACGGGTACACATTCACGGAGAGTTTGATCCTGGCTCAGGACGAACGCTGGCGGCGTGCTTAACACATGCAAGTCGAACGA
>NZ_JBIWOK010000004.1:0-393010 GCF_044767675.1 Streptomyces sp. NPDC101219
AGCACCCCAGACCCTTCATCTGGACCAAGACCGCCGACGAGATCCTCGACAAAGTCGCCGCCTACTGCCGACGAATCTCCGACTCAGGTCACTAGTAGTGCTTCGTTACGTTGAGTGATCTCGGCTGATCGCGGGCAGCTTCCCGGAATGAGGTTGGGGGAAGTGGAACGGCTCCGGGGCGAGTTATCGGAGTTCGTTGCCGATATGTTCGGGTCGTTTCCGCGGCGGGATCAGCGGCGGTGGGGCGAGTGTTATCTGCGGGGCCTGATGCTCGACGGCCGGCGCAAGTCGATCCAGCCGATGGCCGAGCGTCTGCCGGACGGGAACATGCAGGCCCTGCAGCAGTTCGTGAACCAGTCGCCATGGGATCCGCTGCCGGTCAGGCAGCGGATCGCCGAGCGGCTGTCCGGAGTTGTCAGGCCCGAGGTGTGGGTGATCGACGATGTGTCGTTCCCCAAGTGCGGCAAGGCGTCGGTCGGGGTGGCCCGCCAGTACTGCGGAGCGGTCGGCAAACGGGCGAACTGCCAGGTCGCGGTCAGTGTCCATGCCGCCACCGACACGGCCTCGTGCCCGTTGGAGTGGCAGTTGTATCTGCCGCGTGAGTGGACGGACGAACCGGAGCGATGCCGCAGGGCAGGTGTCCCCGACGACGTGGTGCACCAGGAGAAGTGGCGTCTCGCGCTCGGCCTGCTGGACACACTCGCCCAGTGGCAGTTGAAGGCACCGGTCGTGGTCGCCGACGCCGGCTACGGCGTCAGCACCCCCTTCCGACTCGGCCTCGAGGAGCGAGGGCTGTCCTATGTCCTGGCCCTGACCGGGAAGGAAGTCGCCCACCCGGAGGATGTTGAGCCGTACCAGCCTGCTTACGGCGGACTCGGACCGCCCACCCTTCCCCGCTACCGCACCCCACCGCGAACCGTCTGCGCCCTCGCAGCGGAGGCCGGTGCCGACCGGTTCACCGAGGTGACCTGGAGGCAGGGCAGCAAAGGCACGATGACCTCACGCTTCGCGGTCCTGACGGTCCGGCCCGCGGGCAAGCAGTCCCTGGCCGCAGCGCAGGAGGCGGGTGGCGGCCGCAACCGGTGGGACGGCGTCCTGCCCGTCCAGACACTCCTGGTCGAGTGGCCGGACGGCCAGGACGCTCCGACGGACTACTGGATATCGAACCTGCCCGCCACCACACCGGCCGCTGACCTGGTGCGGTGGGCCAAGATGCGCTGGCGGATCGAGCACGACTACCGCGAGCTCAAGCACGGCCTGGGACTGGACCACTTCGAGGGCCGCACCTGGCGCGGCTGGCACCACCACGTCACCCTCGTCACCGCCGCCCAGGCATTCCTCACCCTCAGGCGGCTCGACCCAAAAGTCCACACACCGGCCTGACTTTCTACCAGGTCCTCGACGTTCTTCAGGACCTGCTGAGGTGCTGGACCGGTACCTGCACCACCTGCGGACGACCTCTAGCCAACCCGCGAAGCCGCCGCAGACAGCCCAGAACCTAACGAAGCACTACTAGGGCCTCTTGTGCGGATCACGCCGGGCCCGCGGGCGTGCGCTCCCGCCCCGCGGGCACGGCGGTGGCGGGCTCCGGCCGGGCGGCCGGGGCCGCCGCCCCGCGGCGGGGGCGGCCCGCCGCGGGGCCCAGCCGGCGACCGCGCCGGGTCCGGCCCCAGGGCTTCAGGACCGAGATCGTGGTCATGAACACGTAGGCGGACAGGGAGACGACCGGCCCGAACAGGACATCGCCCGCGTCGGGCAGCGGCCCTCCGGCGGCCACGGCCGCCACCGCCTCGTTGACCCCCGGCCGCAGCGCGAAGGCCGTCGCGGCCGTGGTGGCCAGGGTCAGCCAGAACTTGGTGACGACCCACCGGTGCCGGGCCAGCCCCCAGGCGGTGCCCAGGGACAGCACCAGGCCGCTGGTGAGGGTCAGCAGCGCGATCGGCAGCAGGAGCAGGTCCGCGAAGAGTTTCATGGCACGCACCGCCGCCTCCACGGTCGCCGCGGATCCGCCGGTGGCGGCGGCGAGACCGAGGGCGAGCAGTCCGAGCGAGAGCCCGAGCCAGCAGGCGGCGGCCACGACATGGACGACGAGGAAGGCCCGGCGTGCGGGTCGGCTGAGGTTCACGCGTCCCACGGTGCCGGGCGCGGGCGGCGCGGGGCGTCCCACGAGGGGAGTAATCGCGCGTACCGAGCCCGGCGTACGTGCGGGGTGGCGGGGTCGTTCCGGGGGCGACAGCGCGTGAGGGCGGGGGCGCGGGGTGGGCGGGGCGCGTGCGCGAGACGGCCCTACACGACGCGCACCGGCGCACGCACCCGGGCGTACCCGGCAGGCGGCACGGCGGTCCGGCGTGGCTACGGTGCGGGGCGGGGCGGTCGGCCGATGTGCGGGCACGTCGCCTTCGGTGGAGTCTGGGTGCCATGGCGCGCACAGGAAGGCGGAGCGGCGCGGCGGCCGACGTGGAGGAGATGCTGGACGAGCTCTATGTGCTGCCGCCGCCCGAGTTCGTGCCCCGGCGCGAGGAGCTGGCCGCCGCGGCGAGGACGGCCGGACGGGCCGAGGACGCCAAGCGGCTGCGGGCGGCGCGGCGGCCGCCGCTCGCCGCGTGGGCCGCGAACCTGCTGCGGCGGTCGCGGCCCGAGGAGTCGGAGCGGTTTTTGGAGCTCGGGCGGGCGCTGCGTGAGGCGTACACCGGTCTGGACGCCGGCGGCATGAAGGAACTGTCCGCGCAGCGGCGCCGCCTCGTCGGGCAGCTGTCCCGGCAGGCCGCCGGGCTCGCCCGGGAGGCCGGGCACCCGCTGTCGGACGCCGTCCAGCGGGACGTCGAGACGACCCTGGACGCGGTCCTCGCCGACCCGGAGGCCGCCGACGCGTGGGCGACGGGCCGGCTGGAGCGGGCGCTGACGCCCCCGTCGGAGTTCCCCTCCGGTGCTCCCCCGGCCGGCGCGGGACGGCCGAAGGCGGCCGGGCCGCCCGCCCGCCGGGCTCCCGACCGCACACGGCAGCGGGACGACCTCGCCGGGCGGCGCAAGGAACGGCAGGAGCGACTGGAGCGGGCGCGGGCCGAGGCCGAGGTAGCCGAGCAGCGGCTCACCGAGCGCCGGGACGAGCGGGCGGAGGCGGAGGCGGCGCTGCGGACGGCACGCGAGCAGCAACGGGCGGCCGAGGAAGAGATGGCGCAGGCGGAGCAGGAGCGGGACCGGGCCGAGGAGCGACTCCGGTCGGCCCGCGAGGAGAAGGAGCAGGCGGAAAGGCTCCGGCAGGAGGCGGAGGACCGGGACCGGTCGGCCGCGGACGCGCTGACCCGGGCCGAGCGGGCGGTGAAGGAGACCGCGCGCGAGGCGAAGCGGCTGTCTCCGCGCAAGCGTTGACCGGCGCTCCGCGCGCAGCACCCCTCCCCTCCGGCCCGTCGATATCCACCACCGGGTGAAGAAGTCACCTGCTGCCGCACCCTGTTGAGGGCGCCCACACCCATCAGCCGCCCCTTTCCTCTGTCGTTGGCATAGACCTGTCACCCCGCCATGGCTATGCTCGGCCACGACTCCACGTGAGAGCGCTCTCAGTTGGCGGTTGTTCCACCCCCACCTTGCTGGAACGACGAAGGGCACCTTCCATGAGACGCACCGGACTCACGCATGTCGGCGTGGCCGCCCTCCTCATGATCGGCAGCTGGACCGCGGCCGGCACCCTGCCCGCCGCGGCGAGCGACACCGGCACCGCCGCCGCGGCCACCACCTCCTCCCCCACCACCTCCTCCCCCACCGGCTCGACATCCGCCTCGGCGGGGCTCCTGGACGCCATGCAGCGCGACTTCGGGCTGACGCGCGCCCAGGCCGAGGCGCGGCTGACGGCAGAGCGCCGGGCCGCCGACGCCGTGCCGGAGGCCCGCGAGGCGGCCGGATCCGCCTACGGCGGCGCCTGGTTCGACGGCCGGAGCCGGAAACTGACCGTCGCCGTCACCGCGGAGGCCGGCGCCTCGACGATCGAGGCGGTCCGGTCCACGGGCGCCGCCGTCCGCACCGTCGAGCACAGCGCGCGGGCGCTGGACGCCGCCAAGTCCCGCATCGACCGGCTGGACGCACCGGCGGGCGTCAGCAGCTGGTCGGTCGACCCGGCCGCCAACACGGTGGTCGTGAACGTCGTGAGCACGCGGAAGTCCGACAACGATGTCCGGAGCTTCGTGGCGAAGGCCCGCGAGGCCGGCCCGGTCACCGTGCGGACCGTCCGCGCGGCGGCGGAGACCTTCGCCGCCGGCACGGTGGGCGGTGACCCGTACTACACGGGCAACGTCCGCTGCTCCATCGGCTTCTCGGTGCACGGGGGCTTCGTCACCGCCGGGCACTGCGGGGGCGCGGGCGCGGCGGTGCGGGGCTGGGACGGCTCGCACATCGGCACCTTCCAGGGCTCCTCGTTCCCCGGCAACGACTACGCGTGGGTGAGCGTGGGCAGCGGCTGGTGGACCGTACCGGTCGTACTCGGCTGGGGCACGGTGCCGGACCAGCTGGTGCGCGGCTCCGCCGAGGCGCCCGTCGGGGCCTCCGTCTGCCGTTCCGGCTCGACGACCCGCTGGCACTGCGGGCGGGTGCTGGCCAAGAACGAGACCGTCAACTACAGCCAAGGGGCGGTGCATCAGATGACGAAGACGAGCGTCTGCGCCGAACCCGGCGACTCGGGCGGGTCGTTCATCAGCGGTGACCAGGCACAGGGCGTGACCTCCGGCGGCTGGGGCAACTGCTCGGGCGGCGGCGAGACCTGGTTCCAGCCGGTCAACGAGATCCTCAACCGTTACGGGCTGACCCTGCACACGGCCTGACCGGACACCGACGACGAACGGGCCCCGCCGGGCGGACCGGCGGGGCCCGTTCCGCACACCCCGGGAGACACGCGGGAGTTACTCAGGAGTAAGTGTTACCGGTCCGTGACTCAATCAAGTGTTACCGTCGGTAAGTAAGCAGTGTTAGTTTCCGGTTCACCTTCTGCAGCAGAGCGAGGAGTGAGCCGTGAGCCGTCTCAGCAGGGTGCTGACCACCGTCGTCGCGACGACCGCCTGTGCCTGTGTGACCGCACCGCCCGCCGCCGCGAGCGAGCCCGTGGTGTCCCGCGGCGTGACCATCCCCGCCTTCTACACGCCTCCGGCCGACCTGCCCGCGGCCGACGGTGCGCTGATCCGGCACGAACCGCTGCGGCTCGGGCTGAGCCTGCCCGGACTGGACGGCCGCCGCCTGCCCGGCACGGCGACCCGGCTGATGTACACCTCCACCGACTCCAGCGGGCAACGGGTCGCGGTGACCGGCGCGTACATCGAGCCCTCGGCCCGCTGGAAGGGCGGCGGACCACGCCCGCTGGTCGTCGTCGGCTCGGGAACCATGGGCCAGGGCGACCAGTGCGCACCGTCGCTGGCTCTGGAGCGGCCCCTGACCCTGACCGGGGAGACGGTGTCGGTCGGGTACGACAATCTCGCCGTCTACCGACTCCTCGCCACCGGCGCCGCCGTCGTCGTGACGGACTACGCGGGCCTGGGGACGACGGACCGGCTGCACACCTACGTGAACCGGCTCGACCAGGGGCACGCCATGCTGGACGCGGCCCGCGCCGCGCGATCGGTCCCGGGGGCGTCCGTCACCGCCGCCTCGCGCGTGGGCCTGTACGGCTACAGCCAGGGCGGCGGGGCCAGCGCCTCCGCGGCCGAGCTGCACGGCACGTACGCCCCCGAACTCCCCCTCGTGGGCACCTACAGCGGCGCTCCTCCGGCCGACCTCACGTCCGTCATGAAGGGCATCGACGGCAGTGCGCTGGCGGCCGCGCTGGGCTGGTCCATCAACGGCTTCGCCCAGGCCGAGCCCGACCTGAAGCAGGTGGTCGACGAGCACATCAACACCAAGGGGCGGGCTGCCCTCGACGACATCGCCACCACCTGCGTCGGGGACGCGATCCTGCGGCACGGATTCACCAAGAGCACCAAGTGGACCCGCAGCGGCGCCTCCATCGCCCGGGTCATCGCCGACGAGCCCCGCGCCCGGGCCGTCCTCGACAAGCAGCGCATCGGCACGCTGAAGCCGACCGGGCCGGTCCGCGTCGTCACCGGTGTGCAGGACGACATCGTGCCGCACGCCCAGGCCCGCCAACTGGCCGTGGACTGGTGCCGCAAGGGCGCCGACGTGATCTACAAGGCCGTCGCCCTGCCCAACCTCGGGGACAAACTGCTCACCAACCACCTGGTGCCGCTGCTCACCGACCAGAGCGACGCGGTGTCCTGGCTGACGGACCGGCTCGAAGGACGCCCGGTGCAGTCGAACTGCCGGACCATGCCCTTCCAGCGCTGAGCGGGCGCACGCGACGAGCCCCGCATCCGGGATCCGGATGCGGGGCTCGGTTCGGAGCGCTGGGCAGGCCTTGCACCTGCATCTCCCCGCAGGAAGCGGGGCGTCTTTCCTTGGACCACCAACGCACGTCCTGGCTCCGGCAGTTCGGCGCCACGACCTGCGTAGAGCTTAGCGGGGACGGCGCGCGTCGTCACATCGGCCCCGTGACCCGCCGGCCGATTCAGAAGCGGAGTCGCTCAATCCCATGGGAAGGACCGGTTGGACTTCGCGGTCGGGCGGGGGCAGGGTTGACGGGGATCTCCACGATCCACCTGGGACAACCGCACCTCGCCTCACCCCGGAGAGCACCCGATGAACCATGTCATCAGCCCCGAGCGCTACGACGGCACCATGCGCTACCGGCGCACCGGCCGCTCCGGACTCGACCTTCCGCTGCTGTCCCTGGGCTACTGGCACAACTTCGGCGACGACCGGCCCTTCGAGACGCAGCGCGCGATCTCCCTGCGCGCCTTCGACCTCGGCATCACCCATCACGACCTGGCGAACAACTACGGCCCGCCCTACGGTGCCGCGGAGATCAACTTCGGCCGGCTGATGAAGCAGGACCTGGCCCCCTACCGGGACGAGCTGGTGATCTCCACCAAGGCCGGCTGGGACATGTGGCCCGGCCCCTACGGGCAGGGCGGCGGTTCCCGCAAGTACCTCCTGGCCTCCCTGGACCAGTCCCTGAAGCGGATGGGGCTGGAGTACGTGGACATCTTCTACTCGCACCGGCTGGACGCCACGACTCCCCTCGAGGAGACCATGGGCGCGCTCGACACCGCGGTCCGCCAGGGCAAGGCGCTGTACGTCGGCATCTCCTCCTACGACGCCGAGCGCACCCGGCAGGCGGCCGCCATCCTCCGCGACCTGGGGACGCCGCTGCTGATCCACCAGCCGTCGTACAACATGCTCAACCGGTGGATCGAGACGGACGGCCTGCTGGACGTGGCGCAGGAGGAGGGCTTCGGCGTCATCGGCTTCACCGCGCTCGCCCAGGGCATGCTGACCGGGCGTTACCTCGACGGCGTGCCGGAGGACTCGCGCGCGGCGGCGGGCACCTCCTTCGACGCCGGGTGGCTCACCGACGACATGCTGCGCCGGCTGCGCGCCCTGAACGACATCGCGGCCCGCCGCGGCCAGACCCTCGCCCAGATGGCCCTGGCCTGGGCCCTGCGGGACCCGCGGGTCACCTCGCTCGTCATCGGCGCCTCCCGCACCGAGCAGCTGGAGCAGAACGTGGCCGCGCTGGAGAACCCCGGCTTCAGCGACGAGGAGCTGGCCGAGATCGACACGTACGCCACCGACGGCGGCGTCGACCTGTGGCGCGAGGCCCGGCTCGGCAACCTCGGCTGATCCGGGTGTGCCCGGCCGCGGGCGGGGAACGCGGGTGCGTGCGCCGCGCGCTTCCGCCGGCGGCGACCCCACCCCTCGGGCGGCCTCATGCAGACCTTCCTGCCGTACCCGGACTTCGACGCGTCGGCGCTGGTGCTTGACCGGCGCCGGCTGGGCAAGCAGCGGGTCGAGGCGCTCCAGGTGCTGCGCGGCCTGACCGTCCCCGGCTACGGCTGGCGCCGCCACCCGGCGGTCCGCATGTGGACCGGGTACGAGGAGGCCCTGGTGCGGTACGGCCTGGAGATCTGCCGGGTGTGGCGGGACCGGGGGCACCAGGACAGCTGCGCCGCCAAGCTGGTGGCGGAGCTCGCCGCCGTCCGTCCGGGCGAGCCGGTGCGGGAGCAGCCGGAGCTGGCCGAGGCCGGGGAGCTGCCGCCCTGGCTGGGGGATCCGGGGCTGCACCGCAGCCACCGCTCGGCCCTGGTGCGCAAGGACCCCGACGTCTACGCGGACGTCTTCCCCGGGGAACCGGACGACCTCCCGTACCTGTGGCCGGCGTCCGACCGCGACCCCGAGGCCGTCACCGGCTGACGGGTGCGGCGGCCCGGGGCCACCGCACCCCCGCCCCCGGGTCAGCGCTCGCGCAGGGCGGTCAGGGTGGCGTCCAGGTCGGCCGGGCGGGGGCGGTTGTGGGGCAGCCTGGCCAGGACGGCGGCCATGCCGCAGGTGTTGGTGACCGCCGAGAAGACCAGTCCGGCGGCGATCGCGGCGGACAGGAACCGGAAGGCGGGGTGCACCAGCAGGTCCAGGACCAGCCCGAGCAGGACCAGGGTGCCCGCGGCGAGGCGGACCTGGCGTTCCATGGCCCACGCGGCGCGGGTGGCGCAGGCGGCCGGCCGGTCCAGCGCGTGCCCCTCCTCGGACCAGGCGGCGGTGCCGCCGGTGAGGGTGGCGGCGGGGATGCCGTCCCCGGCGAGCCGGGCGGCGGCGTCCGCGGATCGCCTGCCGGACGCGCAGACGACCAGGAGGTCACCGCGGCCGGCCGCCTCCCGCAGCGCGGGCAGGGCGCGCCGGAGGTGGTCCAGGGGGATGTTCAGCGCGCCGGGCAGGTGGCCGGAGGCGTACTCGCCGGGCGTGCGGACGTCGATGACGGTGAACTCGTGCAGCCGGGTGCGGGCCTGGTCGGTGCCGAGGGCGACGGGGGTCACGGGGGCGGTCATGGCAGAGCTGGTCCTCACTGGTCGACGGTGTCCCGAAGCGGGACGTACCATACCCCGAGGGGTATGTGTGAAGGAGTGGTTGTGGAGCTGGAACTCGAAGGTGCGAGTCTGAAGGCCGTGCTGAACCGGCTGCGCCGGGCCCAGGGCCAGATCTCCGGGGTCATCCGGATGATCGAGGAGGGGCGCGACTGCGAGGAGGTCGTCATGCAGCTGGCCGCCGCGTCGCGGGCGCTGGACCGGGCGGGCTTCGCGATCATCGCCACGGGCCTCCAGCAGTGCGTGGCCGACATCGAGTCGGGCCGCCGCAACGGGGAGGACGCGCAGGAGATGCGGGCCCGCCTGGAGAAGCTCTTCCTGTCCCTGGCCTGATCCGGGCGGTGTGGTCGTCCGCGGGGCATCACACCACCGCGTCGGTCAGCATCAGCGCGGCGACCGCCAGCAGCAGTACGGCGAACACGCGCCGCAGCACGGTCCCGGAGAGCCGGGCCGCCAGCCGCTTGCCGTCCCAGGCACCGAGGACCGCCGCCGCGACGAAGGGGCCGACGACCGCCCAGTCCAGCGTGTCGACGGTGCCGGCCCGCAGACCGAGCGCGGCGAGGCCGTTGACGGTGAGGACGACCAGGCCGGTGCCCACGGCCACGCGCATGCGCAGGCCGAGCACGCCGGTCAGCGCGGGGACGGCGAGGAAGCCGCCGCCGACCCCGAGCACCCCGGTGACCGCGCCGATCCCGGCGCCCGCGGCGGCGGCCCGGCCCGGCCGTACCGGGGTGTCGTCGTCCGCCGCGGGCCGCCGGCGCAGCATGCGGACCGCGGCGGCACCCGCCACCAGGGCGAACGCCCCGGTGAGCAGGGCGGGCGGCAGGCGCGCGGCGAACGCGCCGCCGAGCAGCGCCGGGCCGGCCCCCGCCGCGGCGAACAGCAGGCCCGTACGCCAGCGGACGTGGCCGTCGCGGGCGTGGGCGGGCAGGGCCGCCGCGGAGGTGAGGACGACGATGACGAGGCTCGCGGTGGTGGCGGCGACCGGGGTGAAGCCGAGCCCGTAGATCAGGGCGGGGACGGCCAGGATGCTGCCACCGCCCCCGAGCGCGCCCAGCGTGATCCCGACGAGGGCGCCCGCGGCCAGGGCGAGAAGAAGCGTACTCACGCGACCGCGCCGCTCCCGTCCCGGCCCAGGGGACGCGGCGGACCCGCCAAGGACAGTCCCGGAGCCGTCACGTGCCGCCCGGCCCGAGGGGTGCGTGCGCCGCCCCGGGGGGCCGGGTATCCGGCCCGGAGCCCGTGCGCCGCGTCCGCGGCCGGGAGGGCCAAGGCACGGGCGTGCCTGCGGAGGGTGGTCATACCGGTGGTGCTCCCCCGTCAGGCGTGCGTGGTCGTGAGGCCGGCGCGTTCCGCGCCGTCGAAGCCGTCGTCGACGGCGACGACGTCCCGTCCGGCCGCGTCCAGCAGGGACGCCGCGATCGCGGCGCGCATGCCGCCCGCGCAGTGCACCCAGACCCGGCCGTCGGGGATCTCGGCGAGCCGTCCGCGCAGGGTGTGCAGCGGGATGTGGACCGACCCCCGGACGTACCCGGCCGCGCGTTCGGCGTCGCGGCGGACGTCGAGGACGACGACCTGTTCGTGCGGGAGCCGTTCGGCGAGGTCGGCGAAGGAGGCGCGCGCGAAGGAGGCGGGCGTCTCGCCGGCGCGCAGCCACCGCGCCGGGCCGCCGGTGGCCGCCGCGGCCGGGCGGTCGATGCCGACCCGGGCCAGTTCCCGCTGAGCGGCGGCGAGCTGGGCGGGCGACTCGGCGAGCAGGGTGACCGGCTTGCCCCAGGGGACCAGCCAGGCCAGGTAGGTGGCGATCTTGCCGTCGGCCTCGAAGTTCAGGGCCCCGGAGACATGCCCCTCGGCGAACGCGACCCGGTTGCGCAGGTCGACCACCCACTCCCCCGCGGCCAGCCGCCGGGCGATCTCGTCGGCGTCGGCCGCGGCGGGCGGGGTCAGGTCGACCGGCGCGGGACCCTCGGCGTTGACCGGCGCCATGTGCGCGTAGTAGGCGGGGACGTCGTCCAGCCCGGCCAGCAGGTCCGCGACGAAGGTGTCCACGTCCCGGGTGAGCGCGTCGTTGGACGCCCGCTCCTTGCCGATCGTGGTCGAGTCCCCCTCGGCCTGGGAGGAGGAGCAGAAGCTGCCGAAGCCGTGGGTCGGCAGCACGGTCGTGTCGTCGGGGAGTCCGGCGGCCAGTCGCCGGACCGAGGCGTGCTGGGCACGGGCGAGCCGCTCCGTCAGGCGGGGCTCGACCAGGTCGGGGCGGCCGACGGTGCCGATCAGCAGGGACCCGCCGGTGAACACGGCGACGTCGGTCTCCCCCTCCCGCAGCACGTAGGCGGTGTGGTGCGGGGTGTGGCCGGGTGTCGCCACCGCGCGCAGCATCAGCCCGGCGGCCTCGTCGACGGTGACCTCGTCGCCGTCGCGCACGGGCGTGCGGGCGAAGGAGACGCGGGCGTCGGCGGGCACCAGGTAGTCGGCGCCGGTGAGGCGGGCGAGGTGGAGGCCGCCCGTGACGTAGTCGTTGTGGACGTGGGTCTCGACGACGAGGCCGATGCGCACGCCGCGCCGGGCCGCCGCGGCGACGACCCGGTCGATGTCGCGCGGCGGGTCCACCACCACGGCCGTGTGCGTGCCGCCGGCCAGATATCCGCGGTTGCCGAGCCCCGTCACCTCGATCGTGTCGACGAAGAACACGTCCTGCTCCTTCCAGTGGGGAAATTACCCCCGGGGGTATTCGGCTCCGACGGTAGCACGTACCCCGGGGGGTATCCCAGCGAGTCCTTCCGGCCCGCCGCCCGGGTCCCCCGTAGCAACGCACGGATGCCCCGGCGGCCCGTGTGACGGGCCTCCGGGGCATCCGGGTGCTGCGGCGTCCGGTGGTCGGACGCTCGGTCGGTCGGTCGGGGCGCCTACTTCGACGCCAGGTAGTCCTCCACGCCGGGCGCCGTGTGCGCGTCCTCCGCGTTCACCACCGAACCGACGGCCTTCGCGTCGGGCTTGAGGACGTAGGTCTCCACGCTCGCCGGGCGGGCCACGTCGGAGAAGTTCTGCGCGGTGCCCAGGCCGGTGTCGGCGTTCGTCTGCGCCCGGTGCGCCTTGACGACGTCCTCACGGCTGAGACCGCCACCCTCGCAGGCCTCCTTGAGGTTGTTGCCCATCAGCTGGGCCGCGTTGTAGCCGGAGAGCACGCCGGAGTCCACCGGGGAGTCCGGGTACTTCTTCTGGTACGACGCCACCATCTTCTGCACGCCCGGCAGTTCGGCGCTCACGGCGGGCGCCGCGCTCACGATGTGCAGCATGGCGGCGAGGGCCGGCGCGGCGGGCGTCTTCATCAGCTGCGGCGCGAAGCCGGGGGCGCTGCTGACCACCGGCACCTTCAGCCCGCGCGAGGCGGCCACCCCGACGAGGGAGGCGGTCTGGGCGGGGCCCGCGCTGATCAGGACCGCCTTCACGCCCTCCTTGCGCAGCGCCGACACCTGCGCCGACAGGTCGGTGTCGGTGGCCTGGATCTTCTGTCCGGCGACCTTCAGCCCGGCCTTCCCGGCCGCCCAGGTGGACCCCTCCAGGGCGTTGGCGCCGTAGTCGCCCTCGAAGTAGACGTGGCCGATGGTGTCGCCCTTCTTCAGCCCCTTCGTGCGGGTGAGGAAGTCGACCGCGGCGATCATGTCGACGTCGTAGGTGGTGCCGAGCACCTGGATGGCGTCCTTGCCGAGCAGGGACGCGGCCCATGCCTGCGGGAAGGTGAGCATCTTGTCGCGCTGGATGTCGTCCAGCAGGGCCGAGACCACCGGGGAACCGATGACCTGGGGCAGGGCGACGACGTCGGGGGCGATGTCGGCGTAGGCGGTGACCGCCTTCTGCACGTCGTAGCCGTGGTCCTTGACGACGATCTCGATCTTGCGCTCGCAGATGCCGCCCTCGGCGTTGACCTCGTCCGCCCACATCTGCTGGGCCTGCACGATGCTCTTGCCGAGGGTGGCGTACGGGCCGGTCAGGTCGGTGAGAGCGCCCAGTCTGATGGTGTCGTCACTGATGCCGGGGCCGGTGCGCACACCGTCGGCCGAGTCGCCGCCCCCCTTGCCGCCGTCCGCCTTGGAGCTGCACCCGGTGGCCGCGAGCAGCAGGGCGAGGGTGCCGGCGAGGACGGTCCCGGTGGTACGGCGCCGGTTGCGGCGGGTGCGGTGCGTGGTGTTCACGGGGTGTGCTCCTTGGGTCGTGCGGCTTCGGCGGACTGCGGGGGCGAAGGGACGGGATCCGGGACGGCCCTGCCGCGGCCGGCCCGGCGGCGCCGGAGGCGTTCCCGGGCCCGGCGGGCCAGGCCGTGGAGGCCGTCGGGCGCGTACAGCAGGACGAGGACGATCGCGGCGCCGTACAGGTAGCGGGCGGCCTCGGTGGGCCCCACGGCGCCCTCGGCCGACCCGGGGGCGGCGACCAGGGGGAGCTGGTCGGCGTACCGGGTCATCAGCAGGGGCAGCGCGGTGACGAACACGGCGCCCGCGGTGGCTCCCGCGACGGAGCCGAGCCCCCCGATGACGATCATGGCGAGGTAGTCGACGGACAGGATGAGCGAGAAGTAGTCGGGGACGACCCGGCGGAAGGCGAGCGCGAGCAGCACCCCCGCGAGCCCGGCGTACATGGACGACACCACGAACGCCGCCGACCGGTGCCGGGCCACGTCGACCCCCATCACCGAGGCCGCGGTCTCGCTGTCGCGCAGCGCGGCGAGGGCACGGCCGGGGCGGCCGCGCAGCAGACCGCGGGCGGTGAACCAGGTCAGCGCGAACAGCGCCAGACCCAGGAACCACAGCCGCTCCTCCGCGCCGAACGGCACGCCGAGCACGACGAGTTCGGGATCACTCTCCGCGAAGGAGAAGCCGCCGACGGTCAGCGGCGGCACGGAACGCCCGTTGAAGCCGCCGGTGACGGAGTCCGCGGTCAGCAGGACGTGGTGGCCGAGGAAGACCAGGGCGAGGGTGGCGATGCCGAGGTAGATGCCCTTCACTCTCGCGGCGACGGGGCTGAACAGCCCGCCCGCCGCGCCGGCCAGCAGCACCGCGAGGACGGCGGCGACGACCGGGGGCAGGCCCGCCCCGGGGTCGCCCGCGAAGTAGGCGTAGCCGTACGCCCCGACGGCGAGGAAGAAGGCGTGGCCCAGGGAGAGCTGGCCGGCGGTCCCGGACAGCAGCGCCAGGCCGATCGCGCCGATGGCCGCGGCCATGGAGAACAGGCCGATGCGCAGCCAGAAGGCGTCCAGGTAGAACGGCGGCAGGCACAGGGCGAGGGCGAGCACCAGGATCCAGGCCCGGCGGCGGGTGAGGGCGGCGTGCAGACGGTCAGACACGGGCCACCCCCTTCGCGCCGAACAGCCCGGTGGGCCGCACCAGAAGCACCAGCAGCATCACGGCGTAGGGGGCGACGTCGCCGAAGCCGTCGCCGAGCATGTGCAGGTCGGACTGGTAGCCGACCACCATCGCCTCGGTCAGGCCGATGAGGAGGCTGCCCGCGAGCGCGCCCGCCGGGGAGGCGAGCCCGCCGAGGATCGCGGCCGGGAACGCGTTCAGCGCGATCTGCCCGGTGGTGCGTTCCAGTCCGGGCGCCGGGAACGCGGCGAGGAACACCGCCGCCAGGGCGGCCAGCGCGCCCGCCAGGCACCAGGCTCCCGCCCGGATCCGGCCGAGCCGCACGCCCATCAGGGCCGCCGCCTCCAGGTCCTCCGCCGCCGCCCGGAGCGACAGGCCCCAGGGGGTGAAGCGGAACAGGGCGAACACCGCGCCGATGACCACGGTCGACACCACGATGGCGGCGAGCCGGCTGTCGGCGACGGTCACCGGTCCGAGTTCGGTCACCGAGGAGCCCCACGGGTCGCCCAGCGTCAGCAGGTCACCGCCGATGCGGCGGGCCAGGTCGGTGAGCAGCACGATGTCGATGCCGATGGTGACGATGGTCTGCACATGCGCGGCGTGGCCGTCCTGGCCGCCGCGTTGCAGCAGGAACCGGTCGACGAGGCCCGCGAGGGCGGCCGTGGCGAGGACCGCCAGGGCCAGCGCTCCGGCGAAGCCGAGGTCGTCGTGCAGGACGGCGATCAGGTAGCCGCCGAACAGCAGCATGGAGCCGTGGGCGAAGTTGAGGACGCCCGAGGCCTTGAAGATGACGACGAAGCCGAGCGCGACCAGCGCGTACACGGCGCCGAGCGCCACTCCGCCGAGGAGGTTGTCCAGGAACCCGGTCATGCCACGTCCTCCCCTGCGGCGTCCGCCGCCGTGTCCGTCGCCGCGTGCGCCGCCCGCTTCGCCGTCGGGTCGTCGGGGGCCGCCTCGGTGCCGAGGTAGGCGCGCAGCACCTCGGGGTCCCGGCGCACCTCGTCCGGGGTGCCGTGGGCGATGGCCCGGCCGAAGTCGAGCACGGTGACGTCGTCGGCCAGGCGCATCACCAGGCCCATGTCGTGCTCCACCAGGACGATGGACAGGCCGAGTTGGGCCCGCAGTTCGGCCACCACCTCGGCGGTGCGGGCGCGTTCGGTGGCGTTCATGCCGGCCACGGGTTCGTCGAGCAGCAGCACTCTGGGCTCCAGACACAGGGCGCGGGCGAGTTCCACCCGCTTGCGGTCGCCGTACGACAGCAGCGCCACCGGGCTGTCGAAGTGCGCTCCCAGACCGGTGAGTTCGGCGATCTCCCGGGCGCGTTCGAGATGCTCGCGCTGCTCGCGCACGGCGCCCGGCAGACGCAGGGCGGTCGCGGCGAAGCCGGCGCGGGACAGGGCGTGGCGGCCCAGCATCAGGTTGTCGGCGACGGTGCCGTGGGTGGTGACGATGTTCTGGAAGGTGCGGGCCACACCGAGCCCGGCGATGCGGTGCGGGGCCAGCCGGGTCAGCTCGGTGCCGCCGAGCGTCACCGTGCCGGCCGCCGGGCGGCACAGGCCGGACAGCACGTTGAAGCAGGTCGACTTGCCGGCCCCGTTGGGGCCGATGAGCGCGTGCACCGAGCCGGGGACGACGGTGAAGGACACCTCGTCGAGAGCGGTCAGCCCGGCGAAGCGCACGGTCACCTCCCGGACGTCGAGCACGGGCGGCGGGGCGGTGGTGCGGTCCTTCACGCGGCCCCCCGGTCCCCGGCGGTCTCGGCCGTCTCGGCCGTCTCGCCCAGGTACAGGCGGCGTACGGCGTCGGTGCGGGCGAGTTCGGCGGCGGGGCCCGACAGGCGGGTCTCGCCGACCTCCAGAACGTGCGCGTGGTCGGCGAGCGAGAGCGCCATGCCGGCGTTCTGCTCGACCAGCAGGACGGCGGTGCCCTGCGCGTTGATCTCGCGGATCACCTCGGCGATCCGGTCGACCATCTGCGGGGCGAGGCCGAGTGAGGGCTCGTCCAGCAGGAGCAGCCGCGGGGCGGCCATCAGGGCGCGGCCGATGGCCAGCATCTGCTGCTCACCGCCGGACAGCAACCCGGCCGCCTGGTGGGTGCGTTCGGCGAGCCGCGGGAACAGCGCGAACACCCGGTCGCGTGCCTCCTGGGTCCGCGCCCGGTCGCGGCGGGTCAGTCCCAGCCCGCCGCTCTTGAGGTTCTCGTCCACCGAGAGACCGGCGAACACCCGGCGTCCCTCCGGGACTTGGACGACTCCGGCCCGTACCGCCGCGACGGGGTCCTTGCCGTCCAGCACCGTCTCGCCGTAGCGGATGCGGCCGCCGGTGACGGCGCCCCGGTGCAGGCGCAGCGTGCCGGACACGGCACGCAGCAGGGTCGTCTTGCCCGCGCCGTTGGCGCCGAGCAGGGCCACCACGGCCCCGTGCGGCACCGTCAGGGACACGGAACGGAGGGCGGACAGGGCGCGCCCGTACGTCACGTCGACGCTCTCGACGTGCAGCGCGGGCCGGTCGTCCGGTGGTGCTTCGGGCATCACGGCTCCTCGGGGCCGTACCGGGGACGGCAACGGCTTTCGTGGGAAGGGGTGCTCACGACAGCACGGGCGCGGGCGGGCGGTACAGCCTTCAGCCCGCGCTCGCTGCGGTGTCCCAACGGGGCCGCTCGGGGGTTGTGCCGGTGCCCATGCCCTCCGGGCGGACAGCGGGGGTGGTGCGGCTGCCGCCGGCCGCAGCGGCGGCGGACACGGGCCCCGACCGGCGCCGGACGCGTCCGGATCAGCGGCGACGCGCACACGGGCAGGGGACCCCGCGCCGCCGGGCGGAGACCCTCGCGACCTACCGGGCCGTGCGGGGCCGCGCACGTCGAGGTCGTGTAGGCACGTGCTCCCCGGGCGGAGCGGCGAGGGGCGGTGCGGCTGCCGCCGGCCGCAGCGGCGGCGGACACGGGTCCCGACCGGCGCCGGACGCGGCCGGATCAACGGCGACCCGGACACGGACACGGAGCCCCGCGCGCCGGGCGAAGACCCTCAACCGCCGCGCCGGGCCGCGCGCACGTCGGGGTCGGGTGTGCCGGTGCCCATGCCCTCCGGGCGGGGCGGGAGCCGGGCTGGCTGCCGTCGGCCGCCACCGGTTCGGGGGCGGAACCCCTTCCGCCGCGTACAGCGGCGACACGAGACCGGGCACCGGAGTGCCCTCGACGGTGCGAACGGATCGGCACGGGCGGCGGCGGTCTCAGGACCGGGCTCGGCGACCGTCGCCGGGTGTCCTCGCCCTCGCGTCCGCCCGGCGCGCGTTGGCCGGTGGCGTCGCGTTCGGGCACGACCGCGAGCGCGGGGGTCCGAGCCGCGGCCCCGCCCAGGCTGCTGCGGTCAGGGGTGCGCCCCCAGTGGGGCTCCTGCGGCGGAGAGCGCGCGGGGCGCACTCCCCCGGTGACCACGCCCCGCCCCCGGGTGCCGGGCGGCGGCCCCGGCACCCGGTGCTCCCGCCCGGCGCACCGGCGTCGCCCCGGCTCCCTCGTCCGGCCGGCGGGCATGCCGCGCCCCCGGTCGTCCCGCCCCGCCCCGTTCCCCCGCCGTCAGCGGGGCAGCAGGCGGTGGGCGGTCAGGGCGAGGGTGACCTCGACCAGGTCGGAGGGGCGGGAGAGGGAGCGTCCCGTCAGCTGCTCGTAGCGGCGCAGGCGGTTGAGGACGGTGTTGCGGTGGCAGTAGAGCAGGCGGCTCGCGCGCTGGGCCGAGCCGTCGCAGGCCAGCCAGGTGGCGAGGGTCTCCAGGAGGACGTCCGCGTCGGCCGGTTCGAGTCCGGCGAGCGGACCGAGCAGCCGGTCGGCGAGCGCGGCCCCCAGTTCGGGCGAGGACGCCACCAGTGCCGCGGGCAGGTGGTCCGTCAGCCGGACCGTGCCGCCGGTCTCCGGGCAGAGGCTCAGCGCGGTGTCGGCGAGTTCGCGCGCCCCGCCGACGGCGGCCAGTCCCTCGACGGCGCTGCTGACGCCGATGCGCAGTCCGGGCCGCTGGGTGTCGGCCGCCACCGGTTCCGGGTCGTCGTCGGCCAGGACGATGCCGTAGTCGACGTCCTGCCCGGGGTGCCAGTGCACGCGCACAGCCGGGGGCAGCAGCGACTGTGCACCCGGACAACCGACGGGCCGGCCGCCCGCCACGGCGACGACCACGTACCGGCCCTGCTCCGGCAGGCCCAGGACCTCCGCCGCCTCGGGCAGGTCGGCGATGCGGCTGCTGCCGTCCAGCAGCGCCGCGGCCAGCAGGCGCACCCTGTTCTCCCGTCGCCAGGCCAGTTGCCGTTCGGTCTGCCGGTAGGCGTCGGCCACGAGCGTGCAGTGCTCGTCGACGAACTCCCACACGTCCGTCGCCACGTGCACCAGCAGCCGTACGTCCTCGGGGGCGGTCCGGGACGTCTCGTCGACCAGGCCCTGCCACACCAGCGAGCCGCCCAGCCGGAAAGCGTGCAGCAGCGCGTCGAGCGGCAGCCCCTGTTCGGCGCGGGCGGCGCCGATCCGCCAGGTGCAGCGGCGCGCCGCGTCGCGGGCGCCGCGGGGGTCGAGCAGGGAGGACACGCTGTGCCGCAGCGATCGGTGCACCTCCTGCCAGGTGCCCACGGCGTCCGCCTCCACCGAGGCCCGGTAGGCGGGCTCCTGCTCCTGCAGCACGGCGACCAGCCGGTCGGTGAGGTGGGGCAGGTCGTCCAGCAGGATGCGGGCGCCCCGATGCAGGACCCGCAGCGCGTCGGCGTCGATCACCGACCGTACGCGTGCGGGCCGCGGGCGCGGGGCGGGCACGGGCCCGGGGCGTGGCAGAGTACGTGGCCGTACGGCGTGGTGCATCGCGTATCTCCCCCAGGGTCGGCTTCCCGGCGGTGCCCGTGCGGCGGTCCTCGTACCGGCGCCCGGCCGGCCGCGGAGCCCATGGGGCGGCCGCCACCTGACTCGTCCTGCCCCGAAGGATGGCATACCGTCCGGTCGGTCCCTAGAGCTGTGCACCGGTCTTTTCCGCCTGTTCGACCAGTCGGACAAGTTCCACCCGGGAACGGACACCGAGCGTCGCGAAGACGTTCCGGAGGTGGTAGTCGACCGTGCGGGTGCTGACCGACAGGCTCAACGCCGCTTCCCGGTTGGTCGCGCCCTCGGCGACCAGCCGGGCGATGCGCAGTTGTTGCGGGGTCAGCCGGGCCAGCTCCCCCGCTGCCGCCGGACGGTTGTCCGCCGCCCCGGCGCCTGCGGGGGCCGCGCCGTTGGCCCGCAGTTCCGCGCCCGTCTGCCGTGCCCACACCCGCGCACCGCAGCGTTCGAACCCCAGCAGTGCCTCGCCCAGCCGGGTCCGCGCCTCGCGCAGCCGGCGGCGGCGCCGCAGCCACATGCCGTGCAGCAGCTCGGTGCGGGCCCGCTCGAAGTCGCCCGCTCCGGCCGTCTCCTCATGGCGGTCCAGGGCGCGCGAGAACAGTTCGTCGGCCGCCTCCGGCGGGGCCAGCAGCGCTCGGCAGCGCAGCAGTTGGGCGGGGGCCTGGGGGTCGGCGCCGCACGCGGCCCACAGGGCGAAGTCCTCCACCACCGGCCGGGCGTGCTCGGGGTGTCCGGCGAGGACGGCGGCCTCCACGTAGCAGGGCACGGCGAGCATCCACACCGCGAAGTGGCCGCGGCGCGGCCCGGGACGCACCAGCGGGCCGAGCCGGTCCGCGGCCTCCCTCGGGCGGCCCGCGCCCAGGTCGGCGCGGGCCGCGGCCCACTGGGCGAGCGTGGCGGCCTGGGACAGGCCGTGCCGCCGGGCGATGGTGAGCGCCGCCGTGACATGGTCGGCCACCGGGTCCCCGTCGATGGACGCGGCGAGGGCCAGCACCGCGTGGTGGTGGGCGGCCGTGTTGCGCTGTCCCGCCCGGCGCGCGGCACGCAGTCCCTCCTCCGCGTGGGTGCGGGCCAGCTGGTGGCGGCCGGCGCGCAGATCGGCGTAGGCCAGGTACTCCAGGGCGCGCGCTTCGCAGCCGCTGTAGCCGGCCGTGCGGGCCGCGGCCAGGGCCCGGGAGCCGGCCCGGCGGGCGGCGGTGACCTCGCCGAGCATCAGCGCCGCGGCCGCGGCCCGCATGAGTTCCTCGGGGTCGGCGGCGTCCTGCCCCCGCTCGACCACCCGGCGCAGCGGTCGGGCGGCGAGGTCGAAGCGGGCCAGCAGCACGGCCCGCATGCCGTCGCGGTGGTCGTGGAGCAGGGTCGGTGCGGAGCGCTGCGCCGGGATCCCGGCGCCGGCCGGGCCGGCCGCGTCCGGGCGGGGCGGGCCGTCGTGGGTGAGGGCGCGCAGGCAGGCCGCGGAGTCGCCGGCCGCCCAGGCGGCGTCCGCCGCGCCGAGCCCGGCCGCCACCGCCGCTTCGTCCGGGCCGCCGCCCTCCGGGGACGCGCCGGTCAGGAGGCCCGCGGCGAGCAGGAAGGACTCCCGGGCGTCGTCCACGGGACCGTCGGCGAGCAGCACCCGGCCGCGCAGCAGTTCGGTCCGGCCGCGCACGGGCGTGGGGGCGGGGCGGCTCCGGGCCGCGTCGAGCAGCCGCAGGGCGGCGGGCGAGTCCCCGGCGAGCAGCGCCTGTTCGGCGGCGGCCGTGTACTGGCAGGCGCGCTCGGCGTCGTCCGGGGTCAGTTCGGCCGCGCGGGTGTGGGCGGTGCGGCGCAGGCCGGGCGGCGGTGCGGCAACCGGGTCGGTCGCGGCGTCCGCCAGCGCGGTCGCGAGGCGGGGCGCGGGTCCGGTGACGGTCCACGAGCGGTGCAGCAGCGCGGGGAGTCCGGTGGGCAGCGTCCGGGCCAGGGCGCGGTGGGCGGCCCGGCGCCGCTCGGACGGAGCGGTGGCGTACACGGTGCGGCCGAGCAGCGGGCTGCGGAAGCGCAGCCGGCCTTCCGCGCCGGCGAGGAGCGGGGACGCCGTCCGGGCCTCGTCGCGGGCCGGGCGCGGGTGCAGGTCGTGTACGGCCCGGCGTACGAGGTCGGCTTCGGCGTCGGGTTCGCCGGTGGCCCGCAGGGCGGCCGCCACGGTCAGCAGCAGGTCGGTGTGGTCGGGTGTCAGTCCGGTCAGGTGGCCGCCGACGACGGAGGTGAGGACGTCCGCGTCGGCCGCCGGTCCGGGCAGCTCGCGGTGTCCCCGCAGCTGGGCCGGGGACAGGCGGTGAGCGAGGGCGAGCAGCAGGGCGGGGTTGCCGTCCGCCTCGGTGACGAGCCGGGCCCGCACGGCCGGGTCGACGGTGCCGTCGGTCGCGTCGTCCAGCAGGGCCGCCGCGTCGGCCGGGGCGAGCGGTGCGAGGTGCAGGGCGGGGAGCCCGGCCAGTTCGCGGACGGTGGGGAGGTGGCCGGGCACGGTCAGGAGCATCCCGGTCCCGCCCGGGGCCGCGTGGAGGCGTGCGGCGGCCTCCCCGAGGGCGGCGCGCGAGGCCGGGTCCCACAGGTGCGCGTCGTCCACGCACAGCAGGTGGGGGGCGCCGCCGGCCGCCTCGCGGAGGGCGGCGAGCAGGGCCTCGCCGGCCGTGCCGTCGGGCGGGGACGCGGGGCGGCCGGCGGCCCGGAGCAGGGTGTGCAGGCCGCCGCGGGGCCGGGCGGACCCCGCCGGGTCGGCCCGTACGTGCCACACCGGTCCGGCGCGGAAGGACCGGGCGGCGTGGGCGAGGAGGGCCGAGCGTCCGCAGCCGGGTTCGCCGGTCACGAGCCGCACCCCGCCTTCGGTGCCCAGCCGGTCCAGGAGGTCGGCGATCGCCCGCCGCTGCGAGCCCGCGCGGTAGCGGTGGGAAGCGGATCGGGGGGTCGTCAGTCCGGTCATTCCCGGGACCTTACTCACGCGTAAGTTCTGCCGGAAGACGGGCGTCCGGGTGTCGTTGAAGGCTCATCCGCCCCGTGGCCAGCGGCTTCGCCCGCTCCGCGCGGGAAGTGGAGTGTGCACCGGCCCAAGGCGGGCGGGCCCCGGCGGTGCGCCCGCACAACGCCGGTGGCGGCCCGCTCGGTTCGCGGGCCGCCACCGGGTGGGACAGTGCCGGGCTCGGGGGTCAGGAGGTGTGCGGGCAGTTGCCCCGCGACTCCTCGATGGTCAGGCTCGGACGGGGCAGCGGGCACAGGAACTGCTCGTAGCGGGTGTCGTTGTCGATGAAGCGCTTCAGCCACGAGATGCTGTACTTCGCGATCGTGGTGTTCGAGGTGTTGGGCGTGAAGTGGCTGGCGTTGTTCAGCTCGATGTAGGCGCGGTCCAGCGAGGACGGCAGCCCCTGGTACAGCGGCTCGGCGTGGGTGCGGACCGGGGCGACGGAGTCGCCGTCGGCGCCGAAGATCAGCGTGGGGGTCCGGACCTCGGGCCAGGTCTTGTCGAGGTTCCAGGGGGTCAGCGGGATCGCCGCCTGGAGGGAGGGCCGGTCCTTGGCGGCCTCGAGGCTGCCGCCGCCGCCCATCGAGTGGCCCATCACACCGAGCCGGCTGCTGTCGACGCGCCCGCGCACCGAGCTGCGCTCCGTCAGGTAGTCCAGGGCGGCGAGGAGTTGGTCCCCGCGGGAGTCGGGCTGGTCGAGCGTGGTGTTGGTGTCGATGGTGAACACCACGAAGCCCTGGGACGCCAGGCGCGGGCCGAGCCAGGCGATGGAGGACTCGTAGGCGGTGAAGCCGGGCGAGATGGCGATCGCGCCGAAGGTGCCGTCGGACGTGCTGGTCGGGTAGTAGATGGTGCCGCCGCCGAAGCCTCTGGCGACGAGCGAGGAGACGGAGACGTCCGAGACGGAGTACGGGCCGCGCAGCGCCTCGATGCTCGACTCGGTCGGCGCGGGTCCGCGCTCGTAGGGGTTGTCCGCCGCGTGGGCGCCCGGCCCGGCGAAGGCGCCGAGGGCGGCGAGGGCGGCGACGGACGCGGCCAGTCCGGCGAGCCTGCCGGTGCGACGGCGTCGCGTCGGTGCCGGGGCCGGGTCGCTCATGCCGGTGGTGTGGGGGTGCTGCTGCACGACGAGGGGTCCTCTCTGTCGCGGCGGTCCGCCCCGCCGGCGCGATGCACGGTGGTGACGAGGGTGCGGCCGTGCACCGGCCGGGGGTCCGCCTGTGGGCTGGCGGTGCCACTGTCGGAGAGGAAGGGTGCGGTGCGGACCGGCAATCTCACCGGTCTCGTGCGTCGAGCCCGGCCGGACCGGCCCCGGATGGGAACCGCTTCGTGCGTCGAGCCCGGCCGGACCGGCCCCGGACGGGGACCGGTCTCGTGCGTCAAGTCCCGCCGGGCAGGCCCCGGACGGGGACCGGTCTCGTGCCGCAGGACCGGCCCCGGACGGGGGTGCGGGGCGCCGCAGAACGACGGCGGGACCGGCCGGCCGGACAGGGCGAAGGCCCGCTGCATGCGGCGGGAAAGGCGGGGTAGACGAGCAGGACGCGGTCACCGTCGGAGTCGGCGCCGACGGTGGCCGCGCCACGCCGGCCGGCCACGCCGGCCGGCCGCGCCGGCCGGTCCGTGTCAGGCGGCGTCGTAGGTGTGGGCGCGGCCCCCGGACCACTTCACCCAGGCCGGGTCGTCCAGCAGGCGCTCCCCCTCCGGCAGCCCGGCGCGACGCAGGAACTCCACGACGTCGCGGTCGGAGTACGCGAGCCCGACGATCTCACCGCGCACGGTCACGCGCCGTCCGCCCGACCCGAGCGGCGGGTGGACCACGATCGGTGCCTTCGTCATCCTTCCAGGATCCGGCGGGCGCCCGCCGCCCGCATCCGGGGCCCGCCCCTCACCCGCTTGGCTGCCCGGGCGCGCCGTCCCGGCGCCGCGGTGGTCGTATGGAAGCGGCATCCATGCCGACCCGGAGGGAGCTGGGAATGCACGAGATGTGGTGCGGTGCGGACACTTCGGGGGAGCCGGTGTGGCACGTCCTGACCCCCGGCAAGGACGCCACGCTGTGCGGGGTGGAGAAGCAGGACGAGTCCCGTCGGCGGCATGCCACCGACCGGCACTGCCTCTCCTGCATGGAGTCCTTCCAGGCCGCGATGCAGGCGTCCCGCTGACGCCCGGGGCCCGGCCGTCGCGGCCGGGCCCCGGGCGTCGGCGCGTGCGGGGTGCCGTGCGCCGTGGACGTCAGGGGCAGTGGCAGCCGCCGGCGGCGGCGGCCGGCTCCGCGGGACGCGTTTGCAGCCGGCAGAAGCAGGACGCGTCGATGGGCACGTCGGCCACCGCGGCCGCCGTCTTCAGCTGCTGGGCCACGATCGCCGCCTCCGCCGTCCGGCCGGTGCGCACGAGGCACTCGTGGAAGCCGTGCAGCGCCCAGACGTTGCCCGGGTGCTGCAACGGGCGGGGCAGGGTGGGGTCCAGTCCCAGGTCGGCGCGGTAGACCGCCTCGGCCTCCTCGATCCGCCCCTGTTCCAGCAGGAGCGCCCCGTAGGCGTGCCGGGTCGGCTGCATCCAGCCCCAGGGCTCGTCGTAGGGCAGGTTGTCGTCGAGGTGGATGGAGCGTTCCAGGGCGGCGAACGCCTCGTCGTGATCACCCTTGCGGTAGGCGAGTTCGCCGTCCAGCATCTCGGAGGCGATGGCGAGGATGTCCGCGCAGGTGTTGTTGAACAGCATCCGCGTCGCGGGGACCCGCTCCACGGCCGCGCGGAAGGCGGTGCGTTCCTCCTCGGCCCGGTCGACGGCGCCGGTCGCGGACAGGGCGACCCCGCGGGCGTAGTGCAGCATCGCGGTGGTCACGCAGTACAGCCGCGGGTCCTCGGGGAGGGGCAGGGCCAGGATGTCGTCCCAGCGGCCGAAGCGGATCAGCACGTGCACCCGCATGGCGAGGAAGCCCTCCAGCCAGTCCGCCATCGGCGGGCTCTCCACCTTCAGCAGTTCCTCGGGGACCGCCGCCTCCAGCCGGGCGGCGGCGTCCAGGGCGGTGCGGGACAGTCCGGCGAACATCGCGCCGTAGACCGTGAAGTGGATGTTGTGGGCCCGGTAGAGGGTGTAGAAGTTCATGGCGCCCGCGCGGGCCAGGTACTTCTCGTCCGCGGCGGTGGCGAGGACGTTGTCCGACACGACCCGCCGGTAGTCGCCGCACAGCACTTCGAGGTGGGACGGCATGTGGAGCAGGTGCCCGGCGTCGGGTACGGCGCCGCGCAGCCGGTCGGCGACGGTGAGGGCCGCTTCCGGGGTCGGCGACATCTCCATCAGGTGGATGTACAGGTGGACGACGCCGGGGTGGTGCGCGCCGGCGTCGGTGGCGAGGGCCGCGTCGAGGACGGTCTTGGCCTCCAGGGTGCGGGCGCCCTCGGCGGGGTGTCCGGTGCGCAGGTCCCACAGCTGCCAGGGGGTGAGGTTCATCTGGGCGTCGGCGCACAGCGCGGCGACGTCCGGGTCGTCGGGGGCGAGCCGGTACACCTCCCGCATGCGGTCCGCGTAGGGCTCGTTCCACACCGAGCAGTCGGCGACGGGCCGGTCCCGGGGGTAGCGGGCGCGCAGGGCGCCGATCAGGGCCTGTTCGACGGGGGTGGCGCGGGCGGCGGTCGCGTGGGCCCGCTCGACGGCCTCGTGCGTGCGTTCGACGGTGCGGGCGAGGTCGTCACCGTCGAAGGCGTCCCACGGCTTGTTGTAGTTGGGTCCGAGGGCGTAGGCGATGCCCCAGTGGGCCATGGCGCAGTCGGGGTCGGCCGCCACCGCCTTCTCGAAGCAGGCGACCGCCTCCTCATGGTGGAAGGCGTACGTCCACACCAGCCCGCGGTCGAACCAGAGCTGGGCCTGCGGGGAGGAGGTGGTCACCGGCCGGTGGTGGGTGCCGAGGTCGTAGTAGTCGTCCGTGGCACTCATGGCGCTCTCCCGTGGGTACGGGCCGGCCGGTGGCCGCGCCCGTGGGGTCGGCAGGGACGCAACCGACGATAGCGGCGCGCGGCCCGTCGTGCCGACCGGTGCGCTCAGTCCGGCAGGGACGTGCTGGTGAGGAGCTGCGCGGAGAGCACCTTGAGCAGGGTCTCGGTCCAGCGCATCTGGCGCAGGGTCTGCGGGTGGCAGGCGGAGACCAGCCCGAGGAGCCGGGTGTCCTTGCCGGCCTGCGCCGCCTGCCCGAGCATCTCCCAGTGCAGGGCGTTGCCGGCTGCGGACAGGTGCAGGTCGCGCAGGTCGTGCAGCAGGAGCAGGCCCGGCTCGGGGCGCCGGCCGAGGGCCTCGGACGCCTTCTCCCGCAGGGCGGCGAGGGCACCCGCCTGGGGCTTGCCGCGCGGGCCGGACAGGTCGAGACCGTGGTCGCGGCCGGTCTCGGCGAGGCGGGCGGCGTGCTCCCGGGACCAGCGGGCGACGTCGATCGCGACGTGGTGGAACTCGTGCTCGACGCGGTGCCGGGAGGCGGCGGCCAGCAGGTCCTGTTCCAGGTCCCGTTCGCCGTCGTGCAGGAGGCGCAGCACCAGCGCGACGCCCTTCATGCTGCGCTCCCCTCCGCCCCGTCCGCACCGCCGGCCGGCTCCCGGTCCTCGCGGCGGGCGACGAGGGTGACGCGGGCCGCGGCCGTCTTGAACAGGGGCTGTTTGGAGACGGGGTCCCAGTCGGTAACGGTCGTCTCGTTGGCCGCCCGGCCGGGGCCGTCGCCGGGCGGACGGTGGCCGGCCGGGGTGTCCCAGTAGCCGTAGTGGAAGGGCACGAACACCATGCCGTCGCGGATCGCGGTGGTGCGCAGGGTGGCCCGGATCGCTCCGCGCGGGGTGGTGATGCGGACCAGGTCGCCGTCGGCGAGCCCCTGGGCGGCGGCCTCGCGCGGGGAGATCTCCGCCCACACGTCCGGTGCGGCGGCGTTGAGTTCGGGGGCGCGGCCGGTCTTGGTACGGGTGTGGAAGTGGTAGACGGTCCGGCCGGTGACGAGCTGGAGGGGATGCTCCTCGGAGGTGTCCTCGTGCGGCGGGATGTACTCGGCCGCCTTGATGACGGCCCTGCCCTCGGGGTTGAGGGAGCGGTACTCGTCGCCGTTCACGCTTCCCCCGGTCACCAGGTCCCGTCCGTAGCTCTCGCACAGGTCGGGGTGGGCCCAGGCGATGCCGTCGGTGTACAGGCGCGCGGTGCCGTCCGGGGCCTCGTCGGTGCAGGGCCACTGGATGCCGCTGCCGTGGCGCAGTTTCTCGTAGCTGAGCCCGGTGTAGTCGCAGGGGCGTCCGGCGCTGCACCGCTGCCAGGCGGCGAAGGCGGACTCGGCGTCGTGCCAGCCGATCAGGGGGGCGCCGTCCTTGTCCCGGAAGTCCATGCGGGCCGCGAAGTCGAGCAGGATGTCGAGGTCGGCCCGCGCCTCGCCGGGCGGTTCGACCGCCTTGTCGGACAGGTGCACGGTGCGGTCGGCGTTGGTGAAGGTGCCGGTCTTCTCGCCCCAGGTGGCGGCGGGCAGCACGACGTCGGCGAGCTGGGCGGTCTCCGTGAGGAACAGGTCCTGCACCACCACGAACAGCCGTTCCTGGGCGAGGATCGACCGGATGCGGGACAGCTCGGGCAGGGACACGGCCGGGTTGGTGGCGCTGATCCACAGCATGCGCAGCGAGCCCTGTTCGGCGTAGCGGAACATCTGCATGGCGTGGGTGGGCGGCCCGTAGTGGGGGATGTCCTCGGGCTCCAGGTTCCACACCTCGGCGAGTTCCCGGACGTGCCGGGGGTTCTCCCAGTTGCGGAAGCCCGGCAGGTCGCCGTCCGCGCCGCACTCCCGGGTGTTCTCGGCGGTGGGCTGGCCGTTCATCTGGAGCAGGCCGCAGCCGGGGCGGCCGAGCATGCCGCGGATCAGGTGCAGGTTGTTGACCTGGACGGCCGCCGCGGTGGCCTGGTGGGACTGGTAGACGCCCTGGAGGACGGTGGACATCAGCCGGCGGGCGCTGCCGAGGATCTCCGCGGCCCGCTCGATCTCGGCGGCCGGGACGTCGCAGATCTCGGCGGCCCACCGGGGGGTGCACTTCTCGACGGCGGCGGCGAGGTCGTCGAAGCCGACGGCGTGCGCGTCGAGGTAGGCGCGGTCGGTCCGGCCGGTGCGGATGATCTCGTGCAGCAGCGCGTTGAGCAGGGCCACGTTGGTGCCGGCGCGCGGCGCGAGGTGCACGTCGGCCCGGCGGGCGACGGGGGTGAAGCGGGGGTCGACGCAGATCAGCGCGGGCGGGTCGGGGCCGTCCAGGCGGTCCAGCATCCGCATCCACAGCACCGTCTGGGTCTCGGCGACGTTGTGCCCGAACAGGGCGAGGGTGTCGGCATGGTCGACGTCCTCGTAGGAGCCGGGCTGGCCGTCGCAGCCGAAGGTCTCCTTGAGGGCCTCGGCGGCCGTGGCGGTGCACAGCCGGGTGTTGCCGTCGACGTGGTTGGTGCCGATGCCGCCGTGGGCGAGGACGGCGAGGGTGTAGTACTCCTCCAGGAACAGCTGCCCGGAGGTGTAGAAGCCGATCGAGCCGGGCCCGCGCTCGTCGAGCAGGCCGCGGGTGCGGGCGGTGATCCGCTCCATGGCGGTGTCCCAGTCCGTCTCCACCAGGCGGCCGTTCTCGCGCACGAGCGGGCGGGTCAGGCGGTCGGGCGAGTGGTTGGCCTGCCAGCCGTAGAGGTCCTTGGGGCCGAGCCGGCCGCGGTTGACCCGGTCGGCGGCGCGGCCGCGCACGCCGACGATGCGGCCCTCGCGCACGGCGATGTCGATCGCGTCCCCGTTGGAGTGGAGGATGGACGCGGTCCGCACCCAGCGTTCCACGTCGTCCTCGGTGATCCCGTCGGCCAGGTGCATGTCCGTCCGGACCGGCCAGGGGGTACCGGCGGCGTAGGGGGTGCGCGTCCCCCAGGGATGCGCGATCCGGTCCGGCGTGCTGTTCACACTCCACCTCCAGCGGCGCAGTCGACTCTGCCGTGAGTACCCGGCTTCCGCGACCCGAGTCATCACGCACCGTGGCCACCCGTGCGCGCTGCGGAGCGGCGGGCCGGTCCGGCCCCGTTCGTTCGGGGGCCGGTTCGCCAACGGGCTGGCCGGGACCCGTCGGGGCTCCCTAGGATGTACTCCCTGTCCAGCCAGTCCAGTTGGCGCGGTACTCCGCAGGGGGAACGATGCATTCCGGCAAGCAGCTGTCCACCGAGATCGACGCAACCGTGCCGACGGCCGCACGTATGTACGACTACTACCTGGGCGGCAAGGACAACTACGCGGCCGACCGGGCCGCGACCGAGGAACTCGACAAGGTGGTGCCGAGCACGCGCCGCCTGGCCCTGAACAACCGCCGCTTCCTCCAGCGCGTGGTGCGCACCCTCACGCAGGAGTACGGCATCCGGCAGTACCTGGACCACGGTTCCGGCCTGCCCACCCAGGAGAACGTCCACCAGGTCGCGCAGCGCATCGACCCGTCCACCCACGTGGTGTACGTCGACAACGACCCGATGGTGCTGGTCCACGGCCGCGCCCTGCTGGAGCAGGACGAGCGCACCGTGGTCATCCAGGCCGACATGCGCGACACCGACGGCATCTTCGGGCACCCGGAGACCGAGCGTCTGATCGACTTCTCCCAGCCGGCGTGCGTGCTGTTCAACTCGACGTTCCACTGCATCCCGGACAGCGACACCGACGGCCCGCTCGCCCTGGCCCGCCGGGTGCGCGAACGGCTGGCACCCGGCAGCTTCATGGTGATGTGCCAGCTGGTCAGCGAGGACCCCGAGGTCCGTGAGTTCGTCACGAACTTCATGGACCAGGCGACGCAGGGCAACTGGGGCCGGGTGCGTGAACCGAAGGACGTGCACAGCTACTTCGAGGGGCTGGAGATCCTGGATCCGGGGTTGGTGGAGGTCTCCACCTGGCGCCCCGACACGGAGGTGGCGCCCCGTCAGCTGACGGACGAGTGGATCGAGTTCGGCGGCGTGGGCCGGCTTCCGCTCTGATCCCGGGCCGCCGGCCGGCCCCCGGACAGCACGACGCCCTTCGCCCGGCCCCCGAGGCCGCGCGGAGGGCGTCGTCGTGTCTGCGGGGCGGGCGCGCCCGGTGGCGGCCGCCCCGCTCGGCTCGGTGCTACGCCTCGGGGTAGCGCTCCGCGATGGTGGTGCGCAGCAGCTCCAGGGAGTCCCGGGGCTTGAGCGCCTCGTCGGCGAGGCGGTCCAGCGCGATCCGGTACTCCTCCGTCTCGTCGAGGTCCTCCAGGAAGTTGGCGCTGCGGATGTGCTCCAGGTAGACCACGTCGGGCAGGTCGAGCCCGCCGAAGCGCAGATAGGTCACGGGGATGGCGGGGGCGGAGGCGTTGGTCACGCTGAGCGGAACGATCTGCACGGTCACATTGGGCCGCTCGGCCATGACCAGCAGGTGCCGGAGCTGCTCCCGCATCACCTCGGCGCTGCCCAGGACCCGCAGGAGCACCGACTCGTCGATCACCGCCCACAGCTGCGGCGCGCCCGCGCGCAGCAGCAGTTCGGCCCGCCGCATGCGCAGTTCGACGCGGCGGCGGACCTCGCCGGAGGGCGCGTTGGGCAGGCCGCGTTCCACCACCGCGCGGGTGTAGTCGGCGGTCTGGAGCAGCCCGGGGACGTACTGGATCTCGAAGGTACGGATGGTCGCCGCGGCCTCCTGCAGGCCCACGAGCCGGTCGAACCACTCCGGCATCAGCCGCTTGTCGTACCGCTGCCACCAGCCCGGCTCACCGGCCCGCCGCAACAGCTTGAGCAGGACGGACGCCTCGTAGTCGTCGGTGCCGTAGAGCCTCAGCAGGCTGCGGACGTCGGCCTCGGTCGGCGGGCGGCGGCCCTTGCCGGACTCGATGCGGGACAGCTTGGCCGCACTGAACCCGGCGGCGCGGGCCGCCTGTTCCTGGGCGAGCCCGGCGTCCTCCCGGAAGCCCGCGAGCTGCACGCCGACCAGCATCTTCAGCAGGGTCGGCGCCGGCTCGGGCCGCTCCAGATAGGGCTCCAGACGGGAGATACGCGGCGACGCGGCGGACATCCTGACTCCCAGACAGACCGGCACAAGGGCGATTTACACTATCGCACCTGTTCCCCGTCCGCCGCATCGGACGGCGAGAAGCCGTCCAGAAGTGGGGAGTTGAGCTCCGTTCGGGCGAGCCGGTGCCGGTCCGCACGAGGCGGTCGGCACCGGCCCGGCCCGGCTCAGACGAGGTGGTCGAACTCCCCGTCCTTGGCACCGGCCAGGAACGCGGCCAGCTCCGCCGCCGTGTAGACGAGCGCGGGGCCGTCGGGATCACGGGAGTTGCGCAGCGCGACGCCTCCGTCGAGCAGCGGGGCCACTTCGACACAGTTGCCCTCGGCGTTGCTGTGCCGGCTCTTGATCCAGTGGGCGTCCAACTGGCTCGCCCGCACTCCGTTCCGCACTCCTGGCACCGCAGTCTCCTTGCTGTTCACGTGTCCTGCCGCGCACGAGGCCCGGCCGTACTCCGGGAGAGCCGAGTCCTGTCGGCCGTACTCGCCCCACCCGAAAAATCTCGCGCAATTTCTCGTGCAATTGCACGCGAGCGCTGTCAGCGTGGATAATAGCTGCGGCGTCAACCCCCTCGTTGACGCACCGTTTCTGACGTCGCATCGGGGAGATGCCGTGTCATCACCTGCGCAACACGTACTCCGAGCCCCGGCCGGAGTGGGAGCTCAGGCGAGTGGCTGCGGCCCGGCCACCGCGCTCGCGGCCGGTCCGTCCACCGCGGTACCGCACCACGCGTCGCCACCGATGCCGGAGACGGCCGGCGCCGCGTCCGCCTCGGCGGCGCTGCGCGTCGAGTGCAGCCGGGAGGGGTTCGCCCGCGCCCGGTCCTTCACCCGCAGGACCCTCGATGCCTGGCGTCTGGGGCACCACGGTGACGACGCCGCTCTCGTCGTCACCGAACTGACCGCCAACGCCGCGACCCACGCCGCACCGCGGTGCACGGGCGGGCCCGAAGTCCGGCTCGGCCTCCGGCTGGGCCCGGCCCACCTGTTGCTCACCGTCTCCGACTCCGACGACCGTCCGCCCGTCCACAGACCCGGCAGCGGCTCCCTCCTGGAGCACGGCCGCGGGCTGTGCATCGTCGACGCCCTCTCCGAGGCGTGGGGCTGGTCCCCCACTCCCCCGGCGGGCAAGACGGTGTGGGCCCGGTTGTCCACCCACCCTCCCATCTGACACGACTGCCGCGGAAAGGCACCCACGCCATGCGCAGCGCTTCGACGGAACAGCCGAGCAGCGAGCGCCCTGTGCGCCGAACACCCCCCACCGGAGTGGTCCGCACGACCCCCCTCACCGCACTGTCCCGGGTGCCGTGGGCGGACATCCAGGACTCCACCGGATCGGCGGCGGCCATCCCCCTGCTGCTCAACGGCATCGCCTGGGGAGACGCCGAGACCGCCCGGTCCGCTCTGGAGGACCTGCGGAAACGGATCTGCCAGTACGGATTCGTCGTGGAGCAGGCGACCGCCGCCACCGTCCCCTTCCTCTGGGAGCTGGCCCAGCTGCCGCACGTCAGCTGCCGCCCCCAGATCATCCAGCTCCTCAAGGCGATCGCCGACGCCCGGCAGTGGGAGTGCACCGCCGCCGCGTACCCCAAGCTGCTCAACCGCCGGGAGAATCCAGTGGTCTGGGAGCGGGCCGCACGGCAGGCGGTCCGGGCCCGCCGCGGCGACCTCGGCCGCCTGATGGCCGAGCAGGACACCGAGATCGCCCGCGCGACCAGCGAACTGGCCCGCGCCCTGGGCGACTGACACACACCGGGTGCCGACCGTGAGGGGGCGGCGGCCCGGCGACAGACCGCGCGCGGATGGCCGGGGGACGGTCCGCGCGCCGCGGAGGGGCCGCGCGCGGCCGCAGGGGGGTGACCGCGCGCGGCCCTGTGACGCCAGGGGTGCAGGACGTCGGCCGGGGCCCGAGTGGCGGATGTCCCCCGCACGGCGGAGACTTGGGGCAGAACCGGCACCGGGCGCCGTCACCGTCGTCGAGGACCGTGCGCCGTCCCCTCTTCCCGCCGGCCTCGGACCATCCCTCCACGGGTCAGCAGCAGTTGGGGGACCCATGCACCTCAGAGGAACCGCGGTCGTCGCGACGGCCGTCCTCGCCGTCGCCCTCACCGCGTGCAGCAGCGACGACTCTCCCCAGGGCGAGGCGCAGCGTGCCACGGCCACCGTCACGAAGTCCGTGTCCGGCACACCGGACTGCGGCCCCGGCTCCGCCCTCTCCCAGGCCGAGTGGATGGAGCAGTGCGACGGCAGCCCGTCGGCCGCCCCTTCCTCGGCACAGCCCGGCACCGAACTCTCCGTGGGTGACACCTTCGCCTACACGGACAGCCTGAAGGTCAGGGTCGACAGCATCACGAGGCTCACCCGCTTCGGGGAGTGGGACAGCCGCCCCGAGGCCGGGCAGACCGCCTTCCGTGTCACCTGCACGGTCACCAACGGCACGGACGCTCCCTACGACCTGGACCGCCTGGCCACGACCACCGAGGGCGGCACCACGGGCGGGGAGACCACCTTGCTGTCCGTCGAGGGCGCCAAGGACATGACGGGCCGCCTGGCCCCCGGCCGCAGCGGCACCTTCCACGACGACCGCGCCATCGCCGAGAGCGACGCCGGGTCGATCGTGGTCACCGTGAGCCGGTTCGACTCGGCGTGGGTCGAGCAGGGCGACGCCTGGCCCGGCGAGGACCCGCACTGGACCGGTCCGATCGAGTAACGGATCCCCCGGCGGGCGGTCCACGGCCACCGGCCACGGCACCGGCCGGGGGCGGCCGCGAGCGCACGGGGGCCGGGGGCCGGCGCCCCGCCGTCCCGCGTTCCACGGCGAAGACGCGCCACATTGGCCGGTAGTTACACTCGGCACATGGTCCGACTCGTGGGTCGCTCCAAGACCCGGCCGTCACCCCGGCCCGGCTCCGTCGCGTCCCTGAGGCAGCGGCGGCAGGAGGGCGACCGTCCGCGAGGGCATCCGGCGGCGGCACTGCGGTCGGTCCTGAGCGGACGCAGTGTCGCCGGACAGGTGTTCGTCCTGCATCTGGTGATCGTGCTGCTGCTGGTGGTGGCGGCCGTCGTCGCGCTGGTGCTCCAGGTGCGCAAGGACAGCACGCAGGAGGCCCGCAACCGGTCGCTGGCCGTCGCGGAGACCTTCGCCAACGCGCCGGGAACCATCGAGGCGCTGGAGTCCCCCGACCCCACCGCTGTGCTCCAGCCGCGAGCGGAGGCGGCCCGCGAGGCGTCCGGGGTCGACTTCATCGTCGTCATGAACATCGACGGCATCCGCTACACGCACCCCAAGCCCGACCGCATCGGCAAGAAGTTCGTCGGCAGCCTGGGCCCTGCGCTGGCCGGGGAACCGGTGGTGGAGGAGATCGAGGGCACGATCGGCCGGCTCGTGCAGGCGGTGGTGCCGGTCGAGGACGGTGACGGAACCGTCGTGGGGCTGGTGTCCGCCGGGATCACCACCGAGAACGTGGGGGGCGCCGCCGACAACCAGTTGCCGCTGGTGCTGAGCGCGGCGGCCGCCGCGCTGGCCCTGGCGACCGGCGGCGCGGCCCTGGTGAGCAGACGGCTGCTGCGCCAGACCCACGGCCTGGGCCCGTACGAGATGACCCGGATGTACGAACATCACGACGCGGTGCTGCACGCCGTGCGGGAGGGCGTCGTCATCGTCAGCGGGGACGGCATGCTCATGCTCGCCAACGACGAGGCGCACCGGCTGCTCCGGCTCCCCGACGACGCCGAGGGCAAGCAGGTCCTGGATCTGGGTCTGGACTCCGGCACCGCCGAGCTGCTGGCCTCGGGCCGGGTCGTCACCGACGAGGTGCACCGGGTCGGCGACCGGCTGCTGGCGGTGAACCAGCGGCCCACCGACCGGGCCGGCGGGCCGCCCGGCAGCGTCGCCACGGTCCGCGACTCCACCGAGCTGCGGGCCCTGTCCGGCCGTGCGGAGGACGCCCGGGAGCGGCTCAACATGCTGTACGACGCCGGGGTCGGCATCGGGACGAGTCTGGACGTCACGCGCACCGCGGAGGAGCTGACGGAGCTGGCCGTGCCGCGGTTCGCGGACTACACCACGGTGGACCTGTTCGAGCCGGTGCTGGACGGCGGACAGCCGGACGCGACGGCCTCGCTGCGCCGTGCGGCATGGGCCGGGATCAGCAAGGACGCCCCGCTGTATCCGCTGGGCCACGCGATCCGGTACGTCGCGTCGTCCCCGCAGGGGCGCAGCCTGGCCACCGGGCGGCCGGTGCTGGAGCCGCGGCTGGGCGCGGCGCCGGGCTGGCGGGCCCAGGACTTCGAGCGGTCGGGGCAGGTGGTGGAGTTCGGTATCCACTCCCTGATCACGGTGCCGCTGCGGGCGGGGGCGCTCGTCCTGGGCGTGGTCAGCTTCTGGCGGTCGGAGAAGGCCGAGCCGTTCGACGAGGACGAGCTGGCGCTGGGCGAGGAGCTGGTGGCGCGCGCGGCGGTGTCGATCGACAACGCCCGCCGCTACACGCGGGAGCACAGCATGGCGGTGACGCTGCAGCGGAGCCTGCTGCCGCGGACGCTGCCCGAGCAGACGGCGCTCGACATCGCCTACCGCTATCTGCCCGCGCAGGCCGGGGTGGGCGGGGACTGGTTCGACGTGCTGCCGCTGTCCGGGTCCCGGGTGGCGCTGGTGGTCGGTGACGTGGTCGGTCACGGCCTGCACGCCGCCGCCACGATGGGGCGGCTGCGGACCGCGGTCCACAACTTCTCCGCGCTGGACCTGCCGCCCGAGGAGCTGGTCTCGCTGCTGGACGAGCTGGTCGCCCGCATCGACCAGGACGAGACGCAGGACGAGCACAGTGCCCCGGTGACCGGGGCGACCTGCCTGTACGCCGTGTACGACCCGGTCAGCCGCCGGTGCACGGTGGCCCGCGCGGGCCATCCGCCGCCCGCGCTGATCCACCCGGACGGCAGGGTGGAGTACCCGGACGTGCCGGCCGGGCCGCCGCTGGGCCTCGGCGGCCTGCCGTTCGAGACGGCGGACCTGGAGCTGGCGGAGGGCAGCCGGCTGGTGCTCTACACGGACGGGCTGGTCGAGGACCGGCGGTACGACATCGACGTCGGTCTGGAGCAGTTGCGGCAGGCGCTGGAAGGGGCCGGGGAGTCGCCCGAGGACACCTGCCGCGCGGTGCTGGAGGCGCGGCGCCCGGCCAGGGCCGTCGACGACATCGCCCTGATCGTGGCGCGCACGCGGGCGCTGAGCGCGGACCGGATCGCCGAGTGGCCGGTGCCGTCCGATCCGGCGGCCGTCGCGGAGGTGCGGGCCGCGGTGGCGCGGAAGCTGGCCGAGTGGGGGCTGGAGGACCTGACGTTCACCACCGAGCTGATCCTCAGCGAGCTGGTCACCAACGCGATGCGGTACGGCGGGGACCCGATCCAGGTGCGGATGCTGCGCGACCGGCATCTGATCTGCGAGGTGTTCGACAGCAGCAGCACCTCGCCGCACCTGCGGTACGCGACGATGACGGACGAGGGCGGGCGGGGACTGTTCCTGGTGGCGCAGCTCTCGGAGCGCTGGGGCACCCGGTATCTCCCGGCGGGCAAGGTCATCTGGGCCGAGCAGCCCATCCCCGGTTCATAAGGGGACTCTGGGGATCCCATAAGGTGGGCTTATGAGGGCATAGACGGGACCCAGGTACCGACTAAGGCTTGCCTTAGCTTAGGCTTCCGACGAGACGCCTGACCTCGCTCGAAGGGAACCTGACATGCCCCGCCCCCTGCGGGTAGCCGTCGTCGGATCCGGCCCCGCCGGGATCTACGCCGCCGACGCCCTGCTCAAGTCCGACGTCGCCGCCGACCCCGGGGTGTCCATCGACATCTTCGAGCGCATGCCGGCGCCCTTCGGGCTCATCCGCTACGGCGTCGCCCCGGACCACCCGAGGATCAAGGGCATCATCACGGCCCTGCACCAGGTGATGGACAAGCCGCAGATCCGGCTGTTCGGCAACGTCGACTACGGCTCGGACCTCCACCTCGACGACCTGCGCACCTTCTACGACGCCGTCATCTTCGCCACCGGCGCGACGGCCGACCGCGCCCTGTCGGTGCCGGGCATCGACCTGGACGGCTCCTACGGCGCCGCCGACTTCGTCTCCTGGTACGACGGCCACCCCGACGTGCCGCGCACCTGGCCGCTTCAGGCCGAGAAGGTCGCGGTGCTCGGCGTCGGCAACGTCGCCCTGGACGTGGCACGCATCCTCGCCAAGACGGCGGACGAGCTGCTGCCGACGGAGATCCCGGCCAACGTGTACGACGGCCTGAAGGCGAACAGGGCCAAGGAGATCCATGTCTTCGGCCGCCGGGGCCCGGCGCAGGCGAAGTTCAGCCCGATGGAGCTGCGGGAGCTGGACCACTCCCCCAGCATCGAGGTGATCGTCGACCCCGAGGACATCGACTACGACGAGGGCTCCATCGCCACCCGGCGCGGCAACAAGCAGGCCGACATGGTCGCCAAGACGCTGGAGAACTGGGCGATCCGCGACACCGGCGACCGTCCGCACAAGCTGTTCCTGCACTTCTTCGAGTCGCCGGTGGAGATCCTCGGCGCGGACGGCAAGGTGACCGGCCTGCGCACCGAGCGCACCGAACTGGACGGCACCGGCAACGTCAAGGGCACCGGCACGTACAAGAACTGGGACGTCGGCGCCGTGTACCGCGCGGTGGGCTACCTCTCCGACCAGCTGCCCAAGCTGCCCTGGGACATCGACTCCGGCACGGTCCCGGACCGCGGGGGCCGGGTCGTGCAGGAGAACGGCGAGCACCTGCCGTCCACGTACGTCACCGGCTGGATCAGGCGCGGCCCGGTCGGCCTGATCGGGCACACCAAGGGCGACGCCAACGAGACGGTGGCGAACCTCCTGGAGGACTACGCGGCCGGGCGGCTGCTGACGCCCGAGGCACCGGCCCCGGAGGCCGTGGACGCGTTCCTGGCCGAGCGCGGCATCCGCTGCACCACCTGGGACGGCTGGCACCGGCTGGACGCCGCGGAGAAGTCCCTGGGCGAGCCCCAGGGGCGCGCGCGTGTGAAGATCGTCGAGCGTGAGGACATGCTGCGGGAGAGCGGCGCCTGAGCCGCCGTCCCGCACGGCTCCGCGCGTTCACGGCGTTCCCGGTGTGAGCACGACGGCGGTTGTGTACGATCCTGCCTTCACCGAATAACCACATGTCCCTCACACAAGGGGCATGAGGGGGGATCAGTACATGCGCATACGCACTGCCGCCGTCGCCGCCACCGTCGCCGCGGGCGCGCTGGCCACGCTCACGGCCGCTCCGGCCCAGGCCGCCGAGTACACCTCCGCGCTGAAGGTGCGCGGGGTCCAGTACGACGCACCGGGGCGCGACTCCAACAAGTGCTCGGGGGGCAACACCCACCAGGAGTACCTGACGGTCAAGAACTACTCGAAGACCAAGAAGGTCAATCTCCGGGGGTACGTCGTCAAGGACGCCGTCGGGAACCGGTTCACGTTCACCGCGAACCACTACCTGGAGCCCGGCGACTACGTGAAGCTGCGCGGCGGGCGCGGCAAGGACTCCGACAAGAAGAACGTCGTCTACCGGAACAACTGCAACTTCATCTGGAACAACGACAAGGACACGATCTACCTGCTGAAGCCGTCGGGCAGCCGGGCCGACGTGCACAAGTACACCAAGCGCGGCTCGGACCGCGACGGCAACGGGTACATCACGTTCCACAAGTGACCGCCCGTCACCCGACCGCCGGTCCGTGACCGGCCCTCACCGGCCGGTCACTCCCTGAGCGGAAGGCGGCCCGTCTCCCCCGGCCGGAGGCGGGCCGTGCCGTCCGGCAGCCGCACCTCGACGGGCCCGGGACCCGAGGCGGGCACCGCGATCTCCACCACGCCGCGCTCCAGCCGGATGCGGACGCCCCAATGCCCCTGGTAGCGCAGGGTGAAGCCGTAGGACGACAGCTGGGGCAGCGGCACCGGGTCCAGGCGCAGCGCGCCGTCGCGGGTCTCCAGACCGGGCAGCCCGCGCTGCACGAGGTCGAGGGTGCCGGCCATGGCACCCAGGTGGACGCCCTCCCCGGTGGTGCCGCCCTGCAGGTCCGCGATGTCCCCGCGCAGCGCCTCCTGGCAGAACGCCCAGGCCTCCTCCCGCCGGTCGCGGGCCAGCAGCCAGCCGTGCACCAGCCCGCTCAGGGTGGAACCGTGGCTGGTGCGGTGCAGGTAGTGGTCGACGGTGCGCCGCCACACGTGCTCGTCGAGGTCGTGGCCCAGCCGGCGGAACAGCTCCCGCAGTTCGGCCGGTGAGAACAGGTAGCCGAGCATCAGCACGTCCGCCTGCTTCGAGGCCCGGTAGCGGTTGACGCTGTCGCCCTCCGCCTCCAGGATCCGGTCCAGGCGCCGGATGTCCCCGTACCGCCGGCGGTAGCCCTCCCAGTCGAGTTCCGCCAGGTCCGCGTACCCGTCGAACTGGCTGATGACGCCGTCGTGGCAGGGCACGTACAGGGTGCGGGAGACCTCCTCCCAGCGGTCCAGCTCGGCCGCGTCCAGGCCCGTCCGCTCGTCGAGCTCACGGCGCCGGGGTTCCGGCAGCTCGCGCAGCACGTCGAGGGTGTGGGCCAGCACCCAGGCGGCCGTGACGTTGGTGTACGCGTTGTCGTCCAGGCCGGGCCGGTCGGCGCCGGGATAGGCGTCGTGGTACTCGTCGGGGCCGACCACCCCCCGGATGCGGTGCCGGCCGAGCCGCGGGTCGTAGGTCGCCGCACCCGCCCAGAAGCGGGAGATCTGCAGCAGCATCTCGGCGCCCTTGGTGTGCAGGAACTCGGCGTCGCCGGTGGTCGCGCAGTACTGCCACACGTTGTACGCGATCGCCGAGCCGACGTGGTGCTGCAGGTGCGTGTGGTCGGGCACCCAGCGGCCCGAGCGCGGGTTGAGGTGCAGGGTCTGCGACTCCTCCCGGCCGTCGCTGCCGCTCTGCCAGGGGTACATCGCCCCGCTGTGCCCGGCGTCCCGGGCGGCGGTCCGGGCGCGTTCCATGCGCCGGTGGCGGTAGTGCAGCAGCGCCCGGGACACCTCCGGGAAGTGCAGGTTGAGGTACGGCAGCACGAACAGCTCGTCCCAGAACACGTGCCCGCGGTAGGCCTCGCCGTGCAGGCCGCGGGCCGGCACCCCGACGTCCAGGTCGGCGGTGTGCGGGGAGAGCGTCTGCAGCACGTGGAACAGGTGCAGGCGCAGGATGCCGCCCGCCTCCCCCGGCACGTCCAGCTCGCCCCGCCGCCACAGCTGGCCCCACGCGGTGCGGTGCGACTCCACCAGTTCGTCGAAGCCCGCCACCCGGCCCACCCGGTCGACGGCGGCGTGCAGGGCGTCGCTGATCGCCGGGTCGTGCGAGGTGTGCAGGGCGACCACCTTGTCGACGGCCGCCGGGTGGCCCTCGGCGAGCTCCAGGGCGATCCGCTGCACGGCGCGCGCGTCGTCCCCGCCCGTGTGGTCGGTGACGGGTGCCTCGCAGAGCAGCCGGGAGGCGAGGGCGATCCGGATGTCGGAGGTACGGGTGCGGCAGCGCAGCCACACCGTGTCCTTGTCGGAGGCGCCGGTGTGCACATGCGTCAGGTGCCGCCCGTCCAGGGCCCGGTAGCGGGCCACCCCGGCGTTGGTGACCCCGCCGTCGAGAGCCGCCTCCACCTCCAGCGGACCGCTGAACCCCTCGGGTGTGAACTCGGTGCGCAGGGCGGCCAGATAGGGGTCGGCCATGTGCACCAGCCGCTCCTGACGCACCCGCAGCGCCCGGCCGCCGCCGAGGGCGTAGCGGGTCTGCCGCTCCAGCAGCCCCGAGGACAGGTGCAGGATCTCGCGGTGGTCGAGCACCCTCTCGGTGTCGGGGGTGAGCCAGTCGCCCCCGGGCAGGCGGAAGCGCAGCGGCAGCCAGTTCGGGAGGTTGACCATGTCCTCGTTCTCGACCCGCCGCCCGGAGACCTCCGAGGTGAGCCGGTCGTAGCAGCCCGCCGCGTAGGTGCCCGGATAGTGGACGTCGTCGGCGGAGCACTCGGGCAGGGCGCCCCGGGTCGCGAAGCGGCCGTTGCCCAGCGTGCACAACGACTCCCGGAGCCGCTCGTCGGCGGGGTCGTAGCCCTCGTACTCCCAGGTCCAGCCGGTCACCTCGACGCTCCCTCCCGGCAGCGGCCGCCGGGATCGCTCCCGGCGGACGGTGCGCACTCAAGTACCCCGGCCGGGCATCCGGCACACGTCGGGGCCCCGGTCCCGGGAGCCGGCGGCTCGCGCCCGCCCCGAGTCCGGGCCCCGGCGGCGTCGGGGCGTCAGCCGTCGGTCACCGGAACACACCACCGCAGTGTGGTGCCCCCGCCCGCGGAGCTGTCGATGTCCAGGGTGCCGCCGAGCTGCTCCGCCCGCTCGGCCATGTTGCGCAGGCCGCTGCGGCGGCCCCCCTCGGGGAGGCCGACGCCGTCGTCGGCCACCGTCAGGCGGACCTCGCGTCCGTCGGTCTCCAGGCTCACCTGGACGCGGTCGGCCCGGGCGTGACGTGCGACGTTGGTCAGCGACTCGGACAGGACGGCGACGACGTGGTCGGCGGTCTCCTTGGACACGTGGGTGTCGACCAGCCCCTCCATCCGCACACTGGGCGCGAACCCGAGCACGGGCGCCGCCTCGCCGACGACACGCACCACCCGGGCGCGCAGTCCCGTGCCGGACGCGCCGTCGCGGGCGCGCAGACCGAAGATGGTGGACCTGATGATCTTGATGGTCTCGTCCAGGTCGTCGACGGCCCGGGTCACCCGCTCCGAGGCACCCTGGTGCTCGATGAAGCGTCCCGCGCTCTGGAGCGTCATGCCCGTGGCGAAGAGCCGCTGGATGGCGAGGTCGTGCAGGTCACGGGCGATACGGTCGCGGTCCTCCAGGACGGCGATCTGTTCGGCGTCCTCGCGGCGCGCGGCCAGTTCCATCGCCACCGCGGCCTGCGCGGCGAAGCCCCGCAGCGGTTCGATCTCCTTCTGCGAGAACTCGCCCTGCCCGGTGGCCCGCACCAGCAGCACGATGGCCCCCACACCGTCACCGGAGCCGACGGGGACGGCCACGGCGGGGCCGAGGCCCGCGAACCGGGGCGGCCCCGCCGAGACCCGCTCGTCGCACGAGACGTCCGGGCTGGTGACCGGCGCGGCGCTGATGAAGGCCCGGCCCAACAGGCTGTCGTCGACGGGGACCACCAGCCCGCGGTGCGCGTCCGCCTCCTGCCCGATGGCCAGTTCCACGGTCAGCGAGTCGGTGCCGGCCATGGGGACGGCCACCTCGGCGAGGGCCGCCCCGGTGATCTCCCGGGCGCGTTCGGCGATCAGCAGCAGCGCCTCGCCGCGCCCTATGCCGGCCATCAGCCCGTGGGTGAGCTCGGCGTTCGCCTGGAGCCACCGCTCGCGCAGCCGGGACTCCTCGTACAGCCGGGCGTTGTCGATGGCGACGCCCGCGGCGACGGCGAGGGTGGCCAGGACCGACTCGTCCTCCTCGTCGAACTGGGCGCCGCCGCGCTTCTCCGTGAGGTACAGGTTGCCGAAGATCTGGTCGCGCACCCGGATGGGGACCCCGAGGAAGGTGTTCATCGGCGGATGGTGGTCGGGAAAGCCGTAGGAGGCGGGGTGCTCGGAGAGCTTCGCCAGCCGCAGCGGCTCGGGGTGCCGGATCAGCTCGCCGAGGATGCCGTGGCCCTCGGGATACGCGCCGATGCGGCGGATGGTCTCCTCGTCGACGCCGACGGTGTGGAACGCCGACAGGCGCTTGCCGTCCGGGCCGATCACGCCCAGCGCGGCGTACTCCGCGTCGACCAGGGCGGCCGCCGCGTCGACGATGCTGTGCAGGACCTGCTCCAGATCGAGCTCGCGGCCGACCGACAGCACCGCCTCCAGCAGGCTGTGCACCCGGTCACGGGTGCCCCGGGCCGCGTCGATGCGTCCCTGCAACTCCTCCAGCAACTCGTCCAGCCTCAGCTGCGGCAGCCGAACCCGGGGGTCTCCGTCCCGCTCGGAGCTTGCCACCCGTGGACCTCCTGTCCCTCTCCGGCTCCGGCGGTGCGCACGGGCCGGCAGGAGCAACGGTATCCGCAGCGGCACGGGCCCGTCCCCCCGGTCGCCGGACCGGCCGGTTCAGCGTTCCGGGCGGCGCAGCCGGTCCTGGGCCTGAGTGGCGATCACCGCCGCCTGGATGCGGCGCTCGACACCCAGCTTGGCCAGCAGCCGGGAGATGTGGTTCTTGACCGTCTTCTCGGCGAGGTACAGCCGCCGGCCGATCTGACGGTTGGTGAGTCCCTCGCCGATCAGGGCGAGGATCTCCCGCTCCCGCTCGGTCAGGCCGGGCAGCGCGTCCTCGTCCTCCTCCGGCTGCCCTTCCTGCCGCAGGCGGGCCATGAGCCGGGTGGTGGCGCTCGGGTCGAGAAGGGACTGCCCGGCAGCCACCGTGCGCACCGCCTGGACCAGGTCCGAGCCCTGGATCTGCTTCAGCACGTAGCCGGAGGCGCCCGCCATGATCGAGTCCAGCAGGGCCTCCTCGTCGTCGAAGGACGTCAGCATCAGGCACGCCAGGTCGGGCATCCGGGACCGCAGCTCGCGGCACACGCTCACCCCGTCGCCGTCCGGCAGACGCACGTCCAGCACCGCGACCCGGGGGCGCAGGGCGGGCACCCGGACCAGCGCCTGCTCGACGGTGGCGGCCTCGCCGACCACGGTGATGTCCGGTTCGTCGTTGAGCAGGTCGTGGACTCCGCGCCGGACGACCTCGTGGTCGTCCAGGAGGAAGACCCGGATCGGCTGCTCGGGCCCGGGCTGCTCGCCGTCCGTCATCTGGTGCTCCTCGTCCTCTTGTCCTCTTGTGCGGCAGGTCCCCGCGGTCGCGGTCCCCCGTGCTTCCAGGCTTCCCTGCTACGGAGATCCTTCTCCCTCCGGGGCCGGAGGGCCAGGGCCGGACGGCCCCATCTCGGATCCGGGGCCCGGATCCGGCCATGCTCCGGGGGCCGTCCGGGCCCCGGGACGGGGACCATCGGCCACTGGCTCCCGGCCGGGGCGCCGGGCCATCATCGGGGTCGGGAGCGGTACCGATCCCCCGCGGTGCCGCTCCCTCTCCGTCCCGGCCGGCGCGCCCGCTTCCGGCGCACCGCGCTTCCCTGGGCCGGCGCACCGCGGATTCCTGGGCCGGCGCACCGCGGTTCACGCGCTGATGCGGCGCCCGGTGATCTCGAACGGCTCGATGCGCATCCACCGGTCGCGCTCCGCCCCCGCCCAGGGCCGGCTGTACGCCCGCTCGGTGAGCCGCGCGGTCTCCTCGGGATCCGTGACGGTCACCGCGTCCCCGCGCACCTGGACGCTCCACCCCTGGCTCAGGGCGTCGTCGATGCGGTCCACCTCGAAGGCCACCCGGTGCCCGGCGGCCCGCGCGGGCGTCGTGCCCGGGGCCGTCCGGAAGACCACGGCGCCGTCGACGACGTCGTAGTTCACCGGCACGATGAACGGCCCGTCGTCCGTGGCGAGGGCCAGTCTGCCGACGCCGTGGGTGCCGAGCAGGGCACGCGACTCCTCCTCGTCCAGCTCGGAGAACTCGGCGTGCGGAGCCGCCCGTCCGGTACCCGGGGGCATGTCGGTGTCGCCGCCGGTGAGCCCGTTCAGGGTGGTGCCGAGGACCCCGGCCAGCCGGATCAGGACACCGGTGCCGGGCGAGGCGCCGGCGTGTTCCTCCAGATGGGCGAGGTAGCTGGGCGCCAGACCTGCCCGGGACGCCGTCTCCTCACGGGTCAGGCCGAGTTCGGTTCTGCGGTGGGCCAGACGGCGCCCCAGGTCGCCGACCGGTTTGCCGTCCTGGTCGGGCGGCGGGACCTGTCCGGCCATGGCTGTCACTCCCTCTCTTCCCACACCGTTCGGCGGGTGGCGTGCGGGCTCACGGGGCGCGTCCCGGGCGGGCCTCCGCGGCGAACGCCCCGGGGCAGCCGACGGCGCCGGCCGCACGCGCCTCCCCCTCCAGCTTGTCCCGTTCCACCGGATTCCGCTCGGGCCGGCCGGATTCCGGCACCCGCCCGGACGGTGACCGGACCCGACGGGCCCCGCCCGCGGGGGCCGGACGGCCCTTCCCCGGCGCCGCCGCGGAGGTGTTGGCTCTCTCGACATGTCCCCTTCCTCCGGCCGGCCCGACACGGGGCTGCGGGAGAGCGCCGCAGCCGGTACCGCGATCGTCGCCCCGCACGGCGAACTCGACCTGCTCACGGCACCGGTGCTCGCCGAGCGCCTCGACGCGCTGACCGCCGGCCCGTTCCCCGACCTGGTGGTGGACCTGCGCGCCGTGGCCTTCATCGACTGCTCGGGACTGAGCGTGCTCTGCCGGGCCCGCAACCGCGTCCTGCTCCGCAACGGCCGCCTGCGCCTGGTCTCGGACAGCCCCGCCTTCCGCCGGCTGCTGGAGCACACCCGGCTGGCCGGTGTGTTCGAGCTGATGCCCCGCCTTCCCCGCGCGCTCGACCGGGGGCCCTCCGACGGCACCGGCCCGCCGTGACCCGCCCCGCCCCCGGCACGGACGCGCCCCCGGCCCACCGGTCGGGGGCGCCTCGGTGTGGGGGCCGTGCGCGCCGGGGCGCGCCCGTGCCGGGGACCCACCCGTGCCGGGACTCGTCCGTGTCGGCGCGAGCCCATGCCGAGGACGCTCCCGCGCCGAGCGCCTGTCCGTGCCGAGGGCCCGCCCTTGCCCGGCGCCCGCCCGCGTCGGCGCCCCGCCGCCCCGCGGTGGCGCGAGCGGCGGACCGGCCCCCGGTTCCGCGCCGACCGGCCCCTGCCCGGGGCGGACCGTGGGGGCCGAAGGTCCCTTCTGTGCGGGCCGGTGGGCCCGAGGTGCCGTCCAGCGGTCCGTTACCCCCGGAAACCCGATGATCGGATTGCTATACAGAGGGTGTCGCCGGAGCTCGGCTCCGCGGACAACCCCCCTTCTCCGTCCCGTTGTTGGGAGACGCCATGCTGTCCGAAGAATCCGCCGCAGTGGTGCGGGCGACCCTGCCCGCCGTGGCCGGTGCGCTCGACGAGATCACCACGCGCTTCTACGGCGCGATGTTCCGTGACCGCCCGGAGCTGCTCGACGGACTGTTCAACCGGGGCAACCAGGCCAGCGGCGCCCAGCGGCGGGCGCTGGCCGGGTCCATCGCCGGTTTCGCGCAGGCGCTGCTCGCCGACCCGGACACCCGCCCCGACGCCCTGCTGGCCAGGATCGCCCACAAGCACGCCGCCGTCGGCATCACCGACGACCAGTACACGATCGTCCACAAGTACCTGTTCGGGGCGATCGCCGAGGTGCTCGGGGACGCCGTCACCCCGGACGTGGCCGCCGCCTGGGACGAGGTGTACTGGCTGATGGCCGGTGCGCTCATCGCCCGGGAGGCGCGGCTGTACCAGGAGGCGGGGGTCGTCCCCGGCGAGGTCTGGCGGCCGTGGACGGTCGTCGAGCGCCACGAGGAGACCCGGGACGTGGTGTCCTTCCTGCTGCGCCCGGCCGACGGCCGGCCCGCCCCGCCCGCCAGGGCCGGGCAGTACGTGAGCGTCCGGCTGCGGATGCCGGACGGGGTGCACCAGCTGCGCCAGTACAGCCTGTCCTCGGACCCCGGCGACGACCTGCGCCGGATCACGGTGAAGCGGGTGGCAGGCGAGCGGGGCGCACCCGACGGCGAGGTGTCCAACCTGCTGTTCGAGCAGGTCGGCACCGGTGACGAGCTGACGCTGTCCGCACCGTTCGGCGACGTGTCCCTCGACGACGCCGACACGCCCCTGGTGCTGATCTCGGCGGGCATCGGCTGCACCCCCATGGCCGGCATGCTGGCCCGGCTCGCCGCCACCGGTTCCGGCCGCCGGGTGCTGGTCCTGCACGCCGACACCTCCCCCGACGAGCACGCCCTGCGGGCAGAGGTGCGCGAGACGGTGGACCGGCTGCCGGACGCGGAGGCGGTGTTCTGGTACGAGCGGCCGGGCCCCGAGGAGCCCGGGGCCCGTACCGGGCTGATGGACCTCACCGGCATCGACGTCCCGGCGGACTCGACGGTGTACCTGTGCGGGCCGCTGCCGTTCATGCGGGCGGTGCGCGGCCAGGTCCTGAAGGCCGGGGTGCCGCCCCGCCGGGTGCACTACGAGGTGTTCGGCCCCGACCTCTGGCTGCCCGAGGCGGCCTGAGGCAAGGGCAGGGGCCCCGCACCGGCACGGCCGGCGACGGGGCCCTTCGGGGTGGCACCCGGTGTGCTCAGACCTCCAGTTCGGCCTCCAGACGGCGCAACTGGTGCCGGGCCATGGCCAGGTTGGCCCGGCCCGAGTCGAGCACCAGGTACAGGAACAGGCCGTTGCCGCCGCGGCCCTTGAGCAGGCGGATCAGGTGGTACTGGCTGCTGAGGGTGATCAGGATGTCCTCGATCTCGTCGTTCAGGCCGAGGTGCTCCATGGTGCGCAGCTTGGAGCGCACCACATCGGTGTTGCCCGCGGCGGCGACCTCCAGGTTGAAGTCCTTGCCGCCGCCCAGGGTGCCGAGGGCCATGCCGCTGGTGTAGTCGACGAGCGCGGCGGCCGTCGCGCCGTCGATGGAGGCGAGGCATTCCTTGAGCGCGGTCTCGGTGTTGGCCATGGGGTGTTCCTTTCGGTGGTGATCGGTGGTTCGGGCCGGGCGCCGGGTGGTGTCGCGGCGTCGGCGTACAGAGGTGTCGGAGTGTCGGGGGTGTCGGGTGGATCAGCCGCCCGGCTGGGGGCGGGGCTGGTGCGCGGGCCGCTGCGGGGTGCGCACCGGGAGGGTGCCGATGCGGCGGGCCGGATCCGGGGGCGGCGCGGTGTGACCGCCCGTCACCGGGCGCTCCGCGTGCCGTCCGCCGCCCGGGCCGATCCGGGTGTCGACCAGGTCGGCGATCCGCGCGCCGCTGCGCCGGCCCTCCAGGTGGAGCCGCCCCACGTTGACCCGGTCGTCGGCGAGGAGGGTCAGGACGGCGGTGGTGCCGGCCGCGTAGGTGGCGACGTAGCCCTGGGTGCCGCGGACGAGGAGTTCGCGGAACTCGCCGCGGGCGGCGGCGTCGGTCATGCGGTACGCGACGCCGAGGGCGGCGGCGGTCAGGGCGGCGAGGCCCTCCGGTTCGGTCTCGGGCACGTCCTGCGCGAGGACGAGTCCGTCGACGGTGGCCGCGAGAGATCCGGTCAGCCGGGGTATCCGGGTGCGGAGCCGACGCAGTTCGTCCAGCACGTCGGTCTCGACGGCCATGAGCAGTCTCCTTTCGGCACGCTGTCGACGCGCGCGGATCACAGTGCCTCCAAGGCGTCCAGGAGCCGTCGCAGCAGCGCTGTGTCGGGCTCGTCCCACACCCCGCCGTGGGGGTCGCCCGGCCCCGGAGGAACCTCGGTGACGCGAGGGGGCGGTGCGGGGGTGACCAGGCCGTCGGCGGCCAGCCGGCGCAGTTCCACCAGGGTGTGGAAGGTGCGGCAGGCGAGGGCCGAGGCGATCTGCGCGGCGGTCCGGGCGCCGTCGACCAGGGCGAGGGTCCGTCCCCGGCGGGGCGGCAGGCCGGCCGGGTCGGCGGCCGGCAGGCGGGTGAGCGGGACGGTGTCGACCGCCGGGTCGGGCCAGATGCGGTGCAGCAGCTCGCGGCGGCGCCGGGACTCGCGGAGCACCGTCTCCACCGGGACGGGGCGGACCGCGCCGAACCAGTGGGCGACCCCGGCACGGAAGCGGGGCGCTGCACCGTCGGGGGCGAGGGCGAAGTACGCCGCGTCGAACAGGGCGCCCAGGTGGAACAGTTCGAGCGCCCCGGTGGTGAGGCGTCCGCTGTCGATGAGCCGCCGGCCGACCCGGTGACCGGCCCCGGCGTGCTCCACGGCCTCCCACCAGCCGTCCGGGGTGACGGCGCCGCTGCGGGTGAGCAGGTCGCCGAGGTCGGGGCTGTAGCCGGATTCGACGTGGACGACGTGGCCCGCCGAGAGGTAGAGCACGCCGTACCGGGTGGTGAGGGCACCGGTGGCCCGGTCGGCGGCGAGGCTGCCGAGGAGTTCCGGGGCGGATCCGTCCGCGCGGGCTGTCGTCGTGGTCATCCGAGCACCAGTCGGTCCGCCATCTCGGCCAGCCGGATGCGGGCCAGGGCCAGGTTGCCGTCCCCGCGGTCGAGCCACAGGTAGAGGAACACCGTGCTGTCGAACGTGGTGATGACGAATCTCAGCAGGTGGTAGGCGTCCGCGGTGGTGAGGATCAGGTCCTGGACGGGCGGTTCCTTGCCCGCCGGGGCCAGGACGCTCGTGTCGCCCGGGGCGAGCGTGCCGCTCTCCATGGCGAGCCGGGCGAGCTCGGCGGTCTCCGCCGCCGTCGCCTCGGGGTCGTCGCCCGGGGCCTCGCCGACCGCCCCCAGCGCGAGCCCGCTGATCCAGTCGACCACCAGGGCCCCCCGGGCACCGGGCAGTCGCATGGCTTCCAGCAGGCTCTCGTCGATTCCGGGCACGCCGGATCCCCCTCCTCGCACGGCTGTACCGCGAACGTGACGTCGACGCTACGGTGTGTGCTCGACCGTGGTGGAGGCTTTGGCGTTTTCCGGGGGAATATGCGACACGGACACCCCGGCCCTGGTAAGGTCCGCGCCCCGCACGCCCCCTCACCGCCCCGAACGGGCGGCGGGGGGTGCTGAGTTGACCCGCCCGCAGAGGGCCCGGCACCTGGTGCGGGCAGGGCATTCCCCGATGCGGATGGTGGGCCGGCCCTGCCCGCGGCACCCCATTCTGACGGCGCCCCGGGGGCGCGGCCACGTGTGAGCGGCCCCTCCGCGTGCGCGCCGCGCACACCCCGCGCGCGCCGCGTCCCCACACGCCCCCGCACATGCGGGCCGGACGCGCGGGTAGACGCCGGTCGGGTCCGCCGTCCGGTGGACCCTGTGCCGTCCGCCGGCCGGCGGCGGCGATACTGGCAGGACCATTTGTCCCCCTTCCTGACAGGACCCATGCCGACCACCTCCACCGTCCGCGCCACGGTCCCCCCGACGGTCTGGCTGACCCGCGGCCGCCGCACCGGGACCGGCGCCGAGGACGAACTCCGTGAATCCTTGCGCGGCCTCAAGGACAGCAAGCACATCGACGACTACCTGGAACTGCCCCCGGCCGGGGACGAGGCGGGTGACCTGGTCTTCGAGGCCCGGACCCGTGTCGCCGGCGGGGTCGTGGTGCGGGCCCGGCTCGCCCTGGCGCCCGCCACCGACGACGGCCGGGACTGGACCCTCGTCGCGGAGTCCGCGGGAGCGCTCTGGGACCTCGACTGGCCCGCCCCCACCGGCATGTTCCTGCCCCAGGGCACGGACACCGACTGGGACGCCGACCCCGCCACGGGACTGCGGCCGGGGACGATCCATCCGCTGCCCGAGGACGACAAGGAGGTGCGGCGGCTGCTGCGGAACTGCGCGCGCAGCGGCACCCGCATCCATGTCGTCGTCCACGAGGCCATGACCACCGACGAGCGGGGACGGGTGCCGCTGGCGCACTGGCTGCCGCCCGGGCTGCGGCCCCTGGTGGTGGAGCACCGGGCGGCCCCGCACCAGCTGCGGGTGGTCAACTGGGCGCTGCGCGAGTCCGGTCTTCAGGTGCCGCGCGGCGGTGCGCTGGTCCTCCCGGGCCGGCCCTCTCCCGAGGGCTACGACGCGGGCACGCACTCGGTCCGGGCGGTCTTCCTGGACGGGACCGAGCCGGCCGGCCTCGTCGCTGCGGTGCGGGGGTACGCCGCACTGGCGAGGCCGCTGCCGACGGAGGCCGAGGGCGCGCTGACGGCGCTGCGCGAGGACTGGCATCTGCTGAGCCCGGAGGAGGAACTCGCCCGCGAGCGCGCGCTGGTGGCGATGTACGCCGAGGCGCTGGAGGCCATGACGAAGTCGAGGGACCTGTACCGCGAGGCGGCCGAGCGCGCGCACGAGGCGCTGGCGGCCTACCGGGAGTCGGCCGGGGATCCGCCGGCCGGCGGGCAGCCGCCCGACTCCTCCGCGCCGGTGTCCCCGCTGCGGCAGCTGACCCGCACCCTGGACCGGCTGAAGCCCCCCGCCGGTCTGCGTCGCACCGTGGCCCGCGGTCCGGACGGGCGGTCGACGCCGTCCGGGTCCTGACTCCGCGCGCCGGGCACGCGAGGGCCGCCCCGGCGCGGGTGCGCCGGGGCGGCCGCGGGTCCTGACGCGTCACTGGGCCAGGCGGCCGGCATCGGGGGGGGCGACCAGGCGGCCCAGCGCCTGCCCGGGAACGGCGACGCGATGCGCCCGATCAGGGCGGCGAACGCCGCCACAGCGGCCGTCACGGCGGCGGCCCCGGCGAGCCACGGGGGTGCGAGGGCGAGTTCCACCGCCCGGACGGGGCCGCCGAGGGGAGCGGTCGCCCGTGGACGTGAGCCGCCGCCAGGACCGCCATGACGGTGACCGCCATCGCCGTCACGAGCACTCCGGGCCGCACCAGCAGCAGCGCCCCGGTCATCGGGCACAGCACGGACAGGCCGTCCGGACGCGCACCGCCGGGAGGGCGGGCCGGGCGTGGCCGGGATCCGGCCGGTGGGAGCCTGTGCTCGTGAGCGTCGCGGCGGAGGGGGACAACGGGGCCGCCTCGGGGGGTACGGCGGGGTCGTTCGGCGGAGGGGACGAGGCACAGGAGGTCGTACTCGGCTCCATGAGTGACGGCTTCAGGCCGCTCCCCCACCCCCCACGCGCGACGAGCGACGTGGCGTTGACCACTCCTGGGCCCCTGCGCACCCCGTGCCACCCGACTGGGCCACGAGGATGACCTGCGACGATCCGGTGTTTCGCCCCGCTGAAGCGGGGAAACGGACCCGGTCGGACATGTCCGGTCCCGGCCCCCATACCCGGGCCGGAAACGGGAATCCAGTCCATGAGGCCCGTGTCAGGGCACACCGGGAGGAGGGCGACTGGTGGATTCGACCACCGCGGTGCTCGTCGTGGTCGCGGTCATCGCGGCCGCTCTGCTCTCCACCGCTCTCGCGCTCCTGGTACGGCTGGTCCGTACCCGGCGCGAGCTCCGGCGTGCCGGTCTGCCCACGGGCCCCCGGTGGGTCTTCTGGGGTGCCGTCCTCTATCTGGTCCTGCCCACCGACCTGCTGCCCGACCCGGTCTATCTGGACGACATCGGTGTCCTGCTGCTCGCTCTGCGCTCCATGCGCGGCTCCCTCGGCGAGGGTGCGCCTGCGTCGACGTTCCGGCGGTCCGCCCGCCGGCCCGCCGATGACTACGCTCCGTAAGGAAACCAACCACCCGTTCGATTCGTATAAGTGACTGGAAGCCAAAAGAAGTCGGCGGACCAGGCAACGGCGCACAGGTGGCCCCGCTTGGTCGGCGCAGCACCGACGAGGGAGAGACGATGCAACCGTTCGCGCTCAACTACGCCCGTCCGGCGGTGGAGTTGGCGGTCGCCACTCCGTATTCGTACGACTCCGGACTGCAGTTGAACGTTCTCGTCGACGGACGGATCGCCGCTTGCGACCACGCGTTGTTGCGGGAGGTGGGGACCACGACATCCACGGCGGGCTCCAAGACCCACTTCGACGACTGACAGCGGGCGGACCGTAGACGATGACCGTGCTGATCCTCACGTGTGAGGAGGACGTGACCGCCGACATGGTGGTCGTGCACCTGAACGGCCACGGGGTCCCGGTGGTGCGCCTGGACCCCGCCGATCTCACCGACGGGGTGTCCCTGTCCGGGGAGTACGTCCACGGCCGGTTCCGCGGCCATCTGTCCACCGGGGGAAGGCTGGTGAGCATCGGAGGTCTCCGCTCGGTGTGGGTGCGCAGGCCGGGCGAGCCCGCGGCCCGGGCGGCGCAGCCGTCCGCCTGGCTGACCGAGGAGGCGTCGCAGGCGCTCTACGGCATGCTGCGCGGCTCGGACGCGCGCTGGATGAACCATCCGGACGCCGCCCGGCAGGCACGCCACAAGCCGTGGCAGCTGCGGCTGGCCCAGCGCTGCGGCCTGCCCGTGCCGGCCACCGTGATCACCACGTTCCCGCGCGCCGCGCGGGAGTTCGCGGAGCGTTTCCCGGACCTGGTGGTCAAGCCGGTCTCGGGCGCCCACCCGCAGGACCCGCCCCGGGCCGTGCCGACCAGCAGGGTGCCGCCGGACGCCGACTTCTCCGCCGTGGCGTTCGGGCCGACGCTGTTCCAGCGGCGGATCGCCAAGCGGGCCGACATCCGGCTGACCGCCGTGGGCGGGAAGCTGCTGGCGGCGCGCAAGAAGACGGATCCGGAGGCGGATCCGGACGAGGTCGACGTGCGTTTCGCGGCGCCCGGGGCACCCTGGACGCCGGTGGACGTGCCGTCGCGCACCGCCGACGCCGTCCGCGCCTATCTGCGCGAGGCCGGACTGGCGTACGGGGCCTTCGACTTCGCCGAGGACTCCGACGGGGTGTGGTGGTTCCTGGAGTGCAACCAGTCCGGGCAGTTCGGGTTCGTGGAGGTGGAGACGGAACAGCCGATCGCGCGCACCATCGCCGAGTGGCTGGCCCGGCCGGTCCAGGTGACCGCGTCGACGGGCGACGAGGCGCGGACCGGCGCGCTCTGAGGGTGCGTCGGCGCGCCGCGCCGGGTCAGGACTGCCGCGGGCCGGGCAACAGGGCGGTGCGCTGCCAGCCGTTGCCCGGCGCCTGCGGCCGGTCCGGTCCCGGCAGGGACCCGGGCGACTGCAGAGGTCGCATGACCGACTCCAGTTCCCTGCTCACGCGTTCGGCCTCGCGGCGGACCTGTGCGGGCACATCGCCGCACTCCGCGATGAGTCGGTCGTAGATGGGGGAATCCTGGAACACCCGACAACGTGCCTTTCTGCTCGGCGGTCCCCGAGCGGGACGCGAGTGCCGAGTGTAGGCGTCCGCACTCCACGGAGTGCCAATTCCCCCGTACGAGTTGACGCAGAACGGACAGCCGGGTCGGTGCCGCGCGCCCTCCGGGTGCGCCGGGCGCGAGCGGTCAGGCTCCCGTCGTGGAGCCGGGGCGGACGATCATCAGGACCGTGACGGTGGCCCACAGCACGTTGAAGAGCCCGGTATACATGCCCAGTTGCACGGTGTCGGCGCGGTTCACCGGCCGGTGGGCGCCGAGTTCCTCGAGGAGTTCGTCCTGCCGGGGCAGGACGAAGGCGATGAGCAGGCCGGCGGCGGCCGCCGTCAACGCGATCGAGGCGATGAGCCAGCCGTCGCCCAGCACTCCCATCGCGAGCGCGGTCGCCAGCCCCAGGACCGGCACGGCGATCCCGACGCGTGCGTAGACCCGGCAGACACGGTGCAGCACGGTGACGGTGGCGCGCGCCGCGGCGGAGGCCCCCGCGCCACCGTCGGGGGCGGCCCGGCGCGCGGCCGGCGGGAACATGCTGGCGGCGACGGTCACCGGCCCGACGGCGACGATGGCGGCCAGGACGTGCAGGGACAGCAGGAACTTGGTCACCAGGACCCTTTCGACGAAGACAGGGGAGGGACGGCGACGAGGGCGCCGGCCTCACGCTAGGCGTCCGCCGACGCCCCACCCAGGGGCGGGAACGACAGAAGGCAACGGAATCCCGCCAACGGCTCTGACCAGTCCCCTTTCCACGTCTGTCCCTGCAACCCAGCCTGGGCGGCTGGCGGGAATCCGCTTATCGTGGCGCCATGCACTCCGTGGCGATTCTCGCGCTCCCGGGCGTCATCCCGTTCGACATGGCGGCCCCCATGCAGGTCTTCGACTGGACCCGGATGCCGGACGGCCGCCCGGCCTACCGGGTGCGCCTGTGCGCCCCCGCACCGGAGGTCCGGGCCGACGGCGGTTTCACCCTTCGGGTGGAGCGCGGGCTGGAGGCCCTGGCGGACGCCGACACGGTGATCGTCCCCGGGATCGCAGACGGGCCGCCGCCCTCCCCCGCCGTACTGGAGGCGCTGCGCCGGGCGGCACAGGCGGGCACCCGGATCGCCTCGGTGTGCGTCGGCGCCTTCGTGCTCGCCCGGGCAGGCCTGCTGGACGGGCTGCGCGCGACCACGCACTGGGTGGCGGCCGAGCAGCTCGCCCGCGACTTCCCCCGCGTCGACGTGCGGCCGGACGTCCTCTACGTGGACAACGGCCGCATCCTCACCTCGGCGGGGGCCGCGGCCGCCCTGGACATGTGCCTGCACATGATCCGTCGCGACCTGGGCTCCGCGGTGGCGGCGAACGCCGCCCGGATGTCGGTGATGCCGCTGGAACGGGAGGGCGGCCAGGCCCAGTTCATCGTCCACGAGCACCCGCCGGTGCCCCGGGGCTCGGATCTGGAGCCGGTGCTGGAGTGGATCGAGGACAACCTGACCCGGGAGATCACCCTGGGTGCGATGGCGGCGCGCGCGGGGATGAGCGAGCGCACGTTCAGCCGCCGGTTCCGCGAGCAGACGGGCACCACTCCGGTGCAGTGGCTGCTGCGGGCGCGGGTGCGGCGCGCCCAGTACCTGCTGGAGAACAGCGATCACACGGTGGAGCGGATCGCGGGGCAGGCGGGTTTCGGATCGCCGACGGCCTTCCGTGAGCGGTTCCGCAAGGTGGTGGGCACGACGCCGCACGGGTACCGCGCGGCGTTCAGGGGCGGTGGTCCGGCCCTCACGCCGGCCGGCGGCTGAGACCTCTCGTCCGGATCACGCCGAGGGGCGGTGACCGCGCGACACGGCCCCCGGTGGGGACACGGTTGCTGCCGTGTCCCCACCGGGGGCCGTGGAGCCGCGCGGGCCGGTGGCCGGCGGGCGCGTTCAGACCGCCAGGGACAGTCCGCTCTCCCCCTCGGTGTCCGCGGTCCGGGCCGCCGGGGGAGCCTTCCGCGTGAGGAGGACGTCCGCCTGGGCGATGGCGGCGTGGATGCTGGTCGTTCCCGTCATCACGCAGAGCGTGTAGCTGACGTCCTCCAGCTCCCGCGCCGCGACCGGCGAATGCCTCTCCGCCTGAGCGATCTGCAGCGTCGCATACCGCGTGAGCAGTTCCCTGACGACCTTCGGGTCCGGTACGAGCACGAAGCGCCCCTCTCTCGTTTTCGGGGCGTATGCCCGAACTCCGCGGAAGCATTCACCTCTTTTACTCAACTGGTCGTAATTGACCAGAACCCTTCGCAGACCGACCGGGTCCGACAGGGGAGGAATGGGATGGGTTCGAGCCATGGAACCCCGCCGCGACAGGGCCCGCGCGCGGGGTCCAGGAGCCCGCGGCCACCCGGGGGCGGCTGTCATACCCTCGCGGTACGCTGCGCGAAAACGACCTTTCCCCCATATGGGAGGTTCTCGTGACCACGCGCCTCAACCCCTATCTGAGCTTCGACGGCGACGCCCGCCAGGCGATGGAGTTCTACCGGGACGTCTTCGGCGGTGAGCTGCGGCTCAACACGTTCGGCGAGTTCGGGCAGGCCGACACCCCGCACGCGGACAAGATCATGCACGGCATGCTGGAGAGCCCCTCCGGCCTGACCCTGATGGGTGCCGACACCCCGCCGGGCATGGAGTTCGAGCCGGGCGGCGGCTACTCCGTGAGCCTCAGCGGCGACGACGAGAGCGAGCTGCGCGGATACTGGGAGAAGCTGTCCGACGGCGGCTCGGTGTCCGTACCGCTGGAGAAGCAGATGTGGGGGGACGTGTTCGGCATGTGCACGGACCGCTTCGGCGTCCCCTGGATGGTCAACATCAGCACCCAGGACTGACCGGGCGGCCCGCCGGACCCGGGATCCCCCTCGTCCGGGGCGTCTGGCACGCTCGGGCGCGAACGCGGGCGGGGCCTCCTCGCCCGCGGTGCGTTCCCCCAGTGATCCCCCGTGGAGAGGCGACGGCATGCGCATCGGACTGCTCGGCACCGGCCCCTGGGCCCGGCTGGCCCACGCCCCGGCCCTGAGTGAACACCCGGACCTGGACTTCGTGGGCGTCTGGGGCCGTCGTCCCGAGGCCGCCGAGGAACTGGCCGAACAGCACGGCACCCGGGCCTACCCCGACGTCGACGCCCTGCTCGCCGACGTCGACGCGGTCGCCGTCGCGCTCCCCCCGGACGTGCAGGCCGAGCTGGCGGCCCGCGCCGCGCGGGCGGGCCGCCACCTGCTGCTGGACAAGCCGCTCGCGCCGACCGTGGCGGAGGGGCGTGCGGTGGTCGAGGCGGCCGAGCGGGCCGGGGTCGCCTCGGTAGTCTTCTTCACCACCCGCTTCCAGCCGGAGCCCGCCGCGTGGATCGAGGAGCAGCAGAAGGCGGGCGGCTGGTTCACCGGCCGCGCGGAGTGGCTGGGAGCGGTCTTCACCGTCGACGGCAACCCCTTCGCGGCCTCCCCCTGGCGCCAGGACAAGGGCGCCCTGTGGGACGTCGGCCCGCACGCCCTCTCCGTCCTGCTGCCCGTCCTCGGGGACGTCCGGCGGGTCACGGCGGCGGCGCCCGGCCCCGGCGACACGGTGCACCTCGTCCTGGACCACACGGACGGCGCGTCGAGCACGCTGACACTGAGCCTGACCGTGCCCCCGGCCGCCGCCGGGGCGACGGTGGAACTGCGGGGCTCCGCCGGCGTCACCCGACTGCCGGATGCGAGCCAGGGCGAGGTCGCGGCCCTCACCCGCGCCGCGGACGGCCTGCTGGCCGCCGCGGACTCGGGCCGCCCGCACCCCTGCGACGCCGCGTTCGCGCTGCGCGTCACGGAGATCCTCGCCTCGGCGGAGGACCTGCTGAACGCCGACCGCTGAAGCGCTACCCGGGGGGCACTCCCGCGCGCCCCCCTTAAGCGATCCTTAAGGAGCGGTTAAACAATCGTGCCGCTCTGTACGCCGCACCAAGAAGGCGCAGCTCAGGGCGAGTTGAGGGACAAGTCGGACCCGTTGGCGGGGCCGGTCGCGGTCCGTACCATCAGGGCCGCGCGCCGGTCCCGACGGTCGTCCTGAGAGCGCTCTCACACCGAGGGCGTTCCCGGCACGTCCACCCCCCTCGTCGGCCGGCGCGGTCCACGACCCGCACGAGCCATCAGGAGACCCCCCACATGACTCCTCGTCACCAGCGCACCCTCGGCCGTCGCAAGGTGCTCTTCGCGCTCGGCGGCGCGGCGGTGGCCGCGCCCGCCGTCGCGGCCCTCGCCCCGCACGCGCTCGCCGACGGGCCCGGCGCCCGGACGGCCGCCGCCGCCCTGCCGCTGACGATCGTCAACAACAGCGGCTCCTTCGACAACGCGAGCGTGCACCTCTACATCGTCGGCAACCAGGACGGCCGCCAGGTGCGGCTCACCCCCGAGGGCACCCTCGCCCCGATCGCCCTGTCGGACAACGGCCCCGACGGCTTCACCGACTACGCGATCAGCCTGGCCGGCAGCGGCGAGACCCGGCTCTCCCTCCCCCACATGTCGGGCCGGATCTACGTCGCGCTCGGCGGCAGGCTGAAGTTCAAGGCGGTCGCCGACGGCGACGGCAACGCGGCCCTCCAGTACCCGGCCGGCTGGGTCGAGTCCGACCCCAACTACGGCGTCCTGCACGACTGCGCGGAGTTCACGTACAACGCGGCCGGCATGTTCTGCAACACCACGATGGTCGACATGTTCAGCGTGCCGCTGAGCATCCGGCTGACCGGCGCCGGGGACCAGACCACCGGCACGGTGCGCGACGGGGGCCGGGCCGCCGCCTTCGACACGGTCCGCGGGCTGGACGCCTTCTCGCGGCTCGTCGTGGACGACACCCGGATCATCGCCCCCGGCCACGGCCTGGACGCCGGACTGTTCGACCAGGACTACCTCGCCCCGTACATCGACGAGGTGTGGAGCACGTACACCGGACGGGACCTGAAGGTCACCACGAACGCGGGCACGTTCACCGGCCGGGTGCGCGGGGACCGGTTCACCTTCGACGGACCGGCACAGGTGTCGTTCGGCCGGCCGTCCACCCGGGACGTGCTGTTCTGCGACGGCGCGCTCGCCGCGCCCAACGACGGCACCACCGGCCCGGTCGCCGCCGTGCTCGGGGCGGGCTTCAACCGCTCCACCCTGCTCAGCCACCCCGACCAGCCGACCACGGACGCGGAAGCCTTCTACCGCACCGAGCTCACGAACCACTACGCCAAGGCCGTGCACGCGGCCACCGAGGACGGCAGGGCGTACGGCTTCGCCTTCGACGACGTGGCCGACTTCGCCTCCTACATCCAGGACACGGCGCCCACGGGGCTGCGGCTGACGCTGTCGCCCTTCTAGGGCTTCTCGTTCGGATCACGCCGGGCGCGCGGGGTGCGGCCTGATCCGAACCAGACCCTGGCCGGACCCGCCGGGCCGGGAGCGGGCCGTCACGCCTGGCGCCCGGCCCGGCGGCGTGCCGTCCGGCGTGCGCGTCCCGGTCCGGCGTTGCAGCGTGGTCATGTGACAGGAGTGCGGGCCGGGCCGCCCCACCGGGACCGGGTGGGATATCTGCGGGGAGCGCCGCCGCCGGGCTGGGCCCGGCTGGTGCCGGTCGTGCTGCTCGCTGCGGTGTGCGTGGCGACGGCCGTGAGCTCCGAGCCGCTCGACATCGGCTTCGTCCTCGGCGCGGTCCCGCCGCTCGCCGTGCTGGCGAACGGCCCGGTCGCCACCGCCGTGCTGGGTGCCCTGACGCTGCTGGTGCTGAGCATGCCGGTGTTCAACCTGGACGCACCCGGCAGCACCGACATGCTGACCGTGGCGTTCGTCGCCGTGCTGAGTGTGCTGCTGTCCTTCATCCGCAGCCGGCGGGACGCCCAGCTGGTCACCGAGCGGGCCGTGGCCCGGGCCGCCCAGCGCGCGGTGATGCCTCCGCTGCCGGACCGGGTCGGCACGGTGCGCTGCACCGGTCTGTACCGGGCGGCGCAGCGCGGGACGCTGGTCGGCGGGGACTTCTTCGACGTCCGGGCCGGGCCGTTCGGGGTGCGGGCGGTCATGGGGGACGTGCAGGGTCACGGGCTGTCGGCGGTGGCGACGGTGGCGTCGCTGCTGGGCGCGTTCCGGGAGGCGGTGCTGGACGAGCCGGACCCGGAGTCGGTGGCGGCCCGGCTGGACCGGCGCCTGGCGGTGGACGCCGATGGGGATCCGCACGCCGAACTGTTCGCCACTGCGGTGCTGCTGGACTTCTCCGCCGACGCGCGGTCGGTGCGCCTGATGGCGTGCGGCCAGCCGGGGCCGTTCCTGCTGCGGGACGGGCGTGCGGTGGAGCTGGAGGTCGAACCCTGCATGCCGCTCGGCCTGGGGCTCGCGGAGCTCGGCACACCCGATGTGTCGGCGGTGCGGCTGCAGCCCGGTGACCGGCTGTTCCTGGCCTCCGACGGGGTCTTCGAGGCCCGCGACGCCGAGGGAGTGTTCTATCCGCTGGCCGAGCGGCTGACGCGGTTCGCCGACGGCGACCCCGCCGACCTGGCCGGGCGGGTGTGGACGGACCTGCTGCGCCACTCCCCCGACGTCCAGGACGACGTGACAATGCTCGTGCTGACGCCCGCCCCGCCAGAGGAGCGCGACGGCGGGCCGTGAACGCCGACGGCGCCCCCCGTCCCCGCGGTGGGCCGCGGGGACGGGGGGCGCCGGTGTGCCGTGCGACCGGCCCCCGGGTCAGTCCCTGTTGACGCAGACGTTGCCGAACACCGGGCTCAGCAGACCACCCGGAGCGAGTGAGTTGCCGCAGAAGTTGAGGTCCACGTCGACCGGATTCTGGATCACGTTTCCGGAGAGGACGCCGGGGCTGTGGGATGCGACGCCGACCGTTTCCGGACCGTCGTGGGCGACGGCCGTGCCGGCGGATGCCAGCAGGGCCGCACTCGCCAGGCCGGCCGCGGTGATCAGACGTGTGCGCATGGGAAGGCTCCTGTCGTTCGCTCGGACATGTGAGTCCACCTTGGCTCCGGCTGCCGCGGCACGACATCGGTGGGCGTCCGAACGGGCGGGCGGCCCCGCGCGCGCAGGTTTCCCGGGCGCCCGGGAAGGTACTCCGGCAGCCAAGGAGCGGCCCTCCACCAGGCGGCCCCCGCGCGCTTGCGGATGCACGCCGGGCTCCCGCGTTGAATGGTGAGAGCGGACCCGATGACCGCACCGGGGCCGCTACAGCGATCCGGACCGAGGAGCCAGAAGATGTCGACGTCCCAGCCCGACGCGTCGCAGCCCGGCGCGTCCCGGCCGCCCGAGGGCGGCACCACCCCGGACAACCTGCTCCACGCCCGCACCGGCACCGACGTGTCGCCGGAGGACGTGGTGCTCGCGTCCGGCAAGGACATCACGCCGGAGAACCTCGAATGGGCCAGGCGCAAACTGGCCGAGGAGGGACCCGCCGCCCTGGACAAGCTGCTTCCCTGAGGGCCGGACCACCGGGCGGTCCGGCCGCGGGGAGCCGCGTCCCGCCCGGGACGACGCCCTTGTCACGCGGACGGGCCGTGGCGGGTCCGGCGTTCACGCGCCGGGCCCGCCACGGCCCGTCTCCCGCACAGGTGCCTCGCGGGTCACCCGGGTCGGGGTCCGCCGGACGTCAGGGTGCCTCTTGGTCCTCCGGCAGCGCCGTCCCGTCCTCCACGACGTGCATCGCGGCCTCCTCGGCGCCGGCCGCCCCGCCGTCGATGCCCACGTCCTCGGCGACGGTCTCCTTCGTGGTGTCCTCGCGCACGCCCTCGTCCGGGGCGACCAGGCGCCCGGCCCGGCCGGTGCCCGCCTCCGGGTCGACCGGCTCGCCCTCGCCGCCGGGCAGGTCGCCCACCCCGTCCCCGGCCTGGCCGGGGGTGTCCGGCACCTCTTGCGCGAGCCGCTGGTCGAGGCTCTCGCCGTCGTGCTGCTCGGCGGCGGTGGTGCCGTACTTGGTCACGCCCAGCGGTTTCTCCGGCGGGGAGTAGCCCTCGTCGAGGGTCTCGTCGTAGGTGCGCTCGCCGAGGGCGTCCTGCATGTCCAGCGGCGCCGCGTCCTCCTGCTGCTCGTTGGTTCCGGTGGGCTGGTAGGCGTCGTCCGCCATCGGGCTGGTACCCATGCCGTCCTCCCTGTCGCACTGCGTCGGCTCGGTTCGTCCCGGGTGTCTGATCCGCGTTTCCCGTGACGCGATCTCTAACCTCGCCGAAGCGGTGTTCATCCCCCGGCCCGCTCCCCGGGCGGCGGCGCCACGCGGACTTCCAGCTCCCCGACGCGGTGGGCGGGCCAGGACCGGGCGTACGGGGCCGCGGCGCCGCCCGGGGCGACGAGCGTGGCGACCGGTACCCGGCCGGCGGTGCGCAGGATCGTGGCGACGGTGGTGTTCGCGTTGTTGCCGGAGGTCGCGCCGGAGGAACAGCCCGTGTAGTAGCCGATCGGGATGGCCTGGTGGCCGGTGATCAGGCAGGGCGGGCGGACGCCGAGCCGGTGCAGTTCGCGGGCGGTGCGGGTCCAGTCGCGGCGGCTGTCGATGTTGCGGTCGGCGGTGTACACGAGCACGGTCAGCTGCACCGCGAGGTGGCCGGCCACGCACAGGGCGACCAGGGGGGCCAGGACGGGCCGCCACCCGCCGCCCGGCCGCCGGGCCAGGTGCCACAGTGCGGCGGCCACCGGGAGGGCGAGCAGGGCGTAGGAGGGCTGGAGGAAGCGGGGCGCCGCGTAGCCGATCATGAACAGGTACGGGAGGGCCGCCGTGGTCGCGCAGGCCAGCGGCAGCAGGGTGCGTGTGACGCGCCCGGCGCGTACGGCCACGTGGAGGGCGAGGAGCGCGAGCAGCGGCAGGGCGAACCACCACAGGGTGATCACCGGGTGCGGCATGGATCCGGTGCAGGGGCGGCACAGGGCGCGCCCGCCCAGGCTGCGCAGCTGGTCGTCGACGGCGATCTGCCAGCCGAGGCCGCCCTGGATGCGGGACGCCTCCGCCAGCCGCTGCCCCAGTCCCCCGTAGGCGGTGTGGGCCTCCACGACCCACTCGGCCGCGCCTGCCGCGAGTCCCCCGGCGAGGACCAGCAGGAGCCGCCCGCGCCGCCGGACCAGGGCGAGGACGACCAGCGGGACGCTCACCCAGACGGCGTCCGTGGGCCGCATGACCGCCATGAGCGCCGCCCCGCCCGCCACACCCCACAGCGCGGCCCGGGCGGACGGGTTCTCGCTCCGGCGCAGGAAGCAGCCGACGGTCACCAGCGCGCCGATGGCGACCCAGTAGTTGGGCATGGCCTGCGGACCGTAGAAGAGGGTGATCCACAGGGAGGCGAAGAACGCCCCGCCGGTCACCAGCACCCGGGTGGGGAACAGGCCGCGCCACGCGCGCAGCGCCGCGTACAGGGCCAGGCCGGACAGCACGGCCAGGTAGCAGCGCAGCAGGACCGTCGAGGAGGACCAGGAGGCGACCGGCGCCACCAGCAGCGGGACACCGCGTGAGCGCGGGGCGCTGAAGAAGGCGGCGGGGTGGTGGGAGGTGACCTGGCTGACGTAGACGATCTCGTCCCAGCCGAGGCCGAGCACGGGGCGGACGAGGAGCAACTGGGCGACGGTGAAGACGGCCGCCACGGCGGCGAGCGGGCCGGTGCCGGCGACCCGGCGGCCCGGACCGGACGCGGACGTACGGTCGTTCCGCCGCTTGCCGAGGAGCAGGGCAGCGGTGCCGTCGGCCATCGTCGATCCCCGTTCCCGCGTGGTCGTCCGTAGCGGATCCCGCACCCGCCCGGGCGCACGCACCGGACGGTGAAGATCACATATAACGGTCAAAGTACCCCCGGGGTCGACGGCACGCAGGGCAGGACACGGCCGGCCATGGCACCGGGACCCGAGTGCCGCGGGGCCGCTGCCCGGCGCGCGTCGGGCACCGGCCGGGCCCTACGGTGCGCCGTCCAGGAGTTCGGCGAGGTCGGCGACGACGCGGTCGGCGCCGTGGGCGTACAGCTCGTCGCGGCGGCCGGTGCGGTCCACGCCGACGACGAAGCCGAACCCGCCCGCGCGGCCGGCCTCCATGCCCGCCAGCGCGTCCTCGAACACGGCCGCCTCGGAGGGCCGCACACCGAGGTCCCGGGCGGCGGCGAGGAAGGTGTCGGGCGCGGGTTTGCCGGGCAGTCCGCGTGCGGCGGCGGTGCCCGCGTCGACCCGGACGTCGAAGAGGTCCTCGGCGTCGATCGAGCGCAGGACGTCCCGGCAGTTGGCGCTGGAGGAGACGATCGCGGTGCGCAGTCCGCGGGCACGGACGGCCCGCAGGTAGCGCAGGGTGCCGTCGTACGCCTCGACGCCGTCGGTGCGGATCCGCCGCAGCAGCTCGGCGTTCTTGCGGTTGCCGAGGCCGTGCACGGTGGCGGCCCCGGGCGGGTCGTCGGCGTGCCCCTCGGGGAGGTCGATGCCGCGGGAGGCGAGGAAGGCGCGGACACCGTCGGCGCGCGGGCGGCCGTCGACGTGGGTCGCGTAGTCCGCCGTGGTGAAGGGGCGGAAGGCCGTGCCGTCCCGTTCGCGCAGGAAGGCGTCGAACATCTCCTTCCACGCGGCCTCGTGCACGACGGCCGTCCTGGTGACGACGCCGTCGAGGTCGAAGAGGCAGGCGCGGATCGTGCCGGGCAGACCTGTGTCCGTCATGAGGACACTGTGCCCCGGCGGCCCTCCCAGGACCCGGCCGCCGGCGCGCGGCGGGTGACACACTCTGCGGTGTGGCGCTGACCTTCGACGACCTCCTCCGCCGGGCCCGGGCCCTCCCCCGGGACGGCAGGCGCGCGATCCTCGGCATCGCCGGCAGTCCCGGCGCGGGCAAGTCCACGCTGGCCGAGCGGCTGGTGCGCGAGCTGAACGACACCGGAGGGCGGGCGTGGGCCGCCCACGTGCCCATGGACGGTTTCCACCTCGCCGACGCCGAACTGGTGCGGCTCGGCCGCCGGGACCGCAAGGGCGCCCCCGACACCTTCGACGCCGCCGGGTACGCGGCCCTGCTCCGGCGGCTCCGTGAGCAGCGGGACGACGAGACCGTCTACGCGCCCGCCTTCGAACGGGTGCTGGAGCAGCCGGTCGCCGGCGCCCTCCCCGTACCGTCGGCCGCCCGTCTGATCGTGACGGAGGGCAACTACCTGCTGTGCGGCGAGGGCGCCTGGGCGCGGGTGCGGCCGCTGCTGGACGAGGTGTGGTTCTGCGCCCCGGACGAGGACGAGCGGGTCCGGCGCCTGGTCGCCCGGCACGTGCGCTTCGGCAAGCCGTACGACGAGGCGGTGGCGTGGGTACGGCGCTCCGACGAGCGCAACGCCGCGCTGGTGGCGGCGACCCGTCCCTCGGCCGACCTCGTGGTTCCCGCGTCGGCGCTGCCGGAGCCGGCGGACGGCTGAGCCACGGTCCTGTCGGGCACGCCCGTGTCCGGCCCCCTCCTCCGAGCAGGAATCGCGGGAGGGGACCGGACGGCGCGACCCTCAGCGGTTCGCCAGGCCGAAGCCCTCGGCGCTCACATGGGGCATGACGCTGCTCGCCACGCGGTAGCGGCCGTTGGGCACGTCGCCGGACCTGCCGACGTGGACGGCGAGGGGGCCCGCCCACTCGTATCCCTTGCGGGCGCCGTGCCGGGCCAGACTGTCCGTCAGGGCCTGTCCCACCCGGCCCCCGCGGCGGGTGAGTTCCTCGTGCACCGGGCCGGAGAGTTCCACCTCGTAGGCGTTGGGGACCATCACGCGTCCCTCCGCGCACACGACGGCGTTGCTGTCGCACTCACGTCGCAGGGCGTCGACGAGTTCGACCTGTCCACGGTCGGACATCCGCGCCCACAGTGCCTCCCATCGGGTCTCCAGGGCCTTCTCCAACGCGCGCAGGGCGCTCATCGCGTCCTCCTGCCCGACGTCACCGGTTCCGGCCGTCGTCGAAGTCGTCGGGGCGCACGTCGGCCTCCTCCAGCGCCTCGCGCATCGTGCGGCCGGTGGCTCCCCGGTCGTGGGCCGCGGTCTCCTCGTCGTGCCGGCCGATCGTCTCGTCGGTGTCGTGGGTCTTGGGCCGGTTCTCCTCGGGGACGGTCATGTCCGTCGCGCTCCTCATGTCGTGGGTGGTCCTCGTGCTGTGACGGCGGGTTCCCAGGGGGCGCCGGGATATCCCCGACGGGTCGGGTGAGAAGCGCTGGTCACCACGGTGCGTGAGCTATGTTGAACTCTCGTGGGAGACGAAGGAGGCGTACACGTGCCATCGCCGCAGCAGGCACGCGCGCAGGCATCCGCGATCACCTCGGGCAGGGCGGCGCAGGACACCGACGTGTCCCCGACGTCCCGGCTCCGTGCGCTCTTCGACCGGCCCCGGCTCTCCCCCGGGCAGCGGCGCATCGCCCAGTACCTGATCGAGCACATCAACGAGGCCGCCTTCCTGTCGATCACCGATCTCGCGGACCGGGTCGGGGTCAGCCAGCCCTCGGTCACCCGGTTCGCGTCCGCGGTCGGCTTCAGCGGTTACCCCGCCCTGCGGGAGAAGCTCCAGTCGATCACCCTCGGCACCCTCACCGGCGGCCCCGACGAGGAGAGCCGGGGCAACGAACTGCAGGCGGCGGTCGACGCGGAGATCGAGAACCTGGAGAACCTGCGGCGGGACTTCGCGGACGCCGACCGGGTCATCGAGATGGGCCGCAACCTCGCGGCGTCCGCGCCGCTGACCGTGCTCGGCCTGCGTATCTCGGTCTCCCTGGCCGAGTACTTCGCCTACGCCGCGCGCCGCATCCACCCCGACGTGCGGGTCGTGACCCGGGGCGGCAGCGTCGCCTACGACGCGCTGCTGCAGTCACGGGAGGCGGGCGGCACCTGGGTGCTGGCGTTCTCCATGCCCCGGCACGCCCACGAGACGCTCACGGCGGTGCGGGTGGCGCGGGAGGCCGGACTCAAGGTCGCCCTGATCACCGACCTGGCGCTCGGACCGCTGGCGGACGAGGCCGACGTCACCTTCGCCACCGGCACCGGCTCCCGCCTCGTCTTCGACTCCTACGCGGCCCCGGGCGTGATGTGCGCGGCGCTGCTCCAGGCGATGACGGACGCGGATCCGGAGCGGTCGCAGGCCCGGCTCGAGGAGTACGAGCAGGTGGCGGACCAGCTCCAGTTCTTCCTGCGGGAGTGACCCGCGCCGACCCGTTCCGGCACTGGACCGGCCGGGCCGGGCGGAGCCCGCGGGCGTCAACGGGACGGCACCCGCGGCCCGTTGCCCCCGTGGCCGCACGGAGACCGCTGGATGCCCCGCGATCGAAGCGCGCATGAATGTTTTCATACGTCTTGCAAACCCGATGGCATATATAAATACTGCTCACGGATCGCGCCCGACCGCTCCGGACGCGATCCGCACGCTTCGTACCACCCGCTCCGCCCGGAAAGCCGACGGTCCGCCCATGCGCCGCATCACCACCTCGCCGCGGACGTTCGCCGGCTCCGACCGGGCCCCAGTGCGAACACCCGAAGCCGCCGGGTCCTACCCGCTCCGGCGGCCACGGTGTTCGGCCGGGCGTCCCCTTGCCCGGCCACCGTGGCGGCTCCGGTCATCCCCTAGACCGGGGCCGCCCCATCCCGTCGTCCACCCCAGCGACGCCGCACCTCTGGAAGCGATGACCATGACCGTGACCTCCACGCGCCTCGGCCCGGACTGGCCCTGCCAGGTGAAGACCCCCGGCAGCTACGACTGGGAGCGCTCGGCCACCCGGTGGCTGCGCGAGCTCGTGCCCTCGCGCTACGCGAGCTACCCCGCGTTCGTCCGGCAGCCCGTCCTGCTCGCCCGGCACGCGCAGATACAGGTCGAGCACGAGATCCGGGTGGCTCGTACCGCCCTGCAGACCGCCCGGGCCGATCTGCCCCGGCTGGGCCTCCACGAGGGTGTCATCGAACACACGATCAAGCTCTACGCGGCCGAGGTGATGCAGTTGCAGCACATCGCGCGCAGCGTGCGGGCGGTGACCCGCGCCCTGGTGGCCGCAGGCCGCTGACCGGCGCCCGGCCCGCGCCGGAATACCCGTCGCGGGGCTCCGGCGCCGTTCCGGCGGGGGCCGCCCGCTCCCGTCCGGGAACAAGCCGCTCTTCGAAAAAGATTTCGTGTGCGATGCTCAAGTCGTGATGAGCGAGCCTGTTACTCCACCAGAGCAGGGAGGCGTTCCGGGGCTGGCCGAAATGACCCGGGTCGTCGCCCGGCAGCGCGCCGAACTCGACCGGTTGCACGAACAGGCGGCGACCGCGGCCGTCGTCGAGCGTGCCAAGGGCGTGGTCATGGCGCTGACCGGCTGCTCCGCCGAGGCCGCGGGCGACACCCTGCTGCGGCGTTCGGTGACGGCCGGGCACAGTCTGCTGGAGGAGTGCCTGCTCACCCTCGGCGCGTCGGAACGGTCCGGTCCCCGGAGCCCGGAGGAGGTCCCGGCCACACCCGAGGAGCGACCGGCCGCCGGGACCCCCGGTGACGGCTCCGACGACGGCCTCGGACGCCTCGCCCTGGCGCTCGCGCACGCCCTCACCCCGCAGGACGTGGCGCAGTGCGTGCTCGACCACCTCTCCGCCGACCACGCCGCCGACTCCGTGGTGCTCTACGCCCGCCGGGCCGACGGCAGCCTGAACCTCATCGGCCACGCCGGCCTGGACTCCCGGGACGCGGCGCCCTGGCGGCAGCTCCCCCCGTTCAACGGGCTCGCCCCGCTGGACGCCCTGCGCGCCGGTGAACCGCGCTGGCTGGAGGACTTCCCCCAGGACAGCAAGCGGTACCTGCTCATCGGGGAACCCCCGGAACGCTGGCGCTCGCGGGCCTGGCTGCCGGTGCCCGGCGACGAGGGCGCGGACGCCTGTGTCGGCGTCCTGCGCTCAGGGGAGCAGCCGTTCTCCCCGGGTGACCGGGCCCACCTGCTGGAGGTCGCCCGGCTGTGCGCCGGCCCTCTGCGCACCTTCACCGCGGCGGCCCGGAGCCCGGGTTCGGCACCGGCCGACCCCGTCGGATCCCTGTTCGAGGCACTGCCCGTCGCGGCGATGCTGCTCACCCCGCTGCGCACCTCCTCCGGAGACACCGAGGACTTCCGGATCGAGGCCGCGACCGCGCAGGCGGGCGCCTTCCTCGGCGGCGACGGCGACCCGGTGGGGCAGCGGCTGCGCGCCTACCGGCCCGGGGTGGCGGACGAACCGCTGTGGCAGTGCTGCCTGGCCACCCTGGCCACCGGCGAGCGGCACGAGGGCGAGCCCTTCGCGCACGAGGAGACGGTGGACGGCGCCACCGAGCTGTCCACGTACACCGTGCGGGTCACGCCCCTGGAGGACGCCCTGGTCGTCATCTGGGTCCGGCACGCCCCGTCCGACCGGCAGGAGCAGCGGCTCGCCGACCTGCAGCGGCTGGGCAACCTCGGCTGGGCGAACTGGAACCTGCACACCCTGGAGGCGTCCTGGTCGTCCCAGGCGTACGCCGTCCTCGGCCGTGACCCCGCCCTCCAACCGGTCCCGCTCGCCGACCTGCCGCAGCTGGCCCTGCCCGAGGACCGGCCCGCCCTGAGCTGCGCCGTGCGGGACATGACCGGGGAGGGCCGCCCCTTCGACGTCCTGTTCCGGGTGCGCACCGCGCAGGGGGTACGGCATCTGAGGCTGGTCGCCGAGGCCCTCGCCGACGTCCATGGCAGACCGGTCGACGTGCACGGCTTCATACAGGACCTGACCGCGCGGCGCCGGGCCGAACTGGCCCTGGTGGAGAGCGAACGGGAGATCCTCACCCAGCACGACGTGCTGCGCACCGAGCGGGCCCTCGTCGCCCGGCTGCAGCACGCCCTGCTGCCGCTGCCCGGGCAGCCGGTGCACCCGGCGGGACTGCGCGTCGAGGTCGCCTACCTCCCCGCCCAGGCCAACATCCACGTCGGCGGCGACTGGTTCAGCGCCATAGAGCTGCCCGACGGCGACGCCCTGTTCGTGGTGGGGGACGTCGCCGGGCACGGCGTCGACGCGGTCGCCACCATGGCCCAGCTGCGGTTCACCGCGAAGGGCATGGTCATCACCGGTTCGTCGCTGACCGGCGCGCTCGGGCGGCTCAACACGCTGCTGCTGCACTCCCGGGACACCCGGGCCACCGCGACCATGGTCCTGGCCCGCTACCGGCCCTCGGAACGCCGGCTCGTGTGGGCCCAGGCCGGTCACACGCCGCCGCTGCTGCTGCGCGACGGCGGCGTCACCTATCTGCGCCGCCCGCCCGGCATGCTGCTCGGCGCGGCTCCCGCCCCGCACTTCGAGGAGGCCGAGTGCGTGCTGGAACCGGGCGACCGGCTCCTGATGTACACGGACGGCCTGGTGGAGCGTCCGCCGGAGAACATCGACGTGGGCCTGGAGCGGCTCGCCGAGGCCGTGGCCCGGCACCCGGACGAGGAGTCGGGCTCCCTGCACGGGCTGCTGGAGACGATGCTGGCGGAAGACGACCGCCGCGACGACGTGTGCGTCCTCGACATCCGCGTGCCCAAGCAGGAGGAGTAGCCGCCGGTCCCGCGCCGGCGCCGGGTCACCTGCTCCCCGCCGGCGTGCGGGACTCCAGTGCCTGGCGGGTGTCGTCGCCGTAGACACCGTTCTCGTCGCCGCGGATGCCGTACCAGAGCTGGAAGCGGGCGACCGCCGCGGTCAGGGCGGTGTCGTAGCGGCCGTCGGTCCGGCCGTCGCGGTAGACGTCCGGGATGCGCAGCAGGCGCTGCTGCAGTTCGCTCACCTCCGGGCCCGCGTCGCCCTCGCGCAGCACGCCCGGCCCGGCCGGTGCGTCCGGCGCGGGCGGGGGCGGGGTGCTCGTCGCCGGGTCCGGGGCGGGGGCCGCGCCGTGGGCGGGCGGCGTCCGCCGGTCCGGGCCCGCCCGCTCCCCGGCGGTCCCGCCCAGGAGCAGCGCGGCGGCCCCGAACCCCAGCAGGGCCGCGGCGGCGGTGGCGATCACCACGGCGGCGCGGCGCTGTCCCGGGCTGTGGGCGGGCGTCCACGAGCGGACCGGCCGGGCGTCGGGCACCGGGGGCAGTTCCCGCGTTTCCGCCTCCGCGCCGCCTGCCGCCGGCGCCGGACCGGACAGGGGCACGGGCTCGTAGCCGGCCGCGGTGTCCCGCTCGAACTCCCGGAAGAGTTCGGCGAGGGCGTCGGTACGGCGCGGGCGCAGGACCCGGATGGGTTCGAGGGGCGGCCCGTCGTCCGGTGGCCGGGGGCCGGGTGGTGTCGGCACGCTGCTCTCCTTCCGCCGGGGCGGGCACGGTCGCCCGTACGGGGAGGGATACGCGGCGCGGGACGCGGTGGTTCAGCGGTGGGCGTCCAGGAAGCGGTGCAGGGAGGACGTCAGGGCGGCCACGAAGGAGTCCCGGCCCGCGTCGTCGAGGGCGTCCAGGGACAGGTAGGGGTTGTGGTCCTCCAGCTCCACCAGCAGGAGTTCGCCGCCGGGGGCACGGCAGGCGTCGACGCGCTGGATGCCGTGGGCGAGGGTGTTCCACTCGATGAAGCTCCGGGCGAAGGCGAGGTCGGCCGGGTCCGGCCGGTAGGGCTCCAGCTCCCAGCGCCGGTCCGGGACGGGGGCGTGGAGGGCGTACTGGAAGGCGTCGTCGACGAAGTAGAAGGAGATCTCGTGGACGAAGTCGATGTGCGGCTGGACGAGCAGGCCGCCGTCGGCGAGGGCGGGCACCACCTCGTCCTCGGACACGATGCGCAGCCCCACGGAGTCGGCGCCCCGCGGTGGCTTGACCACGTACCGCTCCGCCCGGGGCAGCCGGGGCAGGTCCTCCCGGCGGTCGACGGTGGGGATCACCGGCCGGCCCGCGGCGAAGAGGTCGAGCAGATACTGCTTCCCGGCCATGTCGCCGCGGCCGGTGAGCGGGTTGTACACCGGGATGCCCGTCTCCTCGGCGCGGGCGCGGAAGGCGTCGTGGGCGTCCTGGTAGTGGAGCACGGGTCCGCTGTTGCGGGTGACGACGGCGTCGAAGCCGTCCATCAGCGCCGCGGCGTCGCGGGGGTGGCACAGGGCCAGGTCGAAGGTGTCGCGCAGCCGCGAGGTCAGGAAGATGTCCTCGTCGCAGTAGCGGCGTCCGCGCGCCGGATAGGCGAGGTCGGTGACGTAGAGAAGGCGGGCGCGGGCGGACGGCATGGAGGGCTCCTCGGGAACGGCGTGAACCGATCATAGGAAGGACCTCCCGCCCTCTCCGCTGCCACAGCACTCAGTACCGCGGAGTGCTGCACCGAGTGCCACGAGGGGGGTTCCGGGTGCTACGTTCACCTGCATGAGTTCCAGCGGGGCGGCTGCCGGCCGCGGTGACAGGACCGAGCAGCCGCCCATGCGGGACGCCCTGATCGCGGCGGCCTTCCGGCTGTTCCCGGAGCGGGGCTACGAACAGACCACGGTGGACGACATCGTGGCGCTGGCGGGCGTCGGACGGCGGTCGTTCTTCCGCTACTTCCCCACCAAGGAGGACGTGGTCTTCCCCGACCACGAGCGCTGTCTGGCCGACATGACGGCCTTCCTGGCCGCGAGCCCCGACGACGCCGAGCCGGTGGCCCGGGTCTGCGATGCGGCCCGGCTGGTGCTGCGCATGTACGCCGACAAGCCGTCCTTCTCCGTGCAGCGCTACCGGCTCACCAAGCAGGTGCCCGGCCTGCGCGCCTACGAGCTGTCGGTGGTGTGGCACTACGAGCGGGCGATGGCGCGGTTCCTGCGCGAGCGGTTCGCAGGGCATCCGGACGGCATCCTGCGGGCCGACGTGATCGCGGCGGCGGTGGTCGCCGCGCACAACAACGCCCTGCGCTCCTGGCTGCGTTCGGACGGGCGGGAGGACGCGGAGGCCGCTCTCGACCACGCGCTGGGGCAGGTGGTCGAGGCGTTCGGCGCCGCGCCGCAGCCGTCGCCACCGCAGCCGTCGCCACCGCCGTCGGGGTCGTCGCCGTCGGGGGCGTCGGGCGAGGACGTGGTGGTCGTGGTGTCCCGGCGCGACGCGCCGCTGTGGCGAGTGGTGCGGGAGCTGGAGTCGGTGCTGGGGAACGGCTGACGGATCGGCCGTGCAGGGCACCTCCCGGGTAACGAGGGAACGCAGTGCCTTTACGAGTGACACTGAGTGCCATACTCTGTCGCTGTGCTCGGCGGCACGGCGTACCGGGCACCCGTGTGCCCGGCGGACCGCGCACCGGTTTCCGGCCCAGTGCAGGGAGTTGACAGCGTGTACCACCACTCAGGGAGCGTCGTTCAGCAGGCGGCCGGTATCGCGACCGGTGTGCTCGAGGCCCATGGCGCGGACAGGGACGCCATGCTCTTCCAGCGCTGCACCTGGTGCGGCACCGCCATGTACCACCGGCTGCTGTGTCCGGTGTGCCAGGGCAGTGACCTGCGGACGGAGCGCAGCGAGGGAGTCGGCACCGTCCGTCATTCCACGGTGCTGCACCGCAACACGCCCGCGGCCCGCAACGTGTCGCTCATCGAGATGGCCGAGGGCTTCGTCGTACGGGGCCGGGTCATGGGCCCGCCCATCGGCATCCACAGCGGCGACCGGGTGCGGCTGTCCACGGCCAAGGACCCGGTGCGCGGCGAGCCCGTCTTCCAGCTGGTCGACGAGCCCTACCGCGCCTGGACCTGACGGGCCGGCACACCCTGCTTTCCCGGCCGGGCCGGGGACTTCCGGGCTCCGGCCGGGTCAGGGGGCCGGGGTCACCCGGATCCCGACCGTGCCGTCGAGGCCGCGGCGCAGACGGCTGCCGAGGAGGGTCAGACGGCCCATGAGGCCGTACTTGCGGGCGATCAGCTGCCGGTAGCGGGCGGTGGTGGCCGCGTCCACGACGGCGGCCACGGCCGGGAGCTGCTCGCCGGTGGGGTTGCCGCGCAGGTCGCACGGGCCGACCAGCACGTCGGCGCGGGCCCTGATCCGCTTCACCTTCCAGGAGTCCGCCGCGGTCCACACGCCGAGCCCGTCCCCGTCCCGTACCACCCACACCGGGGTGGCCACCGGCGAACCGTTCTTGCGGAAGCTGGTGATCAACAGGTACTTGCCCGATCCGAGCCGGTCCAGGGCCGCTTCGTCCATGGCGGGAAGTCTAGAGCCTCCCGTCCGGATCGCGCCGCGCGCGCGGGGCCCGGCCCGAGCAGGACGAGAGTCCCAGGGCCGGCGCGGCCCTCCCCGCCGGGCCCGCGACGGGCCGGCGGCCCGATGTGCCGGACAGCGCCCCCGGCCCGAGGTTCACCGGGGGCGGCGCGGTCCGCCAGGACCGCGCCCCCGCCCGGCCGCTCAGCCGGCGCCGCCCTGCCGTGCGGCGGCGCGCCCCATCCGGCGCACCGCCTCCGTGAGCACCTCGGCCGACGTCCCGAAGTTCAGCCGGGCGTGCCCCTCTCCTCCCGTGCCGAACGTCGGGCCGGGGTTGAGGGCGACCCTGCCGTGCTCCAGGAAGACGCTCGCCGGGTCGTCGCCGAGGCCGAGGGCACGGCAGTCGAGCCAGGCCAGGTAGGTGGCGGCGCCGGGACGGTAGCGGACCCCGGGCAGGTGCTCGGCGAGGAGCGACGCCAGCAGGGACCGTTGGGCGGCCAGGCCGTCGAGCAGCGCGTCCAGCCAGGCGGTGCCGTCCGTGAGGGCTGCGGTCTGGGCGATCACGCCGACGTGGTTCGGGCCGTCTGCGGCCTCCTCGGGCAGCCGCGCCAGGTCACCGGCGGCCGCCGGGCCGGCCACGGCCACGGCGGCCCGCAGACCGGCCAGGTTCCACGCCTTCGAGGCGGACATCACCGACAGGCCGCGTTCGGCGCCGGGCACGCTCAGGTACGGCACGAACGGTTCGTCGCCGACGACCAGCGGCGCGTGCGCCTCGTCGGCGACGACCCGCACCCCGTGCCGCTCGGCGAGCGCGGCGACGCAGGCAAGCTCCTCGCGGGTGTGCACGGTGCCGGTCGGGTTCTGCGGGCTGCACAGCAGGTGGGCGGCCTGCCGCCCGTCCTCCGTCACCCGCCGGTAGGTGTCCTCCAGGATTCCGGGATCCAGTCGTCCGTCCGCGCCGAGCGGGGCCTCGACGACCCGGCGGTCCAGGTGCCCGACGAAGCCGTAGAAGGGCGGGTAGACCGGCGGGTTGACCACCACCGCGTCCCCCGGCCTCGTGACCAGCTTGAGCATCTCGACGACGCCCGTCATGACGTCGGGCACGACGGCGGTGCGCTCGACGGCCACCCCGTCCCAGTTCCACCGTTTCGCGGCGAACGCGGCCAGTGCCTCCGCGTAGCGGGTGCCCGACGCGTATCCGGTGTCGCCGAGGGCGAGCGCGTCGGTCACGGCCCGCACCACCGGTTCGGCGAGCGGGACGTCCATCTCGGCCACCCACAGGGGCAGCACGTCGTCGGGATAGGTGCGCCACTTCGCGCTGGTGCGGCGGCGCAGCTGGTCGAGGGAGAGGACCTGCAGCGGATTCGGTTCACCGGACGGCTCGTGCGGGATCCTGGTCATGAGCACACGATAGGGGGCCGAGGAGTGGACGACGACGAGGCGAACACGGCAGGCGGCGCGGAGACCGGCCCCGCGCTGGAGGTGGCCTGCGACGAGTCCGGGTCGGACGGCGAGAACCTGACCGGCGGGAACACCGACGTGTTCGCCCACGCCGGGGTGCACGTCCCGGTGGCCGCGGCGGCCCTGGCCCTGGAGGAGGTCCGCGACCGCATCCGCTCCCCCGCCGAGGAGTACAAGGCCAACCACCTGCTGCGGGAGAAGCACCGGCGGGTCCTGGAGTGGCTGCTGGCCCCCGGGGGGCCGATCCACGGCCGGGCCGGGGTGCATCTGACGGAGAAGGCGTACTTCGTGGTGGACCGGGTCACCGTTCTGCTGCTGGGCGACCCGCGGGCGGCCGCCGCGCTGTTCCGCACCGGGCGCCGCGACCTCGGGGACGAGGGGTGGCACGCGTTCCTCGCGGCGGCCAACCGGCTGCTGCGCGCCCGCGACGACGGGGACCCGCGAGCGCCCGTCGCGCACTTCCTCACCACGCTCGACGCGCTGCGCGCGGCCCGCCCCGGCACGCCGGCGGCCGGCGTCCTGGACCGGCTGGCGGAGCAGCGGGACCGGGCCGAGGCGTACCGGGCGGGGCTGTCCGACGGTGCGAACGGGCGCATCCCGGTGCTGGAACCGCTGCTTCCGGCCATCGTCTCGACGGCCGCGCACTGGAGCGCGGGCGGGCGGGCGGTGCGGCTCGTGCACGACCGGCAGAACATCCTGACGCCGGAGCGCATCGCGTGGGTCGAGGAGTCGGCCCGGCGGGCGGGCATCCGTCTGCGCGGTCTGGAGCTGGTGGTCGCGCGCTCGGACGCCCGGGTCCAGCTGGCCGACTTCCTCGCCGGGACGGCCCGGCGGATCGCCTCCGACGAGCTGAACGGGCGCGGCGATCCGGCCCTCACCGCGCTGCTGCGCCCCTACGTCGTCGCGACGTCGGTGTGGGGCGACTCCGGGAGCTGGCGCGCCCTCGCCCCGGGCGCCGGTCCGGCGGTCCACGTGGCCGGTTGACGTCCCTCCGGGACGGACCTCCGGTCCGCGGGTGAACACCCGGGCGCCCGGCGCCGTATGGAGAGGGGGCACTCCACTCGGCGGAGGCCTCCGCGGTGCGCGCGCACCGCGTTGTTCTGGTTCGGGAGCCATGCATGAGGCACGCACGACGACGGGTCGTCCGGCGAGTGACACGGCTGGCGGCCGTCGGCGGACTCCTCCTGGGAGGCACGATGGTGACGCGCGCCGTCGCGAGTGAACCCCAGGTTCCGGACGCGGTCCCGTACGCCGCCGCCGAGCAGGAGGCGGGCCCCGGTGCGGAGTTGGTGTCGCGGCTCGGGGCGTCCCGCACGGGCGGCAGCTGGATCGCCGAGGACGGCGGCACGGTGGTCGCGGTGACCGACGAGAAGGCCGCGGACGAGGTGCGCCGGGCCGGTGCCGAGCCCCGGATGGTGCGGCACAGCCTGAAGGACCTCAAGGCGGCCACCGGCACCCTGCGGGCGGCCCCGCGGGTGCCGGGCACGGCGTGGGCGCTGGACTACCGGTCGAACGAGGTGGTGGTCCGGGGCGACCGCACGGTGTCCGCCGACGACTGGTCCGAGCTGACCGGTGTGGCCGAGGACATCGGCGGATTCGTCCGCATGGAGCGCACGGAGGGGACGTTCACGCTCCGCCTGAACGGGGCGGAGCCCATCCTGTCGACCGCGGGCCGCTGTTCGGCGGGGTTCAACGTGACCGACGGCAGCCGGGAGTTCATCCTCACGGCCGGGCACTGCGGGCCGGACGGCTCGGTGTGGTTCGCCGACGGCGGGGGGCGGGAGCAGGTGGGCACGACGGTCGGCGGCAGCTTCCCCGGCGACGACTACTCGCTGATCGAGTACGACAGCGGCAAGGCGGGCCCGGGCGCCGGGGTGGTGGCGGTCGGGGACGGCAAGGGCATCCGGATCACCGGGGTGGGCGAGGCCACCGTCGGCCAGCGGGTGTTCCGCAGCGGCTCCACGACCGGACTGCGCGACGGGGAGGTCACCGCGCTCGGTGCGACGGTCAACTACCCGGAGGGCACGGTCAGCGGCCTGATCGAGACCAACGTGTGCGCCGAGCCGGGCGACAGCGGCGGCCCGATGTTCTCGGAGGGCGTCGCGCTGGGTGTCACCTCGGGCGGCAGCGGCGACTGCCGGGCCGGCGGCACGACGTACTTCCAGCCCCTGACGAAGGCGCTGACGCAGTTGAGGGTGAAGCTCATCGTGTCGGGGCAGGACGGTGACGGCACCGCGACGGCCGCACCGGCCCCGTCGGCGGGCGAGGCCGCCGACGCGGCGGGCGGCACGTCACCGGGGACGGGCACGGGCATCCCGGACGCGTCGACGCTGCTGTCGCGGCTCACCGACCCGCGGAATGCCGGGCCGGGCATGCTGATCATGGGGGGCAGTCTGGTGGCGCTGGTGGCGACCCGCTGGATCCGGGCCGAGAAGGACCGCAAGGCCTACCGGCGGCACTACTCGGCCACCTGGGGCTGACCGGCCCCGAAGACGCCGGAAGGGCACCCGCGCAGGGCGGGTGCCCGGTGGATGACGTGCGCTGCCGAGGTCCGCGGGGGTCAGGCCGCTTCGGCCGAGTGCGGGAGGGCCGCGGCCCATTCCAGGACCAGGCGCTGGTACTGCTCGCGCTGCTCGACGCTCAGTGTCCCGCCCGACCGGAGCCACAGGGCCCGGATCTCCTCGTTGACCTCGGCAGCCGATCGCTCGGAGGCTTCAACACTGGTGGACATGCTGTGAAGCATACGGCGACCGACGTGAAGGCGCTGTGAGTAATCGCACGCGCATCGGACATTTCAGACGTGTCGCTGATCACGTCCATCTGCCGCCGAACGTGGGCGAGTTCACACCCCGCACGGGCCGGGTGCCCGGCCGTGTCAGGTGCCCGGCTTGCGGCCGTACACGTAGACGTCGTCGTTCTTCTTCAGCAGCGACCAGTACTTCTTGGCGTCCTTCTTCGTCATGTTGACGCAGCCGTGCGAACCGGGCGGGTTCCACATGCTGACGCCCGCCGAGTGGAAGGCCTGCCCGCCGTCGAAGAACTGGCTGTAGGGCATCGGCACGTCGTAGATCGTCGAGACGTGGTCGATGTTGCGCCAGTAGATCTTCTTCAGGCCGGTGCGGGTCTCGTGCCCGTCGCGTCCGGTGCGCACCGGCACGGGACCGTACCTGAGCTTCTTGCCGTCCTGGATCCAGCTGATCTGCAGCGTGAGGTTCACGCAGGCGATCCGGCCCTTGTTCACCGGGCACTTGCCCGCCTTGTTGGGGTTCTTGCCGACGGCCTTCTGCTTCTGCATCAGGTTCATCACGCCCCAGGTGACCGGGCCCGCGTAGCCGATGTTCGGCGAGATGCCGTGCTTGGTCTGGAAGGCGCGGATCGCCTTGCAGTCCGCGGCGGACTGCTTTCCGTCGGCCGGGCGGCCGAGGAACTTCTCCACCTTCTTCTGATACGGCCCCGCCTTGGTGGTGCAGCTCGCGGCGTGCGCCGGGGCGGTGCCGACGGTGAGTGCGAGCGGGGTCACCAGCGCGGTGATCCCGAGGGCGACGGCGCCCCGTCTGCGAATGTCCCCCATGGTCCGTCATGCCTTTCCGGGAAGCGGTCGTGGTCCGTGCTGTACGTCACCTAGACATCCGCCCGGCGGGTTCGGTTGTGGCCGCGGGCCGGTCGCGACCGAACGGTGACAATCGCGCGGCCCGGCGGCGTGAAACGGGCCACCCGCCGCGCGGTGGACCGGGACCCCGCCGCGGGCCGGAGCCTAGGCTCCGGTCATGGACCGTGCACTCGCCGGTGATCTCGCCCGGCTCCCCCAGCTCCTGCAGAGCGCCCGCGACTTCGCCGCCCGGGAGGTGGGCGGACTGTCGGAGCGGCCCGTGGCCCGTCTCGACGCGGCGCCGGCCCCGCGGGAGCTGCCCCCGCACGGGATCGGTGCCGACGGCGCGCTGGCCCGGTTCGCCGAACGGTGGGCGCCCGGCTTCTCCGGCTCGGCGGGCCCCCGCTACCTCGGCTTCGTGACCGGCGGGGCGACGCCCGCAGCGCTCACCGGCGACTGGCTGACCGGCGCCTACGACCAGAACGCCAACGCCGCCGTGGGTTCCTGGGCGGCGGCCCTGGAGCGGGAGACGGTGGGCTGGCTGCGGGAGCTGTTCGGGCTGGGCGAGGAGCACCACGGGGCGTTCGTCTCCGGCGCGACCATGTCCAACACGGTGGGACTGGCCGTCGCCCGTGAATGGCTGGGCGAGCGGCTCGGGGTGGACGTGGCGAACGACGGGGTGGCCGCGCTCGGGCAGGTCGAGGTGCTGTCGGGCAGCCCGCACTCCACGATCGGCAAGGCGCTGTCCGTCCTCGGTGTGGGCCGGGGCGCGCTGCGGCAGGTGCCGGTCCTGCCGGGCAACCGCGAGGCGGTGGACGTGGCCGCGCTGGACACCGCGCTCGCCGAGCGGGCCGGGCGGCCGGTGGTCGTGGTGGCGAACGCGGGGACGGTGAACACCGTGGACTTCGACGACCTGCGGGCCGTGGCCGCGCTGCGCCGGAAGCACGACTTCTGGCTGCACGTGGACGCCGCCTTCGGCGGTTTCGCCGCCCTCTCCCCCGCCCACGCGTCCCTGGTCGACGGACTGGACGCGGCGGACTCGGTCTGCGTGGACCTGCACAAGTGGCTGAACGTGCCCTACGACTCCGCCGTGCAGTTCACCCGGCGCCGGGACCTGCAGACGGCCGTGTTCCACAACGCCGCCGCCTACCTGGGCCCGCCCGGCGGTGAACCGGACTTCCTGCACCTCACCCCGGAGACCTCGCGCCGCCTGCGGGCGCTGCCGGCGTGGTTCTCGCTCATGGCCTACGGCCGGGCCGGGCACCGCGAGATCGTCGAACGCAACGTGGCGTCGGCGCGCCTGCTCGGTGAGCACGTCGAGCGCATCCCGGGGCTCCGGCTGCTGGCCCCGGTCCGGCTCAACGTGGTGTGCTTCACGCTCTTCGACGACCCGAGCCCGGAACGGGTCGCCGCGCTGGACCGCACGGTGGCGGCCGGCGGCGAGGCGTTCCTGACGCCGACGGTGTACGGCGGGGTGCCGGCGCTGCGGGCCGCGTTCAGCAACTGGCGGACGCAGCCGGCGGACGTGGAGCGGGTGGCCGGCGCCCTGTCTGCGGCCCTCGCCGGCTGACCGCCGGGCCGGGTCGCGGTCGGGCCGGGTCGCGGTCGGGTCAGTCCTCCTGCGGGCCGGACAGGGCGTGCAGGAAGCCGGAGTTGACCGCGGTGACACCGCCGTCGACGACCAGGGTGTGGCCGGTGATCCAGGCGGCGTCGCGGGAGGCGAGGAAGGCCACGGCGGCGGCGATGTCCTCGGGCTCGCCCACCCGGCGCAGGGGGTAGACGCGGCGCACGGCCTCCAGGTCGTCGTCCCGGCCCTCCCAGGCCCGGGTGCGGACGGTGCCCGGCGCCACCAGGTTGACCCGCACCCCGCGGGGTCCGGCGTGGCCGGCGAGGGTGCGGGTGAGGGACATCAGCCCGGCCTTGGCGGCGCTGTAGGCGTGGTTGCCGAAGTGCTGGAGGCCGTTGACCGAGCCGATGCTGACCACGGCGCCCCGGCCGGAGGCGGCGAGGTGGGGCAGGGCGGCGCGGCAGCAGCGGTAGGCGCCGACGAGGGTGACGTCGAGGTCGGCGGCCCAGTCCTCGTCCTCGCCGTCCTCGAAGCGGGGCCCGTCCGGGGTGCAGTGGGCGGCGTTGTTGACCAGGACGTCGAGCGAGCCGAAGGCGTCGACGGCGCGTGCGACGGCGGCCTCGACCGAGGCCCGGTCGGCCACGTCGCATCCCACGCCCTCGGCCGTGGCCCCCTGGTCCCGCAGAGCGGCGGCATGCCGTTCGGCCTCGGCCGCGTCCCGGTCGGCCACCAGGACCCGGGCCCCTTCCCGCGCGAGCCGCTGGGCGGTGGCGGCGCCGATGCCGCGTGCCCCGCCGGTGACCAGAGCCCCGTACCCGTCGAAACGCCCGCTGTCCGTCGTCATGGGGTGACGGTACTGGCCGGACGATCACCGCGGCAGGGGGCGGCGGCGATCAGCGGTATCCGGTCACGTCGGCGGGCAGGTCCCGGTCCTGGACCTCGACCAGGTAGCGCCAGGCGTCGGGCCGGCTGCCGTCGAGGTCGGTGAAGCCGTACGCGCGGGCGAGGCCGCCGCTGGAGAGGGACGTGCCGTTGAACCGGGCCACGTCCGGGTCGGCGGCGAGCGCGGCGACGGCGCGGCCGACGTAGCGGGGCGTCTCGGAGATGGCGAAGTGCGGGACGCGGTCGAGGGCGTCGCGCCAGTTGTCCTCGCGGACTCCGAAGTGCTCGAGCATGATCTCGGAGCGCAGCCAGCCGGGGGTGAGGGCGACGGCGGTGGCGCCGCGCGGGCCCAGCTCGTGGCCGAGGGCGAAGGCCATGCGCAGTACGGAGGACTTGGCGAGGTCGTAGAAGAAGGACACGCGGTAGGTGTCGCGGTTGTAGTCGGCGGTGCCGTCGGTGACCTCGACGACGAGCCCGCCGGGGTGGCGCAGCAGCAGGGGCAGAGCGTGGTGGCTGGTGACGGCGTGGGTGTCGACGGCGAGCCGGAGCAGCCGCAGCCCCTTGTCGAGGTCGTGCTCCCAGACCGGCACGTCCCATCCGAACAGGTTCTCTCCGCCCCAGATGTCGTTGACGAGGACGTCGAGCCGGCCCTGTTCGTCGTCGATGCGGTCGACCAGCGCGCGCACCTGGGCGGGGTCGAGGTGGTCGGTGGGCACCGCGATGCCGGTGCCGCCGGCCTCGGTGACCAGGTCGGCGGTGTCCTCGATGGTCTCGGGACGGTCGTACTCGGAGCGGCGGGCGCGGGTGGTGCGGCCGGTCACGTAGACGGTCGCGCCGGCGGCGCCCAGTTCCACGGCGATGCCGCGTCCGGCGCCCCGGGTCGCCCCGGCCACCAGTGCGACCCTGCCCTTGAGCTGCTCCGACATGTCCGGCCTCCTGTCACCGCGCTGTGCTGTCCCGTCACAGGGTGGCGGGTAAGCCGGACATCTTCTGTCGCCTTTTACGGGGGAGTCGCCCGGCCGGACGCACCGGTCGGCCGGGCGGCGGCCGCCCGCGGCTCAGTGGCCGCGGGCGATCCACTCCTCCAGGTGCGGGGCCTCCGCGCCGATGGTGGTGCTGTCGCCGTGGCCGGTGCGGACCTCGGTCTCGGGCGGGAGGGTGAGCAGCCGGTCCCGGATCGAGTCGATGATCGTCGGGAAGTGGGAGTACGAGCGGCCGGTGGCGCCGGGCCCGCCCTGGAACAGGGTGTCCCCGGTGAAGACGGTGCCCAGGCCCTGGTCGTAGAGGCAGACCGCGCCCGGCGCGTGCCCGGGGGTGTGCAGCACCGTGAGGTCGCAGCCCGCCGCCTCGATCACCTGGCCGTCGACCAGCCAGTGGTCGGGGTCGCGGTCCGGGTGCGTCTGCTTCCACAGCGGCAGGTCGTCGCGGTGCAGCCAGATGGCGGCGCCGGTGCGCTCGGCGAGCGCGGGCGCGGCGTTGACGTGGTCGTTGTGGGCGTGAGTGCACACGATCGCGGTGAGCCGGCGGTCGCCGACGGCCTCGGCGATGGCGTCGGCGTCGTGGGCGGCGTCGATGACGATCACCTCGTGGTCGTCGCCGACGATCCACACGTTGTTGTCCACGTCCCAGGTGCCGCCGTCGAGGCTGAACCGGCCGGAGGTGACGAGTCGTTCGATGCGGGCGGTCATCACAGCACCACCACCGAACGCAGCACGTCGCCGCGGTGCATCCGCTCGAACGCCTTTTCCACGTCGTCCAGTCCGATCGTCTCGGTCACGAATGCCTCCAGATCCAGCCGCCCCTGCAGATGCAGGTCGACGAGCATCGGGAAGTCCCGGGACGGCAGGCAGTCGCCGTACCACGAGGACTTCAGTGCGCCGCCGCGGCCGAACACGTCCAGCAGCGGCAGTTCCAGCTTCATGTCGGGGGTGGGCACGCCCACCAGCACCACCGTGCCGGCCAGGTCACGGGCGTAGAACGCCTGCCGGTAGGTCTCGGGGCGGCCGACGGCCTCGATGACGACGTCGGCCCCGAAGCCGCCGGTGAGCTCCCGGATCGCCTCCACGGGGTCGGTCTGCCGGGAGTTGACGGTGTGCGTGGCGCCCATGGAGCGGGCGGTCTCCAGCTTCCGGTCGTCGATGTCGACGGCGATGATCTTCGCGGCGCCCGCCAGCCGGGAACCCGCGATCGCCGCGTCGCCGACGCCGCCGCAGCCGATGACGGCGACGGAGTCGCCGCGGCCGACCTCGCCGGTGTTGATGGCGGCACCGATGCCGGCCATCACCCCGCAGCCCAGCAGCCCGGCGACGGCGGGGGAGACGGCCGGGTCGACCTTGGTGCACTGCCCGGCGGCGACCAGCGTCTTCTCGGCGAAGGCGCCGATGCCCAGGGCCGGGGAGAGTTCGGTGCCGTCGGTCAGGGTCATCTTCTGCCGCGCGTTGTGCGTGTCGAAGCAGTACCAGGGGCGTCCGCGCAGACAGGCCCGGCACGCGCCGCACACCGCACGCCAGTTGAGGACGACGAAGTCACCGGGGGCGACGTCGGTGACGCCGTCGCCCACCGACTCCACCACGCCGGCCGCCTCGTGGCCGAGCAGGAACGGGAAGTCGTCATTGATGCCGCCCTGCTTGTAGTGCAGGTCGGTGTGGCACACACCGCAGGCCTGGATCTTGACGACCGCCTCGCCCGGCCCCGGGTCGGGTACGACGATCGTCTCGACGCGTACCGGCTCGTCCTTGCCCGGTGCGATCACGCCGCGCACTTCCTGCGCCATGCTGACTCCTTCGTCCGCTGCGGTCACGTGCTCCTCCGACCCTACGACGAAACCGCCGGTGACAGGCCGTGCCGGGCAGGTGGCGGCCCCGGCCGCCGGGAAATCCGCGGGCCCCGGGACCGGGCGCCGACGTAGCCTGTGGGCCGAGCCGACGCGCCGAAGGGACACCGTGAGCCTGACCGAGACGGAGAGCGGCCCGCCTGCCCGGCGGCTGCTGCTGGAATACGTGCGACCGCACCGGTGGGCCCTGCTGGGCGGTGCCGTGCTGTCGCTGATGACCGGGGCGACGGGCCTGATGCTGCCGCTGGTGGCCCGTGACCTGATCGGTGATCTGGCGGACGACCGGGCCATCACCGGGGCGGTGCTGCTGATGTCGGCGCTCGTCGTCGCCAACGCGGTGCTGGGCGCAGTGGGTTCGTACGTGCTGCGGCGCACCGCGGAGTCGGTGGTCCTCGGGGCGCGGCGTTCGCTGTCGTCGTACCTGCTGCGGCTGCGCGTCCCGGCCGTCGACCGCAGCGAGCCCGGCGACCTGATGGCGCGGATCACCTCCGACACCACGCTGCTGCGCGAGGTCACCACCGATTCTCTGGTCGGTGTCGGCACCGGTGGGCTCACCCTGGTCGCGACCGTGGTGCTGATGGGCTTCGTGGACCCGGTCCTGCTGGCGGTGACCCTGGCGGTGATCGCGGGCGCCGGCACGGTCCTCGGGGTGATCGTGCCGCGCATCAGCCGGGCCAGCCGGCAGGCGCAGGACGCGGTCGGGGTGATGGGCGCGTCGCTGGAGCGGGTGCTGGGCGCGCTGCGCACGGTGAAGGCGTCGGGTGCGGAGCCGCGGGAGGAGCGGGCGCTGCACGAGGCCGCGCAGGAGTCGTGGCGGCAGAGCGTGCGGGCGGCCAAGTGGTCGGCGGCGGCGGGCAACACGGCGGGACTGTCGATGCAGGTCGCCTTCATCACGGTGCTCGCGGTGGGCGGTGCGCGGGTCGCGACGGGCGCCATCGACATCGGCACCCTGGTGGCGTTCCTGCTGTTCGTGTTCTACCTGATGGCGCCCATCTCCCAGCTCGTCGGCGCCGTCACCCAGTACCAGACGGGCAGTGCGGCCCTGTCCCGTATCCAGGAGGCGCTGCGGCTGCCCGCCGAACCGGCGGCCCGCCCGGCCCCGTTGCCCGAGCCGGGCACCGCGCCCGCCGCGCTCGCCTTCTCCGACGTCCGCTTCCGCTACGCCGACGACCTGCCGTTCGTCCACCACGGGGTGACGTTCACGGTGCCCGCACAGGGCATGACGGCGTTCGTCGGACCGTCCGGCGCGGGCAAGACGACCGTGTTCTCGCTGATCGAGCGGTTCTACGAGCCGCACTCCGGCACGATCACGCTGGACGGGCGGGACCTGGCCGACTGGGAGCTGCCCCGGTTGCGGGCGTCCATCGGTTACGTGGAGCAGGACGCGCCGGTGCTGTCGGGCTCGCTGCGGGACAACCTGCTGCTGGGCAACCCGGAGGCGGACGACGCCACGCTCGCGCGGGTGCTGAAGACGACCCGGCTGGACGGTCTGGTGGACCGGCTGCCCGACGGTCTGGACACGTTGGTCGGGCATCGCGGCACCAAGCTGTCCGGCGGTGAGCGGCAGCGGGTCGCCATCGCCCGCGCCCTGCTGCGCCGCCCGCGGCTGCTGCTGCTCGACGAGGCGACCTCGCAGCTCGACGCGGTGAACGAGGCGGCGCTGCGCGACACCGTCGCCGACGTGGCGCGGTCGACGACGGTGCTGGTGGTGGCGCACCGCCTGTCGACGGTGACGGCGGCCGACCGGATCGTGGTGATGGACGCCGGCCGGGTCCGCGCCGTCGGCACGCACCGCGAGCTGGTGACCGGGGATCCGCTGTACGCGGAGCTCGCGGCGACGCAGTTCCTGGCAACGGCCGACTGACGGAGGGGCGGCCCCCGGTGCGGACGGACGCGGGGGCCGCCCCTTCAGGGACGGCCTCTCGCGCGGCGGGGACGCGGCGCGTCAGGTCTGGACGGCGGGGATCGCGCCGAAGACCGGGGCGGCCAGGCCGGTGAGCTGGTTCAGCTGGTTCAGGTCGTTGAGCCGGTTGAGGCCGGTCAGCTGCGAGGAGGGCAGCAGCATGTCGTCCTTGTGCTCGACGGGGATGTCGCTGACCACCAGCGAGTCGAGGGTGCTGACCGGGTTGAGCGGGCCGGCCGCCGGGAGGCCGGCGGCGCTCGCCATCGGCGCGGCGAGGCCGGTGACCGAGGCGGCGAGCCCGACGGCGGCGACGAGACGTCGTGTGGAGATCATGCTCTCAGCAACGCCCGCGGACCCGTCCGGGTCACGGGGCGGGCACCCCGGCTCACCCGTCGGGCGGAGCGCGCGGAGCGCGCTTGCCGTGGCCGCCGATGCGGAGGAGTCTCGTAGGAGAGGCGTCTCGTGGCCCGCACCGGGCCGGGCCGCGGCTCCTCAAGGAGGTCATCATGACTACCTCGGCAGGACCCACCTTCGACAACGACACCCTGCGCCGGGGCATCGAGGCGGACAACGCGGAAGTTCTGCTGTCGCTCTACGCGGACGACGCCGAACTGCGCATCGTCGACCACACCGCACAGCCCAGCCACCCGAAGGTGCTGCGCGGCCGGGACGAGATCGCGGCGATGCTCGACGACGTCTACAGCCGGGACATGACGCACAAGCTGGAGCAGTGCGTGGTCCAGGGCGATCACGCCGCCTACAGCGAGAGCTGCCGCTACGCGGACGGGGTGCGGGTGCTCTCGGAGTCGATGCTGTCGCTGCGGGACGGCAGGATCACCGAGCAGACACTGATCCAGGCCTGGGACGAGTAGGGCGTGCGGTCCCGCGGCGGGCGGCGGCGCCGGGAGGTGCGGGCCGCGTCCCGCCGTGGGCCGGGTGATCAGGCCGCCGGGGCCGCCCAGCCCGCGGGGCGCAGGACGGCCAGGAGCTGACGGACGAGTTCGTCCACCACCTCCTCGCGGGTGGCGTCGACCCAGCCCGCACTCCAGTCGTGGAGCAGGCCGTTGACGCTGCCGATGAACGCCGTGGCGGGCAGGCGGTAGTCGCGCGGGGCGGCCTCCCCGCGGGCCGCGGCGGCGTCGGCCTCGGCGCGGATGAGGTCGATCCAGCGGGCGCGGCGGGCGAGGCGCTGGCGTTCCAGGCGCGGGCTGACGCCGACGATCTCGACGAAGGTGATGCGGATCCGGCGGGGGTCACCGGTGACGTGGGCGGCGTAGGCGTGGAAGATCGCGGTGGCGCGCTCCGGGAGCGGCAGCCCGGTGGCGGCGGCCGCGGCGGCCAGCACCGCTTCCTCGGTCCGGTCGTTGACCGCCAGGTGGAGCGCGGCCAGCACGTCCTCCAGGGTGCGGAACTCCTCGTAGAACTGCCGGGTGGACAGGCCCGCGGCCTCGCTGAGGGCGGCGACCGTGGTGGCGCGGTAGCCGGGGCCGGCACCGAACAGCTGGAGCGCGGCGTCGAGGAACCTGCGGCGGCGTTCCGCCCTGCGTTCCTCGGCGGACTTGCCGGCGTAGCGCCCGCTCCGCGTCCTGGTTCCGTCCGGCACCGGCCCTCCCCTCCTCCTGCGATCTCCAAGTTTGTCGTGTACGCGGTCTTGTGGAGAAGGCCCCCCGTCCCTACTTTTCAGTAAGTTGATTCTGAAAGCATCGCTGTTCAGATCTCCAGCCTTCTTGTTGGCATGCTCGCGTCACCTTCCTGAGCGCCGTCCGCCCGCCCCCGTCCCCTTCCCGGAGGGATCCGTCATGCCGGTCCGCAGAACCAGGCACCTGTGCTCCGTCGCCGCCGCCCTCGCCCTGACCCTCACCGCCGTCCTGCCCGCGACCACCGCCACCGCAGCCGAGGGCGGCCCCGGCGGCTCGTCGGCAGCGCGGGAGGTGCTGTTCGTCGGCAACAACTGGGACGGCACCGCCGATGTCATCGCCTCCGGCGGCGACTTCGCGAAGATCGGGCGGATCGACGTCGTCCCCGACCGCAAGGAGCGCATGGCGCAGATCAACGCCGACCCGATCCGCTGGATCTACTTCATGGCCATCCGCAACGGCGTCGGCGAGGGACACGACCAGCTGGTCGACGACATGTACTCCACCCCGGACGGCCGCTCGGTGGTGGTCTCCCGGCCCAGCTTCGCCGACGTCGTCTCCCTGGACCTCGCCACCGGCCGGATCAACTGGCGCTTCCCGGTGTCGGGTTACCGCTCCGACCACATGGCCGTCTCCCCCGACGGCACCCGGGTCGCGGTCTCCGCCTCCACGTCCAACACGGTGCACGTGCTGGACATCACCACCGGCCGGCAGGTCGGTTCCTTCCGGACGGGCGACAAGCCGCACGAGAACATCTTCAGCTCCGACGGCCGGTACATCTGGAACATGTCCATCGGCGAGGTGAACACCGCGCTCGACGCCCCCTGGCTGGACTGGACGAAGGGCGACCGCCGGATCACCGTCGCCGACGCCACCACCTTCGAGCAGGTGAGGGTGGTCGACATGCGGGACCGGCTCGACGCCGCCGGGCTGAAGGAGCACTCCGACGCCGTCCGCCCGGCCGTCTTCTCCCCCGACGAGTCCACGCTGTACTTCCAGGTGTCGTTCTTCCACGGCTTCTTCGAGTACGACGTCGCCACCGACCGCGTCACCCGCACCAAGACCCTGCCGAAGAACCCGGCCACCAGCACCGACCGCACCACCTGGGTCAACGACTCCCGTCACCACGGCATCACCATGAAGCCCGACGGCAGCAAGCTGTGCGTGGCGGGCACCATGGACGACTACGCCACGGTCGTCGACCGCGCCACCCTGCAAGAGGGCCCCCTCGTCCCTGTGTCCAAGCCGTACTGGGCGACCGTCAGCGGCGACGGGCAGTCCTGCGTGGTGTCCGAGAGCGGTGCCGACCGGGTCACGGCCGTCGACTTCGCCACCGGTGAGAAGACCGTCTCGGTGCCCGTCGGCGACCACCCGCAGCGGGTCCGTCTCGGCACGGTCCCGGCCGGCTGGACCGGTCCGTCGGGCGGCTGAGAAAAAAGGTGTGTGAGTGGGCCGGGGAGGGGTAGTCGCCCCGGTATCACCTCCGAGCGTCGGAAGGAGGTCCGTGAGAGCGCAACTACTCGCAGCGCCCGGGCCGCTTCCACCGACACGAAGCGGCCCGGCCCGTCGGCCGGGCCCTCAGCGCCGGGGTGGCAGCCGGTGGAGTTCCACCGACTCCAACGCACCTGCGGTGACCGTGGCGGTCATGTAGGTGCAGTGCGGCTGTCGGCGACGGTCCGTCGGTGAGCCCGGATTGAGCAGACGCAGTCCCGTGGCGGCCGTGGTGTCCCACGGGATGTGGCTGTGCCCGAACACCAGCACGTCGAGGTCGGGGAACCGGGCGGCGCAGCGGCTCTCCCGCCCCTGGGCGGGTCCGGTCTCGTGGACGACTCCGAGGCGCAGGCCCTCCAGATCGGCGTACGCCACCTCCGGCAGCCGTGTCCGCAGACCGGGGCCGTCGTTGTTGCCGTAGACGGCGAGGAGCCGGCGGCTGCGGTCTTCCAGCACGTCGAGCGTGGCCTCGTCGACCCAGTCCCCGGCGTGCACGACGAGGTCGGCACGCGGCAGTTCACCGAGCAGTCGGGCAGGCAGCGCCTTCGCACGTCTGGGCACATGGGTGTCGGACATCAGCAGCAGTCGCACGGGAGGCAACCTATCCGCACCACACGTCGCGACGGGTCACCGCACGCCGTGGCGCGGCCCCAAGTCGCCTGCCGTGCAGGCCGGTCGGCGGGGACGCGCCGGTGTCGATCGCGGGGCCCGGCGGGCGGCGGTGGGAGGATGGGAGGGCGGTGTCCACACGGCTGCGGCCGGGCAGCGCACCCCACGTCCGCCCGTTCGACGGCACCTCACCCGAAGGGCCCCACATCGCGATGCCGGTCAAGGTCAGCGTCATCGTTCCCGTGTACAACCCGGGAAACTACATCGAGGACTGCATCTCCTCGCTCCAGCGGCAGTCACTGCCGCACGACGAGTACGAGGCGATCTTCGTCGACGACGGATCCACGGACGGGACACCGGACCGCCTCGACCGGCTGGCCGCCGAGGACCCGCGGATGCGGGTGATCCACCAGGAGAACTCCGGCTGGTCGGGCAAGCCGCGCAACGTCGGCATCGCCGCCGCGCGCGGCGAGTTCGTGATGTTCGTCGACAACGACGACTACCTGGGCGACGAGGCCCTGGAGCGGATGTATGCGTACGGCGTCGCCCACGGCGCGGACGTCGTCGTCGGCAAGATGGCCGGCAAGAACCGCGGGGTGCCGGTGGAGCTGTTCCGCCGCAACCACCCCCGGGCCACCGTCGAGAACGCCCCGCTGATCGACAGCCTCACGCCGCACAAGATGTTCCGCCGGGAGTTCCTCGACCGGACCGGTCTGCGCTTCCCGGAGGGGCGGCGGCGGCTGGAGGACCACGTCTTCGTCACCGAGGCGTACCTCCGCGCGGACAACGTGTCGGTGCTCAGTGACTACGTGTGCTACTACCACATCCGCCGGGACGACGCCTCCAACGCCGGTTTCCAGCGCTTCGACCCGGTGGGCTACTTCAAGAACCTCCGTGAGGCGCTGGACGTCGTGGAGCGGTACACCGAGCCGGGGCCCCTCCGGGACCGGCTGTTCCGCCGCTGGCTGCGGGTGGAGATGGTGGAGCGGCTGCGCGCCCGGCGCGTGCTGGCACTGCCCGACGACTACCGCCGGGAGCTGTTCGCGGAGATCCACAAGGTGGTCGTCGAGCGGTTCGGCCCCGGGGTCTCGGCCGGACTGCAGCCGACGCAGCAGGTCGTGGCCGCGTTCACCGCGGCCGACCGGTACGACGACATGGTGGCCTTCGCCGAGTGGGAGGCCGGGGTGGCCCCGGTCGCGACGCCCACCGCGGTCGAGTGGCGGGACGGCGCGCTGCACGTCGGCTTCACCGCCGAGTACACCTCGGGCGGGCGGCCCATGACGTTCCCGGCCGACGCCGCCCGCACACCGCTCACCGACACGCCGAAGAACGTGGAGGAGGCGACGGCCTGGGTGACGGCGGAAACCGCGGCCCGCGCCGGGCAGGCCACCGCGGACCTGCTGCTGCGGGAGCGGTCCACCTCGGCCCAGTACTTCCAGCCCGTCGAGTTCACCCGGGAGACGGTCCCCGCCGACGACGGCGAGCGGGTCCGGCTGGTGCTCCGGGCGAGCGCGGCCGTCGACCCCGGCGCCCTGCCCCGCGACGGCCTCTGGGACGCCGTGGCCCGGGTCAGACTGGGCGGCTGGACCAAGGAGTGCCGCCTGGGCCCCGCCCCCCGCGCCACCCGCCCGGAGCCCGACGCGGGCGTCACCGACGGCGGCCGCGCGGTGCTGCCGTACTGGACGGAGCCGCAGGGCCACCTCGCGCTGAACGCGGGCGTGAAGGGCCGCCGCCTCGGCCTGGACCGCGTGCGGCGGCCGGACGTGTCCTTCTCCGGAGCCCGGCTGCGGGCCCGGCTGCCGCTGCACGCCCGGCACGGCACGCCGGTCCGGCTCCGGTTCACCGCGTCGGGGCGGACGCTGCACGCGGCGGGGACGCTGAACGCCGCCCCCGGCGACACGGGTTCCTGGCTGGAGTCGACCCTGCCGGCCGGGCTGCCGCGCGGCACGTGGCGGGTCGCCCTGTCCCCGGCCCCTGACTCCGGCGCACCACGCTTCACACCTCTGCCGTTCGCCCTGCGCGCCCGCGGCGGCAGGACGCTGGTGGTGCCGGTTCCGCGCCCCGGCGCGGCACGGAGACTTGCGGGACGGGCCCGGCGGGTGCTCGGCTCCGTCCGCGGGCGAGTGGCACCGATGATCAAGGGAAGGCGGTGACGGAGTGCGCGCGCTGGACATCGAGGGCGCCTGGGTGCTGGAACCCAAGGTGTTCCCCGACGAGCGGGGCAGCTTCCACGAGTGGTACCGGGGCGAGGAGTTCCGTGAGGCGACCGGCTACGACCTGACCCTCGCGCAGGCCAACTGCTCCGTCTCGCGGCGGGGCGTGGTGCGCGGGGTGCACTTCTCGGACGTGCCGCCCGGCCAGGCCAAGTACGTGACCTGTGTGCGGGGCGCGGTCCTGGACGTGGTGGTCGACCTGCGGGTCGGCTCCCCCGGCTACGGGCGCTGGGAGGCCGTACGGCTCGACGACGACACGCGGCACGCGGTGTTCCTCGGCGAGGGGCTGGGGCACGCCTTCATGGCGCTGACCGACGACGCGACCGTGGTGTACCTGTGCTCGACGGGCTACGCGCCCGGGCGGGAGCACGGGGTGCACCCGCTGGACCCGGCCCTCGGCATCGCCTGGCCGGAGGGCATCGACCCGGTGCTGTCCGCGAAGGACGGGCAGGCGCCGACGCTGGCCGAGGCGGAGCGCCTCGGCCTGCTGCCGTCCTACGCGGCCTGCCGCGCACGCTCCGAGGAGCTGCGCGGCAGGGGGCTCAGCGGCTGACGCCGACCTGTTCCAGGGCGCGGCGCAGGGGCTCCCAGCCCATGCGCCGCGACAGGCCCCGGTTGCGGGCCTGGACGAGCGCACGCCAGAACCCGGCCTCGAGCAGCGCCTCGGGCGGCACCGCGCCGGCCCGCTCCAGGATGGCCTCCGGGACCTTCTGCGGGTCGGGCACCTTGTACTCGGCCATGAGCTCGTCGTACTTGTCGTGCAGCACCGTGTTGCCGGGGTCGGCGCCGAAGACGACGAGCTGTCCGGTGGGCTGGGTGTCGACGAGGATCGTCATCAGGTCGGGGCGGTGCCGCGCCAGCACCTCGGTGATCTTGTAGACGTCGCCGGTCCAGGCGCCGGTGTGCCGGTCCCGGGCCGCCTCGTCCACGCTGCGCGGCAGCATGTCGTCGAAGACGATCACGCTGGACCAGTCGGAGTGCTTCTCGACGTTCATGAAGTCGCGCAGCGCGTACTCGAACAGGTGCATGCCGTCGATGAAGGACAGGTCGAGCGTGGTGCGGCGCCAGTGCCCGAGGGGGCTGCGGCCGCGGCGCAGGTTGCGCAGCGGGTGACGGCCGCCCTTGAGGTGGGCCAGGGGGTTGTCGCGGGCGAAGAAGTCGTCACTGGTGGCCTTCACCAGGTGGACGTCGCACTTGATCTCCGAGACGACCTTGAAGGCGGGGTCGATGGCGATGCTGGGGACGCGGGACAGGCGCAGGCTGCGCCCGTCGTTGACGCCGATCTCCAGGTAGTTGCGGTTGGCGCTGACCTTGTGCAGTTCCCGCAGGAACTCATGGCGTTTCACGAAGGGGACTCTCCTTGCGGATGCGGGGCAGTGCTTCGTGCAGGGCGGAGCGCCAGTCGCGGGGCTCCGGCAGGCCGATGTCCTGCCAGCGGCCGTGTGCGAGGGCGCTGTAGGCGGGGCGCGGTGCGGGCCGGGGGAAGGCCGCGCCGGTGGTGGGCCGGACCCGTGCGGGGTCGGCTCCGATGAGCCGGAACACCTCCCGGGCCAGCTCGTACCAGGTGGCCTCGCCGGAGTTGGTGGCGTGGAAGACGCCGTGCGTGCCGTCGCCGACGCGGGGGCCGAGGTCGGCGATGCGTTCGGCGACGTCCGCGCTCCAGGTGGGCTGTCCCCGCTGGTCGTCGACGACGTCGACGGTGGGGCGGCCGGCCTCGAGACCGATCATCGTCCGCACGAAGTTCTTGCCGTGGACCCCGTACAGCCAGGCGGTGCGCACCACGGCGCTCGCGTCGGGGAGTTCCTCCAGCACGGCCTGTTCGCCGGCCAGTTTGGAGCGGCCGTAGGCGGTGCGCGGGCCGGTGGGGTGGTCCTCGGGGTAGGGGGTGGTGCGGGCGTCGCCGGAGAAGACGTAGTCGGTGGAGACGTGGATCAGGCGGGCGCCGTGGGCGGCGCAGGCGCGGGCGAGCTGCCGCGGGCCGTCGCCGTTGACGCGGGTGGCGGCGGCCTCGTCGGTCTCGGCGGCGTCGACGGCGGTGTAGGCGGCGCAGTTGACGACGAGGGAGGGACGGTGGGCGGCCAGGGCCCGGTCGACGGCGTCGGCGGAGGTGATGTCGAGGGCGGCCCGGTCGAGGCCGGTGACCTGCTCGCCGCGCCGGGTGAGGGCGTCGACGACGTCCCGGCCGAGCATCCCGCCGGCGCCGGTGACCAGCCAGTTCACGGCCGGCCTCCGGTGACGCGCTGCTTCAGCGGTTCCCACCAGGCGCGGTTGTCCCGGTACCAGGCGACGGTCTCGGCGAGGCCGGTGGTGAAGTCGTGGCGGGGCCGGTAGCCGAGTTCGTCGCGGGCCTTGCTCCAGTCGACGGAGTAGCGCAGGTCGTGGCCCTTACGGTCCTCGACGTACTCGACGCTGTCCCAGCCGGCGCCGCAGGCGTCGAGGAGGAGGCCGGTGAGTTCCTTGTTGGTGAGTTCGGTGCCGCCGCCGATGTTGTACACCTCGCCGGGCCGGCCCTGGGTGCGGACGAGTTCCACACCGGCGCAGTGGTCGTCGACGTACAGCCAGTCGCGGACGTTGAGGCCCTCGCCGTAGAGAGGGACCTTCTTCCCGTCGAGGAGGTTGGTGACGAAGAGCGGGATGACCTTCTCGGGGAACTGGTGCGGCCCGTAGTTGTTGGAGCAGCGGGTGACGCGCACGTCCAGGCCGTGGGTGCGGTGGTAGGCGAGGGCGAGCAGGTCGGAGGAGGCCTTGGAGGCGGAGTACGGGGAGCTGGGCTCCAGCGGGTACTCCTCGGTGGCCGAGCCGGAGGCGATCGAGCCGTAGACCTCGTCGGTGGACACGTGCACGAAGGTGCCGACGCCGTGGCGCAGGGCGGCGTCGAGCAGGACCTGGGTGCCGACGACGTTGGTGAGGACGAAGTCGGAGGCGGTGAGGATGGAGCGGTCGACGTGGGACTCGGCGGCGAAGTGGACCACGTGGTCGGCCTCGGCGGTCAGCTTGCCGACCAGTTCGGCGTCCCGGATGTCGCCCTGCACGAACTCCAGGCGCGGGTGGTCGAGTTCGAGGTTGTCGAGGGTGCCGGCGTAGGTGAGGGCGTCCAGCACGGTGATCCGCGACGCGTCGGGGGCGTCGGCCGCGAGCAGGGAGCGGACGTAGCGGGAGCCGATGAAGCCGGCGGCGCCGGTGACGAGGAGGTTCATGTGTGGATCTGCACCTTGCTGTGGTCTCCGAGGACGAGTCGGTGGGCGCTGGGGACGCTGGGTGCCGGGGTCACCTCGACGTGCCGGCCGATCAGCGAGGCCTCGATGCGGCTCACGCCGTCGATGGAGGAGTCCCGCAGCACGATGGAGAACTCGACCTCGCTGTCGGTGATCCGGCAGTTCTCGGCGACGGAGGTGAAGGGACCGATGTAGGAATGTGTGACGACCGTACCGGCGGCGATCACGGCGGGCCCGACGATGCGTGAGCTGACGATCCGCGCCCCTTCCTCCACGACCACCCGGCCGATGGCCTCCGAGTCGTCGTCGATGTCGCCGTCGATGCGGCGGTCGAGCCCTTCCAGGACCGAGCGGTTGACCTCCAGCATGTCGACGACGTTTCCGGTGTCCTTCCAGTAGCCGTGGATGACGGTACAGCGCACGTCGGCACGGGCGTCGATCAAATGCTGGATGGCGTGGGTGATTTCGAGTTCGCCCCGCCAGGAGGGGCGGATGGCGCGCACCGCGTCGTGGATCGCGGGGGTGAAGAGGTAGACACCCACCAGGGCGAGGTCGCTCTTGGGGTCGTCGGGCTTCTCCTCCAGGCCGATCACCTGCCCGGAGGCGTCGAGTTCGGCCACGCCGAAGGAGCGGGGGTCGGCGACGCGGGTGAGCAGGATCTGCGCGTCGGGCCGGTGACGGCGGAACTCGTCGACGAGACCGGTGATGCCGCCGACGATGAAGTTGTCGCCGAGGTACATCACGAAGTCGTCGTCGCCGAGCCAGTCACGGGCGATCAGCACGGCGTGGGCCAGCCCTAGGGGCTGTTCCTGGGGGATGTAGGTGACCTTGAGACCGAACGCCGATCCGTCGCCGACCGCTTCCTCGATCTCCGCGGCCGTGTCACCGACGATCATCCCGACGTCCGTGATACCGGCGTCCGCGAGGGACTCCAGCCCGTAGAACAGCACGGGTTTGTTGGCGACGGGCACCAATTGCTTGGCCGAGGTGTGGGTGATCGGCCTCAGCCGGGTTCCGGCACCGCCGGACAGCACGAGAGCCTTCATTCGACTCACCATAGTGGTCTCGAGGCCTCATGGGCGTCATGTGTTGTGCTCGTTCATGACGACTTTCGGCGAGAGTTCCGGTCAAGCCCCTCAGGTCCCGCTTCGTCCCGGCGGCGGACCGTCAGTCCTCGCCCCGCACGATGTTCGTCTCGGCGCCCCTCCCCGGCGTGGCGGACTCGGCGCGGTCGGCCACGGCCGGCAGGCAGGTCCGCAGCGGCGGCTCGCTCCTCAGTCGCCGGGCCCTCGCCCACCCGGTCTCCGACCGGGTCGAACGCTCTGTCTCCTGGATCTGCGTGGTCACGACGCATCATCTTCCTTCTGGAATCCGCTGGGGCCCCGGGTCCCCGGCCGTCCGGCGGGCAAACCCGGCGGCTGCGTCACGGGCCCCGGGGAGCCCCCGCTCGGCCGTCCCTCGTGGGCAACACGGCGCTGTGTGCGGGCAGTTCCCGATCCGTACATCCGTACATCCGTCCGGGCCGGTGGTCACGTCCCGGGGCGCGCGGCACTGATCCCGCCGAGCGCGGAATCCGGGTCACGCTCCATCGCGACGTCACCCAAAGAGATGACCCCGACGAGGTGCGCGCCGTCGACGACCGGCACCCGGCGCACCGCGTGTTCGCGCATCAGGTGTACGGCGCGGTCCAATTCGTCGTCCGGGCCGACGGTCACCGGGTCGTCCGTGCACGCCCCGGCCACGGTGGTCTGCTCGGGGTCGGTGCCGCGGGCGAGCGCGCGCACCACGAGGTCGCGGTCGGTGACCACGCCGCGCAGCCGGTCGCCGTCCGTCACCAGGACGGACCCGAGGTCGCGGTCCCGCATGACGCGGGCCACCTCGGCGACCGAGGTGTGCGGTCCCACGGTCACCGGGACGGAGGTCATGATGTCGCGGACGTACTGGGCCATGGCGGGGTCCTCCCTGGGCTGGTCCCTGGACTCGGCTGCGCACGCGTCGCATGCGCCGGGCCCGGGTACCCGGTGCGGCCGGTCGGTCACCGGTGCGTGACCGCGGCGCGCGGCGGCGGCCCCGGCCTCCCCCGCTCCGGATCCCGGCCTCTTCCGGCCCGGATCCCGGCCTCGCCCGATCCGGGCCGGGCTGCCCACTCGCTCCGGCCCCGGGGGCCCACTCGCTCCGGCCCCGGGGGCTCACTCGCTCCGGCGCCGGGTGCTCACTCGTGCCCGGTCCCGGCTGCTCCCTGCTCCAGGGCGAACTCCGCCCACACCTGCTTGCCCCCGCTGACCGGGAGCGTCCCCCAGGAGTCGGACACGGCCTCCACCAGGAGGATGCCCCGGCCGCCCGTGGCCTCCCAGCCGATGCTGGTGGGCTTGACCGGGCTGCGGGGCGAGGAGTCGGCGACGGCGAGGCGCAGCCGGTTGTGGACGAGGGTGAGGTCCAGGCGCACCTGGCCCTCGGTGTGCACGAGGGCGTTGGTGACCAGTTCGGACACGGCCAGCAGGACGGCGTCGAGGGCGGCGGTCACGCCCCAGGACCGCAGGGTGCGCCGGGTGAAGCGGCGGGCGTGCCCGACGGCCTGCGGGACCCGCCACACCGTCCAGGTCTCGCGGAGCGGACGCAGCGCCATCCCGTCGTAGCGCACCAGCAGCAGGGCGATGTCGTCGCTGCGCGGGGCCCGGGCGAGGAGGGTGTCGGCGATGCCGCCGAGCTCCGCCGGGTCGGCGTCGGACAGGTGGGCGGCGAGTTCCCGCATGCCCTCGTCGATGTCGGACTCCGGGGTCTCCACCAGGCCGTCGGTGGTCAGGGCGATCAGCGTGCCGGGGTGGAGCCGGAGCGGGCTCATCGGGAAGTCGGCCCGGCTCACCACGCCCAGCGGCGGACCGCCCTCGGCCTCCACGATCTCGGTGCGCCCGTCCGGCTGCCGCAGGACCGGGGGGAGGTGCCCCGCGCGGACGCACCAGGCCGAGCCCTCCTCCATGTCGATGTCGACATAGCAACACGTGGCGAAGAGGTCGGTCTCCATGTCCATGAGCAGCCGGTTGGCGTGGGAGACCACGACGTCCGGGGGATGCCCCTCCACGGCGTAGGCGCGCAGCGCGGTCCGCATCTGGCCCATCAGGGTGGCCGCGGCGGCGCTGTGGCCCTGGACGTCGCCGATGACGAGGGCCACGTGGTGGTCGGGCAGCGGGATGACGTCGTACCAGTCGCCGCCGAGTTCCAGCCCCGCCGTGCTGGGCAGGTAGCGGGCCACGGCGACGGCGCCGGGCAGCCGCGGGAGACGGCGCGGCAGCAGCTGGCGCTGGAGCATGCCGACGAGTTCGTGTTCGGCGTCAAAGGCGCGGGCCCGCATCAGGGCCTGCCCGGCGAGACCGGCGGCGGCGGTGAGCAGGGCGCGTTCGTCGGTGCCGAACTCGTGCGGGGTGTCCCAGCCGATGAGGCAGGCCCCGGCCATGCGGTTCCCGGCGGGCAGCGGCAGCATGGCCAGGCCGCCGGGCCCGACCTCGGCGAGAGCGGCCTCCAGGGGGCTGCCCGCGGGCCAGATCCGGGCCCGGCCCTCCCGCAGGGCGGCGGCGAGGGTGGGCATGGACCGCACCGGCGCATCGGGCCATTCGCTGCGCCACTCGGCGCGCCACAGCTCCGGCCAGGACTCGGGTTCGGGCGGGTCGAGGACGGTGACCACGAGCCGGTCGCTCTCCAGCTCGGCGAGCGCGATCCGGTCGGCGCGCAGGGGGCGGCGCAGCGCGGCGACCACGGCCTTGCCCACGTCGCGGACGGTGACCGCGGTGGCCAGCGCGGCGGCGAGCCGCTGGACGCGTGCCACGTCGGTGAGGTCGGAGCGCAGGGTGGAGGCGTCCGCCACGGAGCCCACGAGGCGGGCGGGGCTGCCCTCGCCGCCGGGCAGGAGCCGGCCGCGCAGCCGCAGCCACCTCGGCGGACCGGTGGGCTGGAGCACGCGGAACTCCAGCTCACGCTCGCCGATCGACATGTGGTCGGCCTCGACCACGGACATCAGGGACGGCAGGTCCTCCGGCACGGTCAGGCCGAGCAGGCTCTCCACCCGGCCGTCGAACTCGTCGGGGTCCAGGCCGAACAGTTCGAGGATGTGCTCGCCCACCCGGACGCGGCCGGAGTCCATGGCCAGGCTGAAGCCGCCCGGGGGCAGGTCGTCGCCGTCCGCGGGCACGGCGGGGGGCGGGGACCCGATGGCGTCGGCGACCAGCCGCAGGCCGGTCCGGTCGTCGTGGTCGAAGCCGTCGGGGCGTTCGCTCACCGCGAGGAGGCAGCCGCCTCCCTCCCGCACGGGCAGTGCGGCCAGGAAGAAGTCGCGCGCCGGGACGCGGCGCGAGTGCGCGTGCTCGGCGAGCTCCTTCGGCCCGAGCCACACCGGCCGGCCGGTACGCACCGCCTCGGCGGCGGGGAAGCGGCTGCCGAGCGGATAGCTGTCCCGCACGCCGTACAGGTTCCTGGGCACCCCCACCGATTCGACCAGGCAGAGCGCGTCGTCGTCGGCGCCGGGCGTGTACAGGGCGGCGAACGCGGCCCCCGCGAAGACGAGCGCCTGTTCGAGTGTCCTGCGCACGCGTTCGGGGGACTCCTGGTCGGCCGCGATCGTCCGGAGAGCACTTTCCGCACGCAGCGTCCTCGTGCTGCGTTCCGCAGCGCCGTCACCGACCACGTTCGCCATTACAGCGCGTAAACCAGCCCTGCGCAGCCCCTGCGGCCCGTTCGGGCAGGGGACGCGGGAAGGGCGGAGGGCCGGGCGGGCGGACACGGGGCGGCACGGGCGCCGTGCGCAGCGGGTGGGGCGGGTGGAGCGGGCGTGGGGCGCGGCACCGGGTGGGTGCCGGGGGCGGCGGCCGCTGCGAGGACACGGGGGGCGGGAAGGCGGGGCACTCGGGCGGGGGCCGGGCGCTGCCCGAATGCCCTGCCCGGGAGCCGGGGCGGCGCCACGGCAGCGGCCGTCGCGCGCGTCCGGACCGCAGGGCGGACACGGCCGTGGACGGACGCGGCCGCGGGCCGGCTGTCTGCCGCACCGGACGGCGCCACAGCGCGGGCGCTGGCCAGAACCGGGACGCCCCACGCCCCCGAGCCCGGGACGACCCTCACGCGCACCCCGACCGCAGGGCGGACGCAGCCGCGGGCCGCACACCGCGCCGGACGTCGCCGGAGTGCAGGCGCGAGACGGAACCGGGACGCCGCACGGGCCCGAGCCCGAGACGACCCTCACGCGCACCCCGACCGCAGGGCGGACGCGACCGCGGGCCGCACACCGCGCCGGACGTCGCCGGAGCGCGGGCGCGGGACGGAACCGGGACGCCGCACGGGCCCGAGCCCGGGACGGCCGTCGCGGCGCACCCGGACCGCAGGGCGGACGCGGCCGCGGGCGGCTGCACGCCGCGCCGGACGGCGGGGCGGCGGCCCGAGCGCCGGGCGGCCCGGGAGCCCGAGCCGGGGCCACGGCAGCGGCCGTCGCGCACCCCGACCGTGGGCGGGCCGGCCCGCTCGCCGTGCGGGACGGCGTGGCTCGGGGGAGATTGGGTGCGCGGAGCGTGGTGCGGCCGGGTCGGGAGGTGGTCGGCGTGTCCGAGGGGCAGGCGTCCGTGTGGCCGGCCGGGGAGCAGGCACGGCCGGCGGCCGGCGGGCCGCTGCCGCGCGGTGCACGCGCACCGGGGGCCGGGATCCCGCCCGGCGTCCAGGCTCCTGCCGGGACACCGGGCCCCGTCGGGCGGCCGATGCTGTCGCTGACCCTCGCCTCCCTGATGGACGAGGTGCACGCGCACTCCGGGGCGGTGTACCTGCTGGCGCCGGACCAGCCGGTGCTGGAGATGGCCGTGACGGCGGGGCTGCCGCGCGCCTTCGCGGCGCCCTGGGAGCGGATCGGGCTGAGCGCTCCGCTGCCCGTGTCGGAGGCGGTGCGCGAGCGGCGGCTGGTGTGGGTCGGCGGCGAGGAGGAGATGGCGCGCCGCTACCCCCGGATCGCCATGGTGCTGCCGTACCCCTTCTCCCTGGCGGCGCTGCCGATCGCGACCGGGACCCGGGCGTACGGGGCGGTCTACGTGACCTGGCCCGGCGCGCACCCGCCGGAGCTGTCCGACAGGGAGCGGGATCATCTGACCGCCGCCTGCGACCGGCTCGCGGTGCGGCTGGAGCGGGCCGCCGAGCAGAGTCTGCCGCTGCCGCCCGAACCGGACCTGTCGACCGCCCCGCTGCTGGGCCAGGTGTCCGGCACGCTCGGCTCGGTGGAGGCCGTGCGGATGGTGGCGCGGCTGCCGTACGGCCTGTGCTCGCTCGACCTGCACGGGCGGGTCGGTTTCGCCAACGCCGCCGCGGCCGACTTGCTGGGCGTGCCCGCCGAACGGCTGGTGGGCACGCAGCTGTGGGCGTCCGTGCCGTGGCTGAACGACCCGGTCCACGAGGACCGCTACCGGGCCGCGCTGCTCAGCCAGCACGCCACGTCGTTCGTGGCGCTGCGCCCGCCCCACCAGTGGCTGTCGTTCAGGCTGCACCCGAGTACGACCGGGCTCAGTGTCCGCATCAGCCGCGCGGGGGCGGTACGGAGGCCGAACCGGCCCGCGCCGCCGCCGGGTGACGCCCCGGCCCGGCTGGTGGACATCTCGCAGGTGCTGAGTCTGGCCGGTGCGCTGACCGAGGCGGCGGGCGTGCAGGACGTGGTGCAGCTGGTCGCGGACGAGATCGCGCCGGCGGTGGGCAGCCAGGGCCTGGTGATGCTCGGGTCCCGGGCGGGGCGCCTGCTCGTGCTGGGGCACCGCGGGTACCGGGACCCGCCGGTCGTGGAGCGGTTCGACGGCATGCCGCTGTCCGAGCCGACGCCCGGCAGCCAGGTGCTGCGCACCGGTGTGCCCGCCTTCTTCGAGTCCCGCGAGGAGCTGGAGCGGCTGTATCCGGTGCTGATCGTGAACCCGTCGACGTTCGCGTCGTGGGCCTATCTGCCGCTGATCGCCTCGGGCCGCCCGGTGGGCACCTGTGTCCTCGCCTACGCCGAACCGCACCGTTTCGCGACCGAGGAACGGGCGGTGCTGATCTGCCTCGCCGGGCTGATCGCCCAGGCCCTGGACCGGGCGCTGCTCTTCGACGCCAAGCAGCGGCTCGCGCACGGGCTCCAGGAGGCGCTGCTGCCGCACACCCTGCCGTCGGTGCCGGGCCTGGAGTCCGCCGCGCGGTATCTGCCGGCCACCCGGGGCATGGAGGTCGGCGGCGACTTCTACGACCTGGTGGGGACGGGCGACGCGGCGGCAGCGGTGATCGGCGACGTGCAGGGGCACAACGTCACGGCGGCCGGGCTGATGGGGCAGGTGCGGACCGCCGTCCGGGCGTACACCACGGTCGGGCAGGCGCCCGAGGAGGTCATGCGCAGCACCAACCGGCTGCTGCTGGACCTGGGCTCCGACCTGTTCGCGAGCTGTCTGTATCTGCGGCTCGATCCCGTGCGCGGGCGGGCGGTGATGTCGCGCGCGGGGCATCCGCCGCCGCTGCTGCGCAGGCCGGACGGCCGGGTGCGGGTGCTGGACCTGGCCGGCGGGCCGCTGCTGGGCATCGACGGCGGGGCGGTGTATCCGGCGACCGAGGTCGGCCTCTCCCCCGGTTCGCTGCTGGTCCTCTACACCGACGGTCTGGTCGAGTCGCCGGGCACCGACTTCGAGGAGGCCCTCGCCGCGCTGGGCCACCGGCTGGCCGAGCTCGGCGACCTGCCCCTGGACGAGCTGGCCGACGCACTGGTCCAGCCCCGTGCGGCCGCCGAGCACCGCCTCGATGACATCGCCCTGCTGCTGATCCGGTCGTGAGCAGGGGCGTAGGGATGTCCGGCAGGGCGCGCGTCCGGCCCCGCTCGTGGGGGCGGGGCCGGACGTGTGGTGCCGCGGAACGCGCCGAGGGGTGCGCGTCCGGGGCACGTCAGTGGGTTTCGGTCAGACCCTCCTCGCGCGCGCCCTGGCCCGCGCCGTCGCCCGCACCGGCCTGGCCGTCGCCACCCTGCGCGCCGGCCCCGGCGTCCTCGCCGCCCGCCTGCTGGCCCGCACCGGCGTCCTCGCCGCCCGCCTGCTGGCCCGCACCGGCGTCCTCGCCGCCCGCCTGCTGACCGGCACCGGCGTCCTCGCCGCCCGCCTGGGCGCCGCCGCCCGAGCCGAGGGTGGCGCCGACCGCGGCCAGGGCCGTGGTGACCGGCTGGAAGAAGGTCTCCCCGCCGTTGGTGCAGTCGCCGCTGCCGCCGGAGGTCAGGCCGATGGCCAGTCCGTCGCGGGTGAACATGGAGCCGCCGCTGTCGCCGGGCTCGGCGCACACGTTCGTCTGGATGAGTCCGGTGACCGTGCCCTCGGGGTAGTTGACGGTGGCGTTGAGGCCGAGCACCTGGCCGTCGGCGAGGCCGGTGGTGCTGCCCATCCGGAACACCTGCTGGCCGACGGTGGCCTCGGCGGCCTGGTTGATCTGGACCGTCTGGCCGCCGACGTTGACGTCGCTCGGCGCCTGGGTGGCCGGGTCGTCGTACTTGACGAGCGCGAAGTCGCCCTCGCCGGGGAAGACGGCCTGGTCGATGGTGGCGATCGGCGCGCCGCCCTGCTGGTCGGACCACTGGTTGCCGCCGAGCGCGCAGTGACCGGCCGTCAGGAAGGCCGGGGTGCCGTCGCTCGCGGTGACGTTGAAGCCCAGGGAGCAGCGGGAGTTGGCGGCGAAGATGGCGTCGCCGCCGGACACGAAGGTCCGGAAGGTGCCGGTGGACTTCTTGATGGTGGCCATGTCGGAGCCGAGGCTCTCGACGGTGGACTCCAGGCGGTCCCACTTGTCGCCGGTGACGGTGCTGTCCGCGGTGACGAGGATCTTGTTGGTGCGCGGGTCGACCGCCCACGAGGTGCCGGGGATGCTGGCCTCGGACTTCAGGGTCTTGGCCCCGGCCTCCAGCTCGCCCATGCTGTTGTCGACCTCGCGCACGGCCGCGCCCGCCCGCTTGGCCTGCACGATCACCTGATTGTCGTCGCCCTGGACGACGTTGACGACGAGCTGCTTCTTGTCGCCGTCGTAGTAGGAACCGGCGAAGCTGTCACCGAGGAGCCCGGCGAGCTGCGAGGCGAGGTCCGAGGCGTCCGCCGCCTTCAGTGTCTTCGGCGCCGCTGCCGCCTCGTCCGACGCGCCGTCCTGCGAGGCGTTGGCGTTCGGGAGCAGCAGCGCGGCAGCGCCGAGCGCCACGACGCTGCCCGCCGCTATCGCGGCCTTGCGCTTCGGAATTCGCTTGTGACTCAAACTTCTCGACCTCCTGGGGGGACCGGAGTCGGGCCGCCGTTCGGCAGCGGTGGGGCGCCTGGATGGCAGTTGGTACGCACGAGCCGGGTGGGGCGTTCAATCCCGTGCGGGGACGTTCAGTTGACGGTCCGGATCCGGCCGGATCCCTCCCGCGGTCCGGCCCCGGCCGGCCGGCCCGGCGGGCCACTCTCCGCGACGGCGCGGGGACGTTCCGTGGTGGACAGGGGGCGGAATCCTGGCTTCAGCGAATCTGCACAGCCCGTGCCCAAGGCGGTCACCGGAACGGGAACGGGCACGGGGCGCGGTGACCGGGTCACGCCTTTGCGACGGGTGTGCCGGGTTCGGCGCGGGAGGGCGCAAGGGGCCGGACGGGGCGATGCCGTGGACCATGTGAAGAAGTCGCCAGCGCGCCGTGCCGCCGTCTGCACGGTTGGGTGCCACAGGGTCGCAACCTGCCTGGTGAGCGGCCGGTTTGATTGGAAGCCCGGACCGCTGCCGTGCTTACATCCATCGCACCGCAAGGCCGTTCCGGGCTTCCCGTGACGGGCCGTCCGGCGCCCGCGGTCGCGGCCTTCGACTGTCCCCAGTGGGGGCCGCTCTCCCCCTTGTGAAACACCCATACGAAGGGAAGTTCCATCATGAACTCCACCCCCCAGGTCGAGACCGCCGAGATCTCGGACGCCGAGCTGGACAACGTCTCCGGCGGCCTGTCCGTGAACGCCGTGAACACCCTGACGGGCGCGGTGGACGGCATCGCCCCGGTCTCCGGCCTGGTCGACACGGCCGTCGGCACCGTCGAGGGTGTCACCGGCCTGAACACCGCCCCGGTCACCAACCTGGTCGCCGGTCTCTGATCGCGCCTTCGGGCAGACCGGGTCCCGGAACCGTTCCACGGCTCCGGGGCCCGGCGGCGCCGTTCCCGGGCCCGGCCGCACCCGCGGCCCGCCCGCTCCCGCGTCCCGTTCCGCTTCCGCTTCCGCTTCCGCAGTACGCCGCACCGTTTCCACAGGTGAGGGAAGACCCGTGCAGTTCCGCCAACAGGCCCTCGCCAAACTCCAGTCGCCGGAGGAACTCGACCTCCCCGTGCGCTTCGCCCGCCCCCAGGGGTGGCTGGTGCTGTCCGTCACCGTCGTGGCGATGGCCGCCGCGTCCGTGTGGGCGCTGACCGGATCCGTGGCGTCCACCGTGACCGCGCCCGCCGTCCTCACCCACGGCCGGGGCAGCTACGTCCTGCAGAGCCCCGTCTCCGGACAGGTCACCGAGGTCCTCGTGGAGCAGGGCGAGCGGCTGACCGCCCGCTCCCCCGTGCTGAAGGTCCGCACCGGGCAGGGCGACGCCGTCGTCCGCAGCCTCGACGCCGGACGCGTCACCACCCTCGCCGCGAGCGTCGGACGGATCATCAGGACCGGTGCCGACGTCGCCGCCGTGGAACGCACCGCCCGCGCCCAGGACCCCCTCTACGCGACGGTGTACGTGCCCGCCGACCGGGCCGCCGCCGTCCCCGCCGACGCGTCCGTGGACCTCACCGTGCAGTCGGTGCCGAGTCAGGAGTACGGCGTGCTGCGCGGGACGGTCGAGTCGGTGGACCGCTCGGCGCAGTCGGCCGGGCAGATCTCCTCCTTCCTCGGCGACCCGGCCCTCGGGGAGCAGTTCACGCGGGAGGGCAGGCCGGTGGCCGTCACGGTGAAGCTGCGCACCTCGTCCGCGACGAAGAGCGGCTACGCCTGGTCCTCCGCGGACGGCCCGCCGTTCCGGCTGACGTCGATGACCCTGGCCTCCGCCTCGATCCGGCTCGCCGACCGGCGCCCCGTCGACTGGCTGCTGCCGTGACCACGACGCCTGAGACCCGCGGCAGGCGCCGTGCCGCCCCGCCCGCCCGCAGGGTGCCCAAGGCCCGCGCCCGCACCGTCCGTACGCCCACCGTGCTCCAGATGGAGGCCGTCGAATGCGGCGCCGCCTCGCTGGCCATGGTGCTCGCCCACTACGGCCGGCACGTCCCGCTGGAGGAGCTGCGCATCGCCTGCGGTGTCTCCCGCGACGGCTCGCGCGCCGGCAATCTGCTGAAGGCGGCCCGCAGTTACGGGCTCACCGCCAAGGGCATGCAGATGGACCTGGCCGCCCTGGCGGAGGTGGCGGCACCGGCCGTCCTGTTCTGGGAGTTCAACCACTACGTCGTCTACGACGGCATGGGCCGCCGGTTCGGCCGGCGCGGGGTGTTCGTCAACGACCCCGGCAAGGGCCGCCGGTTCGTCCCGCTGGAGGAGTTCGACGGCAGCTTCACCGGCGTCGTCCTCGTGATGGAACCCGGCGAGGACTTCACCCGGGGCGGCCGCAGGCCCGGTGTCCTCGGCGCGATGCCCGCCCGGCTGCGGGGCACGGCGGGCACCCTGCCGGCCGTGGTGCTGGCCAGCCTGCTGCTGGTCGCGGTCGGCGCGGCCGTGCCGGGACTGAGCCGCGCCTACATCGACGAGTTCCTGATCGGCGGCCAGACCTCGACGCTGGACGTGCTGTTCGCGTCGATGGGCGCCTGTGTGCTGCTCACGCTGCTGCTGACCTGGCTCCAGCAGGCCAACCTGCTGCGCGGGCGGATCATCTCCTCCACCCTGTCCAGCGCCCGCTTCCTGCGCCATCTGCTGCGGCTGCCGGTGACGTTCTTCGCCCAGCGCAGCCCGGCGGACCTGGTGCAGCGCCTGCAGTCCAACGACGCGGTGGCCGAGACCCTGGCCCGCGACCTGTCGGCGGCGGGCGTCGACGCGCTGGTGGTGGTGCTGTACGCGGTCCTGCTGTACAGCTACGACCCGCAGCTCACCTTCGTCGGCATCGGTGTGGCGCTGCTGAACATCGTGGCGATGCGGGTGGTGGTGAAGCTGCGCGCGACGCGCACCGCGAAGCTGCGGGCGGACCTCGCGCGGCTCACCAACACGGCGTACACCGGGCTGCAGCTGATCGAGACGATGAAGGCGACCGGCGGCGAGGACGGCTACTTCCGCACCTGGGCGGGGCAGCACGCGACCACGCTGGAGGAGCAGCAGCGGCTCGGGGTGCCGACCGCCTGGCTGGGCATCGTGGCGCCGACGCTGGCCACCCTCAACAGCGCGCTGATCCTGTGGATCGGCGGCCTGCGGGCGGTCGAGGGCCACATCTCGGTGGGGCTGCTGGTCGCCTTCCAGGCGCTGGTGACCCGCTTCACCGCGCCGCTCACCCGGCTGAACGGGGTGGCCGGCCGCATCCAGGACTTCGCGGCCGACGTGGCCCGGCTGAAGGACGTGGAGAACTTCCGGGCCGATCCCCTGTACGGGCGCCCCGGCGCCACGGAGTCGACGCGACGGCTGCACGGGCACGTCGAGCTGCAGAACATCTCCTTCGGCTACAACCCGCTGGACAAGCCGCTGCTGACCGGTTTCGACCTGACCGTCGGGCCGGGGCAGCAGGTGGCGCTGGTCGGCGGTTCCGGCAGCGGCAAGTCGACGGTGTCCCGGCTGATCTCGGGCCTGTACACGCCGTGGGACGGGGTGATCCGGGTCGACGGGCGGCGCATCGAGGACATCCCGCGCGGGGCGCTGGCCTCCTCCGTGTCCTTCGTGGACCAGGACGTGTTCCTCTTCGAAGGCACGGTGCGGGACAACGTGGCGCTGTGGGACCCGTCGATCCCGGACGAGGCCGTGGTGGCGGCGCTCGAGGACGCGGCCCTGTACGACGTGGTCGTGCGGCGGCCCGGCGGCATCCACAGCCGGGTCGAGCAGGACGGCCGGAACTTCTCCGGCGGGCAGCGGCAGCGGCTGGAGATCGCGCGGGCGCTGGTGCGGCGGCCGAGCATCCTGGTGCTGGACGAGGTGACGAGCGCGCTGGACGCGGAGACGGAGCAGGTCGTGATGGACAACCTGCGGCGCCGCGGCTGTGCCTGCGTGGTGATCGCGCACCGGCTCAGCACGGTCCGCGACAGCGACGAGATCGTCGTCCTGGACCGGGGCACGGTCGTGGAGCGCGGGCGGCACGAGGAACTGGTGGCGCGCGGCGGCGCGTACGCGGCGCTGGTCAGGGAGCGGTGAGATGACGACCGTGCACGACGGCCTCGGCGGCGATGTGGTCCTCGGTGCGCTCGGAGTGCTGGGCACGCCGGTGGACTGCTCCGGCTCCGGCCGCCTGGACCTGGAGGGTCCGGAGGTGCTGTGGCTGGTGGTGTCGGGGGCCATGGACCTGTTCGCGGTCGACGCCGGGCAGCAGGGCCACTGGCACCACCTGGGCCGGCTGGAGGCGGGCTCGCTGCTGCTGGGGCCGGTGACCGGCCCCCGGCACACACTGGTGGCGCGCCCCCTGCGGGACTGCGTGGTGCACCGCATCGGGCTGCGCGAGCTGTATCAGCCGGCGCACACCCAGACCTGGTCCTACGACGCGTACGGCAACCCGCAGTACGTGCCCCCGGCCACGAGCCCGCTGGAGTACGCACTCGCGCTGGGCGTCGGCCGCAGCCTGTCGGTGCTGTTCCAGGCGCCGACGGCGGGTGAGCGCACGGCCGCGCACGGCGGGGGCCCGGCGGGTGCCTCCGGCGCGGGCGAGGACGAGGACGTGTTCTGGATGCACGTGCCGCCGGGCAGCGTGCAGTACGGGTCGGCCTACGGCGCCGAGGCGGCGGCCGATCTGCTCATGGACCCGGCGCTGTGGCAGAGCATGGTCGACCAGCAGTACCGGCTGACGACCGCCCTCGACCGCTGGATCGAGCAGCTGGAGCAGGCCCACGCGTCCCGCACCGCCGAGGGCATCCGGGCGGGAGAGGCGGTGCGCGCCCAGGCCGACCGGACGCTGCTGGCGTCCATCGGCAGCCGTCCGGGCGGCGCGCGCACGGCGACCCCAGCCGACGCGGACGCCACCTACGCGGCCTGCAGGCTGGTGGCGCGTGCCGCCGGGATCACGCTCGCCGGTCCCCCGCCGTCGGGGGTCGGCGGGGACCGTCTGGACCCGGTCGAGCAGGTGGCCCTCGCCTCCCGGGTCCGCACCCGTGCCGTGCGTCTTCAGGGGCGATGGTGGCGGGAGGACGTCGGTCCGCTGGTCGGCCACCGGGCGCTGTCCGGTGCCCCGGTGGCCCTGCTGTGGCGGCGCGGCGGCTATGTGGCGGTCCATCCGGGCAGCGGCCGGGAGACGCCGGTGGAGAAGGCCAACGCCGGGGAGTTCGAGCCGCAGGCGGTGATGTTCTACCGGCCGCTGCCCGACCGGCGGCTCGGTCCGCTCGGCCTGATGCGGTTCTGCATGGCGGGCACCCGCCGGGATCTGACGGCGCTGCTGCTGAGCGGGCTGGTGACGGTCGCGGTCGGGGCGCTGGTGCCGGTCGCGACGGGCCGGGTGCTCGGCGAGTTCGTGCCGACCGCGCAGACCGGCCTGATCGTGCAGGTGTGTCTCGCGGTGATCCTCAGCAGTGTGGTGGCCGCGGCGTTCATGCTGCTGCAGAACCTCACCCTGCTGAGACTGGAGGGCCGGGTGGAGGCCACGCTCCAGCCGGCCGTGTGGGACAGGCTGCTGCGGCTGCCGACGGCGTTCTTCACCGAGCGCTCCACCGGGGAGCTGGCGAGCGCGGCCATGGGGGTCAGCGCGATCCGCCGGCTGCTCGCCGGGGTGGGGCCGACGGTGGCCCAGTCGGTCACCGTCGGCGCGGTGAACCTGGGTCTGCTGCTGTGGTTCAGCGTGCCGATGGCGCTGGCGGCGATCGGGATGCTGGTGGCCGTCGCCGCGGTGTTCCTGGGGCTCGGGCTGTGGCAGGTCCGCTATCAGCGGCGGCTGGTGGTGCTGACCAACAAGCTGAACAACCAGGCGTTCCAGACGCTGCGCGGGCTGCCCAAGCTGCGGGTGGCGGCGGCGGAGAACTACGCCTACGCGGCGTGGGCGTCGGAGTTCGCCCGCAGCCGTGAGCTGCAGCAGCAGGCGGGCCGGGTGAAGAACCTGACGGCCGTGCTGGGCGCCGTCTATCTGCCGCTGTGCACGCTGGCGATGTTCATGCTGCTGGCCGGTCCGGCGCGCGGCACGATGACGGCGGCCCAGTTCCTCACCTTTCACACGTCGGTGACGATGGTGCTGACCTCGGTGACCCAGCTGACCGGCGCTTTCGTCTCCGGGGTGGCAGCGCTGCCGCTGCTGGAGCAGATCGAGCCGGTGCTGGACGCGGCGCCGGAGGTGCGCTCGGGGAGCACCCGGCCGGGTCCGCTGTCCGGGGCGGTCGAGGCGCGGCGGCTGTCGTTCCGCTACTCCGACGACGGGCCGCTGGTGCTGGACGACGTGTCCCTGGAGGTGCGGCCGGGCGAGTTCGTGGCGGTGGTCGGCCCCAGCGGCTGCGGCAAGTCGACGCTGCTGCGGCTGCTGATCGGCTTCGACCGGCCGCTGTCCGGCAGTGTGCTCTACGACGGCCAGGACCTGTCCGCGCTCGACCTGTCGGCGGTGCGCCGCCAGTGCGGGGTGGTGCTGCAGCACGCCCAGCCGTTCACCGGCTCCGTCATGGACGTCATCCGCGGGACCGAGCCCTACACGCCGGAGGAAGTGATGGCGGCGGCGGAGCTGGCGGGGCTGGCCGAGGACATCCGGCGGATGCCGATGGGACTGCACACCCTGGTGTCGGGCAGCGGGGCGGTCTCCGGCGGGCAGCGGCAGCGGCTGATGATCGCCCAGGCGCTGATCCGCCGCCCGCGCATCCTCTTCTTCGACGAGGCGACCAGCGCCCTGGACAACGAGACGCAGCGCACGGTGATGGAGTCCACGAGGGCGCTGCGGGCCACCCGGATCGTCATCGCGCACCGGCTGTCGACGGTGCTGGACGCGGACCGGGTGGTGGTCATGGAGGACGGCCGGGTGGTGCAGCAGGGGCCGCCCGCCGAGCTGCTGGCGGACACCGGCGGCCGTCTGCACGAACTGGTGCGGCGGCAGCTGGCATAGCCGCACCGGCCCGGACGAACCGGGCGTCCGGTCCGGGTCCCGTCCCGCCGGGGTCGCGCGCCGCGCGGTAGGACATACGCCCAGTGGGTACCCACGCGCCATGCGAACCAGCGTCATGGATGTGGGATCGAAGACCGTCAGACTCGTCGTGGCGGACACGGCCGACGGGGTGCCGCTGCCGGTGCACACGGCCAAGTGGCGCCTGAGGCTGTCCGAGCAGATCACCCCGGGCGGGCCGGTGCCCGAGCAGGCCGTGGACCGGCTGGTCGAGGCCGTCGCCGCGGCGGACCGCACCGCCGCGCGGTGGGGCGCCGCCGGTCCGCTCGCCTTCGCCACGGCGGTGGTGCGGGGCGCGCCGAACCGGCAGGAGGTGCTGCACGAGGTCCGTTCCCGTACGGACGTCGCGCTGTGCACCCTGCCGGGCGAGCTGGAGGCCGAGCTGACCTTCCTCGGGGCGCGCCGCTGGATGGGCTGGCGGTCCGGTCCGCTGGCCCTGCTGGACATCGGCGGGGGCTCGCTGGAGGTGGCGTTCGGCCGCGGCCGGCTGCCCGACTTCGTGGCCTCGCTGCCGCTGGGCGCGGGCCGGCTGACGCACGAGTTCTTCGGGGAGGAGGATCCCCCGCCGCCGGCCCGGGTGCGTGCGCTGCGCCGGCGCGTGCGTCACCAGCTGCGGGACGTGGCGGCACGGATCCGATGGGAGGGCCCGCGCACCGCGGTCGCCACGTCGCGCACGTTCCAGCAGCTGGGGCGGCTCTGCGGGGCCGCGCCGGGGCGGCACGGGCCGTTCGTGGAGCGGGAGCTGTCCTGCGGGGACCTGCGGGTGGCGATCGACCGGCTGGCCGCGCTGCCGGCCGCCGACCGCGCCCATCTGCCCGGCATCTCCGCGCCGCGCGCGGCGCAGAGCCTGGCGGGCGCGGTCGTGGCGCACACGGCGATGAAGCTGACGGGGCTCGCGTCGGTCACGATCTGCCCGTGGGCCCTGCGGGAGGGGGTGCTGCTGCGGCACATCGAGGACGGGCCCGCCTGGTGGGCGGAGATCACCCGCCGCAACGAGAAGGAGGAGGCCCCGGCCGAGCCGGTGCCCCTGCGGGTCGCCCGCGCGGGCATGCCGTAGCCGCTGCTTCGCCGCGCCGCGCGGAAGGGCACGTACGGGGTCGCGGACCGGAACGAGCACGGAAGACACCGGTGGCCGCCGGCGAGAAGGAGCCGCGGACGGCGGTATGCGCCACGGACGGCGGTCGAGGAGGTGCGGCGCAGGCGGAGGGCGCCGAGCGCCGCAGCCGGGACGGGGCCGCACAGCGGCCGCGCCGGGGCGGGCCGACGACGTCGGCCCGCCCGGCACCGAGCCGCGGGAGGAGTCGCGGGGCGACTGACCGACGGCGGCGGGGAGCGCCCGCGCGCTACTGCGGTGGCGGGCCCAGCGGACGCGCCTGGAGGGCCCGGGCCACGCCGAGGAGGTTGGCGGCCATGGCCCGCCCGGTGCTGCGGGACCAGTCGTGGCCCCGGCCGCCCTCCAGGAAGCTGGGCCCGGGGCCGGGACCCTGGTTCCAGTACGTCCACGCCTGGCCGGGGATGGTGTAGCCGATGTCCTGGAGCCCGCCGGTGATCTCGCTGATCACATGGTGGGCGCCGTCCTCGTTGCCGGTGACGACCACGCCGGCGACCCGGTTGTAGGCGACCGGCCGGCCGTCGTCGTCCGTCTCGGACAGCATCGCGTCCATCCGCTCCAGGACCCTCTTGGCGACCGACGACGGCTGGCCGAGCCACGTCGGCGAGGCGATGATCAGGATCTGCGCGCCGAGGACCTTGGCGTGCACGTCGGGCCAGTCGTCTCCGTCGTGCACCGCCTCGCTGACGACACCCGGACCGATGTCCAGGTCCACGGCGCGCACGACGTCGACGTCCACGCCCTCCTTCTCCAGCTGCTCGGTGACGGAGCGCAGCAGCGCCTCGGTGTTGGAGGTGTCCGGCGACTTCTTCAGGGTGCAGTTGATCGCGAGTGCCTTCATGCCGAGCGGAGTACCCCTGCGCGGGGGCGGCACGCGTGGGCGGGTGGCCGGGCACGCCGCGGGTACCCGGGCCCCATGGAACACCCACGTACGGAACCGACGCTGCCCGCACCGCGCGGCCCCCTCAGCGCCGCCGTCATCGCCCACCTCAGGGGTGACGGCCCCCTCCCGCTGCCGCACGACGTGGCGCGGGCGCCCGTGTACGGCGACGACCTCCAGCTCGCGCTGTACCTCTGTTACGAACTGCACTACCGCGGCTTCGACGGCGTCCCGCCGGAGCGTGAGTGGGACCCCGACCTGCTGCGGACGCGGGGTGCCCTGGAGAAGCGCTTCGGGTCGGCGCTGCGCGCGGACGCCACCGTGCACGACGACGTGGACGAGGCGCTCGCGACGCTCCTGGTGGAGCCCGTCGACGGGACCGGCGTCAGTCACTTCCTGCGCGACAAGGGCGAGCTGTGGCACGTGCGCGAGTACGCCGCGCAGCGGTCCCTCTACCACCTGAAGGAGGCCGACCCGCACGCGTGGGTGCTGCCGCGCCTGTGGGGCCGGGCGAAGGCCGCCATGGCGGCGGTGGAGTTCGACGAGTTCGGCGGCGGCCGCGCCGACCGGGTGCACGCCGGGCTGTACGCGGACCTGATGCGGGACCTGGGCCTGGACACCACGTACGGCCGCTACCTGGACGCCGCCTGCGCCGAGCTGCTCGTCACCGTGAACCTCATGTCGCTGTTCGGGCTGCACCGCTCGCTCCGGGGCGCCCTGGTGGGTCATTTCGCCACGGTCGAGATCACCTCGTCGCCCGGCTCCCGGCGGCTCGCGGAGGCGATGCGCCGCACGGGCGCGGGGCCGGCCGCCGAGCACTTCTACGACGAGCACGTCGAAGCGGACGCGGTCCACGAGCAGGTGGTCCGGCACGACGTGATCGGCGGGCTGATGGAGTCCGAGCCGCACCTCGCCCAGGACATCGCCTTCGGGATCGACGCGACCGTGTTCGTGGAGGACCGGCTCGGGGACCGGCTGCTCGCCGACTGGGGCGCCGGCCGTTCCTCGCTGCGCACGCCTCTCGACGTCCCTGACGTCGACGTCCCTGACGTCACTCCCGTCTCATGAGGCACATGTCCGACAGCAACCTGGGTACTCGGCGGCGCGTGAATCCACTGGCACCCCCGGGCGTGTACGCCCCCCAGGAAGACACCGAACTGCTCGCCGGCGCCCTGTCCGACGAGCCGGTCCGTCCGGGTTCGGACGTTCTCGACGTGGGCACCGGTTCCGGTGCGCTGGCGCTCGCCGCCGCCCGGCGCGGCACCCGTGTGACGGCGGTCGACGTCTCGTGGCGCGCGGTGTGCGCGACCCGTCTCAACGCGCTGATGGCGGGCGTTCCGGTCCAGGTGCGGCACGGGAACCTGTTCGCCCCGGTGCGGGGCCGGTCGTTCGACCTGATCCTCGCCAACCCGCCGTACGTACCGGCGCCCCACGGCGGGGTCGCGCCGCGCGGGGCGGCCCGGGCATGGGACGCGGGCCACGACGGCAGGCTGGTCCTGGACCGGATCTGCGGGGAGGCGCACGAGCTGCTGCGGCCCGGCGGTGTGCTGCTGCTGGTGCAGTCGGCGCTCAGCGGGACGGAGCTCACCCTGGGGCATCTGCGGGCCGCGGGGATGAAGGCGGCGGTCACCCGGCGCCGGCACATCACGTTCGGGCCCGTCCTGCGGACCAGGGAACGGTGGCTGCGCGAGCGGGCCCTGCTGGGCCCCGACGAGAACAGGGAAGAGCTGGTGGTCGTCCGTGCCGAACTCCCCGTCTGACGCGCCCCGGCGGGTCACCGTCCAGCGCAAGGGCCCGCTGCTGGTGGAGGGGCCGGTGGAGGTGGAGCTGGAGGACGGCACGGTCGTCTCCTCGGACCGCTTCCGGGTGGCGCTGTGCACCTGCCGCCGCAGCCGCCGCTACCCCTGGTGCGACACCAGCCACCGGGACCGGGCCTGACGTCAGGGCCCGCCGTGGACGGTCCTCCGCCGCGCCGGGCGCCGTTCCGGGAGGCCGCCGGCCCCTGAATGCCGGAGGCCGGCGGGCGGCCCCACTCCGCCCGCCGGCTTCCTTGCGCGAGATCGCACGTCTCCGCGGGGTGCTCGCACTCCCCAATCTGCGGCCACCGCGCGGTCACGGGAACCGTGCGATCCCGGTCTAGAACGCGAAGACGCTCGAACCGTGAGCGTTCATCACGCACTCGTTGCCGAAGGTCCGCTCGTAGGAGACCCGCCGGCCCTGCCACACGCCCTCGACGGTGACGACCACGGGGTCGTACTGCTTGGTGCAGAAGACGCCCGGCCGCATGCTCAGGGCGTCGAGGTTGCCGCTGACTCCGTCGAGGTCGGCGCAGGCCGACGCGGCGGCGGGGTGGCTGCCCGAGGAGCCGGGGCCACAGGTCAGGGTGACCGCGCGTTCCGGTGTCACGCTCTGCGCGCTCTCGCCGTGACCCATGGTCAGTACCAGGGCCGAGGGGGCGTAGAGCGCGGACGGGCCGGTTCCCGGTGCGGCCTGCGCGGCCCCGGTGAGGGGTGCGAGGACGGCTGCGGCCGTGAGGCCGAGGGTGGTGGCCCAGCGCGCGGTGTTCCGCATTGTGTGCATCCTTCCGCTCGTTTCGTTCGATCGCCGGTCCGTGCTCGGTCGGTGCCGGACCGGCGAGCGGGAGTCTGCCGAGTCCGGGGCGGAAAGACACGTCGACCCTGTGTGTTTCAGTAACATTGCGTATTGAATCAGTGGCGTGAAGTCACCAAGCGGAAGGGCTTCAACGCGGTAATCAAGCGGTTACCGTGTGCGCGAAGTGGCCAGTTGGCCGAAATCCCGCCGCTCGTTAATCGGCCTGAAACATTCCGATTCTGCCGTCGGAGGTCCATACCACGACGCCTTGTGTTCATGCGGAGATCACCCTCGACCGGGCAGGCGTCCACCCGCCGGCCGCCGGACGGGCCGCATGTCAGTGCCCGGCACTAGCGTGCGGCGCATGACGCGATACGTGATGGTGGCGGGTGCCTGGCTGGGCGGCTGGGCGTGGGACGAGGTGGCCGCGGAACTGCGGGCGCGGGGACACGAGGTCAGGGCGCCGACGCTGTCCGGGCTCGCCGGGCGCGGCGACGTCCCGGCGGATCAGGAGACGCATGTGCGGGACGTGGTCGCCGAGGTGGACCGGCTCGGACCGGGCGAGGTCGTGCTCGTCGGGCACAGCTACGCCGGCGTCCCGGTCGGCCAGGCCGCCGAGCGGATCGGCGCCCGCCTGTCCCGGGTGGTGTACGTCGACGCGAACGTGCCGGTCCACGGGGAGTCGTTCCTGTCCGGCTGGCCCAGCGAGGAGGTCCGCCGGTCGATCGCCGAGCACGGGGGCGTCTGGCCGCCGCCGCCCGCGGGCGAGTTCGCGGGGCAGGGCCTGACGGACGAACAGATCGCCCGGATCCTCGCCCGGGCGACCCCGCACCCCGGCGCCACGCTCACCGGACCGGCCGTCCTCGACGGCTCGCCCGGCGACCTCCCGGCCACCTACGTCAAATGCCTGCTGGACGGGGAGGACCCGCCGCCCGCCGCGGCCGCGCACCTGGCCGGCGGGCGCTGGGAGCTGGTCCGCACGGACACCGGGCACTGGCCGATGTTCTCCCGCCCCCGCGAACTGGCCCGGATCCTGCACGAGTCCGCCGCCCGCGCCTGACGGCCGGTTACGGTCGGGCACGAGCATCCGACGCTCGGCCGACGGACGAGGAGAGGCGGGACGGACGCATGGCCGGACACTGGGCCGACTTCCAGTACGAGATCTACCTGAACGGGATGACGGGTGCCGTCCCCCGGCTGCCGACGGACCTGACCCGGCTGGAGCAGCTGACCGAGCAGCGGCTCGGCCCCGGCCCGGTCGGCTACGTGGCGGGCAGCGCGGGCGACGGCAGCACGGCCCGCGCCAACCGGGCGGCGCTGGACCGCCACCGGATCGTCCCGCGCATGCTGCGGGACGTGCACGAACGCGACCTGTCCGTGCGGGTGCTGGGCCGGGAGCTGCCGGCGCCGCTGGCGCTGGCCCCCGTCGGGGTGCTGTCGATCATGCACCCCGGGGCCGAACCGGCGGCGGCCCGGGCCGCGGCCGCACGCGGCGTGCCGTTCGTGCTCTCGTCCGCGTCCAGCACCCCGATGGAGGAGGTCGCCGAGGCCATGGGCGGGGCGGAGCGCTGGTTCCAGCTGTACTGGCCGAAGGACGTGGAGGTCGCCCGGAGCTTCCTGGCCAGGGCGCGGGCGGCCGGATACACCGCTCTGGTCGTCACGCTGGACACTCCGCTGCTGTCCTGGCGGCCGCGGGACCTGGACCAGGCGTACCTTCCGTTCCTCCACGGAGTGGGCACCGCCAACTACTTCACCGACCCGGCGTTCCGGGCGGGGCTCGCCAAGCCGGTGCACGAGGACCCGAACGCGGCGGTGATGCACTTCGTCGGCATGTTCTCCGACCCCGCCAAGACCTGGCCGGACCTGGCGTTCCTGCGGGAGAACTGGGACGGCCCGATCGTGCTGAAGGGGATCCTGCACCCGGACGACGCCCGGCTCGCGGCCGACGCCGGGATGGACGGCGTGGTGGTGTCCAACCACGGCGGCCGTCAGGTGGCCGGGTCGGTCGCGGCGGCGGACGCGCTGCCCCGCGTGGCCGAGGCCGTCGGGGACCGGCTCGCCGTGCTGTTCGACAGCGGTGTGCGCACCGGCGACGACGTCTTCAAGGCGCTCGCCCTCGGCGCGCGGGCGGTGCTGCTGGGGCGGCCCTACGTGTACGGGCTGGCGCTCGACGGGCAGGCGGGCGTGGACCACGTGGTCCGGTGTCTGCTCGCCGAACTGGACCTGACGCTGGCGTTGTCGGGCCACGCCGGGCCGGGCACGGTGGGACCCGGCGACCTCGTCGCGGCTCCCGCCTGATCGCCGGCGGCCGGACGGCCGAGGGCGCGTGCGGCGGCGGGCCGCCCGGGAGGTGACGGGCGGGCCTCGGCGGCGGCCCGGCCGGAGCGGGTCTCCCCCGCTCCGGCCGGTCGCGTCACACCACGGGTTCGGTCAGTCCGGCGTGCCGGGCGGCCGGCGGTCCGGTGCCGCCGCTGGACAGCAGGTCCTCGTCCTCCTGCACCGGTTCGGCCACCCAGCGCTGGTCCACGGTCCGGCCGCGCACCTTGACGACGAGGTCGGCGTTCGCGTCAGTGGTGGCGGGGGTGAGGGCCAGCTGTTCGTCCCAGCGGGGCAGCAACTCGCCCTGCGGGGTGAGGTCGTAGCGCACGTCGTCGGCCCGGCCGTCGTCCGGGTCGGCGCAGGTGCCGAGGACCACGACCCCGGCGTCCTTGTGGGAGTCCAGGCACAGGCCGGGGTCGGCGACGCTGCGCAGCAGTCCGTCGTCCTCGTAGGTCCAGCGCTGGGTCCAGGCCGTGGAGCAGGCGGTCAGCCGGGTCCCGACGCCGTCCTGGGGCTCGCCGGCGGTGTCGAGGCACAGATCCGCGGCGACGTTGCGCAGCCGGGTCTGCTGCGGCCCGGTGGGCAGCCCGGCGACGCCGGGCGGGGAGACCGTCGGGACGGCTCCCCTGCCGCCGTTCGCGCGGGTGGAGCCGGTCGGGTCGGTGGCGCCGCCGTCGGGGGAGGAGGAACCGGCGATGAGGACGCTCACCAGCACCCCGGCGGAGACGGCTCCCAGGCCGGTCAGGAGCGTCCGGGTGGAGCGCAGCGCCTCCGGCCGGCCGAATCCGGCGAGCCGCTCGGCGGCGGGCATCCGGGACAGCAGGCGGTGCCGGCGGGCGGCGGAGTGCCCGCCCCCGCCCCGGCGTCCGCGGCGCCCGGAGCGCGGACCGCGGGTGCCGCCCGCGGAGCGGCCGGGCCGGGAGTCGAGGTAGCGGCGGGCTCCCCAGCCGAGGACCGCCTCGGCGATGAGCGTGCCCAGCTCGCCTTCGAAGTGCCCCAGTTGCTCGGCCGCGTGCCGGCAGTGGCGGCACTCCGCCAGGTGCCGGCGGACATCGGGGAGCAGGGCGCCGCCCCGGCGGATCGGGACGTCCAGGAGCCGGTTGTGGAAACGGCAGTCCTTCGTCGGTGCCAGTTCCTGATGGGCGTGGACGCAATTCTGCCGGAAGGTGTCACGTCCTTGTTCGAGTGCGGCCGACGCGATGTCGGCGTCCATGCCGAGCAGACCCGCCGGAACGGATATCGGCTCGGCCTCGACCTCGACGTGCCAGAGCAGACAGCGCACCCGCGGGGGCAGGGCCCGGAATGCCCTCAGCGCCAGTGTGCGGTTGTCCGGCGTCATGGTCTTCGCCATCCGCATGCCGCGCCCGCCGGCCGGTTTCTGCAGGGGCGGCAGGGCGCCGGATATCCGGTCGTCGGCGGCCCATTCCCGGACCGTGTCCCGCACGGCCACCAGCAGCACCGGCCGCAGGGCGACGGCGGATTCGCCGAGCGCGATCCGGTCCAGGACCCGGTGCAGGGCGGCAGCGGTGGCCATGGCGGCCGTCTGTCCCGACGAGGCCAGGCACACGGCCGCGTAGTCGTGCATGGACCGCCAGTGACGCGCCGTCAGCAGCGCGACGGCACGGGCGGCCTCGCCCTCCGAACGGTCCCTCAGCCGGGCGGCCAGGAACGCGTCGGATTCCCCCGGATCCCCGCCGGGCGGCGGATACGGAGGTCGAGGCGGGTGGGGGGTGGGCACTGAGACGGTTCCTTCCCACGCGTGGGTGACACAGAAGTTCCGGCGCCGTAAGGAGAAACCCGAGTGGTCCATACCTCTTTGGCGCGGGGCGCGGGGAGTACGCATTCACCGACGGCGAATCGGACCCGGTTCATGAACTTCGGCGTTCCTGCGGCCCCGGCCTTTACCCCCCGCACGGGTGGCTCACTCTCGCACAACCCGCACACCACCAACAAGGCGCTTGAGGAAGATCTGCGCGTTGACAAAAAGTCAGAAGGACAAAGGGTTATAGGTGGTACGCACTGCCTTTCCACCAGGTGTTTTCGCGAGTTCACCGGGCGTGCGGAAAAGCGTCCCCGGCCGGGTCCGCACCCCGTGTGAACGGCGCGCCCGCACCGGATGCGCCGCGCACGCTGCCGGCCACGGCGGGAGCGCGGTCCACTGGACACGGCCCCCTCGGGAAAGGCCACGCGCGGGACGGCGGCTCTCCCGCGCGGGACGGCCGCCGGCCCCGATCTCCCGCCCTCGGCCGGCGGCCGCACACGGAACGGCCGGGCGCGCCACCTGGCGGCCGGGCGACGGCACGCGGGCCGGCCGGTGCGTCAGATCTGCCAGGACCGCAGCCGGTCGGCCGCGCCGTACACGTCGGCCGCGCCGGTCATCAGGTCGCGGGCCAGGTCGACGAGCGCGCCGTACGGGGGGTCGATGCCGACGCCGCTGACGAACATGTAGGCCACGGCGGTCGCGCAGGCGAACCGCGCATTGGCCGACGGCAGCGGCCTGAGCACGGTGAGGGTGTGCAGCAGCGCGGCGGCCCGCCAGGCGGGATCCGAGTCGACGCCCAGGCGGGGCGGGTCGACGCGGTGCCGGGCCACGGCGGCCACCAGCGCGGAGAAGTCGTTGATGACGGGCTGGTCCGGGAGGACCTCCTCGTGCCGCTGGAGCAGCCAGGGCACATCGATGTGCAGCACGGGTGCCATCGGTCAGGCGGCCCGTCCTTCGTTCTTGGTGCGCGGTTCGTCCTCCGGGAAGGCGGCGGCGAACTCCTCGGCATGAGACGCGAAGAACCGGCGGAAGGCCTCCGCGCCCTCCTGCAGCGCACGATGGCGGGCGATGTCGGCCGCGGCGGCCTCCCGTACGAGCGCCTTCATCGAAGTACCGCGCTCCTTGGCGATCTGCCGCAGGTCCTCGAGCTCGCGGTCGCTGAACTCCACGTTGAGAGCTGGCATGCCTTCACGGTACCGCGCAGGTACTTACTCGTAAATATGCCCAGGTCACATGGGGTACGGAGGGGTACCTGACAAAGCGGGGACCGGCGGCGGATCTCCGCCCGGCGTGCGGCGCGTTGCGCGGGAAGCGGACCGCGTGCCGGGGTGCCCGGCCCTCGGGACCGTCGGGCGGCCGCCGGGGCGGGCCCCGGACCTGCCCGCCTCCGCGCGTGCGGCGGGAACCGCGCTTCAGGCTCTAGTCTGGACCCCAGGCTAGGCACCAGCTCACGGTGAGTGGCGCGATGGAGTGGCGACGATGAAGCCGGACGACCCGTTCGACGATTCCGTGACGGCCCGGGCCGTCATCGCCGCCGACGGCACGCTCACACAGTGGAACGAGGGAGCCAGGACCCTGCTCGGCCACACGGCCGAGGAGGTCGTCGGCCGTCCCGTCGCCGCCCTGCTGGCCGACGGCGCGCGCATGCCCCGGCCCGCGGAGGAGACCCGCTGGGACGGCACGGTGACACTCCGGCACCGGGACGGCGGCACCGTCACCGTGTGGGTGCTGGCGCACCGGCGGATGACCGAGGACGGCGGTGTCGGCGACTGGCTCGCGGTCACCCCCCTGGACACCGGCGACGAGGAGCTGCCCGACGACCCCCTGGTGCGGGCGGCCGTCTCCCAGTCCCCCTGCGCCACCATGGTCTTCGACCGGTCGCTGCGCCTGCGGGGCGTCAACGACGCCATGGCCGACCTCCTCGGCCTGCCCGCCGACCACCTGCGGGGGCTGCGGCCCACCGAGGTCGGGGGCCGGACGCAGCACTCCGAGCTGGAGCAGCACCTGACCACGGTGCTGCGGACCGGCCGGGGCCACGACATGCAGACGTACATGAAGGCGACCGGCGAGAGCCGCGCGCACGCCTGGCTGGCCCGGCTCGCGCCGCTCACCGACGACTCCGGGCGGGTGCGGGGCATCTGTGTGACGGCCCACGACTTCTCCGAGCAGTACCGGGCGCGGGAACGGCTCCTGCTGGTCAACGAGGCCAGCATCCGCATCGGCACCACCCTCGACGTGGCCCGCACGGCCCAGGAGCTGGCCGAGGTCTGCGTGCCCGCGCTGGCCGACTTCGTCAGCGTCGACCTGCTGGAGCCCCTGGAGCCCGGCGGGGACCCCGGCGGCCCGCTCACCGCCCCGGTCTCGCTGCGCCGGGTCGCCCACCACTCCCGCACGCCGGGCAGCCCCGAGTCGGTCGCCGACACCGGCCAGGTCGTCGTCTACCCGTCCGCCGCGCCGCAGGCCGACTCACTGATCGCCGGTCACAGCATCGTCGCCTCGGTGGAATCCGGTGACCTGGACCCGTGGCTCGCGGTGGACCGGGCCCGGGCGAACCAGGTGCGGCAGTACGGCGTCCACTCGATGATGTCGGTGCCGCTCCAGGCCCGCGGCACGACGCTCGGCGTGGCGGCCTTCACCCGGTACCGCCACCCCGACGCCTTCACCCACGACGACGTGCTGCTGGCCGAGGAGGTCACCGCGCGCGCGGCCGTCTGCATCGACAACGCCCGCCGCTACTCCCGCGAGCGGGAGACCACGCTGACGCTCCAGCGGAGCCTGCTCCCCCGTCACCTGCCGCGCACGGCCGCGGTGGACGCGGCGACCCGCTACCTGCCGGCCGCGCAGTCAGGGGTGGGGGGCGACTGGTTCGACGTGATCCCGCTGTCCGGGATGCGGGTCGCCATGGTCGTCGGCGAGGTCGTCGGGCACGGCATCCAGGCGTCGGCGACGATGGGCCGGCTGCGCACCGCCGTGCGCACCCTCGCCGACATCGACCTGGCCCCCGAGGAACTGCTCACCCACCTCGACGACCTGGTCCTGCACCTCTCCCAGGAGTCGGGGGCCGACGCCGCCACGGGGGAGGTCGGCGCGACCTGCCTGTACGCGGTCTACGACCCGGTGTCACGGTGCTGCACCCTGGCCCGGGCCGGGCACCCCCCGCCCGTCCTGATCACACCGGGCGGCGGGCCGGCCCGGGAGATCGACCTGCCGCACGGGCCGCCGCTGGGCCTGGGCGGGCTGCCCTTCGAGTCCGCCGAACTGGAGCTGGCCGAGGGCAGCGTGCTGGGCTTCTACACCGACGGACTGGTCGAGACACGGGTGCGGGACGCCGACGAGGGCCGCCTCCTGCTGCGCCAGGCTCTGTCGCAGGCGACCACCGGATCGCTGGAGGAGGCGTGCGACCGGGTCCTGCACACCCTGCTCACCCCGGGCGGCGCCGCCGACGACGTGGCCCTGCTGCTGGCCCGCACGCACGGACTGCCCTCCGCGCAGGTGGCGACGTGGGACATCCCCGCGGATCCGGCGCTCGTCGCTCCCATCCGGAAGCAGGCCCTGGAGCAGCTCGCCGCCTGGTCGCTGACCGAGGCGTCGTTCACCGCCGAGCTCGTGGTGAGCGAACTGGTCACCAACGCCATCCGGTACGGGGCGCCGCCCATCCGGCTGCGGCTGATCCACGACGCGGCCACCCTGATCTGCGAGGTCTCCGACACCAGTCACACGGCGCCGCACCTGCGCCGGGCCAAGACGTGGGACGAGGGCGGCCGGGGGCTGCTCCTGGTCGCACAGCTCACCCAGCGCTGGGGCAGCCGCCACACGGCCGACGGCAAGACGATCTGGGCGGAGCTGACGGTGCCGGGCAACCACGCCTGAGCCCGGTACGGGCCGTCAAGGTGGCCCGCTCAGCGTCGGCGGCGGTCGTATCCGTGGTCGTGGTGGTGCTCGCGGCCGTCTCCGTAGCCGTACCGGCCGTCCCGGCCGTCGCCCGTGCACGTGTGCCCGTCGGGGCACGCGGGGACGGACGCGGAGGGCCGGGGCGCGGTGGCGGACGGGGTGGGGGCCGGAGGGCTCGACGGCGTGGCGGTGGCGGGGGAAGGCTCCGGTGCGGGCGGAGTCGGGGTGGCGGCCTCGGTGTCCCAGGTGACGGCCTTCATCCGCAGGTCGGGCGCGGCGCTGTCGAGTGCCCAGCGCTGGGGGTCGTCGTCGGTGCGGTTCTTCAGGACGAGGGCGCCGGAGCCGTCGGTGGCGGCGGGGGCGAGGGCCAGGCGCTGGTCCGAGCGGGGGACCAGGGCGCCCCGGACGGTGAAGTCGTACCGCATGGCCCGGGCCCGCACTCCGTCCCCGTCGGTGCAGGGGGCGAGGCGGACGGCGTAGCCGAGGCGTGAGTCCAGGCACAGGTCGGGCCGGGTGACGTTGCGCAGCAGTCCGTCGCCCTCGTAGGTCCACTGCTGCACGGCGGCCGAGGAGCAGGTGGCCAGTTCGGTCTCGGCGTCCTCGGCTGCCCGGCCCCCGACGACCGCGACGCACAGGCCGGAGGCGCTGTTGTGCAGCCGGCCGCGCAGGGCGCCCTGGGAGGCGGCGCCGTCGGCACCGGTCCAGGACGGCCCGCCCGCGTCCGCGTCCCGTCCGGTGCCGGGCGTCGGGGAGGGGCGGGCGGCGGCGTCGCGCCCGGGGCCGCCGTCGTCGTCGGATCCGGCCGCGGACCACAGCGCGAGCGGGAGCACGACCAGGGCGCCGACGGTCACGGCGCCCGCGGCGAGGTGGCGGCGGCGCGCGGCCCGGCGGGCCGCCTTCCGGGCGGCGCGGGAGCCCGCGCCCGCGCCCGCCGGGCCGGTATCGGGGCGGGCGGAGGTGCGGCGCCGGGTGCCGCGGGCCTGGGCGGCGGGTGCCCCGGCGGCGGACGCGGGGCCGGGAGACGTGCCGGGTGCGGGCGGCACGGGGGCGGGGGTGCCGGGCGGGCCGGGGACGGCCGGGACGGTGCCGGTCATCCGTGCGGGGTCGGGCGCCGGTTCGGCGTCGGGGTCGGCGGTGCCGTCGGCGGCCCGGGCCCGGCTGTCGGTGTAGGCGCGGGCGCCCCAGCCCAGGACCGCCTCGGCGAGGGCCGTGCCGAGCCCGTCGGTGAAGCGGCCGAGCTGGTCCGCGGTGTGCCGGCAGTGGGTGCAGCCGTCCAGGTGGGCGGCGAGGTCCGGGTCGAGGACGGTGTGGGGGCGCCGGAAGGTGACGTCCAGCATGCGCTGGTAGTTCCGGCATTCGGTGCCGGGAGCGAGTTCGCGGTGCAGTTGGAGGCATTCCTCGCGCAGCCGCACGCGTGCGCGCTCCCGTTCGACGCCCGCGCCCTCCACGTCGAGTCCGAGCAGCAGGGCCGGCACGTCGAGCGGTTCGGACTCGGCCTCGGCGTGCCAGAGCAGGCAGCGCGCGGACTGCGGCAACCGCTGGAACGCCCCCGACAGCAGGCGGCGTTCGGGCGGCGGCAGCAGCAGGGCGGCCGGACGGCGGCCGTCGGGGGAGGCCGCCGTGAGGTCGGGGTGGAGCATCCCGCGCCGGTGGTCGCCGTCCCACTCGGCGGCGATCCGGCGGACGGTGACGAGGAGATGCGGCCGCCAGGCGAAGGCCGGGCCGTGGTGGCGCAGGGTCTCGCCGAACAGCCGGGTGAACGCGGCGGTGGTGAGCATGCCCGCGGGGCCCGGGCCGTCCGTGCACAGCCGCGCGTAGGCGAAGGCGGCCTCCCAGTGCCGGTCGAGGAGTGCACCGACCGGCTGCACCGCGGGTGTGCCGCCCGTCCATTTCCTGAGCGCGGCGCTCAGTTGCTCGTCCGTCGGGCCGGACGGTCGGGACGGGGCCGGGGAATTCCACACACCGGCATCCTTCACGGCTGCATTCCTCTCGGGGACGGATCGGTGCGGTCCATACCAATGGGTATGGGACCCCGCCGACGAGGCGGCGGAAATACCTCGCACAGAGTTCACTGTCTCGAACATGCGCCCGTAAGTGCTCTTGTGGAGCGCGACCGGCGCAGGGGATCGGCCTCCCGCGCGCAGGGAAAAAGGATGCTCCGCGCGTCGGCACCGCACACCTTCGCACAGGCCCCGGGAGGTAACAAGAGATTCCCCTGCTTCGTGCTTTTCCCGTGCCCTGTTTCCTTTTTGACGGAACGTCAATGACTTTCGCGTGGTGAATTGACGCGGATCATCCGTTCCCGGTGCGGGCGTCCGGAAAGGCGAGGAGATCCAGTGCCCGTTCCCAGGCGAACTCCGGGCGACCGTCCGCCGTCGGCTCACCGGAGGAGGGCTCACCGAAGCGCACCCCCATGCCGGTGAGCCGGCGCAGGCTCTCCCGGTAGGCGGGGTGCGCGGCCAGCGCGTCGCCCACGCAGGGCAGCACGGCGATGGGCACGCCGAGACCGGCGGCCTCGCAGAGGGTGCCCAGGGCGAGGGTGTCGGCGATGCCGGCCGCCCACTTGTTGATCGTGTTGAAGGTGGCGGGCGCGACCACCACCGCGTCGGGCGCCGGGAAGGGGCGGGGGTCGCCGGGAGTGCGCCAGGCGGACCGGATGGGGCGCCCGGTGCGCTCCCGGACCGCGTCCGCGTCGAAGAAGCCGTTCATCGCGGTCGGCGTCGCGAACACGCCGGTCTCCCACCCGCGCCCCCGCGCGGCGGTGATGAGCTCACCGACGCCCGCCGCGACGCCCGCGGCGCAGACCACGACGTACAGGAAGGGTCGTCCGCGCGTCTCGCCCTGATCGTTCACCCGGAAAGCCTAAGGGGCGCCCGGACGCCCACGCGCCCGGCGGCCCGGCAAACGGCAGACCGGCGGTCCGGCGGTCCGGCAGTCCGGCAGTCCGGCAGTCCGGCAGTCCGGCAGTCCGGCAGTCCGGCGAAAACCGGTTGCCGGGCCCGGTCCCCGGGACGCAGGATCCTGCCATGTCCGCGCTTCCCGTTCCGCTGCCGCCCGCTGTCGCCGTCGTTCCGACGGGCCGACAGCAGCAGGCGCGCGGGGAAGGACCGACGCCGCCGCGGTCATGACGGCCGCCCTGCTGGCGGGACTGCTCGCCGGCTACGGCATCGCCGTGCCCGTCGGCGCGGTCGCGGCCCACCTCGTCTCCCTGACGGCCCGCACGTCGCTGCGCACCGGGGTCTGCGCCGCCCTCGGCGTCGCCACCGCCGACGGGTTCTACGCCCTGGCCGCCACGCTCGGCGGTACCGCCCTGGCGGCGGCCCTTCGCCCGGTGCTGGGACCGCTGCGGTGGGTCTGTGTCCTGGTGCTGCTCGCCCTGGCGGTGCGGAGTGCGGCCGGCGCCGTGCGGCGGCACCGCGACGACGGCGCCCCCGGCCGCCCCCGCGCCACTCCCCCGGGCCCGGCCGCGGCGTATCTCGGGCTGCTCGGGATCACCCTCCTCAACCCGACCACGGTGATCTACTTCGCCGCGCTGGTGCTCGGCTCCCAGGGCGGGGCGGCGGCCGGCGTGCCGGAGCGCGCCGTGTTCGTGGCGGCAGCCTTCGCGGCGTCGGCGAGCTGGCAGTTCCTGCTCGCCGGGGGCGGTGCCCTGCTGGGCCGGGCGCTCACCGGACGCCGGGGGCGCCTGGTGACCGCCCTGGTGGCGAGCGCCGTGATGACGGTCCTGGCCCTGCGCATGGCGTTCTCGCCCGGCCAGACCTGACACGCCGACGGAGCGGGGGACGCGCGAGGGGGGACGCCGTCGGGACGACACTGTCGGGCGAGGAATGATGGCGGCGGACACCGGTGTTGCGCATGACACCGCACCACCGCACCACCGCACGACGACACGACGACACGACGACACGACGATGATGGGACCAAGGTCATGCCTCTCGAGGGTGAGTACGAACCCAGCCCGACACAGTGGGTGCGCGAACAGGTCGAGTTGTACGAGAGCTCGGGCGGGACGAAGGGCACGACGCTCCGCGACACGGGCCTGCCCGTGGTCGTGCTCACCACGCTCGGCGCCCGGAGCGGCAAGCTGCGCAAGACCCCGGTGATGCGGGTCGAGCACGAGGGACGCTACGCGGCCGTCGCCTCGCTGGGCGGGGCTCCGCAGCACCCGGTCTGGTACCACAACATCAAGGCGCACCCCCGGGTGGAGCTCCAGGACGGCCCGGTCCGCCGCGACATGACGGCCCGTGAGATCACCGGGGAGGAGAAGGCCGAGTGGTGGAAGCGCGCCGTCGAAGCGTTTCCACCGTACGCCGAGTACCAGCAGAAGACGGACCGGGAGATCCCGGTGTTCGTGCTGGAGCCCGACGACCGGGACTGACGACCGGGACTGACGGGCGCGGCCCCGGCCGGAGCGCGCCGGCCGGGGCACGGGTGGGCACCTCGCCCTGTGCCCCGGCCCGGGGGCCGTCCGCGGCCCGCTCCGCTCGCCTCCGCGTCGCCCCCGCGTCGCCCCCGCGGAAAGACCGGCGCGGTATGCATGAAGCGCCCGGCCACCGGGCACCCGAGTCTCAGGCCCCGCCGCGCTCCCCCGTCGCGGCGGGGCTCTCCCATGCCTCCCGCGCCTCCGGGGCGCCCCGGTCGGTCACATCGAGGAAGATCTGCTCCGCCGCCGGGACCGCCTCAGCGACGGTCCGCTTGATGCGGACGGCGACCTCCTCCACCCGCTCGCTGTCCATGCCCGGGACGAGGTCCACCCTGGCGGCCACCAGGACACTGTCGAGACCCGTCTGCATGGTCAGCAGCGCCTCCACGCTGTCGATCTCGGGCTGGGCCCGCAGCAGTTCCCGGATCCGCTCGCTCGCCTCCGGGTCGGCCGCCTCACCGATGAGCCGGTCGCGGGCCTCGCGGCCGAGCCGGTAGGCCACGTAGACCAGCAGCAGGCCGATCGCGAGCGAGGCGCCGGCCTCCCAGACCACCTGCCCGGTCGCCATGTGCAGGGCCATGCCCACGATGGCGAGGGTGACCCCGACGACGGCGGTGCCGTCCTCGGCGACGACCGTGCGCAGCGCCGGGTCGCGCAGGCCGTCGCCCGTCCCGCCCTGACGTCGCACCTGGTACAGGGCCCGCAGCAGCGAGCCGCCCTCGGCCAGCAGGGCCACGCCGAGGACGATCAGTCCGGCCACGTACCCCTTGTGGTCCTCGCCGCCGGTGCCGCCGAAGGCGGTGACGCCCTGGTAGAAGGAGAAGCAGCCGCCCATCACGAAGATGCCGACCGCCGCGAGCAGCGACCAGAAGTACCGCTCCTTGCCGTAGCCGAACGGGTGACGCCGGTCCGGGGGCCTGCTGCTGCGGCGCAGCGCCGCCAGGAGGAACACCTCGTTGAGGCTGTCGGCCACCGAGTGGGCCGCCTCCGAGAGCAGCGCGGGGGACGCGGCGACGACGCCGCCCACGGCCTTGGCCACGGCGATCACCAGGTTGGCGGCGAGCGCCACCAGCACGGTGATGCGGGTCCTGCGATCCGATCGTGTAGTCACGGGGGGCGATTGCCCCGGTCGGCCCACGGCACACCGTGCCGACGGCGGAAAACGGGGAACGCGGTCTGAAGGGGACATGCATTCCGGCATTCCCAGGGACATCCATTCCGGCATCCCCGACGGCGAGGAGGAGGCACATGAGCCGCGACGACCCGGGCGACGGCAACAGCGCCTACGGCAGGAAGGCGTTCAAGCGGTCGAAGGCGCACTTCGCGGACCGGATCACCGCCGACGGCCGCGACGGCTGGCCGGTGGAGGCGGGCCGCTACCGGCTCGTGGTCAGCCGCGCCTGCCCGTGGGCGAGCCGGGCGCTGGTGTCCCGGCGGCTGCTCGGGCTGGAGGACGCACTGTCGCTGGCGGTGACCGACCCGGTCCAGGACGACCGCAGCTGGCGTTTCACCCTGGACCCGGACGGCCGGGACCCGGTGCTCGGCATCCGGTACCTGAGCGAGGCCTACGACCGGCGGGAGTCGGACTACCCCGGCGGGGTGAGCGTGCCGGCGGTCGTGGACGTGCCCAGCGGGCAGCTGGTCACCAACGACTACCAGCAGATCACCCTCGACCTCGCGACCGAGTGGACGGCGCTGCACCGCGAGGGGGCGCCCGATCTGTATCCGGCGGACCGGCGGGACGAGATCGACGAGGTCATGGACGGCGTCTTCCGCGACGTCAACAACGGGGTGTACCGCGCGGGCTTCGCCACCGGGCAGCAGGAGTACGAGACCGCGTACGCGGACGTGTTCCGCCGTCTGGAGCAGCTCGCCCAGCGGCTGGAGCGGCAGCGGTACCTGGTCGGCGACACCCTCACCGAGGCCGACATCCGGCTGTTCACCACGCTGGTGCGGTTCGACGCGGTGTACCACGGCCACTTCAAGTGCAACCGCTACAAGCTCGCGGAGAACCGGGTGCTGTGGGCCTACGCCCGCGACCTGTACCAGACGCCCGGCTTCGGGGACACCGTCGACTTCGACCACATCAAGCGGCACTACTACCAGGTGCACACCGGGATCAACCCGTCCGGCATCGTGCCCGTGGGCCCCGACACGAGGGGCTGGCTGGCCCCGCACCACCGTGCGGAGCTGGGCGGACGGCCGTTCGGCGACGGCACCCCGCCGGGGCCGGTGCCCGCGGACGAGGAGGTGCCCGCCCGGGGCCTCCCCTGACCCCACCCCACACGCGGAACGACTCACGACCCGTGGTCCGGGCCGACCCGCCCGGACCCGACGAGACCGACGCAGGAGAGCGACGTGGCGAAGAAGAAGAGCAAGAAGAAACTGCCCATGGCGTACAAGCCGATCGGCTTCGCCCTGGGCTGGACGAGCGGCACCGTGGCGGGGCTCGCCTTCCAGAAGACCTGGAAACTGATCCGGCACGAGGACAACGCGCCGGACGCCCTGGACCGGGACCGCCGCTGGGGCGAGATCCTGCTGGCCGCCGCCATCCAGGGCGCCATCTTCGCGGTGGTCCGCAGCGCGGTGGACCGTGCGGGCGCCAAGGCCATCGAACGCTCCACGGGCTCGTGGCCGGCTCCGGACAAGGGCGGCCGCGACTGACCCGCGGCGGGGACCCTACTGCCGCCCGAGGGGCCGTCGGAGCCGGACTCCGGCGGCCCCTCGGCGGTGCGCCCTCCCCGGCGGGCACGACGGTCCCGGGACGGGGACGGAGGGCTCAGCCCTGCTTGGGGGCCGTGGGCGCGCCGCGGCGCAGGGTGAAGGAGTGACCGGCGGGGTCGGCGTAACCCCGTTCCTCCAGCGGGCCCGAGGGGGCACCGGCCTCCATCGGCCGGCCGCCGAGGCTCACGATCCGGCGCTCCACGGCGTCGAGGTCGTCGACCACGAACTCCAGGTGCGCCTGGAGGGAGTTCTCCGGGCGCGGCCAGCTCGGGGCGGTCGCGTTGACGTCGCGGCGCAGGGCCAGCCGGAAGCCGTCGGAGGCCCGCACCTCGACCCGGTTGGCGTTCGCGTCGACCTCCTCCGCCTGAAGCAACTCCTTGTAGAATTCGGCCAGTTTCTCGGGCTCGGCGCAGTCGAGCACCACCACGCCCGCGTTCACCAGTGCCATGTCTCCTCCGGGAGGGTCCGGCGGCACGGAGCGGTCCTGCCCCGGCCGGTACGGGACACCTGTCCCGGGCGGGCGGTTTCAGTCGACACGACGGCCAACTCCGGTGAAGTCGGTCGCAATTCGAAGACATATGTCAATCGAACATGCTCAAATTCGCTCGCTCGGGGTTAGGTTGCGGAGTGGGACGGACGTTGGGGCGGCAGCCGCCCGGACCAGGCTGGAGGCGATGGCACAGTGCGGCAGGAACCGGCACGGCTGACCCGGCACTTACGCGTCCACCAGGACCGGGGACACACGGTGCTGGAGTTCCGCGGGGAGATCGACATCGCCGCGGCCGCCGAGATCCTCCCCCACCTCGACGCGGAGACGACGGCCCCGCACACCCGGGTCGTGATCGACCTGACCCGGGTGGAGTTCTTCGACTGCTCCGGGCTGCGCCTGTTGTACCGGGCCCGGCGCCGTGTGCTGGACGGGCAGGGGGACCTGCGGCTGGTCTGCGCGCACCCGCTGACCCTGCGCATGCTGCGGATCACCGGACTGTCCCGCCTGCTGCCGCCGCGTCCCACCCTGGACGCCGCCCTGGAACGGCCGGAGACCACGACCGGCCCGCTGTGACGGCCGCTGCCTGCTCCTGAGGTTCCCCGCCCCGCCCGCGCACCGGCCCCGTACCGGCGCCCGGCCCATGCGCCCCCTCGTGCTCCCGCCGGTCCGCCAGGCCCTCAACGCGCTTGTCTGCCACGGCACATGAGGGGCATGCGGACAGGAGGAAGGAGGGCCGTCACCATGACGACTCCGATCGGACGCCTCCACCGGCGGGTCCCGGCCTGGGCCAAGGTGCTGGGGGCCGTCGTCCTGCTCCTCGCCGTACTCTTCGCCGGACTCCGGCTGAGCCTGCTGCCGGGGCTCAAGGACCTGTTCGGCACCGAGACCCGGGACCGGTCCGGCCCCGCGCTGCTGGAGTCCATCCAGGACATCAGCCGCTACGACGCCGCCTCCGGCAACTTCCAGGTCGTGGTGGACCTGGAGAAGGACGCCAAGTTCCTGCCCGACGCGGTCCGCGGCAGCCGCACGCTCTACGTGGGCGCGGGCACCGTCGACGCCTACGTCGACCTGGGCGCGCTCGGCCCGGACGACGTACGGGTGAACGAGGAGCGGACGTCCGCCACGCTGCGGCTGCCGCACGCCCGCCTGGGCACCCCCGCCCTGGACCCGGAGCGTTCCTACGCCGTGTCCAAGCAGCGGGGGCTGCTGGACCGGCTCGGTGACCTGTTCTCGGACAACCCCAACAGCGAACAGGCCGTGCAGAAGCTGGCGGTGCGGCACATCGGCACCGCGGCGAAGGAGAGCGGGCTGACCGCCCGCGCCGAGACGAACACCACCGACATGCTCGAAGGACTGCTGCGCTCCCTGGGGTTCGAGAAGGTGCGCGTGACGTACGGCAGGTGACCCCGCGCCCGGCGCCCGCCGGGTGACCGGTTCCGTACCGGCCGCCGGCGTGGACCGCCGGGGCGCGGGTAACCGGGCTTATCCACAGGCAGGTTGACGACTTGGAGGACCTCATGGCCCGTGTCGCTCCACGCGTGCGTGCCGGGTCGCGGCGGCGCCCGGCGCCGGCCGGGCACGGCACCGACGACGGCGGGAAGGGGGCGCGCCCGCTGCCCTGGCCGGTGCGTCTGCTGGCGATGCTGTGCGCCTTCACGGTCATGGTCGTCTTCGCGGTGGTGCTGGCCCGGCTGACGCTCCAGCCGTCCCCCGCCTCGGAGGCGCTCATCCACACCAACCTGCACCCGGGGCGCTCCCTGCGCGCCTATCTGGACCAGCCCGCGCTGCGCGACGCCGTCCGTCAGATCGGCGGCAACATCCTGCTGGGCGTGCCGTTCGGGGTGCTGGTGCCGGTCGTGGCGCCGCGGTCCCGGACGTTCCTGCGGGTGCTGCTGCTGACGGCCGTGGTGATGCTGCTGGTGGAGTTCGCCCAGGGCGCCCTGGTCACCGGCCGGGCCTTCGACATCGACGACGTCATCCTCAACACCTCGGGCGCCCTGCTCGGCTACCTGCTGCTGGGGCGCAGGCTGGGCCGCGCGGTGCACGCTCGGCGCGCGCCCGCCGGGAAGGCGTGACGGGGCGTCGCCGCGGGGCGGCCCGGTGTCATCCCCCGCGCACCGTCCAGGTGAACTTGTCGCCGCCCACCCAGCGGATCACGTCCGGGTCGTCCAGGTCGTGGACCGTGATCCCGAAGGCCGCCGCCGCCTGAAGCACATCGGTGACGGTTCTCGCCTCACCGATCACCTCTCCGTCGATCTCCATGATCCGGAAGGGTGGGGTGCCGGGCTGCACTCCGAGCACCATGATCCGCGGATGGGAGATGTACGGGCTCGCACTTTCGGTCATGCTCCGAGGGTAGAGCCCAAAGCCCGGGAACGCGGGTCCGCGTGACCCGTCGGCTGCCCTGTGCGGGACCGTCCCGGGGGCCGTGCCGCGGCTGCCGCGGCGTTCCCCGCGTCCCCGCCGGCTCAGGGGCGCCGCCAGTCGTCGCCCGTCAGGTGCGACCCCGCCTGCGGCCCCATCCGCAGCATGCCGCCGTCCACGCTCCAGGAGGCGCCGGTGACGTAGGAGGCGTCCGGTCCGGCGAGGAAGGCGACGACCGCGGCGACCTCACGCGCGTCACCGGGGCGGCCGAGGGGGATGCCGGGCCGCCTCTCGGTGTGCGGGTCGGTGTCCTCCTGGCCGGTCATCGGGGTGGCGATCTCGCCGGGGGCGACCGCGTTCACGGTGATGCCGTGCTCGGCCAGCTCCAGCGCCATCACCTGGGTGAGGAGTCCGAGGCCGCCCTTGGCCGCGCAGTACGGTGCCGCGCCGACCCGGGGCTGGTGCTCGTGGACGGAGGTGATGTTGACGACCCGCCCGCCGTCGCCCTGCCGGATCATGTGCCGCGCCGCCTTCTGCCCGCACAGGAACGGGCCGACCAGATCGACGTCGAGCACACCGCGGACCGTGTCCAGGTCCAGGTCCAGGAACGGCGTCATGGTGCCCGTCCCGGCGTTGTTGACCAGCACGTCGATCCGGCCCAGGCGGGCGGCGAGGTCGTCGACGGCGTCCGCGGCGGCGGGCAGCCGGGTCAGGTCCATCGGGGCCGTCTCGGCCCGCCGGCCGTGGGCGCGTACCTCCTCGGCCGTCTCCTCGGCGCCCCGCCGGTCGGTGTGCCAGGTGATGCCGATGTCCAGCCCGGACGCGGCCAGCCGTACGGCGGTGGCCCGGCCGATGCCGGAGTCGGCGCCGGTGATCACGGCGGCCCGGCGGTGCGGGGCGGGGGGTGCGGACACGGTGGCCTCCTCGGCTGCACGACCGGAACGACGCATCGCAGTACCCGGCCGGGTACCGGACAAACCGCCGGTCCGCCGTGCGGCCCGGGGCGCCCTGGGGAACCCTGGAGCGAGGAGGTGGCGATGGATCCCGTCGAGGCACTGGAGCGGATCGCGTTCCTGCTCGAGAGGTCCCTGGCGCCGACGTACCGCGTGCGGGCCTTCCGCACCGCCGCCCGGGTGCTCGCGGAGCTGGGCCCGGACGAGGTGCGGGAGCGTGCTGCGGCCGGGTCGCTGGAGTCCCTCAAGGGGGTGGGCCCGAAGACCGCCCGGGTGGCGCGGGAGGCGCTGGACGGCGAGGTGCCCGGCTACCTGCGCGCGCTCGAGGACGAGGCGCCCGGGCCCGGGCCCACGGGGGAGCAGGGCCGGCGGCTGCGCGCACTGCTGCGCGGGGACTGCCATCTGCACTCCGACTGGTCGGACGGCGGCAGCCCCATCGAGGAGATGGGCCGCACGGCCGCCGCGCTGGGCCACGAGTGGGCGGCCCTCACCGACCACTCGCCGCGGCTGACCGTGGCGCGCGGCCTGTCCCCGGAGCGGCTGCGGGAGCAACTGGACGTGGTGGAGCGGCTCAACTCGACCTGGGCGCCGTTCCGCCTGCTCACCGGCATCGAGTGCGACATCCTCGAGGACGGCTCCCTCGACCAGGAGCCGGAACTGCTGGAGCGGCTCGACGTGGTCGTGGTGTCGGTGCACTCCAAACTGCGGATGGAGGCGCGGGCGATGACCCGCCGCATGGTGACCGCCGTGCGCAATCCGCACGCCGACGTGCTCGGCCACTGCACCGGCCGGCTGCTGTCCGGGCGGGGGCGGCCGGAGTCGGAGTTCGACGCGGACGAGGTGTTCGCGGCCTGCGCCGAGACCGGCACGGCCGTGGAGATCAACAGCCGGCCCGAGCGGCTCGACCCGCCGCGCCGGCTGCTGCGCCGGGCCGTGGCGGCGGGCACGCTGTTCTCGGTCGACACCGACGCGCACGCGCCCGGCCAGCTGGACTGGCAGATCCTCGGCTGTGCCCGCGCGGAGGAGTGCGGGGTCCCCGCCGAACGGGTGGTGACGACCTGGTCACTGGAGGATCTGCTGGCCTGGACCCGGGAGCGGAAGGTGCCGTCCGGAGTGACGGACGCCTGAGGTGGTACCCGGTCCGGCCGCCGGCAGGAGAGGAGCGCGTATGGAACGGGCCGCGGTGTTCGACGTCGACGGCACCCTGGTGGACACCAACCACCTGCATGTCACGGCCTGGTGGGAGGCCCTGCGGCAGGCGGGGCACCAGGTGCCGATGCACACCCTGCACCGGGCGGTGGGTCTGCCCTCCGCCGACCTCGTCGCGCACGTGCTGGGCGACGACCGGGACCCGGACCGGGACGACGCGCTCAGTGCCGCGCACAAGGCGCTGTACGGGCAGTTCTTCGACCGGCTGCCCGCGCTGCCGGACGCGGGCCGGCTGCTGGAGCGGCTGCACGCGGACGGCTGGCGGGTGGTGCTGGCCACGTCGGCGGGCGGCGCGGAACTCGGGGCGCTGCGCCGGGCCATCGACGCGGACGAGGCGATCACCGCCACCGCGAGCGCCGACGACGTGTCGGAGGGCAAGCCGGCGCCGGAGCCGGTCGAGCACGCGCTGGAGCTCGCCGGGGTGCCGGCCGAGCGGGCGGTGTTCGTCGGCGACACCGTGTGGGACATGCGGGCGGCGAGCCGGGCCGGGGTGCGCGGGGTCGCGGTGCTGTGCGGCGGCATCCCGCGCGCCGACCTGGAGGAGGCGGGTGCGGAAGCGGTGTACGACGACCCGGCCGGCCTCCTGGCGTCGCTGCCGGGCGGCCCCTTCGCGTGATCCCCGGCCCGCCGGGATACCCGCACGCACATGACGAGCACGCAGGAGACGGGGGCGCCGGTGAGCAGCGCCGGAGGGCCGGGGCGGGTGCGCCGGGCGGGTGACGCCGTTCAGCGGGAGGCGCTGGCGGTGTGGCAGGCGGCGCGGGCCGCCTGGCGGGGGCCGGGGCGGGAACGGGACCTGGTCGTCCAGTCGCTGAAGGCGGCCGGGGCGGCCCTGCTGGCGTGGCTGGTGGCACGCGTCTGGCTCGGCGACCCGATGGCGCTGATGGCTCCGTGGGTGGCGCTGGTGCTGGTGCAGGCGACCGTGTACAGCTCGCTGCTCCAGGCGGGACGGCAGTTCGCCGCGATCTGTGTGGGCGCCCTGGTGGCGTCGGGGGCGCAGGCGATCACCGGGGACACCACGGGCGCGCTCGCCCTGTCGATCCCGGTCCTTGTGCTGCTGTCCAACTGGCCGCGCTTCGGTGATCAGGGCATCTACGCGGCCACCACGGCGGTGTTCACCATCGCGACCGGCACGGTGAGCGCGACCGCCGTGGGGCACCGGCTGGGGCAGGCGGCGCTCGGCGCGGCGATCGGCGTCGCGGTGAACGCGCTGGTGCTGCCGCCGGTCCACCTGCGGGACGTGCGGGAGAACCTGGCCGCGCTCGTGCGGGACACGGGTGAGCTGCTGCACACGCTGGCCGCGGATCTGCGCCAGGGCGAGTGGGACGGCCAGACCGCGGCGGACTGGCTGGCCGCCACGGCCCGGCTGCAGCGCCGCCTGGACGCGCTCGACTCGGCGCGCGGCTGGAGCAGGGAGAGCCTGCGGCTGACCTCGGGACTGCTGCGCACCCTGTACCGGGCGCCGACGGTGGCCCTGCCGCCGGAGCAGGAGGACGAGCGGTTCGGCCGGGTCACCGGGCACGTGACGGCGCTGACCCGGACCCTGGCCGTGGCCGCCGACGAGAACCGGACGCCCGCCGCGCCGGACCACACCGTGCTGTGCCGGTACGGGGAGCTGCTGGAACTGATCGGTGACCACTGCCTCTCCGAGGCCGGCCGGCTGGAGGAGGCCGGGGCGCCGGCGGAGGCGGAACCGGACGAGCACACCCAGGCGCGGATGCGGGAGCTGTACGAGCGGCTGCAGCGGGCGCTGCACGAGGACGCCGGGCAGGGTCCCGCGCGCACGGCGGTCCTGGGCACCCTGGTGCTCCAGGCCGAGAACCTGTGGGCGGAACTCGTTCCGGGGGTGCGGGCCGATGACACGGGCCCCGGAGAGTGAGAGAGTGATACACATCACCCCAAAGGGAGACATTCGGCGGAACACCGGCGAGTGGTTCACCGTTGAACCGGACGTGGGTGCGGAGGGGACAGTGTCCCCGGGCCTCACCATTCGCCCACAGGGACGATCGTTCGGCTGAAGCCCTGTGGAGCCACTCGCCGAGAGGCGACCGCCCTCCGCGCCCCCTCGAAGCCGCCCCGACCGTGATTCCCCCGTCGCGGTCGGGGCTTCGTCCTTTCCCCGCCCGGGTACTCGGCCGGTCCGCGTGAACCGCAGCCGGAGGGAGTACACAGGTGAGCAGCGCAACGGGCTTGAGGGTGGTCGTCACGGGCGCCACCGGCAACGTGGGCACGGCGGTGGTGCGGGCCCTCGCGGCGGAACCGGAGGTGGCGTCCGTCGTGGGGCTGGCCCGGCGGATCCCCGACTGGTCACCGCCGAAGACGCGGTGGACGGCCGTCGACCTGTCCTCCGAGCGGGCCCCGCTCGGCGAGGCGTTCGCCGACGCGGACGCGGTCGTCCATCTGGCGTGGGCCTTCCAGCCGACGCACGATCCGGCGACGACCTGGCGGACCAACGTGCTCGGCAGCATGCGGGTGTTCGACGCCGTGGCCGCCGCGGGCGTGCCCGCGCTGCTGCACGCCTCCTCCGTCGGCGCCTACTCCCCCGGCCCGAAGGACCACGCGGTGGACGAGTCCTGGCCCACCCACGGCTGGCCGGACGCCGCGTACTGCCGGGAGAAGGCGTACCTGGAGCGGGCCCTGGACACCTTCGAACGCGACCACCCGGACACGCGCGTGGTGCGCATGCGGCCCGCGTTCCTGTTCCAGCGGTCGTCGGCGAGCGAGCAGCGGCGCATCTTCGGCGGCCGCTACCTGCCCGGCCCACTGGCCCGGCCCGACCTGCTGCCGTTCCTGCCGGACGTCCCGGGGCTGCGCGTGCAGCTGCTGCACACCGACGACGCGGCCGACGCCTACCGGCTGGCGCTGCTGTCCGCCGAGGCCCGCGGCGCGTTCAACCTGGCCGCGGAGCCGCCGGTCGACGCGGAGCTGCTCGGCGAGATGCTGGGCACCCGCCGGGTCCGGCTGCCGCGGACCGCGGCCCGCTCGGCGATCGCCGCCGCCTGGGGACTGCATCTGCTGCCCGCCTCACCGCATCTGTTCGACGCCGTGCTGCGGCTGCCCCTGATGGACTGCGCCCGCGCCCGCACCGAGCTGGGCTGGCGGCCGACCCGCGAGGCCACCGAGGTTCTGGAGGAGTTCCTGGAGGGCATGCGGCAGGGCGCGGGCGCGCCGACCGTGCCGATGCGGGGGCGCAAGGCCGGCTGACGGTGCGGCCGGCCGGCCAGCCGGGACGCGGCGGGCCGGTCAGCCGGGACGCGGCGGGCCGATCAGCCGGAGGGCCGATCAGCCGGGACGCGGCGGGCCGATCAGCCGGAGGGCTCCTCCGGCACCGGGTGCTCCGGGTTCGGGGAACCGGCGTGCGGAGCACCCCGGCGGCCCGTCCCGGCCTCGTCGGTGTCGGGGACGTCGGTGTCAGGGCCGTCGGTGTCCGTCCCGTCCGCGCCGTCGGCGTCGCCGCCCCCGGAAGCCTCGCCCTCCGCCCCGCCGTCGGCGCTGTGCGTGCGGGCGTCCCGCTCCCCGGCTCCCCGCTCGCTGTCGGTGCGCTCGTCGTCGGCGGCCTGCTGTGCGGCGCCGGGTGCGACCTCCCAGGGGTCCTCGCCCGCGCCGGCCTGCTGGTCGGGCAGATCGCGCGGGACGGCCGCGCCGTTCTCACCCGGTCCTTCGAGGCGGTGGTCGGTCACAGGGCTCTCCCTCCGTACGGGGTCGTCGGTGCGTACACGGTCCGTACGCGGACGAGCGCCCGTTCGAGTACCTCCGCTCCGACCTGCGAAACCTCAGCGCGTGGCCCGCTCGCGCAGCGCCGCCTGCCAGGCGGGCGGACAGGGACCGGCGTCCGGTTCGGGACGGCGTCCGCCGCGGGCGAAGAAGTCCGCGAGCGGCAGGATCGCGGCACCGACGGTGACCGCGTCCGGGCCGAGTCGCCCCAGCTCGATCGTCACCTTCTGGGCGGGGTGGCGCAGCGCGTACGACAAGGCGTGCCGGCGGACGGCCGGCAGGAAGCGGGGGCCGAGCCGGAGCCCGGCCCAGCCGCCGATGAGGATGCGCTCGGGCTGGAACAGGTTGATCAGGTCGGACAGCCCGGCGCCCAGGTACTCGGCGGTCTCCTCCAGCACCGCCAGCGCGACCGGGTCGGCCGTGCCGCCGTCGGGCGGGTGGGCGGCGGCGAGCATCGCGGCGAGCGCGGTCTCCTCGTCGGTGTCCCCGGGCACCCGGCCGCCCTCCTCGCGCCACCGGGCGATCAGCGACCCGGCGCCGGCGTACGCCTCCAGGCAGCCGAGCGCGCCGCAGCGGCAGCGGCGGCCCCGGACGCGTACCGTCAGGTGCCCCCACTCGACGGCCCGGCCGTGCTCCACCTCGGGGGTGGCGAGACAGGCGCCGACCCCGGAGCCGAAGAGGACCACGAGGGCGCTGCGGGCGCCCCGCCCGGCCCCGAACCACATCTCGGCCTGTCCGAGGGTCCTGGCGCCGTTGTCGATGAAGCAGGGGACGGTGTCCGGCAGCAGAGCCCCGGCGCGCAGCAGGGACTCGAGGGCGATCGCGTCCCAGCCGATGGTCTGGCCGTGCACGACGGCCCCCCGGTCCGGGGTGTGCTCGACGATGCCGGGGACGCCGATGCCGACGCCGAGCAGGCGTGCGGGGGCCAGGCCTGACGCGTCGAGCACGTCGGCGATGCCGGTGCGGATGTGGTCGACGACGACCTCGACGTCGTAGCGCTGCTGCTCCAGCGGGCGCTCGGCGCGGGCCACCTCGGTCAGGGCGAGGTCGAACAGTTCCACGCGGACGCGGGTCTCCCCCACGTCCACGCCGATCAGGTGTCCGCTGAGCGGCGCCACCCGCAGCAGGGTGCGGGGCCGGCCGCCGTCGGAGCCGACGCTGCCCGCCTCCTCGACCAGGCCGTCGGCGACCAGGTCGGCCACCACGTTGCTCACCGAGCCGGAGCTGAGCCCGGTCGCCGGGCCGAGTTCGAAGCGGCTGAGGGGGCCGTCGAAGTACAGCCGCTGGAGCACGGCCGTGCGGTTGGCCCGCCTGAGGTCCCGCACCGTGCGTCCGCTCCGCCCCGCCATACGGTTCCCTCCCACAGCCCGGCGGCTCCGGGGCCCGCCCGGGACCGCCCCCGTCCGACCTGCAACATACCGTCACGGTGTGACGCAGCGCGACGCCCTGCGGCTGCTTGTCTCACGCCGTGAACCAACCAGCGGAGTGTTCCGGCTGCGCCCCCGACCCACGCAGGAAAAACGGTTCGCGGCCCCTTCGCCCGCTCCTTACGCTGGCGCGGGGCCTGGAGATCTCAGGTCCCGCGATCACGGAGAAGGACCCATGAGACCGCTCACCGAGCAGGACATCCGCACCTCGTTCATCAACTGCTCCAAGGGCGAGGCCAAGCGTCTGGCGGTGCCCAGGGACCTGGGCGAACGGCCCTGGGCGGACCTCGACTTCCTGGGCTGGCGGGACCCCGGGGCGCCCGACCGCAGCCATCTCGTCACCGAACGGGACGGCCGGCTGGTCGGGGTGGCGCTGCGCTTCCAGCCGGCGCAGCGCGGATTCCTGCACCGCAGCATGTGCTCGCTGTGCCTGACCACCCACCCCCGCGGCGGGGTGTCCCTGATGACCGCCCGCAAGGCGGGCGCGGCCGGCCGCGAGGGCAACTCGGTGGGCGCCTACATGTGCACCGACCTGGCCTGCTCGCTGTACCTGCGGGGCCTGAAGGTGCCGGAGTCCGGGGGACGGTTCGAGGAGAGCCTCACCCTGGAGGAGCAGATCGCCCGCACCAGGGACCGTCTGCACGCCTTCCTGGACACGCTGCGCGCCTGAGCCGGACGCCCCGGCTCCGTCCCCCGCCCGGCTGCCGTCACCGGCGGAAACGTTCGAGGCCGGTGGGTAGGGGGAACCGTCCGAGGATGCGAGAGGTACGTGATTTGGCGGCGCCCGCCGTGCAGTTCGTCAAGCGGCGCCGGGATCCGGTGGCCGTGCAGACGTTGCGCTCGACGGCCGCCGCGACCGTCGCCTACGTCATCGCCGTACGGCTGAGTCCGGAGGCCGCGCCGCTCACCGCGCCGCTGACCGCGCTGCTCGTGGTGCAGGTGACCCTGTTCTCCACCCTCACCACGGGTGTGCGCCGGGTGAACGCCGTGGTGGCCGGTGTGGTCGTCGCGATCCTCTTCAGTCTGCTGGTGGGTCTGACCTGGTGGAGCCTGGGCCTGCTGATCCTGGCGTCGCTGCTGGTGGGGCATCTGGTCCGGGTCAACGAGTTCGTGCCCGAGGTGGCGATCAGCGCGATGCTGGTGCTCGGCGTGACGCACCACGGCGACACGGCCTGGGCGCGGATCGTGGAGACACTCATCGGCGCGGTCGTCGGCATGGCCTTCAACCTCCTGCTGGCCCCGCCCGTCTGGGTGGAGGAGGCCGGGGACTCCGTCGTGGGACTGGCGCGGCAGGTGCGGCAGCTGATGCTGCGCATCGGCGAGGAGGCCGCCGGCCGCACGCCGGTGGACCGGGCGGTGGCCCGGCTGCACGAGGCCCGCCGCCTGGACCACGACATCATCGAGGTGGACGCGGCGCTGCGGCAGGCGGAGGACAGCCTCAAGCTGAACCCCCGGGTCCGCGAGGGCCTGCTGCACCGGGTGGTGCTGCGCACCGGGCTGGACACGCTGGAGATCTGCACGGTGGTGCTGCGGGTGCTGGCGCGCACCCTGACCGACCTCGCCAAGGAGCGCGAGGCGGAACCGCTGTTCGAGCCGGAGACCGGCGCCACGCTGGCGCAGCTGCTGTCCGAGATCGCCGACGCCGTGGTCAGCTTCGCGGTGCTGGTGACGACCAGTGTCAGTTCCAGCGCCGAGTCCGCGGAGGAACGTCTCGCCGCCGAGCTGCGTCAGGCCGCCGTCACCCGCGACAAGCTGGCCGAACTGCTGCTGGAGGGGGTGCAGCGCAACCCCCGCCAGTGGCAGTTGCACGGCGCGGTGCTGACCGAGGTGAACCGCATCCTCGACGAGATGGACACCGAGCACCGTACGCGCCGGCTGCTGGAGGAACTGGACCGGCACAGCCGCGAGATGCGCGAGCGGGCCCCCCGGCTGGCGCGGCTGAGGGACCGGCTGCGGCGGAACCACGACGGTGGTGCCCGTCGTTCTCCATGATGGAACGGCCACGGGCAAACGCCCGGGCCGACGGACGGCGAAGGGGGCGTGCGGATGACCGACGGCACCGTGCGGATCGACGGGAACACCTTGCGGCTGCCGGGCGGTGTGGCGGTGCGGTTCATCCGCACGCTGCGCCTGCCGGAGACGGGCACGCACCCGCTCCCGCCGGGCCTGGGCGAGTTCCCGGTGCGGCGGGTCGCGGACCACGCGGACTCCGTGCCCGAGGAGTGGCGGGCCCGCGGCGGGGTGATGCTCCCGGTCCACCTGCGGGAGGCGATGTGGCTGAGCTTCGCGGGCACCAGCGAGCCGGCCGCCCTCCAGGTCGGGGTGGGCAAGGTGTGCGCGGTCTCCGGAGCGCCGTGGAGCAACCGCCTGGGCCGCAAGCCGCAGAACTACGTGGTCCTCCCCCGCCAGCCCTGGCTGGACGGCATCAACTCGGGCAAGGGCACCGTCCGTCAGTTCGTCGCGGTGCCCCTCGGGCTGGGCGCCACCGTGGAGGGACAGGTCACCGGCGAGGAGGTCTGGGGCGGCGTGCAGTTGCAGTCGTTCCCGCTCAACGACGCGGAACTGGCCCGCTGGCGCGAGGCCGAGCGCCGCCGGTCGGCGACGCTCGGCGGGGGGTACGGCGGGGCCTATGGCGGGGCCATGGCGGCCGCGCCCGCCCCGGGGGCGGCTCCGGCCGCGCCGATGGCCGCGCCCGGCGCGGCCCCGCGCAGTGCGCGTCCCCGTGCCGCGGCCATGGGGCTGGGGGTCGGCGGCTCGATGCGCCAGGAGGTGTACCAGGACGAGCGGCGCCTGGAGGACTGGGCCGAGCGGCCCTCGGGCCGGGTCTTCGTGCACCTCGTGACACCTCCGGAGTGGCGGCGCATCACCGGCGAGGCACCGCCGCCGTCCCCGGTGGACCGGGCCGCCTACACCCGGGCCGGCCTGCCGTGGTTCGACTACTACGACGACGACGCCCAGGACCTGGCCCCGACGGACACCCTGGAGGGCGTGAAGCCGGTGGGAGACTGGCTCGGCGACGACCACGAACCCTGGCAGCCCCCCGCCGACCACCAGGTGCACAAGCTGGGCGACGCCCCGGGGGCACCGGTGCAGGACGGGGACTGGTAGCCGGGGCGCGGCGGCTTCCGCAGTGCGCGGTGCGGCAGCCCACGCGGTGGCGTGCGGCCTCCGGGTCGCGGGCTGCCCGCCGCCACCGCACCCGCTTCGGGCCCTGCGCCCGCTTCCTCGGTCCGGGCGCCTTTCGGGGCGCGGGCGCCGCATCCTCACGCCTGGCGGTCGGATGCGGTGCCCTCGCGAAGGGAGCGGGCACTGCGCCCGCTGTCTCGGTCCGGGCCCCGCCCCGGAGTGCCCCGCGTCCTCACGCCTCGCGGTCGGTGCGGTGCCGTTGGAGGGGGCGGGGGCAGGAGGCCGCGGCTGCCTGGGAGAGCAGGACGTGCATGCGTTCGGTGAGTTCGGCGACCTCGTCGGCCGGGGCGTGGAAGGGCAGGCGCACGTCGCCGTCCGAGCGCACCCGTTCGACGCGCAGCGTCAGCCCGTGCCGGTCGACGGCGAGCGGCTGCACGCGGACGGCGCCGTGCAGACTGGCCGGGTCGACCAGCCGGGTCAGGCGTTCGACCGCGTCGGGATGGCAGTCGGCGAGGTGGGTCAGCAGCCTGGCCTCGGCGGTGGCGAGCGGGTCGGGGGCGGCGTCGGCGAACTCCTCCGGGTCCACGATGACGGCCCCGGAGCGCTGCCGCAGGACGACGCGGGTGGGCTGGAAGGCGAGCCGGTCCTCCTCCGCGGAGAACCGGCCGGCGAGCCACAGCCGGGCGCGGATCCGGCCGCGGACCGGGACGGGCGCCACGTCGGCGAACTCCAGGACGGCAGACGGCTCGCCGCGCGGCGCGCACACGGCCGCGGCGAGCAGGACACCGTCCTCGGGCGCCCGCAGCAGCACCCGTCCGTCGTGGGTCACGCTGTGCGCGCCGACGAACTCCTCCCGGGCGGCCTCCGCGGTCACCGTGCAGGACCACGCGGCGGCGAGCACCGAGCGGGCCCGCTGGGCCGCGCCGGGAGCGGCCGTCCAGCCTTGCGTGTCGTCACCCATCCTCGAAACCTCCTCTTAGGTAAGCCTTGCCTAACTTACCCAAGATCGAGGGGTGCGCCAACCACCGCGCACGATCCTCACAGGAACGTTTCAGGGAGTCAGGGCGTCAAGGAGTCAGGGAGTCAGCACACCGAGCAGCGCCCGGGCGCACAGCTCCTGCACCTGCTCACGACTCAGCTCCGAACCGCGCAGCCACTCCAGGCACACCGCCGTGGTGAAGGCCAGCCAGCCGCGCACGGCCAGCCGCGTTTCCGGGCGCTGCTCCAGCAGCGGGCCGAACTCCGGGTCCGCGGCGAGGGCGGCCAGGATCTGCCGCTCCTGCGCGGCCAGGGCCCGCTGGTAGACCCGGCGCACGGCCACGTCCCCCGCCGCGTCCGCCCGGTGGAAGGCGCGATAGCCGTGCGCGTGCTCCCGGACGTACTCCAGATACGCACCGAGTCCGGCGGCGAGCTGCTCGCGGACCGGGACGCCCGGGACCGCGGCCGTCATGCGCAGCATCCGCTCGCTCTCGCGCTCCACCACCGCGGCGAAGAAGTCCCGCTTCGCCGGGAAGTAGTGGTACAGCAGCCCCCGCGAGACACCGGCGATCTCCGCGACCTGCTCGATCCACACCTCGTCGTAGGGGCGGTCGGAGAACAGCCGCGCGCCGACCGACAGAAGCTGCTCGCGGCGCTCCGCGGTGGAGAGCCGGCGGCGGGTGCGCCCAGCCTGGTTCGCGGCCATTCCCGCACTGTACTTGACGCCGGTTCAGCGACCGGACCAGACTGAACGGCACTATTGAACTCGCGTACAACACGATCCGGCTCGCACAGCGCGCGTCCACGGCGCTCGCCCGAAGGAGATCGCGTCATGGCGGAGACGACGGACGGCACCCGGCCCCTGCCGAGGGGGTTCCGCAGCGCCGAGCTGGGCTGGCCCGAGCTGCGCCGCATCCCGCACCCGCCGTACCGCCTCCCGCTGGCCGGCGACCTCGTCGGCGCGAGCCGTCGCACCCCGCTCCAGGACACCCTCCGCTACGCGCACCGGCTCGGCCCGATCTTCCGGCGCAACGCCTTCGGCAAGGAGTTCGTGTTCACCTGGGGCGCCCGGCTGGTCGCCGACCTGGCCGACGAGTCGCGCTTCGCCAAGCACGTCGGGCTGGGCGTCGCCAACCTGCGGCCGGTGGCCGGCGACGGACTGTTCACCGCGTACAACCACGAACCCAACTGGCAGCTGGCGCACGACGTTCTCGCCCCTGGTTTCCACCGGGAGGCGATGGCCGGCTATCACCCGATGATGCTGGCCGTGGCCGAGCGGCTGACCGCCCACTGGGACCGCGCGGCGGAGCAGGGCCGCACGGTGGACGTGCCCGGCGACATGACGAAGCTGACCCTGGAGACCATCGCCCGCACCGGTTTCGGCCACGACTTCGGCTCCTTCGAGCGGGCCCGCCCGCACCCGTTCGTCACCTCCATGGTCGGCACGCTCACCTACGCCCAGCGCCTCAACAGCGTGCCCGGCCCGCTGGTGCCGCTGCTGCTGCGCCGGGCGGGCCGCCGCAACGCGGCCGACATCGCCCGCCTGAACCGCATCGTCGACGAGGTCGTCCGCACCCGGCGGGCCGAGGGCGGCGGGGACGGCGACCTGCTCGACCGGATGCTCGACACGGCGCACCCCGTCACCGGGGAACGGCTGTCGGCGGAGAACGTCCGCCGCCAGGTCATCACCTTCCTGGTCGCGGGCCACGAGACGACCTCCGGCGCGCTGTCCTTCGCCCTGCACCACCTCGCCCGGCACCCGGACGTCGCGGCCCGCGCCCGCGCCGAGGTGGACGCGGTCTGGGGCGGGACCGCCGTTCCCGGCTACGCGCAGGTGGCCCGCCTGCGGTACGTCCGCCGGATCCTGGACGAGTCGCTGCGGCTGTGGCCGACCGCGCCCGCCTACGCGCGGGAGGCGACCCGGGACACCGTGCTGGCCGGGGAGCACCCGATGCGGCAGGGTGCGTGGACGCTGGTGCTCACGCCCATGCTGCACCGGGACCCCGAGGTGTGGGGACCGGACGCCGACCGCTTCGACCCGGACCGCTTCGACCCCAAGGCGGTGCGGTCCCGGCCCCCGCACACCTACAAACCGTTCGGGACCGGTGCGCGCGCCTGCATCGGGCGGCAGTTCGCGCTGCACGAGGCGACGCTGGTGCTCGGGCTGCTGCTGCGCCGCTACGACCTGCACCCGGACCCGGACTACCGGCTGCGGGTCACGGAGCGGCTCACCCTGATGCCGGACGGTCTGCGGCTGCGCCCCGAGCGGCGGACCGCCCCCGCCGTCCCCCGGGCCCGGGACGGCGCCGGCGCCCCGTCAGACGGCCGGTGCCCAGTGCGCGGGACGGGTGAGTGACCCGGGCAGTCTCGTACCGGCACTCCCCCGGGCGGCCTGGACCTGCGGCTGGGTGAGGAAGAAGGCACCGGTCAGGTCGGCGTCGGTGAGGTCGGTGTCCCGCAGGTCGGCACCGATCAGGTCGGCACCCCGCAGGTCGGCCCCGGTGAGGTCGGCCGCGATCAGCAGGGCGCCCCGCAGACTGACCCCGCGCAGGTCGGCCCCCTTGAGGCGGGCGCCCATCAGGTCCGCGCCCCGGCGGTCCCTGCGGCGCCCCCGCACGCCCGCCCGGGTCAGCTCGCTGGCCCGCAGCAGCACGTCGACGGCCCGGCGGTGGGCGCCGACGTCGAGGGCGGCGAGGTCCTCCGGGCTGCCGAGGGCGAGGTGCTCGGTCTCCGCGAGCGCCCGGCGCAGGTCGTCGTGGACCGGGCGGGCGGCGGGCAGGGCCAGCGCCTCGGTCAGATACCAGAGCAGTTCGTGCAGCTGCCGCACCACGGGAAACACGTCGAACATCCGGCGGGCCCGCTCCGGTGGGCCGCCCCGCCAGTCCCGGCCGCCGAAGGTGACCTGGGAGACCCGCTGGCCCGCGCCGAAGCAGTCATAGACGGTGCAGCCGCTGAAGCCCTCCTGACGGAGCCGGTCGTGGATGCCGCAGCGGTGATCCGGGCGCAGATGCCCGCACGGGGTCCCGGCCGCCTTGTCCACGGCGAAGTCGGCCGAGGCGGTGAACGGCAGGGCCGCACAGCACAGCCCGAAGCACCGGGCGCAGTCCCCGCGCAGTTCCGGCCGGCCGGCCGCCTGTTCTCGCATGGGCCCCAGCATACGGAGGCGGCGGCCGGCGCCCGGGCGCCGGCCGCCGCTCAGCCCTGTCCCGGCGGCACCGCGAGCCGTTCCAGCCGGGCCGGGTCGGCGAGGATGTACATGCCGGTGATGCGGCCGTCGGCGACGGTGACGGACATGACCGACCGGACCGTCCCGTCGTCGCCGACGCTGATCAGGCCGAGCGCGTCGTTGACCAGGACCGTCCGCGCCGCCGCGTTGTACCGGGCGAACAGCAGCGCCGACTCGGCGACCGGCCGCGCACCCCGCAGCGCCTTGGACGCCGCCGCTCCCCGGACCAGGGCGCCCGCGTCGGCGCGCAGCACCACGTCCGGGTGGAGCACGGCGACCAGGGCGTCGAAGTCGCCGCCGCGCGAGGCGGCCATGAAGGCGTCGAGGACCTCCTTCTGCCGTCCGGGGTCCGGGTCGGAGGCGGGTTCGGCGTCCCTGACCCGGCGGCGGGCGCGGCCGGCGAGCTGCCGGGTGGCGGCCGGGCTGCGGTCCACGACGGGGGCGATGTCGTCGAACGGCACGGCGAACAGGTCGTGCAGGACGAACGCCAGCCGCTCGTCCGGCGTCAGCCGCTCCAGGACGACGAGCATGGCCACGCCCACCGAGTCGGCGCGCAGCGCCTGGTGTTCGGGGTCGTCGGGCCCCGGGAGGGGCAGCAGCACCGGGTCGGGCACGAAGGTCTCGTCGATGGGCTGCTCCCGGCGCGCGGCGCGCGAACGCAGCAGGTCCAGGCAGATGCGGCCGGTCACGGTCGTCAGCCAGCCGCCCAGGTTGGCGATGGTGTCCGGGTCGTCCGTGCGGGCGAGCCTCAGCCAGGCCTCCTGGACGGCGTCCTCCGCCTCGGCCAGGGAGCCGAGCATCCGGTAGGCGACCGCCCGCAGGTGTCCGCGGTGCTCCTCGAAGCGCCGCGCCAGCGCGGTGCCGTCGCCGCGCTCCGGGGGCACCGGGGCCACCGGGGTCACCGGGGTCACCGGGGTCACCGGGGGAACACTTCGAAGGCGACCGCGGGACGGTCGCCGTCGCCGAACCGCTTGCCCGTCTCCCGGGCGAAGGGGATCAGGAAGCCGCGGACGTACGTCTCCGGGTCCTCGTCGGTCAGCGCCTCGATGTAGGCGCGGTGTTCGAGCAGGGAGCGCACCGCGCGCTCCATCCCGGCGCCGGCGTCCACGGCGTGCGTCGGGGTCTGCGAGCCGGCGACGGCGACCCAGCGGACCCCGTCCCAGGGTTCGAGGCCCTGCTCGGTCAGTTCGGGGAAGATCCACCGGTTGCCCGCGTCCCCGGCCGCGTCCAGCGTGGCGCGTCCGACGGCCACGTGGTCGGGGGTGTTCCAGTGGGTGCCGCCCCAGGTGTCCCGGTGGTTGAGGGTGATGACCAGCTCCGGGCGGTGGCGGCGGATCGCCGCCGCGATGTCCCGGCGCAGGGCCGGGCCGTACTCGATGGTTCCGTCCCGGTGGTCAAGGAACTGCACCTCCGACACCCCGACCACCCGGGCACTGGCCCGCTGCTCACGCTCCCGCAGCGGGCCGCAGCGCTCCGGGTCGAGCGTGTCGATGCCGGCCTCGCCGCGGGTGGCCAGCACGTAGGCCACCTCGCGGCCGGCGTCGGTCCAGGTGGCGATCGCCGCCGAGCAGCCGTACTCGAGGTCGTCCGGGTGGGCGACCACGGCGAGGGCGCGCTGCCAGTCGTCGGGCATGGGCTGCAGTTGACTGATCGTCGGCTCGGTCATGCTCCGCAGACTAACGCGGACCACCGACAGCGCACGGGGTGCCGTTTCGGGCGGTTGTCAGACGTCGTCGCGGGCCAGGGCGAGCAGGCGGTCCAGGACGCGCGGGCCGCCGGCGCGGACGCCGTCGTGCTCGAACTCGTCGGTGACCCAGGTGCGCAGGCCGCGGATCGCGCGGGCGGTGGCGAGCGAGTGTGCCGTGTCGACGTACAGGTCGTCGTGGTAGACGGCCGCGGCGACCGGCACCTCGTTGGCTGCGAGGCGGGCCGGGTCGTACAGGGGGCTCCAGTCGGTGCGCGCGGCGAGCAGTCCGGCGGTCTCGCGCAGCGGGCGCAGCGCCGGGTCGCAGTCGAACAGCCAGGGGTGCACGGTCTCCCCGGTGAACAGCAGCGGCTCGTCGCCGGCGAGCGTCTTGGCCGCGTCGAACTGCGGGAACTCCGACCGCACCCGCTCCGCCGACCAGGCGGTGGGCCGGGCGTCCTGGGCGTAGATCGACTCGTGGATCAGTGCGTAGAGGGGGTGCCCGGCGTACGACAGCAGGCCCTGGACCTGTTCCTGGAAGGCGTCGGACAGGGCGGGACCGGAGGGGGTGCGGACGAAGGCGTCCTCCAGCAGGTAGTGCAGGCGGTGGCTGCCGTCGCCGCTGCCCAGCAGCACGCCGAGGCTCTGGAACGCCTCGACGGTGAGCCGGTAGCCGGACGGCAGGACCACGTCGTGGGTGAGGAGGTGGTCGGCGATGCGGCGGGCGCGTTCGACGTCCTGGGGGTAGCGGGCGTAGTGGGCGGCGACCTTGCGTTCGGTGCGCGGGTAGGCGGCCCGGTACACGTCGTCGGCGTGGGCGTCCAGGGAGGGCAGTCCGCCGGTGATCAGGGCCTGGTCCAGGCCCTCGGGCGCGAGGGAGAGGTAGGTGACCGTGCAGAAGCCGCCGAAGGACTGGCCGAGGACGCTCCAGGGGGCGCCGCCGGTGACCTGCGGCCGGATCGCCTCGCAGTCCCGCACGATGGAGTCGCCGCGGAAGCGGGTGAGATGGGCGGCCTGTTCGGCGGGGCCGCCGCGCAGCGGCAGGGTCTGCCGGTTGACGGGGGTGGAGTTGCCGGTGCCCCGCTGGTCGAGGAGCAGGACGCGGTGGTCCTGCAGGGCCCGGCCGAGCCACGCCTGCTTGCCGATGAAACGGTTCGCCCCGAAGCCGGGGCCGCCCTGGAGGTACAGCAGCCACGGCAGGTCCCGGCCCACCCGGTCCCGGGCCACGACTTCCCGCGCGAACAGCTCGATCGTCTCCCCCGAGGGGTCGTCGTGGTCGAGGGGCACGGTGAAGCGGTGGTCGGTGAGGACGACGCCGGGCTGACGGTAGCTGACGGTCAAGGGAGCTCCAGGGACGGAGGAATGATCGGTCCGCGCCCCAGTCCAGCACACATTCCTGCGGCCAACGAGCCCGGATCATGACATTCTTGCGGCCTCGGTCAGCGGCTGGCCGGGCCGGAACGGCGGACCGGGCATGCACCGGCCTGCCCGTGGCGGGGCGGCCCGGGAACCGGCTCGCCACGGGCCGAGCAGGTCTCCCCCCGGCCCGCCCGCGCGGACTACCCTGCCCAGGCGCCCGACGACCGATCCACGAGGAGCCGCGATGCGTGTCGCCCTGTTCCTGACCTGCGTCAACGACACGCTGTATCCCGGGACCGGGCGGGCCGTGGTGAAGCTGCTGACCCGGCTCGGCGTGGACGTGGACTTCCCGATGGGGCAGACCTGCTGCGGGCAGGCGCACTACAACACCGGCTACCGGCACGAGGCGGAGCCGCTGGCGCTGCGGTTCGCCGAGGTGTTCCGGGCCTACGAGGCGGTCGTGACACCGTCCGGATCGTGCGGGGCGATGGTGCGGGAGCTGTATCCGCGGCTGGGTGAGCGGGCCCGTGCGGAGGGCCGCGGGGACTCCCTCGCAGTGGCCCTGGCGCCGGTGGTGCCCCGGACGTACGAGCTCACCGAGTTCCTGGTGGACGTGCTGGGCGTGACGGACGTCGGCGCCTGGTACCCGCACACCGTCACCTACCACCCGACCTGTCACGGGCTGCGCTCCCTGGGGTTGGGGGAACGGCCCCGGCGGCTGCTGGAGGCGGTGAAGGGGCTGGAGCTGGTCGGGCTGCCGGGGGCCGAGGAGTGCTGCGGCTTCGGCGGCACGTTCGCCGTGAAGAACGCCGACGTGTCGGCGGCGATGGGCGCGGACAAGGTGCGCCACGCCGAGTCGACGGGCGCCGAGGTGCTGTGCGCGGCGGACAACTCCTGTCTGATGCACATCGGCGGCACCATGACCAGGCTGCGGTCCGGGCTGCGGCCGGTGCACCTGGCGGAGATCCTGGCGAGCACGGAGGAGGACCCGGCCGTATGAAGGGGACGTTTCTCGGGATGCCGGCGGCCGCCCCGCCCGCTCCCCCCGCCTTTCCGGAGGCCGCACGGGAGGCCGTGCACGACACACGGCTGCGCGGCAATCTGCGGCACGCCACACACACCATCCGCGCCAAGCGTGCGGCGGCCGTCGCGGAGGTGGCGGACTGGGCGGAGCTGCGCGAGGCCGGGCGGCGGATCAAGGACCACACGCTCCGTCACCTCGACCACTACCTGGTGCGGCTGGAGGAGTCGGTCACCGCGGCGGGCGGCACCGTCCACTGGGCCGCCGACGCCGACGAGGCGAACCGGATCGTGACCGCGCTGGTGCGGAAGACCGGCGAGCGCGAGGTCGTCAAGGTCAAGTCGATGGCCACCCAGGAGATCGGTCTGAACGAGGCGCTCGAAGCGGCGGGCATCCGCGCCTACGAGACCGATCTGGCGGAGCTGATCGTGCAGTTGGGCCGGGACCGGCCCTCCCACATCCTGGTCCCGGCGATCCACCGCAACCGCGGCGAGATCCGGGAGATCTTCGCCCGCGAGATGGCCGCGTGGGGGCGGCCCGCTCCCGACGGGCTGACCGACTCCCCCGCCGACCTCGCCGAGGCCGCCCGGCTGCACCTGCGGGAGAAGTTCCTGCGCGCCAAGGTCGGCATCTCGGGCGCGAACTTCGCGGTCGCGGAGACCGGCACCCTGGTGGTGGTCGAGTCCGAGGGCAACGGGCGGATGTGCCTGACCCTGCCCGAGACGCTGATCTCGGTGGTCGGCATCGAGAAGGTCGTGCCGACCTGGCGGGACCTGGAGGTGTTCCTGCAGATCCTGCCCCGCTCGTCGACCGCCGAGCGCATGAATCCGTACACGTCGATGTGGACGGGCCGTTCGGACGACGACGGCCCGCGCGCCTTCCATGTGGTGCTGCTGGACAACGGCCGCAGCGACACCCTCGCCGACGAGGTGGGCCGCCAGGCGCTGCGCTGCATCCGCTGCTCGGCCTGCCTCAACGTGTGCCCGGTGTACGAGCGGGCCGGCGGCCACTCCTACGGCTCCGTGTACCCGGGCCCGATCGGCGCGATCCTGGGCCCGCAGCTGCGGGGCACCGCCAGTGAGCTCGACGCCTCGCTGCCGTACGCCTCGTCGCTGTGCGGGGCGTGCTACGAGGTCTGCCCGGTCGCCATCGACATCCCCGAGGTGCTGGTGCACCTGCGGGAGCGGGTGGTGCAGGGCGGTACGGCCACCCGGGACGGCAACAAGGTGGTGCTGCGGCCCGCCAAGGGGCACGCGGCGGAACGCGCGGCGATGCGGGCGGCCCGCTGGGCGTTCGGCCGGCCGGGGGTCCTGCGCACCGGGCAGCGCCTCACCTCCCGCACCCGCCGCCTCCATCCCCGCACCCTGCCGGGGCCCGGCCGGGCGTGGAGCGGGACGCGGGACCTGCCGCCCGTCCCGCAGGAGCCGTTCCGGGACTGGTGGCAGCGCACCCACGGCGGGAAGGACGGCGCACCGTGAGCAGCAGGGACCTGATCCTGGGCCGGGTGCGGCGCGCCCTGGCCGACATCCCGGCGGACGGCACGTCCCCCGGTGAGCCGTCCCGGTACGAGCGGGAGGTGGACCGCGCCTACCTGCGCGAGCACGGGGAGCGCACCGCCGGGGAGCTGACCGACCTGCTCGCGGAGAATCTGGCCGACTACCGCGCGGTCGTCCACCGGTGCACCGCCGACGCGCTGCCCGGGGTGGTCGCGGGACTGCTCGCGGCGCGCGGAGCGCGGTCGGTGCTGGTGCCGCCCGGACTGGACGAGCGCTGGCTCGCGGCGTCCGCGGTGACCCGGGTGGCGGACCGGGCGGAGAGCACCGCCCGGGAACTGGACCGGGCCGACAGCGTGGTGACCGGCTGCGCGGTCGCCGTCGCCGAGACCGGCACGATCGTGCTGGACGGCTCCCCCGGCCAGGGGCGGCGCCGGATCACCCTGGTGCCCGACCACCACATCTGCGTGGTGCGGGTCCCCGGGCAGGTCGTCGCCTCCGTCCCGCGGGCCCTGGAGCGGCTCGACCCGGCGCGGCCGCTGACCTGGATCTCCGGTCCCTCGGCGACCAGCGACATCGAGCTGGACCGGGTGGAGGGGGTGCACGGGCCGCGCACCCTGGAGGTCGTGCTGGTGGACGGCTGAGCCCCGTCCGGCCCGCCCCGGTCACCGGGTGCGGGCAGGAGACCCCGGGAGACCCCGTGACAGAAGGGTGAGCAAGCGCTTGGATAGGTCCGGGCACCTTCGCGGGTGCCCGATGCCGCCGTTCCCGCCCAGCCGGAGGTCCTCGCGTTGTTCACTTCCGTCGACGACGTCTCCGCGCGCCTCGCCGAGGCCGGATATCTCGCCTCGCCCGCGGTCGCCACCACCGTCTTCCTCGCTGACCGCCTGGGCAAGCCCCTGCTGGTGGAGGGCCCCGCCGGGGTCGGCAAGACCGAACTCGCCAAGGCCGTCGCCCGGGCCGGCGACGCCCGGCTGGTGCGCCTGCAGTGCTACGAGGGCGTCGACGAGGCCCGGGCGCTGTACGAGTGGAACCACGCCAAGCAGCTGCTGCGCATCAGCGCCGGGCAGGGCGAGGGCTGGGACGAGGCGCGCACGGACATCTTCAGCGAGGAGTTCCTCCTCCCCCGCCCGCTGCTGACCGCGATCCGCGGGGACGACCCCAAGGTGCTGCTCATCGACGAGACCGACAAGGCGGACGTCGAGGTGGAGGGCCTGCTCCTGGAGGTGCTCAGCGACTTCCAGGTCACCGTGCCCGAGCTGGGCACCGTCACCGCCACCCGCCGGCCCTTCGTCGTCCTGACCTCCAACGCCACCCGTGAACTGTCCGAGGCGCTGCGCCGCCGCTGCCTGTTCCTGCACATCGGCTTCCCCGAGCCGGAACTGGAGCGGCGCATCGTCCGCCTCCGGGTGCCCGGCCTGGACGCGGCGCTGGCCGAGTCCGTCGTCCGGGTGGTGGGGGCGCTGCGCGCCATGGACCTGCGCAAGGCGCCGTCGGTCGCCGAGACCGTGGACTGGGCCCGCACCCTGCTGGCGCTGGGCGCCGGCACCCTCGACGAGACGGTCGTCCGGGACAGTCTGGGCGTGGTCCTCAAGCACCAGGACGACGTGCAGAAGGCGGCGGCCAAGCTCGACCTGGACGCCGTGTGAACGCCCCCTCGGACTCCGGGCTCACGGAGCGCCTGACCGGCCTGGCCGCCGCGCTCCGCTCGCACGGTGTCCGCGTCGGCACCGGCGAGACGGTGGACGCGGCGCGCGCGGTGGAGACGCTCGGGCTCGCCGGACGCGAGCAGCTGCGCGAGGGCCTGGCGGCGACGCTGCTGCACCACACCGGTCAACGGCCGCTGTTCGACGCGGTCTTCGACCTGTACTTTCCGCGCGGCGTCGGCGCACCCGGCGGCGGCCCCGCCGACCGGGACGCCCTGCGGGACCGGCTGGCCGCCGCGCTCGCCGACGACGACACCGCGCTGATGGGCCGGCTGGCGGCGGAGGCCGTCGACGGCTTCGGCGGCTACGGGGGTTCACCGGGGGCGGACGGCTGGTCGTCGTACCAGACCCTGGACCGGCTGCGCCCGCAGACCCTGCTCGCGCGGGTGCGCGACGAGGTGCGGGCGCGGGGCGGCGGCACGGGCTTTGGCGACCGGCTGCTGGAGGACGAGATCCGCCGCCGGATCGAGGAGTTCCGCCGGATGGTGACCGCCGAGGCGCGGCGCCGGGTCGCGGAGCGGCGGGGCCGGGACGAGATCGCGCGGCGCGCGGTGCCCCCGACCGCCGACCGGGTCGACTTCCTGTTCGCCAGGAAGGACCAACTGGCCGAACTGCGCAGGACGGTACGGCCCCTGGCCCGGAAGCTGGCCACGCGGCTGGCTGCCCGGCGCCGCCGGGCCGCGCGCGGCACCATCGATCTGCGCCGGACGCTGCGCGGGTCGCTGTCCACCGGCGGGGTGCCGATGCGTCCCGTGCTGCGCCGGCGGCGGCCGGCCCGGCCCGAACTGGTGCTGCTGTGCGACGTGTCGGGGTCGGTGTCCGGGTTCTCGGACTTCACGATGCTGCTGGTGCAGGCGCTGCACGACGAGTTCTCCAAGGTCCGCGTGTTCGCCTTCGTCAACCGGATCGACGAGGTGACCGGCCTGCTGGTGCGCGGCGCCGCCGACCCGGAGGGGCTGGGGCTGCGCATCCGCGACGAGGCGGCCCTCACCGGCTGGCACGGCAGCAGCGACTACGGCACGGCGCTGGGCGAGTTCACCGACCGGTACGCCGACGCCGTCGGCGCCCGCACCACCGTGTTCGTCCTGGGCGACGCCCGCACCAACATGGCCGACCCGAACCTCCCGGCCGTCCGCGAACTGGTCCGGCGGGCCCGGCGGGTGCACTGGCTCAACCCCGAGCCGCGCAGCCTGTGGGGCACGGGCGACTCGGCGGCACCCGAGTACGCGTCCTTGGTCGAGATGCACGAGTGCCGCAGTGTCCGCCGGCTGAGCGACCTGGTGGGACGGCTGCTGCCGGTGTGACCGGCGGCAGCCGGGTGCCGGAGCCGCCGGGTGCCGGAGGCGACGGGTGCCGGAGGCGCCGGTGTGACACTGGTCGCGTGCCTGGCCGGTATGGCGGGCCGGTCCCACCGGCCGGGTGTTCGGGCCGTCCTGCGGGCGCGGACCGATCCCGTCGGCCGGGCGTTCGGACGGGCCTGAGGGCCGGCCCCTCCGGCCGGGTGCTCAGACGGTCCTGCGGGCCGGTCCCACCGCCCGGCTCAGACAATCCTGCGGGCCGTGAACAGCAGGTACTCCCAGTCCAGTACCGTCCCCTCGCCCTCGCCGCCGCGGTCGTGCCGGCGGCCCAGGTCGGCCAGGTCGCGGTCCAGGGCGGCGGTCCGTCCGGGGTCGTCGGCGAGGGAGGCGTAGACGCTGATCACCGGCCCGTAGCGGGTCTTGAAGAAGTCCCGGAACTCCTCGGGCGAGCCCAGTCGGTCCACCACGAGCGTGCGGCGCTCGGCCGTCACGTCGGTGATCCGGTCGCCCAGCAGCTCACGGACGTGGTTCTCGTCGCCCCACAGCGGGGGCGGCTGCGCACCGGGCGGGGGCGGCGGGGCGTACGGCTTCAGCGTGGCCAGCATCCGGCCGATGAACCCCTCGGGTGTCCAGCTCACCAGGCCGATGGTGCCACCGGGCCGGCAGACCCGCAGCAGTTCGTCGGCGGCGGCCCGGTGGTGCGGGGCGAACATGACGCCGACGCAGGACAGGACGGTGTCGAAGGAGGCGTCCTCGTAGGGCAGCGCCTCGGCGTCGGCGGTCTCCCAGCTCAGCCGAGCGCCCCGTTCCTCCGCCAACCGCCGCCCGGTCTCGAGCAGTTCGGGGGTCAGGTCGGACGCCACCACCTCGGCGCCCGCCAGGGCGGCGGGGATCGCCGCGTTGCCGGTGCCGGCCGCGACGTCCAGCACCCGGTCGCCGGGGCCGACGCCGCACGCCTCCACCAGCACCGCCCCGAGTCCGGGGATCAGTTCAGCGGCCACCGCCGGGTAGTCGCCCTGGGCCCACATCGCCCGGTGCTTCGCCTTCAGCGCACGGTCGGCCTGGGTCGTGTCCATCACGTTCGTCATGGCTGCCCTCCTCGGGAGCCTCGGGAGTCTCTCGGCATCGGGCCCGGCAGTGGCCCCGGCCGCACCGGGCCGCACCCCCTCCGGGCTGCCGCGGGACGCCCACGGCACCTCGGGCGGGACGCGTCCCACCGGGCGCCGTGGACGGCGTCGGCCCCGCGGGCCGGCCGGGGCGTCCGCTCCCCCGACCGGGTCACGCGGGGCCGGACCTCAGTCGGCCTTCGCGTACGTCTGGGCCATGGCGCCCGCGAAGTCGTGCACGACCACCTGCTCGTCGCCGACGACCCACGCGTCGTGACCGGGCGGGCAGACGAAGACGTCGCCGGGGCCCACCTCGCCCTCGGCGCCGTCGTCCATCCGGATGTGCATGCGGCCCTGCACGACGAAGCCGTTGTGGTGGACCATGCAGCTGTCGGTGCCCGCGATGGGGCCGACCGACTCCGACCAGCGCCATCCCGGCTCGAAGGTGGCCACGGCGAAGTCCAGACCCGTCAGGTGCACGGCTTCGAGGTGGCCGCGCGGAAAGTCGCGCCGCTCGTCCGGCTTGTCCAGCGTCTTGACCTCCATCATGACCCTTCTCCTTCCGGCCGTCGCTGAAGCGGCCGGGTCCGGCCTCCGTCCGACACGACGGCACCGGCGGGGCCGGGCCCCATCACTCCATCGTCCGCCTGTCCACCGGAGGCCGCCATTCGGGTGACACCGCAGGTCCGGAGCGCGAGTCAGGCGCCCGGGCCGCAGGTCCGGACCGCGGCGTCAGGCGTCGGGGCCGCAGAGCCGGGCGAACCGCTCCGCGTCGACGTTGCCACCGGAGACAATCACCCCCACCCGCTCCGGGAGCGGCCCGGCCCGGCCGGTGAGCAGGGCGGCCAGCCCGGTCGCGCCGCTCGGCTCCAGGACGGTCTTCAGCCGCTCGAAGGCGAAACGCATCGCCTCACGGATCTCGTCGTCGCCGACCAGCACGATGCCGTCGAGCAGCCTGCGGTTGACGGAGAACGTCAACTCGCCAGGAGTCTGCAGCGCCTGGCCGTCGGCGATGGTGCGCGGGACCGGGATGCTGACGCGCCGGCCCTCCCGCAGCGACCGCAGGGTGTCGTCCCCGGTCTCCGGCTCGACGCCGATCACCTGGGCATGGGGGTGCAGGCCCTTCACGGCGGTGGCCGCTCCGGCGATCAGTCCGCCGCCGCCGACCGGTGCGATCAGGAGGTCCAGCCCGCCCGTCTCGTCGAGGAGTTCGAGTGCGGCCGTGCCCTGCCCGGCGATGACGTCGGGGTGGTCGTACGGCGGGACGACGGTGAGTCCGCGCTCGACGGCCAGCGTCTCGGCCAGCGCGACGCGGTCGCCGGTGTAGCGGTCGTAGGTGACGACCTCGGCGCCGTACCCCTCGGTGGCCGCCCGCTTGGAGCGCGGGGCGTCCTCGGGCATGACGATGAGGGCGGTGGTGCCGAGTTCGCGGGCGGCCAGGGCGACGGCCTGGGCGTGGTTGCCGGACGAGTAGGCGGCGATGCCCCGGGACAGTTGCTCCGGGCTGAGGCGGGATGCGGCGTGGTAGGCGCCGCGGAACTTGAAGGCGCCGCCCCGCTGGAAGTTCTCGCACTTCAGGTGCACTTCGGCGCCCACCAGTGCGTCCAGGGTGCGGGAGCGCAGGACCGGGGTGCGGTGGGCGACGCCCCACAGGCGCTCCGCGGCATGGCGGATGTCGTCGAGGGTGACGGGCGGGGTCGTGGTCGTCACGCGGTACCTCCGGATGGGGTGGGGCCGGACGTCCGGGACGTGCCGCGGGCCCGGGAGAGGTAGGTGTAGGCGGAGGCACGGGAGATGCCGAGCCGGGTGGCGACCTGCTCGACCGCCCTGCGGACGGTGAAGACGCCGCGCTCGTCGAGGTCGCGGAAGAGCCGTACCCGCTCGGTGCCGTCGAGTTGCGCCCAGTCGCGGTACCCGTGGCACGCCCGGGCGTCGACGACCGCCTCCACCACGGCGTCGATGCCGTCGGCGAACACGGTCGTCGGGGGGTCGGTCCGGCCGCTCGCGGGACCGGCCAGCGCGCCGAGGAGGTGCTGCACCCGGTCGAGTGCGGTGACGTCGACATTGACGCACAGGGCGCCGAAGACCGCGCCGCCGGAGTCCCGCAGCAGCATGGTGGAGGACTTCACCAGTTGCCCGGTCGCGGTGCGGGTGCGGTAGTTGAGGTCGTCGGCCGCCTCGTCGCCGAGGGCGCGCATCCGCAGGCCGATCCCGCTCATCGCCCCGCCCACGGACCGTCCGGTGACCGAGCCGGCCACGGCGACGACCGATTCCTCCGGGCGGCGGTAGTCGTGCAGCACCACCTCGCAGACCGGCCCGAACGTGGTGGCCAGGCCGTCGACGAGGGGCGTCAGCGCGGCGAGGATCGCGTCCCGCTCGGCGGACCGGCTGCGGTCGTCGTCCGGCATGGCGCGCTCCCTCCGGCACTCGGCGCTTCCCGTGCCGCCCCTCGGCATCGTCCCCTCCTCCGCGGGCACCCGCGGAGGCAGGCCGGGCACAGGCCCTGAGGCCAGACTATCCGTCCAACAGCTGGACGAACAGTCCAGGAGCGGAACCGTCCGCCTGAATTGTTGCGGCACCGGATGCTTACGCCGTCCTTACACGGGCACGCGGAGTGGTGCCCGAACCGGGCACCTGAACGGAAGGAGATGCCGTGTCGTTCCTCTGGGCCATCATCGCGGGGCTGATCATCGGTCTGCTGGCCAAGCTGGTCGTTCCGGGACGTCAGCCGATCCCGCTGTGGCTGACCGTCATCCTGGGCATCATCGGTGCCGTCGCCGGCAACGGACTCGCGAGCGCGTTCGGCGTGCGGGACACGGGCGGCATCGACTGGATCCGCCACATCTTCCAGATCGGTATCGCGGCCGTGCTCATCGCCCTCATCACCCCCATGTGGGCCCGGCGACGCGCCTGACACCCCGAGCACAGCCCCGTCCGGCCCCACGGACGGGGCTGTCGCCATGCCGGGCGGCCCCCCTCGAAGTCCGCGGGCACCGCTCGTGCATGATCGGTGCGGCCCCTCGACCCTGCACGGCGGGGAGGCGTCCACGCGATCGTGAAGGAGATGGCGTTGTCCATCTGGGAGTCACTGGCGGTCTTCGCCGCCGGTATCGGCGCCGGCACCATCAACACCATCGTGGGGTCGGGAACCCTGATCACGTTCCCGGTGCTGCTCGCCACCGGGCTGCCGCCGGTGACCGCCACGGTGTCCAACGCGCTGGGGCTGATCCCAGGATCGGTCAGCGGCGCCATCGGATACCGGCAGGAACTCGCGGGCCAGCGCCGTCTCGTCCTGCGGCTGGGGATCGCCGCCGCGGCCGGCGGGCTCGCCGGGGCGATGCTGCTGCTCACCCTGCCCTCGACCGCGTTCGAGACGATCGTGCCCGTCCTGGTCGCGCTGGCCCTCGTCCTGGTGGTGCTCCAGCCCCGCATCTCCGCGCGCGTGCAGCGGCACCGCGCCCGCAACGGCACGTCCGCGCGGGCCGACGGCGGGCCCGTCCTCTTCGGCGGGCTCCTCCTCGCGAGCGTCTACGGCGGCTACTTCACGGCGGCCCAGGGGATCATCTACCTCTCCCTGATGGGCATGCTGCTCGACGACACCCTGCAGCGCCTCAACGCCGTCAAGAACGTCCTCGCGGCCGTCGTCAACACCATCGCCGCCCTGTTCTTCCTGTTCGTCGCCGACTTCGACTGGACGGCCGTGCTCCTCATCGCGGTGGGGTCGGCGATCGGCGGCCAGGTGGGCGCGAAGGTCGGGCGGCGTCTCCCACCGTTCGCGCTGCGCGTCTTCATCGTCGTGGTGGGTTCCCTCGCCATCGTCCAACTGCTCCTGCGCTGACGGACGGCAGCGCACCCGGCGGACGACGAGCGCCCCGCTCCGGCCCCCGGGGCTCGTGAACCCGGGGGCCGGCGCGGGGCGCCGACGCAGCGCGTGGAGGGGCCGGTCAGACCCGCTCGCCGCTGCGGACCGAGGTGCCCGGCTTCCGTTCCGGCACCGCCTCGGAGAGCGAGACGGTCAAGTCACGGCCGCGGGTCTCCTTGATGACGAGCACGGTGATCGCGGTGATCACCGCCGACGCGGAGAGGTACAGCGCGATGGGCGTGGACGAACCGAAACGCCGCAGCAGTTCGACGGCGATGATCGGGGCGAGCGCACCGGCCAGGATCGAGGCGAGCTGGGAGCCCACCGACGCCCCGGAGTAGCGGACCTTGGTGTCGAACATCTCGGAGATGAAGGCGGCCTGCGGCCCGTACATCGCGCCGTGCAGCAGCATGCCCACGGTGACCGAGAAGGTGATGACGAGGAACGACTCCGAGTCGACCAGGGTGAAGAAGGCGAACGCCCAGGCGGCCATGCCGACCGCCCCGATCAGGGTCACCGGCCGCCGGCCGATCCGGTCGGACAGCGCGCCCCACATCGGGATGGTGAGGAAGTGGACGGCGGAGGCGATCAGGACGGCGTTCAGCGCGGTGCTCTTCGGCAGGTCCAGGTGGGTGGTGACGTAGACCAGCAGGAAGGAGGTCACGATGTAGTACGAGATGTTCTCGCCGAAACGGACGCCGATGGCCCCGAGCACCTCGCGCCAGCTGCGGCGGAACACCTCGATGACGGGCGGCTCCTCCTTGGCGCCCTTGGCGGCCTCCGCCTCGGCCTTGGCCTGGGCGGCGAGGAAGACCGGAGACTCGGACACCGAGACGCGGATCCACAGGCCGATCACGACCAGGACGCCGGACAGCAGGAACGGGATGCGCCAGCCCCAGGACTGGAAGGCGGCCTCGGACTGCACGGAGGCCAGCACCGCGAGGACGGCGGTGGCCAGCAGGTTGCCCGCGGGGACGCCGCACTGCGGCCAGGAGGCCCAGAAACCGCGGTGCTTGTCGCCCCCGTGCTCGGAGACGATCAGCACGGCACCGCCCCACTCACCGCCCAGCGCGAAGCCCTGGATCAGACGCAGCACGGTCAGCAGGATCGGGGCGCCCACACCGATGGTGCCGTAGGTGGGCAGCAGACCCATGGCGAAGGTGGCGCCGCCCATCATGAGCAGGCTGAGCACCAGCAGCTTCTTGCGGCCGATCTTGTCGCCGAAGTGCCCGAAGACCATGCCGCCGATCGGCCGGGCCAGGAATCCGATCGCGTACGTCATGAAGGCGAGCAGGGTCCCCACCAGCGGGTCGCTGCTGGGGAAGAACAGGGTGTTGAACACCAGCGCGGCGGCGGATCCGTAGAGGAAGAAGTCGTACCACTCGACGGTCGTGCCGATCAGGCTGGCGCCGACGATGCGGGCGATGCCGGAGCGGGACTCGCCCTGCTTGGCGGGTGGGGTCTCGGTCATGGGTTCACCGATTCTCGGATGAGGTGCGGTTGCGGGGACGGTGTGGGGGGCGGGTCAGGGGGACGGTGCGGCGGACGTGCGGTGTCCTGGGCGGTGGGTCAGGTGGCGGTCCAGCCGCCGTCGAGGGGCAGGGAGATGCCGGTGACGCAGCTGCTGTGGCCGGAGCACAGCCACAGCGCGGCGGCGGCGACCTCGTCCGCCTCCAGCAGCCGCTTCACGGGGGAACGGGTCAGCAGCACGGTGGTCAGGACGTCACCGGGGCTGATGCCGTGGGCGGCGGCCTGGTCGCGGATCTGGTTCTCCACCAACGGGGTGCGGACATAGCCCGGGTTGATGCAGTTGCTGGTGACGCCGTGCGGGGCGCCCTCGATCGCGGCCACCTTGCTCAGCCCCTCCAGGGCGTGCTTGGCGGCGACGTAGGCCGACTTGTAGGCGCTGGCCCGGAGGCCGTGCACGCTGGAGATGTTGATCAGCCGGCCCCAGCCGCGCGCGTACATGTGCGGCAGGCTGCGGCGCATCAGCAGGAACGGGGCGGTGACCATCACCTGCTGGATGAGGTCGAACCGGTCCGGCGGGAACTCGGTCAGCGGCGCGACGTGCTGCAGCCCGGCGTTGTTGACCAGGATGTCGATCTCGGCCGGCAGCGCGTCGAGGGCCGTCGGGTCGGCCAGGTCGACGACGTGCGCCTCCCCGCCGATGTCCGCGGCGACCGCTTTGGCCGCGTCGGCGTCCCGGTCGACCACGTGCACCGTGGCACCCGCCGCGGCCAGCGCGGCGGCGCACGCCTTGCCGATGCCGCTGCCGCCGCCGGTGACCAGGGCGGCCCGGGACGTCAGATCGACACCGGCACCTTGCGGCGCCGCAAGGGCGGGAGGAGAGGGGAGTTCGCTCGTCATGGCCGGAAACAGTACGGACACCTGCCTCCCACACCTATGTATGGGACCTACACAGCGGTGGCGCGTTCTGTAGGTGACAGAACCAGGGAACGGGCGATATGACAGTGATGCGGGCCACACGGCGGTCGTGGCGGGGCTGCCGCGGCGCCGAACGGCCCTCGAGGGGCGCCACCGGACCGCCCGCCGCGCACCGCCGTTCCCGCCGGCCGGCACCGTCGACCCGGCGGGCACCCGGTGCCGCCACCCGTCGGCCGCTTCGTCATAGCGGCGAGCGCCTCCCTCACCCCGGAGCCGGAACCCGCGCGGTCCCTGGTCCCCGACCTCGACTGACGCGGCCCCTCCCCCGAGGCTCTTCCGGGCGACCCCGCGACTCCGGGCGGGAAGCGGGTACCCCTACGGGGAAGCAGGGCAGCGCCGCCGCCCCCGTCCCGTGAGGAGCGTCATGACCGAGCCCCCGCCGCCCGGCCCGCCCACCCGGATCGTGGAGGCCGGCCTGCGCGCCGTCCGTCCGGGCGTGGAGGAGCTGTACCGGGACCTGCACCGCCACCCGGAACTCGGGTTCCGGGAGCACCGCACGGCCGGCCGGGTCGCGGAGACCCTGCGGTCGGCCGGCTACGCCGTCACCGAGGGCGTCGGGGGCACCGGAGTGATCGGCGTCCTGGCGAACGGGGCTGGTCCGGTCGTCATGGCCCGGGCGGACATGGACGCCCTCCCGGTCCGCGAGCGGACCGGCCTGCCGTACGCGTCCACAGCGACGGCGACCGACCGGGACGGCGTCGAGCAGCCCGTCATGCACGCCTGCGGGCACGACGTGCACACCGCCTGCCTGACCGGCTGCGCACAGCTGCTGGCACTGCACCGGGACGCCTGGCGGGGCACCTTCGTGGCCCTCTTCCAGCCCTCGGAGGAGAACGGCGAAGGCGCCGACGCCATGATCGCCGACGGTCTCGCCGCGAGATCGCCGCGTCCCGACGTCGTGCTCGCCCAGCACGTCCTGCCCCACCCCGCGGGGTACGTCGGCACCCGCGCGGGTTCCTTCCTGTCGGCGGCGGACAGCCTGCGCGTCACCGTGCGGGGGCGCGGGGCGCACGGTTCCATGCCCCAGGCCGCGGTGGACCCCGTGGTGACGGCCGCCGCGATCGTGCTGCGCCTGCAGACCGTGGTCTCCCGCGAGCTGGCCCCCACGACCCCCGCCGTGCTGACCGTCGGCAGCATCCACGCCGGGAGCGGCCCCAACGTCATCCCCGACCGGGCCGTCCTGGAGATCAACGTCCGCACCTTCGACGAGGCGACCCGCACCCGGGTCCTGGACGCCGTCCGCCGCATCGTCGAGGCGGAGTGCCGGGCGTCCCGGTGCCCCGAGGAGCCCCTGATCGAGCGGATCGCCTCGTTTCCGCCCACGGTCAACGACGCGGAACCGACCCGCCGGGTCGCGGAGGCCTTCGCCGCGTACTTCGGCGACGACGCCCGCACCGTGGAACTGCAGACGGCCAGCGAGGACATGAGCCGGATCCCGGCGGCCTTCGGCGCGCCCTTCACCTACTGGGCGATCGGCGGCACCGATCCCGCGCTGCACGCCGGGGCGCTGCGCCGGGGATCCCTCTCGGAGGACGTCCCGGTCAATCACAGCGCCACCTTCGCCCCCGTTCTCCAGCCGACACTGGACACCGGCGTCGCCGCCCTGACGGTGGCAGCCCTCGCCTGGCTGGGCCACTGAGACCGGCGGGGTCCCTGGCGTCGGCCCCGGGTCCTCAGCCCTCGGCTCCCGGCTGTCGGCGCTCGGCTCTCGGCTCGGCCATGTCGGCGGAGGGGTGCGGTCGGATGTGGGTACCCGCCTGTCGCACGGCCGGAAGGGCGCGGTGGGCGCCGTGTCCGCAGACCGGACGGCCCGGGAACGACGAGGGGACGGCAGCATGAACACCACGCGGGTGGTGTCGGAGCCCGACTTCCCGCAGGCGGTGCTGCGCGACGCGGGCGTCGGCGTCCTCACCACGGACGGCTCCGGCCGCATCACGTACGTCAACCCGTGGGCCGAGCGCCTGCTGGGCCGGACGGCGGGGGCGATGCTCGGCCACGACGTGCACGACCTGCTGCACCGCGACGCCGACGGCGGCCCGGTCCCCCGGGAGCAGTGCACGATGCTCGCCCCGCTGGACCGCGGCGGGGCCGCCGACGAGGACGGCCCGGCCGCCGAGGAGGGCAACCGCGAGTACCTCCTGCGGGCCGACGGCTCGGTCATGCCCGTCCACTGGGCGACGACGCCGCTGCGGACGGCGGGCCGCCCGGACGGCCTGGTGCTGGCGTTCAGCGACTACACCGCGGAGCGCGAGGCGGAGGAGCAGGCGGCGGCGCACACCGCCGGGCTGGAGGCGCTGACCGGCCGGCTGCACCTGATGGAGGACGCCTCCGAGGTCCTGATGTCCCCCGACGACGCCCCGGCCCGGATCCGCCGGCTGCTGCGGCTGCTGGTCCCGGCGCTGGGCGAGTGGGCCGCCGTCGACGTGTACTCCGAACAGGACGGATCGCTGGAACGCGTCGCCGTCCGCAGCCGTACCCACCCCCGCCGGACGCGCCGGCTGGAAGGATCCCTGCCGCCCGGGGTCCGCCCGCCGGCGATCCGGGCCACCGGGGACGACGAGCCCGTCCGGGTCGACGCGGAGGAACTGCGCGCCGACCCGGACGGGCCGTTCGCCGCCACCCACCGGCCCCTGTTCGAGCGGCTCGGCGGTCACACGGCCGTCGCCGTGCCGCTGCGGGCCCGGCGGCGCCCCTACGGCCTGCTGACCGTGGCCCGCACCTCGCGCGCGCCCGCTCCGACAGACGAGGAGGTGCGGGTGCTCGCCGACCTCGGCCGGCGTCTGGCCCTGGTGCTGGACAACGCGCGGCTCTACCACGAGCAGCGCAACGTCGCCGAGACCATGCAGCGCCAGCTGCTCACGCCGCTCCCGCAGGTGGACCACCTGCGGATGGCCGCCCGGTACGTGCCCGCCCAGAGCGCGCTGGAGGTGGGCGGCGACTGGTACGACGCCTTCCTGCTCGCCAACGGTGTCATGGCGCTGGTCATCGGGGACGTCGTCGGCCACGACCTGGAGGCGGCCTCCCACATGGCGGAGGTGCGCAACATGCTGCGCGCCCTGGCCTGGGACCGGCAGGCGCCGCCCAGCACGATCGTGCACGGCGTGGACGAGGCGGTGACCAACACCAGCGACGCGCCCATGGCCACGCTGGTCTTCGCCCGCATCGAGGGCCCCGTCGGGGGACCCTGGCAACTGCACTGGTCGAACGCGGGGCACCCTCCGCCGCTCCTGGTCACCCCGGAGGGCGGGACGCGCTACCTCACCGACGGCCACGGACCCCTGATCGGCATGAGCGCCGCCCTCCGTCTGGGCCTGCGCTGGCCCGACGCCCGCCAGGATCTGCCCCCGGGGTCCACCCTGCTGCTGTACACCGACGGTCTCGTGGAGAGCCGGGGCCGCCCGATCGACCTCGGCATGGCCACTCTGCGCCACCACGCCTCCATGCTGGCCCGGCACACCGTGGACGACTTCTGCGACGCCCTGCTGGACCGCATCGCCCCCAGCGGCGACGACACCGCCCTGCTCGCCCTGCGGGTGCCCGAGGCCGGCATGGGCACCCCCGGCGACCGCCACCCGCCCCCTCCCCCGCAGTCCCCCCGCAGCCCCGCCGCCCCGCACCGCGCCGCCCCGGGCTCCACCCAGGAACACCCCCGCGTGCAGGACCCCACCCACGCCCCGGGGACCCCCGGGGCGGAGTGAGCGACCTCCGCAACGGGCCCTGTTTGCCGGCCGGTTGACCGCACCCGCGGCCGCGGCTCCACTACGCTCGTGCAGGGGGTGTTGATGTGGATGCCGGGACGGTGGCTCTGCGGGTAGGGTCGGCGGCGATCACACCGCTGGTCAGGAAACTGTTCCGGGGTGACCAGCCCGGCGCGGGCCTGGTGGCCGAGCCGGTGCGCATCGGGTCGCTGGTCTCCTTCCGGGGGGAGAAGCGTTCACTGACCGCCGAGGATCTCGAGAAGCTGGTGCGGCGGCTGCTTCAGCGGGCCGTCGAAGCGGCCGGCCCCCGCGAGACACCGGCACCCGGCGAGCACGAGGCGGTGGTGCAGGCCCTTACACGCTCCCTGCTCCGGCTCGGCGACCTGGAGATGGACGACGTCCAGGCCGTGGCCCTGGGACCCGAGAAGCTGGCGGACGCCCTGAACGCCCGTCCCCCGCTCGGTCTGTCCGCCGACGCCGAGCAGCTCCACGACCAGTTGCTGCGGGTCGCCTGCCTGCACATCGTCGACTTCTTCACCAGGCGTTCCACGTTCGTGGCCCGGACCCTCGTGGAGGAGGCCCGGCAGACCCGGCTCCTGGTCGAGGCCGTCGACACCCTCGTCGGGCGGCTGCCCGCCCGGCAGGCCGAGGACGCCGATTTCGAGGACCGCTACCGCAGGCACCTCGTCCACCGGCACGGCCGGCTCACCATCTTCGGCATCGACATCGACGACGACTGGCCGCTGGACGACGCCTACCTGGGCCTGGAGGCCGTGGACGGCCGGGCCCGGCAAGCGGTCGCCGAGCCGGAGGGCGGGCACGGCCGCCGAGCCGCCCTGCCCGAGCGTGCCGAGCAGGCGCTCGCGGGCCGGGAGAGGGTCCTGCTGCGGGGTGTCGCCGGGGCCGGGAAGACCACCCTGGTGCAGTGGCTGGCCGTCACCACCGCCGAGTGGCGCCCGAGCAGAAGCCTGGCCCACCTCCTCGGACGCGTCCCGTTCGTCCTGCCCCTGCGGTCCCTGACCCGCGCCGGGCGCGAACTGCCCGCGCCGGCCGAGTTCCTGACGGTGGTCGGCTGCCCGCACACGCCACCGGCCGGCTGGGCCGAACGTGTGCTGACCGCGGGGCGCGGCCTGCTCCTGGTGGACGGCATCGACGAGGTGCCGGAACCGCTGCGGGACGGCACCCGCCGGTGGCTGCGCGACCTGCTCGGCGCCTTCCCCGGCAACGTCTGCGTCGTCACGGCCCGGCCCTCGGCGGTCCGCGAGAACTGGCTGGAGGCCGACGGCTTCCACGAACTGTCCCTGGTGCCGATGAACGGCGAGGACGTCACCACCTTCATCCACCGCTGGCACGCGGCGGCCGGGAGCGACCGTCAGGAGGCTGACCGCCTGATCAGGGCGGTGCGCAGCAGACAGGATCTGTCCCGGCTGGCCACCAACCCCCTGATGTGCGGCCTGATCTGTGCCCTGCACCGCACCAGCCGGGGCTTCCTGCCCCGCGGGCGGGAGGAGTTGTACGAGGCGGGCCTGCGCATGCTGCTGGAACGGCGCGACCGGCAGCGGAGCGTCGACGACGGCACGCAGATGGACTACCGGTCCCAGGTGCTGCTCCTGGAGCGGCTGGCCTACTGGCTGATCCGCAACGGCCACTCCCAGATGGACCGTGAGGACGCCGTCGCCCTGATCGACCAGGTGCTGCCCGCCATGAACCGTGACGTGATCGGTCCGGCCTCCGCCGAGGAGGTCTTCCGGCGTCTGCTGACCCGTTCCGGCCTCCTGCGGGAACCCGCCGAGGGGGTGGTCGACTTCGTGCACCGCACCTTCCAGGACTATCTCGCGGCCCGGGCCGTCATCGAGCACCGCGACTTCCCCCTCCTGGTCCGCAACGCCCACCTGGACCAGTGGGAGGACGTCGTCCGCATGGCCGTGGCGCACGGCCGACCCGACGAGCGCAAACGCCTGCTCACGCAGTTGGTCAAGCGCGGCGACAAGGTACGCAGACACCGCGTGCGGCTGCATCTGCTCGCCATGGCCTGCCTGGAGCACGCCACCGAGCTGGATCCGGAGGTCCGCCGGGAGGTGGAGGGGCGCGCGGCGGCCCTGTTGCCGCCCAGGACCTACGACGAGGCGAAAGCCCTGGCCGACGTGGGGCACGTGGCGCTGGAACTTCTGCCGGGGCCTGAGGGGTTGACCGTCCAGGAGGCGGAGGCCGTCGTCCGGGTGGCCGTTCTGGTCGGGACGGACGCCGCGCTGCCGAAACTGGCGCAATTCCGCGACCACCCCTCCGCAGGCGTCCACAACCCGGTTTTCCTCGGGTGGGGGGACTTCGACCCCGCCCTCTACCAGCAGACAGTGCTGTCGGGCGTGTCGCTGGAGCACAAGCCGCATCTCCAGGTGCGCACGCACACCGAGCTGGCGGCCCTGGCCCGCTTCCTCAGCCACCCCTATCTGTCGCTGTTCGGCGACTTCACCGAGCAGGACATCACCGAGGCGCTGGGCGGCAAGCAGATCAGCGAGCTCTCCCTCGCCTGTGAACGCCTCACGGACGTCCGCTTCCTCACGCGGTTCCGCCCGCTGGACCGCCTCGCCCTGATCGAAGGCCCGGCCACGCTGACCGACCTCTCCCCCGTGGCGGAACTGGCCGTGACGAACCTGCTCCTGCGGCAGCTGCCGGGCGTCCGGGACTACCGCTGTCTGAACGCGCTCACCGGATTGCGCTACCTCTATGTGGGCGACGGCATGGTCTGCCGCGATCTGGGGTCTCTGCCGGCCGACGCTCCCCTGGAGGACCTGGGAATCCCCAGCAGTGTCACCGACCTCTCGGGGCTCCGGGCGGCCTGGCCGGGACTCACCTTCCTGCGCCTGATCGACACGGATGACGGGCCACCGCCACCGCCGCCCGCCGGGCTGCGGACCCTGGCCGACATGCCCGCGCTGACCAAGCTGCTGTTCAGTGCCCGTCTCCTGCCTGCGCTCGCCGCCGACGGCATCGTGCTGCCCCAGGTCGACACGCTCTGGCTCACCGAGACCGAGGACGGGCAGGACCTGCGTGAGGTCGTCGCCGTTTTCCCGCGGCTGCGGGACCTCTCGCTCCGGGCATGGGAGCGGCGGTCTGCGGTGGACGTGGAACCGCTGCGGGAGATCGGCTCCCTGCGCACCGTGAAGGCCGAGGGCCTGGTGCGTCTGGTCAACGCGGACCATCTCGACCAGGCGCCCGTGCAGCAGCCGCTCGAATCCCGGTACTGACGCAGCGCGCTGCCGACCCGCGCCTCGGACTCCGGGGCGGAGCAGCGGGCTCGCGCTCTTCCCTGCGCTTGCACACCGTCCCGACACCCCTCAGAAACTGGCCGGAAACCCACTCTTCACACAACCATTGACTATGGACATCCCTGTACCTACGATCTCGCTTGTACATGGTTGTCCATACACAAAGTGGTGTGCCGATGAAGATCGCGGTGGTCGGAAGCTATGGAGCCGGGCTCACCATGCGGGTGCCGAAGGCGCCTGCGGCGGGTGAGACGGTGTCGGGCGGCCTGTTCGACTCGGGCCCGGGTGGGAAGGGAAGCAATCAGGCCATCGGCGCCGCCCGGCTGGGTGCCGAGGTCTCGCTCCTGACCGCCGTCGGCGACGACGAGTTCGGCCGCTCGGCGCGCGAGCTGTGGCAGCACGAGGGCGTCGGCGCCGAGCACGTGGTGACCGCGCAGGCGCCCACCATGGTCGGCTTCATCATGGTCGAGCCGTCCGGGGAGAACCGCATCGCGATCGCGCCGGGCGCCCTGGACGAACTGGACGCCTCCGCCGTCGACGCGTTCCGCGCGGAGATCGCCTCCGCCGACGTCCTCGTCGTCTCCATGGAGATCCCCGAGGAGGCCGTGGTCGCCGCGCTGCGCGCCGGCCGCGAGACCGGCACCCGCACCCTGCTCAACCCGGCCCCCGCCCGGCCGCTCCCCGAGGAGTGCTGGCCGCTCATCGACGTCCTGACGCCCAACCAGACGGAGGCACCCGTGCTTCTCGGCCTCGGTGACGGGCACGGACTCGGCGACGAGCAACTGGCGGACGCCCTGCGCGAACGCACCGGCGGGACCGTCGTCATCACCCGCGGCGGCGCGGGCGCACTGGTCGCCCGCTCCTCCGGCACCAGCACGGTGCCCCCGCACCCGGCCCGGCAGGTCGTCGACACCACGGGCGCCGGAGACTCCTTCACCGCGGCCTTCGCGGTCGCCCTCGCCGAAGGACAACCCGTCGAACAGGCCGCGGAGTTCGCCGCCGTCGCGGGCTCCCACACCGTGACGATCGCGGGCGTCGTCCCCGCCCTCCCCACCAGAGCCCAGCTGAACGCCCTGATTGGAAACGCCTCGTGACCTCGACCCTTTCCAAGCCGCCGGTCCCTGCCCCGCCCTCCCCCGCCGAGAGCTCCGGGCGCTTCCCACACGCCCTGCGCAGGCTGCTGCACGCCCGGGAGTCCGGCGTCTTCGCCGCCCTCGTCGCGCTGTTCGTACTGGGCACCGTGCTCTCCCCGACGTTCGCCCAGTCCGACAACCTGCTGTCGGTGGGCCAGCAGATCGCCCAGATCGGCATCATGGCCATCGGGGTGACCTTCGTCATCCTCAACGGCGAGATCGACCTGTCCGTCGGCTCCATCTACGCGCTGTCCGCGATCTCCACCGGCATGCTCATCTCGGACGGCTGGAGCTGGCCGGTGGCCATGCTCGTGGGGCTGGCCGTGGGTGTCGTCGCCGGACTCCTGAACGGGCTGGCCGTGGTGGTGCTGGGGGTGCCGTCCTTCATCGTCACCCTGGGCACGCTGAGCGTGTTCCGCGGCGTCGCCCTGCTCATATCCGACGGCGCCCCGATCTCCCTCAGCTCCTCCCAGCCCGGCGTCGCGGAGTTCAACCTCCTCGGCCAGGGACGGCTGTTCGGGCTGATCCCCATGCAGTTCGTGTTCTTCGCCGTCGTCGCCGCCATCGGCGTGATCCTGCTGGCCCGTTCCCGCTTCGGCTTCAACACCTACGCGGTCGGCGGCAACCAGGAGGCCGCCCGGCTGGTCGGCGTCAACGTCAAACGGGTCAAGCTCACCGCGTTCGTCCTGTCCGGCTTCACCGCCGGCCTGGCCGGCGTCCTCGGCCTGTCCTTCCTCTCCTACGTGCAGGGCGTGACCGGCCAGGGTCTCGAACTCACCGTCATCTCGGCCGTCATCATCGGCGGCGCCGCCCTCTTCGGCGGGTCCGGCACGATGTGGGGCACCGTCATCGGTGTCGCCTTCATCGGCCTGCTCCAGAACATCCTCAACATCAAGGGCATCTCGTCCTTCTGGCAGACCGTCGTCACCGGTCTCGTCATCGTCGCCGCCGTCGCGGCCGACACCTGGCAGCGCAAGCGCAAGTCCCGCGCCTGACCGCCACCGCAGCCTCCCGCCCCGTACGGGCCGCCGCCGGAGCGTTCCGCCCTCCGCCGCGCCCGGCCCGCGTCGCACACCCCAAGGAGCCACGATGTCCTCGCGCACCCTCCGCAGATCCCTCGTCGCCGCCACGACCGCCGTCGCGGCCCTGTCCCTCAGCGCCTGCGGCGCCGTCACCGCGGCCGACTCCGGCGGCGCCGCCGACGGCTCGTTCGAGCTCGCCCCGTACATCCAGCAGCGGCTCGACGACGACAAGCCGATGCGTATCAAGCTGAGCTACCACGACCCGTCCCTCGCGTTCGCCACCCCGATCGGCGCGGGCATGGAGAAGGCGGGCAAGGAGTTCGGCGCCGACGTCGCCCTGATCGGCCCGACCGGCGGTGACGCGGCCAAGCAGGTCTCCGAGATCCAGACGCTCATCCAGCAGAAGGCCGTGGACGGGCTCGCCGTGTCGTCCGCGTCCAGCGACGCCCTCAAGCCGGTCATCAGCCAGGCCTACAAGGCCGGCATACCGATCATCTCCTTCAACACCGACAACCCCGACTCCGAGCAGATGGGCTTCGTCGGCCAGGACCTCAAGGGCTCCGGCAAGGCGCAGGCCGAGGAACTGCGCAAGAAGCTCGACGGCGACGTCAACGGCAAGTCCGTCGTCGTCTTCTCCGTGGACACCGGCGCCGGCTGGTCGCACGACCGGTTCAGCGGGTTCAAGGAGGGCCTGGACGGCAGCGGCCTGAAGATCGTCGGCCCGGTCAACGTGGGCAACGAGCCCAACAGCGCCTACAACACCGTGGAGTCGAGCATGTCCGGCCAGTCCGGTGTGGTCGCCGTCGCCGGCCTGGACTGCTGCTCCACCACGGCCGCCGCCAAGTGGGTCGCCCAGTCCGGCAAGGGCGACGCCATCACGATGGGCGGCTTCGACCTGCTGACCCAGACCGCCGAGTACATCGAGCGCGGCGTCCTGGACTTCACCATCAGCCAGAACCCGGCCGAGCAGGGCTACCAGGCCGTGAAGGTGCTGAACGACTTCCTCACCCAGGGCACCGAGATCAAGGGCGTGGACACCGGGGCGCAGTTCATCACCCGCGACAACCTCGCCGACGCGACCGTGGAGGACTGATGACCGCCGCACCCCGCGACGCCGCTCCCGGGGGCCCGGACCGCACGACGGACCCGGGCACCGCCGGCCCGGCCGTCCGCATCCGGGGCCTGACCCGCAACTTCGGCCCGGTCCGCGCCCTGCGCGACGTCTCCTTCGACGTCCCCGAGGGCGAGGTCACGGCCCTGCTGGGGGAGAACGGCGCCGGAAAGTCGACCCTGTTGAAGATCCTGGCGGGTCTCCAGCCGCCCAGTGGGGGCAGTGTCACCGTCTTCGGCGAGGAGGTCTCCTCGTACGAGCCCAGCACCATGCTCGGCCGGCACGGTGTGGCCATCGTGCCGCAGGAGCTGTCGCTGCTGCTCGACCGCACGGTGGCGGAGAACGTGCTCAGCGGGGTCGAACCCGGTCACCGCTGGTTCCCCTCCCGGCGGCGCATGCTGGACCGCACCGCCGAACTCCTCACCGAACTCGACCTCGACCTGGACCCGAACGCCTCCGTGCGGACCCTGGACCTGGCCACCCAGCAGCTCATCGTGGTGGCCCGGTCCGTCGCCCGGGGCTGCCGCGTCCTCATCCTGGACGAGCCGACGGCCATGCTCACCCCCGCCGAGGCGGACCGGCTGTTCGCCCTCATGGCCAGGCTGAAGGCGGCCGGGACGACCATGCTCTACGTCTCGCACCGCATGCCCGAGGTGTTCCAGCTCGCCGACCACATCCAGGTGCTGCGGGACGGCGCCCACGTGGCGTCCTGGCGGGCCGAGGAGACCGACCCCGACCGGGCGGTCGCCGCGATGGTCGGCCGTGAGCTGGGCGGGTTCACCCGCCGCGCGGACCAGGGGTCCCGCCCGGACGCCTCCGCCGAACCGGCCCTGAAGGTCCGGGAACTGAGCGGCCGACGGCACCACGGGGTCTCCTTCGACCTGCGGCCGGGCGAGATCCTCGGGGTGGCCGGCCTGCCGGACTCCGGCCGGGTCGAGCTGCTGCACAACATCTTCGGCGGGGACCCGGGCACCGGCGGCAGCGTGGAACTGCTCGGCCGGCCCTACGAGCGGCGCAACCCGGTCTCCAGCGTCGAACGCCGGCTGGCGTTCGTGCCCGGGGAGCGCCGCGCGCAGGGCCTGCTCACGACCATGAGCGTCGGCGAGAACATCGGCGCGCTCACCGCGAAGACGTTCAGCCGCCTCGGACTCGTCCGGCGCCGCGCCTTCGACGAGGCGGCGGCCGAGCAGGCGCAGCGGCTGCGGGTGAAGACGGCCGGCCTCGGCCAGCCCATCACCAGCCTGTCCGGCGGCAATCAGCAGAAGGCGGTCCTGGGCCGCTGGCTGGCGATCGACCCCGGGGTGCTGATCCTGGACGAGCCCACCCGGGGCGTGGACATCGGCGCCAAGGCGGAGATCTACGCGCAGTTGTCCGCGCTCGCGGACAGGGGTCTGGCGATCCTCTGCTCGTCCTCCGACCTGCCCGAACTGCTCACCCTGACCGACCGCATCGCGGTGATGAGCCAGGGCCGTCTGGTGGCCGTGGTCGACACCGCGGAGGCCACCGAGGAGTCCGTGATGACCCTGGCCACCGGCGCGACCCCGGCCGCCGCCTAGGCACCCGCCCGATCCTTCCGGGCCTGGCCCGTCCCAGGACCCGGCGCACCACGCGGGCCGCCCGACGGCCCGCTCGAGAAAGGCAGAACGACCATGAAGCGCTCCGGCATCCTCAACGCCGAACTGAGCGGCGTCCTGGCCACCCTCGGCCACACCGACCTGCTGCTCGTCGTGGACGCGGGCTTCCCCGTGCCGCGCGACGCCCACCGCATCGACCTCGCCCTGGCCGAGAACCTGCCCGACCTGCGTACGGTCCTCGACCTGATCGCCGACGAACTCGTCGTCGAGGGCGTGGTCCGCGCGGAGGACGTCCCCACCCACAACCCCCGTCTCGACGCGTGGCTCCAGGAACGCTTCACCGGCGCCGAGTTCACCACCCGGCCGCACGCCGAGGTGCTCGGCGGCCTGGCCCGCCAGGCCAAGGCCGTCGTGCGCACCGGTGCCTTCGAACCGTGGGGCAACATCGGCCTGTACTGCGGTGTCGACGCCCCGCGCTGGTTCGGCCGCAAGGACATCGTCGTGCCGGAGGAGTACGCGTCCAGGCTCTGACGCCCCGCGAGTCCCCCCGAGCCGGGCACTCGTGCCCGTCCCGGTCACCCGGCGGCGCCCTCCACGAAGAACCCGGCGGCCGGACCGCCGGATCCCCGCCGCCCACCACCCCCTAGGGAGAACCCCGTGTCCAGTACCACCACCTCCAACCCCGCCGATCTCGACCTCACCCCGGCCGAGCTGGCGTCGTACATCCAGCACACGAAGATCGACCCGGACGCGACGCGCGACGAGATGGTCGCCCACGCCCGTGAGGCCGTCACCCACGGCTTCAACGCCGCGATGGTGCCCGCTTCCTGGCTGCCCGTCGTCGTCGCCGAGCTCAAGGGCACCGGGGTCGAGGTCGCCACGGCCCTGGACTTCCCGACCGTCGGCGTCATGACCAGCGCCGGCAAGGCCGCCGAGGCCGAGGAGATCGCCCGGCTGGGCGCGGACCAGCTCGACATCGGCGTGCAGATCGGCTGGCTCAAGAGCGGCCGCTACGACGACTTCCGCGACGACATCGCGGGCGTCGTCAAGGCCTCCGGCCTGCCCGTGAAGGTCATGCTGGAACTGCCGCTGCTCACCGACGCGGAGAAGGAGGCCGCCGTCGAACTCGCCATGGAGGCCGGTGCCTCGTTCCTGAAGAACGCCAGCAGCGGACAGATCGAAACTGCGAATCCGACGAGTGTTCGTTACCTTGTTGACCGGGCACGGGCCGGGGTCCGGGTCAAGGCCTCCGGTTCGATCAAGAGCTACGGTCAGGGGCTCGAACTGCTGAGGGCGGGCGCCTCCCTGCTGGGGACGAGCGCCGGTCTGGCCATCATCACCGACAGCGGGGACGAGTCCACCGTCAGCTACTGAGCGGACACCACCGCCGCGCCCCGGCCGCCCACCGCGGCCGGGGCCCGGCCCTGACGTCCGGAGCGACACGGGTCCTCCGGTGAGAGCGGAGAAGGAGATGCGACGACGGTGACGGCCGACGAACGGACACCCCCGGGCATCAAACGGGACGTCCCCACGGCGATCCACGTCCAGATCTCGGAACACATCCGGCTGCGCATCGCCAGCGGTGAATGGCCGGCGCACTACCGCCTCAAGAGCGAGCCGGAACTCGCCCAGGAGTTCGGCGTGAGCCGCGGCACCCTGCGGCGGGCCCTGACCACGCTCATCGAGGAGGGCCTGCTGCGGCAGGTGCGCGGGCGGGGCACCTTCGTCACCTCCACGACGATCGAACCCGCGATCGCCCAGAAGCTGAGCACCCTCTCCGAGGACTTCGCCAGTCAGGGCATCGTCACCACGACGTCGGTGCGCGAGTGCTCCCTGATCGTCCCGCCGCGGCCGGTGGCCGCCCTCCTGGACGTCACGCCGGGCACCCACGTGCTGCGCCTGGTGCGGGTCCGCCGCACCGACCAGGGGCCGGTCGCCCTGCTGTTCAACTTCGTCCGCACCGACCTCGCGCCCGGTATCGAGGAGGTGGACTTCACGTCCGCCAGCCTCTTCGGCACCCTGGAGGGCACGTACGGGCTGAAGATCGCCACCGCCCGCCGCACCTTCAGCGCCGAGGCGGCCACCACCGACGTCGCCACCGCCCTGGAACTGGACGAGGGCGCCCCGGTGCAGTACCTCCAGCAGGTCACCTACCTGGCCGACGACCGGCCGGTGGAGTACTCCGACGTGTGGATCCACAGCGGACGCCTGCGGGTCACCTCGCTGCTGCTGCGCCGCTGACCCCGCCGGCGCCGGCCCGCCTCCCGCCGCCGCAGGGCCTCCTGCGGCGGCGGGAGGGCTCAGGCCAAGGTGGAGTACAACGCGTTCTTCGCAGCATGCCCCGGCCGACAGCTACTCGACCGAATCTCGAACAAGTGGGTCGTCCTGATCCTGTGTGCGCTGGGCGGCGACCACAACCCCGGACCCTCCGGTGCAGCAGACGCAGACGCCCCGAAGGCGATGCGTCAAGAAGACCGTGACCACACAGGCCGGCGACCTCGAGCTCGCGATCCCGAGACTGCGGGCCGGAAGCTTCTTCCCCAGCCCGCTGGAACGCCGGCGGCGCATCGACCACGCCCTCTTACGCGGTCATCATGGAGGCATACGTCCACGGCGTCTCCGCCCGCCCCGTCGACGACCTCGTCAAAGCCCTCGGCTCGTTGAACCGAAACTGCATCAGATGCCCACACACGGGCTATAGGAGAGACGCGCCTTCGCCGGAACTTCGCCATGAGCACGAGATCCTGAGGCCATGAAGCCGACGGACAGCGATGCCTGGTACCTGGTGGGACTGTTCGCGCTCACGGTTGCTACTGGCCTCGTGGACGCCGTCAGCTACCTGGCGCTGGACCACGCCTTCACCGGGAACATGACCGGAAATGTACTGTTCGTCGGCTTCGGGCTCGCCGGGGCCGGGGAAGTGCCGCTGCTGAACAACGCGGTCGCCCTGGTGGGGTTCCTCGCCGGCGCAGTCGTTGCAGGACGCCGCGTGCACGGGCGCACGCACGTCACGCGCCTGCCCACCGCTCACCTGCTCGTCCTGTCCGGCACCGCTGCCACGGTCCTCGTGATCGGAGTCGCCTGGCTGCTGCTGGGCGCTCCGGCCGGAGGATGGCTGATCGGGCTCACGGCTCTGCTCGCCGTGGCGATGGGTATGCAGGCGGTGGTCGCCCGCGGGGCACGGATCCCCGACGTCACCACGGTGGTCATCACGAGCACGCTGGTGAACTTCGCGCTGGACAGCCCGCTCGCCGGCGGCACCGGCGACAAGTGGGTCCGCCGCGCGGGAGCGGTTGTCTCGATGGGTGCAGGAGGCGCTCTCGGCGCGCTGCTGATCAGCGCCTGGTCCGGAGCCGGCGCGCTTCTCGTGGCCGGTGCGTGCATGACCCTCGGGGCAATCGGGCTCGGGGTGGCGCGGCACCGGGAGGGAGGCCGGGCGGCCAGCACTCCAACGATCCCCGAACGACCCGGATGAGAAGCCGGACGATGAACGACAAGGAGTCAGAAAGGGACTGCTGCAGGGTTGGGTGACACCTGACCTGGCTTGCTGAAGCGGCCTGGAAGGATGCTGCAGTGCCCAAGCCCTGTCCGAAGGAGTACCGCGAGGACGTCGTGCGGTTCGCGCGCAACCGCGAGCCCGGCGTCACGCTGGAACAGATCGCCGCCGGGGGGTATCAGTCCAACGCGTCCGTGCGGCGCCCGGATTCCCGGCCGTCCCCGCCGAGACGTCGGCCCCCGTCGACGGCAGCGGCGGTGCCGGCGCGGTCCGGACGGGTGACCGGCTCAGTCGGTTGCCGGCTCACCTGCAGTCCCTCGCGTCGGACGAACCGCTCCGTGTGGTCGGCGACCAGGGTCCGCAACCTCCGGGATGCGTCCCGGCCCGCGGCCTCGACCCGCAGCGTCAGCACACCGGGTGCAGCCTGCGGACCGGGCGGACGCACCATGACGTGACCAGGGCGCGGGCGGGGGCCCGGACCCCGGGCCTGCCGTACGGTCAGGTCAGCCGTGAACGCCGGTCAGCGGACCCTCCCCCGCGGCTTCAGCGGCAGCGGCGGCAGTTCGGGGGCCGGCAGCGGAGCCCCGTCGTATCCCTTCACCTCTCCGAACCGCGTGCCTTCCATCCAGTCCCGGCGGGCCTGTTCGATCTCCTCCTGGGTGCGGCCGATCCAGTTCCAGAACATGATCAGCTCCTCCTCGAACGGCTCGCCGCCGAGGAGCATCAGGCCGGCGTCCGACTCGGCGCGCAGGGGGAGTTCGGTGCGGCCGCAGCCGAGGTAGAGCATGGAGCCGGGCAGGACCGGGACGCCGTCCACGTGGGCCTCGCCGGACATGGAGAGCACGGCGTACTCGAAGTCGGGCTCCAGGGGCAGGCGGACGTCCGCGCCGCGGGCGAGGGCGAGGTCGGCGCCGACGATGGGGGTGTAGGCGGTGCCGGGCGAGGCGGCGCCGTCGAGGGTGCCGAGGATCAGGGTGGCCTCGACGCCCGGGGCGGTGACGACGGGCAGGTCGGTGTGGTGCTCGAAGCGCGGGTCGGTGTGGCGGTGGCCGTCGGGGAGGGCGACCCACAGCTGGGCGCCGTGCAGGAAGCGTGCGTGCGGGCGGGGGCTCTCCTCGGAGTGGCTGATCGCCCGGCCGGAGGTCATCAGGCCGAGTTCGCGGGGGCGGATCGTCTGCAGGCTGCCCGTGGAGTCGCGGTGCAGCACCTCGCCCTCGTGCAGCCAGCTCACCGTCTGCAGACCCATGTGCGGGTGCGGGGGCACCTGCATGCCGGGCTCGTCGGCGATGTCGTCGGGGCCGTAGTGGTCGACGAAGCACCACGCGCCGACCATGCGGCGGCCCAGGTTGGGCAGCAGCCGCCGGACCTCGGTGGACTCGCCGAGGGGGACGTGCCGGGGGCTCAGGAGTTCGCGCACGGGCTCCGCCACCACGAAGCCTCGGCCGCCGCACAGGGCGGGGACCGCCTCCCGCTCGAGATTGCTCATGGCGCCAAACCTAGCCCGGGAATGCTCCCGCGTCAGGCGTCGGACGCCGTCACGCACCGGAGGAGTGGCACGGGGAGCCCGAAGGGGTGGTGGAATTTTCAACCACCCGGGTCGGTTGTCGCCCCCGAAGGAGGTCACGTGAAGACCATGTACTACGACCACGGAACACCCGCCGAGCGCTGGGAGCGCGCCGGGATGTTCTTCGACGCCAAGGACTACACGCGCGCCGCGTACGTCCTGGGCCGCCTGGTCGAGGAGGTGCCGGAGCAGACCGGTCCCCGGCTGATGCTGGCACGGGCCTACTACCACTCGGCTCAGCTGCGCCGCGCCGAGGCCGAGTTGCGGACCATCGTGGACCGTGACCCGGTCGAGGGCTACGCCCGGCTGCTGCTCGGCCGTACCCTCCAGCGGCAGGGCCGGGACGCGGAGGCCGAGTCCCACCTGCGGATCGCCTCGGCGCTCGCCGGCGAGTTCGACGACGCCGGCCGGGAGTGAGCGGACCTCCGCGCTGACGCCCCCGCACGCGAGTACCGGTGCCCGGTTCCCCTCGGGGAGCCGGGCACCGGTACGTCGGGTTGTGGCCAGTCCTGTGGCCGGGCGGGGCATGGGCACGTGGGACCCTGACGGGATGGAGACGTCGAGTGAGCGCGCGCCGCTGGCCGAGCGGGTGGAGGAACTTCTCGCCCTGAACGGGCCGTTGCCCATCGTCGCGGCCGGCGATCCGGTGCTGCGACGGGCCGCCGACCCGTTCGACGGCCAGTTGGAACCCGGCCTGCTGGCCCGGTTCGTGGCGGCGCTGCGCCTGACCATGCGGGCCGCGCCGGGGGTCGGTCTGGCCGCGCCGCAGGTCGGGGTGGGGCTGCGGATCGCGGTGATCGAGGATCCCGCGCCGGTTCCGGAGGAGGTGGGGCGGGTCCGCGGGCGGGTGCCGCAGCCGTTCCGGGTGCTGGTCAACCCGTCGTACACGCCGGTCGGTTCCGGGCGGGCCGCCTTCTTCGAGGGCTGTCTCAGCGTGCCCGGCTACCAGGCGGTGGTGGCACGTCCCACGGTGGTGCGGCTGACGGGGCAGGACGAGCACGGGCGGGCACTGGACGAGGTGTTCTCCGGGTGGCCCGCGCGGATCGTCCAGCACGAGACGGACCATCTCGACGGCACCCTGTACCTGGACCGCGCCGAGCCGCGGTCGCTGTCGTCGCAGCAGGCGGTGGCGGACCGCTGGGCGCAGCCGTCACCGGAACGGGCGGCCCGCGCCCTGGGGTTCGACCTGCCGTGACGTCCGGGCGACCGGCGCGTCCGGGGCGGGCGACCGGCACGTCCGGGGCGGGCGACCGGCACGTCCGGGGCGGGCGACCGGCACGTCCGGGGGGCGCGGTCCGGCGCCGGTCAGCCGCCCGTCCGGTCGTGTCCCGCCACTCCCCCACCCGGTCCGCGCCCCGGCCCACAGGTGGCCGCCGGTTCGTGGCCGCCGCCCCGTACGGCCCGCGCGCCTCAGGCGTCCCGGTACGCCTCCAGCAGCCGCAGCCACACCTCACTGACCGTCGGGTACGAGGGCACCGCGTGCCAGAGCCGGCCGACCGGGACGCGGGCGGCGACGGCGATGGTGGCCGCGTGGATCATCTCGCCGACGCCGGGGCCGACGAGGGTGAGGCCGCGCAGGACCTCGTCCTCCAGGTCGACGACCATGCGCGCACGGCCCGTGTAGCCGTCGCCGTACAGCCCGGCACCGGCGATGGAGCCCAGGTCGACGTCGACGGCGCGCACCCGGTGGCCGGCCCGTTCGGCCTCCGCCAGGGAGAGGCCTACGGAGGCCGCCTCCGGGTCGGTGAAGACGACCTGGGGGACGGTGGCGTGGTCGGCGGTGGCGGCGTGCGCGCCCCACGGTCCGGTGTCGACCGGCCCGCCCGAGGCCCGGGCGGCGATGGCGGCGCCCGCGATGCGGGCCTGGTACTTGCCCTGGTGGGTGAGGAGGGCGCGGTGGTTGACGTCGCCGACGCCGTACAGCCAGTCGTGGCCGGTCACCCGGAGGCTGTCGTCGACGGGGAGCCAGGAGCCGGGTTCCAGTCCGATCGTCTCCAGGCCGATGTCGTCTGTGCGCGGGGCGCGTCCGGTGGCGAAGAGGATTTCGTCGGCCTCGATGCGCTCCCCGGTGTCGGTGCCGACGACGACGGTGCCGTCCTGGCGCCGGACGGAGGTCACGGACGTCCCGGTGCGGATGTCGGCGCCTGCCGCGGTGAGCGCCTCGGCGACCAGTTCCCCGGCGAACGGCTCCATGCGGGACAGCAGGCCCTTGCCGCGCACCAGGACGGTGACGCGGGAGCCGAGCCCCTGCCAGGCGGTGGCCATCTCGGTGGCGACGACACCGCCGCCGACCACGACGAGCCGTCCGGGCACGCTCTTGGAACTGGTGGCTTCCCGGCTGGTCCAGGGTGAGACGTCGGCGAGTCCGGGCAGGTCGGGCAGGAGGGCGCGGCTTCCGGTGCAGACGGCGACGGCGTGCCGCGCCGTGAGGACCTGTTCCCCGCCGTCGGGCCCGGTGACGGTCACCGTGCGCTCCCCGGTGATCCGGCCCCGGCCGCGGTACAGGTCGGCGCCGGTGCTCTCCAGCCAGTCGACCTGTCCGTCGTCGTTCCAGTCGCTGGTGAACCCGTCCCGGCGGGCGAGGACGGCGGCCGCGTCCAGGGGGTCCTGGACGGCGTGGCTCAGTCCGGGCAGCCGGCGGGCGTCGGCCTGGGCGAGGACCGGCCGCAGGAGGGCCTTGCTGGGCATGCACGCCCAGTAGGAGCACTCGCCGCCCACCAGCTCGCTCTCCACGACCGCCGTGGACAGACCCGCGGCGCGCGTGCGGTCGGCGACGTTCTCCCCCACGGGTCCGGCACCGAGGACCACGACGTCGTAGGTGTTGGATCGTGCTGGCGTTTGCGTCATGACGTCAGTCTGGTGGGTGGTGTGCGTGCGGGCCACATGGGTAGGGGCGCGGAATACGTGACCGGTCGGCCGTGTTGACCGCGAGACCCCGCCCCAGAAATCCAGGAAGTAGGAACACACCCATGAGCAGCACCGTGGAGCTCACCAAGGAGAACTTCGACCAGATGGTCACGGACAACGAGTTCGTCCTGATCGACTTCTGGGCGGACTGGTGCGGACCGTGCCGTCAGTTCGCACCCGTGTACGAGAAGGCCGCCGAGGACAACCCGGACCTGGTGTTCGGCAAGGTCGACACCGAGGCGCAGCCGGAGCTGGCCGCCGCGTTCGGCATCCAGTCGATTCCGACTCTGATGATCGTCCGCGACCAGGTGGCCGTGTTCGCCCAGCCGGGTGCCCTCCCGGAGGCGGCCCTGACCGACGTCATCGGGCAGGCCCGCAAGCTGGACATGGACGAGGTCCGCAAGGCGGTCGCCGAGCAGCAGGCGCAGAGCGGCGAGGGACAGGCTCCCGGCCAGGGCGCGTGAGCCCACACCCCGGGCGGCACCCGGCCCGGCGGAAGGCACCGTCCCGCGGGCGCGCCGAGGGCTGAGCCCCGGCGGGGCGCGTGACGACAGCCCGAGCCCCGGCGGGGGGGTGACGACAGCCCGGCCGACTGCCCCTCCGGCACCGGCCCCGTCGCGGGCCTGCGGCCTGCGGGCCTGCGGGCTGCGCCGGACGGGCTGGAGGGCGAGGGGCGGGCGGCCTGGGGCCGCCCGGCACCCGGCCGTCAGCAGCCCTCTCCCCCGCCCGCGCCGCCGCTCATCGCGGGCCGCGCGGCCGGCTCATCCGGACTCCCGGTGCACCGCCGTCGCCTCTCAGCCGGACTCCCGGTCGTCCCTCAGCTGGACTCCCGGTGCACCACCGTCGCCCCCAGCACCTTGTGCGCCTCGGGGGTCGCGGACGGGTCCCGCACCGCGCGGTCGACCCAGTCGGCCAGGTCCCGGCCGGACGGCAGTTCCAGGTGAACGGTGCTCAGCCGGGGGCGCAGCAGGCGGCCCAGCATGAGGTTGTCGGCGCCGACGACGGCCGTCTCCTCGGGGACGCGGACGCCCGCGTCCTGCAGGGCGCGCAGCAGCAGCATCGCGTACTCGTCGTTGTACGTGAACACACTGTCGAGGCCGAGGTCCCGCCAGCGGGCGGCGAGCCCGGCCGCCTCGTCCTCGTCGAGGGCGAGGGGAAGCTCCGTGACGGTGGCGTCGGTACCGCGCAGCGCCTCCCGCACCCCGCTCAGGCGCGGCGCGGAGAACGTCTCCAGCCCGGCCTCCCGGGGCAGCACCACACCGACGCGGCGCCGGCCGCGGTCGAAGAGATGCGCGCCCGCACTGTGCCCGACCACGTCGTGGTCCATGAGCAGGGCGTGTGCGCCCTCCACGGTCTCGGGGCCGAGTGTGACGACGGCCCGGGCGCCGGAGCGTTTGAGGACCTCCACGCCGCGCGGCCCCAGCCCGGAGCCCGGGACGAGGACGGCGACCGGCCGCAGTTCGGCCCAGGCGCGGGCCGCCTCGTCGTCGTGGGCGCCGACCGTGCCGTACTGCACGACGGTGTAGTCGAGGCGGGACAGCGAGACCTGGAGATCGGTGATGAACCGGCTGTAGAGCGGCCCGACGGGGAAGTCCGGCGCGGGCATCAGCACCATGCGGCTGTGGCCGGCGCGCAGGCTGCGGGCGGCGGCGTGCGGCACGTAGCCGAGCTCCTTCGCGGCCTCGCGCACGCGACGCCGGGTGGGCTCACTGATCCGGACCGCTCCGGCGTTGTTCAGGACGTAGGAGACGGTGGCACGCGAGACGCCCGCGAGGCGGGCCACATCGGCGCTCGTGGGGACGGAGCGCATGGGTCCGGCAGGCGCGGGCGTGGGCGTCGGGGGAATCTTCACCATGACGACGGCATCCTTGCAGAAGCCCGAACGCGGCCTGCGGCGGGGTGAGTTGAACGGTCCGTCGGGTCACTTCCGCGCAGCTCGCGCGGGCAGCCACGAAGAGCCCGCCGGGCCGGTCAGTCCTGGTGGCCGGCGCCCTCGGTCCCCGCGGCACCGGCGGCCTGCACGGGAGCGGCGCCGTCCGCGGAAGCGGTGGCACCCGCGGCGCCCGTGGCGTGCCCGGTGGCGGTGACGCGGTCGACCAGGTCCTTCCAAGCCGCTTCGAGGCGGGCCAGGGGCATGCCGCACTGCCGGGTCAGGTGATGGATCAGCGCGGCGTCGAGCTGCGCCATCAGGGTGTGGGCCAGCAGCTCGCAGTCCGCGTCCGGGACGGCCTCGCGCAGCAGCAGCGTGACGTGCTGGTGCAGGACACGGCGCGCCGGGTGCACGAAGCGGCGGCCGGCGTCGGCCTCGGCGGCCAGTTGCAGGTCGAGTTCCTCGACCCCGCGGCGGAGTACGGCGGCGCCGAAGGCCCGCAGCCGTTCGGCGGGCGGGGCGCCGGGGCCGAGCGGTGGCGGTCCGGTGAGGAAGGCGGTCTGGAGCTTCCTCTCGGAGTGGTCGAGCAGCGCCGACAGCAGGCCGGTGCGGTCGCCGAACCGGCGGAAGACGGTGCCCTTGCCCACATGGGCGGCGACGGCCACGGCTTCCATGGTGAGGCCGTCCGCGCCGCGCTCGGCCACCAGGCGGGCGGCCGCCTCCAGCAGGCGCGCCCGGTTGCGTGCGGCGTCGGCACGCAGGCAGGTCTCCTCGGCGCCGAGGCCGAGCTGCAGCAACTCCTGCGGCTCGATGGGCTCCTGGGGGGCCGGAACGGGCGGCCGGGCGGTGGACATGAAGCCAGGGTAAAGCATCGGGAAGAAACTGGACCGCGGTCCGGTTAGGGTGCTAGAACATTAACCGGACCCCGGTCCGGATGCTCCGCCCGAGTTCCCTTTCCTGTTTCTCAAGACCACCCCCTGGGAGTACGTCATGTCCGCTCGCATCCTCGCTCTCGTCGGCAGCCTGCGCGCCGGTTCGCACAACCGGCAGCTGGCCGAGACGGCCGTGAAGCTGGCCCCCGCCGGCGCCGAGGTCGCGCTCTACGAGGGGCTCGCCGAGATCCCCTTCTACAATGAGGACATCGACGCGGAGGGCAGCGTCCCGGCGGCCGCCGCCCGCCTGCGTGAGGCCGCCGGCGGCGCCGACGCCCTGCTGCTGTTCACCCCCGAGTACAACGGCACCATCCCCGCCGTCCTGAAGAACGCCATCGACTGGCTGTCCCGTCCGTTCGGCGCCGGCGCCCTCTCCGGCAAGCCGGTCGCGGTGATCGGCACCGCCTTCGGCCAGTACGGGGGCGTGTGGGCGCAGGACGAGGCCCGCAAGGCCGTGGGCATCGCGGGCGGCACGGTGGTCGAGGACATCAAGCTGTCCATCCCCGGCTCCGTCACCCGCTTCGCCGAGCTGCACCCGGCCGACGACTCCGAGGTCGTCGGGCAGCTGACCGACGTCGTCACGCGCCTCCAGGACCGGGCCACCACTCCGGCAGCCGCCTGACCGGCACGCACGCACGACCGGAGCGACGCTGCACGAGCGGCGCACCCCGGCCGACCCGCACGACCCGAAGGGGCCGGAGCACCCGCTCCGGCCCCTTCGTCCCGTCCGGCGCCCCGCGGCCGTGTCGCGGCGCGCGGGGGCGGGTGTCCTCCGCGGCCCGCCGCCCGATCAGGCCACCACCGTCGCCGCCAGCTCCCGGAGATCCGCCAGGGCAGCGGCCACCGCCGGGCGGGTCTCGTCGCCGCCGCGCGTGCAGGTCAGCAGCTTGCGGTGCGGGTCGCCCGAGCAGCGCACCCGCGTGACGGGCAGGTGGTCCGTCAGCCGGGCCAGCCGCGGGATCAGGGCCACCCCGAGGCCGTGGGCGACGAGATGGGCGGTGACGTTCCAGTCCAGCGCGTGGTGGACGACGTCGGGGGTGAACCCGGCCGCCCCGCAGGCCGACATCACGTGCGGCCGGCAGGGGCTCTCCGGCACCGGCGCGATCCACTGCTCGCGGGCCGCCTCCGCGAGGTCGATCCGCTCCCGCCCGGCCAGGTGATGGCCGTCGGGGACGACCAGGTCGAAGGGGTCGTCGAGCAGCGGCTGCTGGTCGAACCGCTCGTCGCCCGGCGGCGGATTGCGCGGGGTGGCCTCCACGACCGCGAGATCGGTGGCCCCCTCGAACAGCAGGTCGAAGCTCTCCGGTACGCCGGCCTCCTGGATGCGCACCGACAGCCGCGGATGCCGCTCGCCCAGCCGGGCGGCCATCGGCGCCAGCAGCACCGACACGGCGACCGGGAACCCGGTCACCCGCAGCAGCCCGGCGGGGGCGCCGTGGTCGGCCCGCAGGTCCCGCTCGGCCTGCTCCCAGCGCGCCTGGATGGCGTCGGCGTGCGCGAGCAGGCTCTCCGCGGCCGGGGTGAGCCGCACACCGCGCCCCTGCGGCTCCAGCAGGACCACGTCCAGTTCGCGTGCCAGCTGACGGATCTGCTGGGAGGCCGCGGACGGGGTGAAGTGCAGCGCGCGGGCGGCCGCGGTGACCGTGCCGTAGTGGGCCACCGCCCTCAGGACGTGCAGCCTGCGCAGATCAATCATGAAGGTCACGCTTCACGGTCAGGTCCATAAAGTCAACCTGGACGTGAACGGACCGGACGGCGCACGCTGGCTGTGTCGCGACGAGAGGCCGTACCCGTGAAGGAAGAACAGTCAAGGAGCCGACATGACCAGCACGGCCGGCAGCCCGCGTGGGACGGGCGCCCTCGGCACCGCCTGCCCGTTCTGCGGATGGCCCGACGGCGCCGAGCCGTTCCGGGTGGTATCGCGTCACCTCACCGGGGCCGGCAGCACGCTGTGGACGCGCTGCGGCTGCGGTTCGCTCCAGGTCAGGGTCACCGACGACCGGGGCACGCGTATCGTCTCCCGCAGCAGGCCCGCGGACGCCGGAACCGGCCGCACGGGCCGCTGAGAGCGGGCGGGACGGGCCTTCTGCGCCCGCCGTCCGCCGCACGGGCGGAGCGGATCGGGGCGGCGGGTCCCGGGAGAGCGGGAGGCATGGGAGCGCAGCGGTACCCCTTGGCGGGCGTCACGGTGGTCAGTCTGGAGCAGGCCGTGGCCGCTCCCTACGCCACCCGCCAGCTCGCCGATCTCGGCGCCCGGGTGATCAAGGTGGAGCGGCCGGGCGGGGGCGACTTCGCCCGCCGCTACGACACGACCGTGCACGGTCAGTCCAGCTACTTCGTCTGGCTCAACCGGTCCAAGGAGTCCCTCACCCTGAACCTCAAGGACCCGCGGGGCCGGGAGATCCTGCACCGGCTGCTCGACGACGCCGACGTCTTCGTGCACAACCTCGCGCCCGGCGCCGTCGGCCGGCTCGGTCTGGGCACCGCCGACGTCACCCGGGACCGCCCCCGGCTGATCCCCTGCACCGTCTCCGGCTACGGCACCAGCGGGCCGTGGGCCGACCGCAAGGCGTACGACCTGCTGGTGCAGTGCCAGACCGGGCTGGTGTCCCTTACCGGGACCGCGGAGGAGACCGCGCGGACGGGCATCTCGGTCGCCGACATCGCCGCCGGGATGTACGCGTACAGCGGCGTCCTCACCGCGCTCTACACCCGGGCGACCACGGGAGAGGCGCACCCGGTGGAGGTGTCCCTGTTCGAGGCGCTCGCCGAGTGGATGGGCCAGCCCGCCTACTACACCCGGTACGGCGGCAGCCAGCCGCCCCGGCTGGGCACGCAGCACGCCACCATCGCCCCCTACGGGACGTTCCGCGCCGCCGACGGCCGCGAGGTGCTGTTCTCCGTCCAGAACGAGCGCGAGTGGGCGGTGCTGTGCACGGAGTTCCTGGGCAGCCCCGGCCTGGCGGACGATCCCCGGTTCGCGACCGGCCCGGACCGGGTGGCGCACCGCGAGGAACTCAACGCGCTGATCGCCGAGCGCTGCGCCCGCTCCGGCGCCGACGAACTGCTGAAGGACCTCGAATCGATCGGTATCGCCTGCGCGGGGGTCAACGACGTCGCCGCCTTCCTCGACCACCCGGTGCTGGCCGCCCGGGACCGGTGGCGCGAGGTGGCGGTGCCGGGCGGCACGGTCGAGGCCCTGCTGCCGCCCGCCGACCTCGCGGGGACGCCGGCCCGCATGGACCCGGTCCCGGCGGTGGGCGAGCACACGGAGGCGATCCTGACGGGGCTCGGTCACTCGGCCGAGTCGATCGGGCGGCTGCGCGCGGACGGGGTGGTCTGAGCACACGGCGGGACGGTCCGGGCCGGCCGGGGCGGGGGGCGTCGTAGGCGGGGGTCCCCGTCTCGTCCGGCCGTCCGCGGGGCGCCCGGTCACCGCCGGGCCGACGTGACCTGCCGCCGTACACCGACGCATGCGCGCCGACAGCCAAGCCCTCGCAGTGCCGCCACGGAGGAGGCGCCGTCACCTGCCCCATCCGGCAGAGCACGGGGCGCCGTCGCGCCCACCACGTCCCGCCGCCCGCCGGGCGCCCGGCCACTGCCGGGCCGACGTGGCCGGCCGCCGTACGCCGGCCGGTCAGGCCCCGCCAGTGCCGCCCCGGCGGGAACCCTCACCCGTGGCACCCGGTCCGGCGGCCGGGTGGAGGGCGGCCAGGACGTCCTCGTCGGACAGCTGGGCGAAGTCGTCGTACCACTCGCCGACCGCCAGGAACCCGGCGGGCCGGTGCAGGCAGACCACGTCGTCCGCCTCACCGGCCAGAGACACGGCGCCCTCCGGCGAGCAGACCGGCACCGCGAGCACGATCCGCGCGGGTGCCCGGCGCCGTACGGAGCGCAGGGCGGCACGGGCCGTGGCACCGGTCGCCAGCCCGTCGTCGACGACGATCACCGTGCGGCCCGCCGGGTCGGGGGCCGCCCGGCCCTGCCGGTAGACGCGTTCACGGCGGCGCAGTTCGGCGCGCTCCCGCTCGACGACGGCCGTGAGGTCGCCCGGGCCGAGGCCGAGCATGCGCAGGGTGCGCGGGTCGAACAGCGGGACGCCGTCACCGGCCAGCGCGCCCACGGCGAACTCCTCGTGCGACGGTGCGCCGATCTTGCGGACGACGATCACGTCGAGGGGAGCGCCGAGGGCGTCGGCGACCTCCCGGGCCACGGCCACGCCGCCGCGGGGCAGGGCCAGGACGACGGGGTCGGGCAGGGCGCCCTCGTCGGCCAGGGCGCGCAGCCGCCGGGCCAGCGCGCGTCCGGCCTGGCGGCGATCGGAGAACCGCACCTCCCTCTCCTCCTCCCGGGCGGCGTCAGTGGGTGGGGGCCGCCCGGCCGATGCCCTGCAGGGCGGAGTGCGGGCGGTCGGCGGTGGCGAGGTCGCCCAGGCTGACCATGCCCACGGGGCAGCCGCCGCGTTCGACGACGGGAAGGCGGCGCACGGCGTGCTGCCGCATGAGGTCGGCCGCGTGCTCGGTGGTGTCGTCGGGGCTGAGCGTCACCAGGGGCGGACGGGTGCAGACGGAGCCGACCGTGGTCTCGTGCGGATCGCGTCCCTCGGCCACGGTCCGCAGCACGATGTCGCGGTCGGTGAGGACCCCGAAGAGATCGCAGTCGTAGGCCACCAGGACGTCGCCGACGTCCCGCTCGCGCATCAGGTGGGCCGCCCGCGCCACCGTGGTCATGGGCTCCACGGACGTGGTGTCCGACGACATCACGTCCCGTATCAGCCGGGTCATGGGTACCTCCGGGGGCTGGTCCGGCGAGTGGTCCGTGTCCGCCGCGTAGCCCTCCGGGCGCCGGATAAACGGAGGGCCGGGCCGCGTGCGCGGGCGGCCCGGCCCTCCGCCCTCGCCGCGGGGGGACGCAGCACCCGGCCGGGCCGGCGCTGTGCCGTCGCCGACCGGGTGCCGTGAGGTTCTACCGGGCCGCTCCCGGGACCTCCTCGGTGACACCGTTCAGCGGTGAGGCAGGGTCGGTGCCGTACGGGCGGGTCAGCACCTCCAGGCCGTGCCCGGCGGGGTCACGGAAGTAGACGCCCCGGCCGCCGTCGTCACGGTTGATCCGGCCCGGACGGCGGCCGTGCGGGTCGGCCTGGACGGGGACTCCGTCGGCCACGAGACGGCCGAGGACCGCGTCGAACTCCTCCTCGGTGACGAGGAACGCGTAGTGCTGTACGGGGATGTCGTGATCGACGGTGGCGAAGTCCAGCGTGACGCCGTTGGCGGTGGTGACCGGCAGGAACGGTCCGGCAGGTTCCCCGACGTCGAGCCCCAGGACGTGGGCCACGAAACGGGCGGACCTCTCCCGGTCACGGGTCAGGACGATGGTGTGGTTGAACTCGACAGACATGTCGACAATGCCTCCATGGGCATCCGCGGCGCCTCCATGCCTCACCCGGCCGGTGACCGGCACGCGATGCCGCGCGAGGGAGCATAGACACGCCGGCCGGAGGCGGTCGAGCCCTTTTCCCCGGCGCGCGGACGGTGCGGCACGGTCCTGACATCGGTCAGGGACCCGTCGGCCGCGGCGTTCCCCACGGTGCTGGACACCGGCCCACCGGGACGAACCGCCCCGGGACCGCCGGACGTCCGCAGTCACCGTCCATTGTTTCCGGGGGACTTCTCACCCCGGTCGGTCGCCCGGCAGTCCAGGCGTCCCCTACGGGTCGGCCGGCTCGCTCACCGGGGCCCTTCACTCTCCCGGGCGGTCTCCTCCACACGGGCGGCCACCCAGGTCAGGAAGGCTCGCACGTCGGCCGCCGGCAGGGGGCGGGCGGCGCGGCGCGGACGGTCGTAGCCGGCCAGCGCGTCCTCGATCAGCGGCCGGAAGGCGGGTTCGGTCTCCGCGACGGCGTGCCCCGCGCGCCGCTTGGCCGTCCAGCGGCCGGTGCGGCAGAACACCACGCTGCGGCAGCCGTTGAGCACCCTGTTGTCGGCCAGGTGGCCTTCGCCGTCGGCGTGTTCACGGACCGAGGCGCGCAGCGCCCGCAGCAGGTCGGGGCGGTCCGGCTCGGCGATCACCTCCCGCGCCGGCCGGCCGTGCAGGCGGAGCCCGGCGCGGGCGGCGACGGAGCGGTCGATGACGTACCAGAAGGGCGCGGACCCGTCCGGGTCGAAGCTCACCTTCTCCGGCAGGCCCGGGCCGGTGTTGAGGTCGAGCAGGTAGCCGGCCCGGGCGGACGGGCGGGCGGCGAAGCCGGCGCCGTAGACGACGAGTTCGAGCCCCGCCGCGGGGCACGGCAGGACCGGGTGGGCGAGGGCGGCGGCCAGTTCGGCCAGGGCAGGACGGGGCAGCGAGGGGTCCACGACGACCGTCACGTCGATGTCACTGCGCCCGTGCCGGTAGTCGCCGAGCGCGAGGGACCCGACGGCGAGCACGCTCACCGGGCGGGGACCGCAGACCGTACGAATGCGGTCGACCAGTTCCGTCAGATAGGGGCGGACCTGCGGCGGGAGGAGTGCGCCCGCCGGTGACCCGGAAGGGGCGGCGGAGCCGGACTCCAAAGGAGCGGAAGCCGGAGGGGCGGAAGCCGGGGGCGGGGGCTCGGGGCCGTCCGCCCCGGGGTCCGCCGGGCTCACGGGCCGTCCGCCCGGCCGTCGACCGCGTCCAACGCCCCGTCCTCCGCCGCGTCGTCCGTGTCGGTCCACAGGTCGTCGCTGTCGCACACCCGGGCGCCCATGTTGCGCTCCATCATGCGCAGGGCGGCGTCCGCGAGGTCGGCGTGGATGTGGGCGACGGCGTCCCGGGGGACGACCACCTGGAAGTGGCGGATGTGCGCGTCGAGCGACGAGTAGAGCACGCACTGCTCGGTCACCTGGCCGCAGAGCACCAGCCGCTCGATGCCCTGCTGGTTGAGGAGGTAGCCGAGCGGGGTCTCGAAGAAGATCGAGTGGCGGGCCTTGACGACGAACAGGGAGGAGTCGTCGGGACGCAGCGGCTCCACCAGCCGGGCGTGCGGCCCGGACAGCGCGCTGTCGAGCAACTCGCCGTGGTGGGAGCGCCATTCGCCGAAGTTGTCGTTGACGTAGATGACCGGGACGTCCCTCTTCCTGGCCCGCTCCAGCAGGCCGGCGACGACCGGTACTACGGACTCAGCCGAGGGCAGCAGCAGCTCGGCGTCCGGGTGGTCGTACGTGTTGATCATGTCGATGACGATGAGCGCGCTCTTGGGCATGTGACCAGGGTTCCCCGTGCGCGGGGATCGAGCGACCCGAGTGCGGGGGGCGCGCCGGCGCCGGCCAGGGCTCACCGCGTTCTCCGTATGGCAGGGCTGCCGAGGCGGGGCGGCACGGCCCCGCGGGTCAGCCGCCCGCGGTGGCCGCGGTGCGGGCGGCGGCGGCCGCGCGGCGGGCGAGGGCGCGGCGGACACCGGTGGCGGTGTAGGCCAGGGCGGCGGCGGACACCAGGCCCAGCAGGATCAGGCCGAGCGCGTAGTCGTCGTAGGCGCCGTACACCGAGCCCATGACCAGCGGCGGGAGGAAGCCGCCGAGGCCGCCCGCGGCGCCCACGACGCCGGTGACCGAGCCGACCTGGCCCGCCGGGGTCATCAGGGCCACCAGCGCGAACACCGCGCCGCTGCCCGCGCCGAGCGCCGCCGCCATGGCCAGGAAGGCGATGGTGCCGACCGGGGCCAGCGGGGGCGTGGCGGCCTGGACGAAGGCGCCGGCGACGACGGTGCCGAGGGCGCCGACGAGGACCCGTACGGGCCCGATGCGGTCCGACAGCCAGCCGCCCACCGGCCGCATGGCCACCGCCAGCAGCACGAACCCCGCCATGCGGTTCGCGGCGTCGGTGTGGGTCAGCCCGTAGCCGGACTTGAGGTAGGTCGGCAGGTAGACGGAGAAGGCGACGTAGCCGCCGAAGGCGACCGCGTACAGGGCGGACGCCTGCCAGGTGACCGGCAGCCGGACCGTGCTCGCCAGGCGGCGTGCCAGCGGCTCCGCGGGCACCGCGCGCCCCGGTGCGTCCCTCAGCAGCAGCCAGGCGGCGACGGCGTAGACCGCCAGCACGACGGCGGTCAGGACGAACGGGGTCGCCGTGCCGTTCGCGTCGACCAGTTTCACCGTGGTCAGCGCGCTGATCGCGGTGCCGCCCATGCCCATGCCGAAGATCCCGATCGCCAGGCCGCGCCGCTCGGGCGGGAACCAGGCGTTGACGAAGGGCACGCCGATCGCGAAGGCGGTGCCGCCGACGCCGAGGAAGAAGCCGCCGATCAGCAGGGCGGAGAGCGAGGAGTGTCCGGCGAGGCCGAGGTAGAGGACCGGCACGATGGTCACCGCGGACACGAGCGGGAACATCGCCCGGCCGCCGAACCGGTCGGTCAGCGCGCCGACGGGGATCCGGCCCAGGGAGCCGACCACGACGGGCACGGCCACCAGGAGCGACGACTCGAACGACGACAGGGCGAGCTCGTCGTGGAACCTCGGACCCAGCGGGCTCAGCAGCGCCCACGCCCAGAAGTTCACGGCGAAGCCGACGGTCGCCAGGGCCAGCATCAGCCAGGCGCGCCCGGGGACGCGGGCGGGGGCGGTCTTCTCCGTGGCTCTCGTCGACGGCTTCGGCATGCCGTCCTCCCTCGTCGTCTGCGGGATGTCCGCGCCGGCCGCGCACCGTCCGCGGTGAGCCGGCCGGAGGACCGGCCGACAGGGCGCTCGCGCCTTCCCTCACACGATGACGGCCCGGCCCCGTGCGCACCATGGGGCCGTTCTTCCCGGGGGCCCGCCGAAGGGCCCCGGGGGACGGGGCCCGACCGTCCCCGTCGAACCCCGCCGGGTCCCGGGTTGCCCACCGGAGCCCGTTCATGCGGACGGCGGGAGTCGAGCCGCCGCGATGCCGGGCCCGTAGCGCCGCCACGGCCCCCAGAGCGGCGAGCGAGCGTCGCCCGCGTGGCTCAGCCGGGCGACGGCCGGGCGCGGGGCGTACGGACACGGGGCGTCCGGGCGCCCTCGGGGCCGTAGCCGAAGCGGATCAGCAGGTGCGGACTGCACCGTCGCCGGGGCCCGGCGACGGCCGCCCGGAGGTCGGGCCACTCCATCGCCTGGTGCAGGATCGAGGTGCGCACGCCGTGCGCGGTGGCCACCAGCAGGGTCCGTTCCAGGGCCTGCCCCGCCCGCAGCCAGTCCTCCCGCCGGTCCCGGGCCGTCCACAGGAGCCCGACCTGGGCGTGCCGTTCGAACCGCAGGGCGGGCAGCACCAGTCCCGGCAGGGGGCCCGTGAAGTCGCGCATCGGCATACGTCCGTCCGTGTCCCGGGGGGCGACCGCGGGCAACGGCATGCCGTACGGGACGCCGGTGCCGGGGGCCGTGACCCAGGCCCTGGTCTCGGCGGTGCGGCCGGGGTGAGCCCGGTTGCGGGCCTCGCCGGCACCGGTCAGCCGGAGCAGGCGGCGGGTTCCGGGGATGTCCGGCACGTCCAGGCGGGCGCCCTCGGCACGGGCGGCGGCGACCATCTCGGCGACGATCCCGTCGGGCACCGGGCGGCCGGTGAACGGCATCCGGCTGGTGTGCCGCCGCCCCACCGCCTCGTGCAGCGCGGCCAGGCCGGGAGGCGGCCCGTCGGCCGGCTCGGCCAGCAGCACGGTGGCCAGCAGGTCCGGCTCGTACGGGTCGGGCAGCAGGCGCACCACCGGGTCCCAGCCCTCGTGGGCGGCGGCGACCCGCAGGTTGAGCACGGCCGCCCCCACCGAGAGGTACTGCGCCCGCGCCTGCGGATCGGCCAGCGGCAGGATCCGGCGGCGGTCGGCCCGCACCTCCACGGTGCCGGTGGCCGCGTCCAGGCCGAACCGCCACGGCTGGGTGTTGTGGATCGAGGGTGCCGCGACCGCGGCGGTGAGCAGTGCCTCGACGACCGTCGCGTCCACGGGTCGACTCTGCTGCATGTCGGCTCCTCCTCCCTTCCTCCCGCACGGCCCACCCTGCGCCGCGTACGCGCCGGGGACGAGGGTCGACCGGTGCCGCTCCGGGGGGCCACTTGGCCCCCCGGCCGCACGTCCGAGGCCGGCGGGGCCGGGTACGGGGCAGGCGGGACCGGCCGGGAGGGCGGCGCGTCGACGGTGCCGTGGTCCTGGGACACGGGAAGACACGGACCCGGCGGACGGAGACGGCCGTCCCTGAATCCCTCCCGGCCGGCCGCACCCAGCATCCCGGGGCCGCGGCGGGCGGGCACAGGGCCGAAGGGCCCGGACCACAGGACGGTGGTCCCGGCGCGGGGTGTCCGTCGGTCCTCCGGCCGGTGCTCAAGTCGCCGTGGTGTGCCGTACGGTACGGCTGTGACCGCGTACAGCCCCGAAAGCGTCCCGGGCCGCCTCGGCCCCTCCGCCACCACCGAGGCCGCACCTCATGAGGTGGGGCCGGTGCGTACCGAGTACGCGCCCGTGCACGACGGCGACCCGGATCCCGGGGAGATCGTCTGGACCTGGGTGCCCTACGAGGAGCGTGACGGCCGGGGCAAGGACCGGCCGGTGCTGGTCGTCGCGCGGGAGGCGGGCGGGACCGTCCTCGCGGTGCAGTTGTCGAGCAGGCCCCACCAGGGGGACCGGGACTGGGTGCCGATCGGCTCCGGGCCGTGGGACCGCTCGGGCCGGGACTCGTGGGTCGGGATCGACCGGGTGCTGCGGCTGCACGAGGAGGGCATGCGGCGGGAGGCGTGCGCCCTGGACCGGATGCGGTTCGACCTCGTCCGGAAGCGGCTGCGGGAGCGGTACGGCTGGAGCTGACCGGGCTCGCGCGGATGCCGCCCGGGCCCCGGGCGCCCCGCGCGGCCGGGCTGCGCCCCGGTCAGGGGCGGGCCGCGGCCTCCGGGTGGTGCGCTGCCCCCGGGTGGTCCGCTGCCTCCGGGTGGTCCGCTGCCTCCGCGGAGACCGCCAGGCCGGCGAAGGCGTCCTCGAACGCCGCCCGGGTCCGCCCCGCCGGAGTGCGGTCCAGGATCGCGAGGACCACGTGTTCGAACGCCCCGGCGAAACGCCCCCCGGGCCCGATCAGGGCCCGGAACGCGCCGGCCACCTGGACGGGGTCGTTGCGGAAGACGCCGCAGCCCCAGGCGCCGAGCACCAGGCGCCGGTGACCGACGGCCGCCGCCGTCTCCAGCACGCGCCCGGCGCGCTCGGCGAGGATGCCGGGGATCTCGGCGGCCCGCTCCGGTGTCCGGCGCAGGATCACGCCCGCGTTGGGGGCGGGCGAGGTGAGGAAGCCGGTGGTGAACGGCTCGTCGAGCAGCCGTCCGCGGTCGTCGCGGAAGACGGGCACGGCGGGCGAGTGGATGACGCGGTCGGTGTAGAACGGGTCGCGGTGGGCGCGGTGGTGGGCGTAGAACTCCGGCGCCCGCAGCAGGCAGGTGTACAGCGCGGAGGCGCGGCAGAGGGCCTCCTCCTGGGCCTGGGCGCCGTTGAGGTAGCCGCCGCCGGGGTTGCGGGCGGAGGCGAAGTTCAGGACGGCGGTCCCGTCGCCCGGGGCGGCCTGCCCGCTGCCGGGCCGGGCCGGTGCGGCGGCCAGCCGCCGGGCGGCCTGCAGGCTGCTCTCGCCGGTGACCTCGATGCGTGTGGCCGTGGCCCTCGGGGCCGGGGCGGGGACCGGCTGCGGCCCGAACATGCGGGTGCCCTCCCGCGCGGCCTCGGCGGCCGCAGCGATGCGGTGCTCGCGGCCGTCCGGTGCGCGGTAGCAGCCCGCCGCGACGATGTTCTCCGTGTCGCGTGCGAGGCCGCGCAGACGCGCGCTCACGCCGCGACCCCCGTACGCGCCGTGACCGCACGCCGCGCGGTCTCCCCCGTTGGTGCCATGCGGGAATCCTGGGCGATCCGGGCGGTGCGGTGCAACGGAATTTTCCCCTCCCGCCGACGCCGCGGGACGGACGGAAATCCCGCCGCGAACGGGCGGAACACGCGGAGGAAAGGCCGTGTACGCCCCTTCAGGCACTCTTGTGTCCTGGCGGTACCAGGGGTTTGAGTGGACGGATCGAAGCCGGTCCGGGGGGCTCGGATCCCCGACCGGTGGCATCGTGGACCCTCAGGAGGAGTCCGATATGTCCGATCCAGCAGGTGGCACCGGCGCCCCGCGCGCCGTGGTCACGGAAGCCGACGCGGAAGCCCTGGTACGAGGCATCTGCTTCAAGACGGGACCGCCGCGCCGCCTGGGCGTCGAGGTGGAATGGCTGGTCCACGAGCTGCGGGAACCGCGGCTCCCCGTCACACCCGAACGACTCGAAGCGGCCTACGAGGCCCTGCGGCCCGTGCCCCTGAGGTCCGCGCTCACCGTGGAACCCGGCGGTCAGCTGGAGCTGAGCTCGCCGCCCGCCGCCACGCTGATGGAGTGCGTCACCACCGTCTCCGCCGACCTGGACGCCGTCCGCGCGGTCCTGCGCCGGGACGGTCTGTGCCTCGTCGGACTGGGCCACGACCCCTGGCACACCCCGCGCCGCTTCCTGCGCGCGCCGCGCTACGACGCCATGGAGGCCTGCCTCGACCGTGCCGGGCCCGCCGGCCGGTCCATGATGTGCACCTCCGCGTCCGTGCAGGTGTGCGTCGACGCCGGGCACGAGGAGCCGGGACCACTCGGTCACATCCGGCGCTGGTGGCTGTCCCACCTGCTGGGCGCGGTGCTGGTCGCCGTGTTCGCGAACTCGCCGCTGGCCGGCGACCGGCCGACCGGCTGGCGGTCGACCCGGCAGCTGCGCTGGGAGCAGATCGGCCGGGACCGTGCGGGCGGGCCCGCGCTGGACGCGGATCCGCGCGGCGCGTGGGCCCGGCACGTCCTGGACGCGCCGGTGATGTGCGTACGGCAGGACGACGGGCGGCCCTGGGACGTGCCGGAGCGGCTGACGTTCCGCGAGTGGACCCGGTCGCGGGTGCCGCGGGCGCCGACCCGGGACGACCTCGACTACCACGCCACGACGCTGTTCCCGCCGGTGCGGCCGCGCGGCCACCTGGAGCTGCGGATGATGGACGCCCAGCCGGGCGACGACGGGTGGATCGTGCCGCTCGCCGTGACCGCCGCCCTGTTCGACGATCCGCAGGCCAGCGAGACGGTCTACCGGGCGGTGAAACCGCTGGCCGAGCGGACCCTGGGCCTGCCCGCGCCGCACAATCCGCTGTGGCGGGACGCGGCCCGTACCGGCCTGGCCGACCCGGAACTGCGCGAGGCGGCGGTGGTCTGCTTCGCGGCGGCCCTGGAGGCGCTGCCCCGGCTGGGCGCGACGACGGAGGTGGTCGACGCCGTCGCCGCCTTCCGGGAGCGCTATACCGCCCGGGGCCGATGTCCGGCCGACGACCTGCTCGACGCGTCCCTGCGCACCCTCCCCTCCGGTCTGTCCGGCCCTCCGGGCGACGGCCTGCCCGGTCCTGGGGGCGCCGCCTCGCCCCCCGCCCGGCCGGCCCCCTCGCCCGCCGGCCCGCCCGCCGCCCCGGACGCCACGGCGTACGACGACGGCCCGCCGGCCGGCGCACCCGGCGGCAGGGCTCCGCACCCTCCGCTCGACGGCCCGCCGCGGCAGGAGCCGCTTCCGCACGGGAAGGACACCCGCTCATGACCGACCCCGCCCTCGACGCCGGTACGACGCGCGAGCGCGCGGTCGCCTCGCTCGTCGCCGCCCGGGACCGCACCACGCTGCTCACCAGCTGCGTCGACGGACCCGACCTGACCGCGCAGCACTCGCCGCTGATGTCGCCGCTGGTGTGGGACCTCGCGCACATCGGCAACCAGGAGGAACAGTGGCTGCTGCGGGCCGTGGCCGGGCAGGAGGCGCTGCGCCCCGAGATCGACAGCATCTACGACGCCTTCGAGCATCCCCGCGCCGAACGCCCGCGCCTGCCGCTGCTGCCTCCGGAGGAGGCCCGCAGGTACGCCGCCGAGGTGCGGGCCCGGGCCCTGGACGTGCTGGACCGGGCCGCGTTCACCGGCACGCGGCTCACCGAGGCCGGGTTCGCCTTCGGGATGATCGCCCAGCACGAACAGCAGCACGACGAGACCATGCTGATCACCCATCAGCTGCGGCGCGGCCCGCAGGCGCTGACCGCACCGGATCCGGAGCCGGTCCCCCTGTACACCGGGCCGTCCGAAGTCCTGGTGCCGGGCGGGCCGTTCACCATGGGCACCTCGACCGAGCCGTGGGCGCTGGACAACGAACGCCCGGCGCACCGGCGGGAGGTGGCGGCGTTCCGCATCGACACCACCCCGGTGACGAACGGGGCGTACCAGGCGTTCATCGAGGACGGCGGCTACGACGACCCGCGCTGGTGGACGGCCGACGGCTGGGCCCACGTCCGCAGGACGGGCCTGACCGCCCCGCTGTTCTGGCAGCGGGACGGACGGCAGTGGCTGCGGCGCCGCTTCGGCGTCACCGAGGTCGTCCCGGCGGACGAGCCGGTGCTGCACGTGTGCTGGTACGAGGCCGACGCCTTCGCCCGGTGGGCCGGACGGCGGCTGCCGACCGAGGCCGAGTGGGAGAAGGCGGCGCGCCACGACCCGGCGGGCGACCGGTCGAGGCGCTACCCGTGGGGGGACGCGGAACCGGGGCCCGAGCACGCCAACCTCGGTCAGCGCCATCTGCGTCCGGCGCCCGCCGGCAGCTATCCGGCCGGTGCGTCCCCGCTCGGGGTGCTCCAGCTGATCGGTGACGTGTGGGAGTGGACGGCCGGCGACTTCCTGCCGTACCCCGGATTCCGGGCGTTCCCGTACCGGGAGTACTCGGAGGTGTTCTTCGGGCCGGAGTACAAGGTGCTGCGGGGCGGTTCGTTCGCCGTGGACCCGGTGGCCTGCCGGGGCACGTTCCGCAACTGGGACCTGCCGGTGCGGCGGCAGATCTTCTCCGGTTTCCGCACGGCCCGTTCGGTGGAGGGCGCCTGATGTGCCGTCACCTCGCCTACGTCGGGCCCGAGTCGCGGGTCGGCGACCTGCTGGTGGATCCGCCGCACGGCCTGTACCGGCAGTCCTGGGCGCCCCGGCGGCAACGGTACGGGACGGTCAACGCCGACGGCTTCGGGGTCGGCTGGTACGCGCCGGACGACCCGGTGCCGGCCCGTTACCGCCGGGCCGGACCCGTGTGGGCCGACCTGTCGTTCGCGGATCTCGCCCGGGTGGTGCGCACGCGGGCGCTGCTCGCGGCCGTGCGGGACGCGACGCTGTCGGGTGCCGACGCGGAGGCCGCCGCCGCCCCGTTCACCACGGGCGCCTGGCTGTTCAGCCACAACGGCGCGGTGCCGGGCTGGCCGGACTCGCTCGCGCCGCTGGTGCCCACGCTGCCCGCCGGCGACCTGCTGTCCCTGGAGGCCCGCAACGACTCGGCGTTCGTGTGGGCGCTCGTGCTGGCCCGGCTGCGGGCCGGGGACGCCGAGGGGCAGGCCCTGGCCGACACGGTGGTGGAGGTCGCCGCGGCGGCCCCCGCCGCCCGGCTCAACCTGCTGCTCACCAACGGTGACACCATCACCGCGACGGCTTGGGGCGACACCCTGTGGTACCTGTCGCGGCCCGGTGGTGGCACGGTGGTGGCGTCCGAGCCCTACGACGACGATCCGCACTGGTGCGAGGTGCCGGACCGCACGCTGCTGGCGGCGAGCGGCACCGATGTGCTGCTCACCCCCCTCAAGGAGCCGGCGGCCGCCCCGCTCCCCGACGCCTCGCACTCCCCCGGCACCACCCCCGACCACCCCACCGAGGAGCCCCGCACGTGAGTCCGTTCCAGCTGACCCGCACCCTCCCCGAGGACGCCACGGACGCGGCGCTGCGCGCCGACGTCCGCAGCGGCCTGACCGCCAGTCCGCGGACGCTGCCTCCGAAGTGGTTCTACGACGCGCACGGCAGCGAGCTGTTCGAGCGGATCACCGAACTGCCCGAGTACTACCCCACCCGCGCCGAGCGGGAGATCCTGCTCGCCCGGTCCGGGGAGACAGCCGCCGCCTCCGGCGCACGCACCTTGGTCGAACTGGGCTCGGGTTCCTCTCAGAAGACGCGGCACCTGCTCGACGCGCTGACCGGCCTGCACACCTACGTCCCCGTCGACGTCAGCGAGAGCGCGCTGACCCGGGCCGGGCAGGCGCTGGCGGCCGAGCGGCCCGGGCTGCGGGTGCACGCGCTGATCGCCGACTTCACCACGTCGCTGACGCTGCCCGAGTCGCCCGGCCCGCGGCTGGTGGCGTTCCTCGGCGGCACCGTCGGCAACCTGCTGCCCGACGAGCGGGCCGCGTTCCTGTCCTCCCTGCGTGCCCTGCTGGCCCCCGGCGACACGCTGCTGCTCGGCACGGACCTGGTCAAGGACGAGGAAGTGCTGGTCCGGGCCTACGACGACGCGGCCGGGGTGACGGCCGCGTTCAACAAGAACGTCCTGGCGGTGATCAACCGCGAGCTGGGCGCCGACTTCGACCCGGCCGCGTTCGCCCACGTGGCGGTGTGGGATCCCGAGCGCGAGTGGATCGAGATGCGGCTGCGGTCCCGTACCGCGCAGACGGTGAAGATCCCGGGCGTGGGTCTCGTCGTCGACTTCGCGGAGGGCGAGGAGCTGCGCACCGAGGTGTCCGCCAAGTTCCGCAAGGAGGGCGTGCGGGCCGAACTCTCCGCCGCCGGGTTCGCGTTGTCGCGGTGGTGGACCGACGAACAGGGCCGCTTCGCGCTGTCGCTGAGTGTGGTGCGCGACGACGGGTGACCGGGCCGGCCGGGCCGGCCCGGCCGGCGGGTCACCGGGCGCCGTAGGACAGGGCGTCGGTGATGCGCCGTGAGGCACGTCGTGCCTCCTCGGCCGGGTCGGCCCCGGTGAGCACCTTCGTCATGAAGTCCTTGATCGGGTTGTCGGCCTCGACCCGGCCCCATCCGGGGGTGCTCGGGGTCGCCCGGCCCCGGGCGGCACCGGCCGCCATGGCCGCGACGGCCTCCTCCCCGGCGACCGCACCGGCGAGGGTGGTCTTGTTGGGGACGTAGTTCATGGTGCGGGCCAGGTCGGTGTTCCACTTGGTGCCGACGAGGTCGGAGACCACCGCGATGGCGGCCTCCCGCTGGTCGGTGACGGCCGGGATCACGAGGTCGGAGCCGCCGGTGAAGACGGCGCCCGGCCGGCCCGCCGTCCGGCCGGGCACCGGGAAGTAGCCCAGCTCGTCCTCCAGGTCGGGGTTCTCCTGCAGGACGGCCCGCACCACGCCGGGGACCGCCACGATCTGCGCCACCTCCTCCCGGGCGAACACGCCGGCCTGGGGCGGGTGTTCCTCGTCGGCGTCGAGGGGTCCGTCGCCGAGGGCCTGCAGGCGGCGGTAGAAGTCCATGCCGCGCAGGGCCGCGGGGCTGTCCAGGGTGCCGCGCCAGCCGCCGTCGCGTTCCTCGGCGAGTTCGCCGCCCTCCTCCCAGATGAACCCGGAGAGGGTGTACCAGTCCTGTCCGGCGAGGTAGATGCCCTGGGTGCGGCCGGTGTTGAGCTTCTCGGTGACGGCGAGCCACTCGTCGCGGGTCTTGGGCGGTGCGGTGATGCCCGCCTGCCGGAAGAGGTCCTTGCGGTGGATGACGACCCGGTTGGCCGCGTACCAGGGGATGCCGTACTGGTGGGAGCTCCACTGCCCCGGTTCGGCGAGGCCGGGCAGCCAGTCCTCCCGGCCCCAGTCGCGCAGGGACTCCAGAGTGAGGTCGAGCAGTTCGTCGCCCTCGGCGTACTGGGCGACCTGGGTGTTGCCCACCTCGATGACGTCGGGCCCGCCCGGCTTCTTGTCCTTCAGGGCGCGCTGCACCTTCTCGCCGATGCCGGTCCACTCCTGGACGCGGATGTCGACGTCGACGTCGGGGTGCCGGCGTTCGAAGTCCTCGGTGAAACGGTCCAGGTAGTCCTGGGAGGCGCTGTGCTGCATCAGCCAGACCGTGACGGTACGCCGTTCGGACCCGGATCCGCCGGGCATCAGGCCGCAGCCGGCCAGAAGAGTGGCTGACACACAGAGGAGGGCGAGCGGACGAGGTCTCACGGAGGGTCCTGTTCTGTCTGACGGGACAGTGCGGGGCCCGGCGTGGGGGGACGAGCGGTGCTCGGACGGGTACCGGCATCTTGGTATGGACCAATGAGAACGGTCAAGGGCGGTGGGTACCCGTCCGCTGTCTCGCGCTCCGCCGCGCCGTGGGGCACGGTGGAGTGACCTGTGTTGCAGGCGGTGTCCGCGCCGGGACGCGGAGCCGCCACGGAGAGGAGCCCCCCGCATGTCGAACCACACCTACCGCGTCACCGAGATCGTCGGCACCTCGCACGACGGCGTCGATCAGGCCATCCGCAACGGCATCGGCCGGGCCGCGGAAACCCTGCGCAACCTGGACTGGTTCGAGGTGACCCAGGTGCGCGGACAGATCGAGGAGGGGGAGATCAAGCACTACCAGGTGGGTCTGAAGGTCGGCTTCCGACTGGAGGGCTCGGAATAGACCGTCCCACCGGTGTGTCCGGTGGCGGAGCGGAACCCGGGGCGCGCCCGGCTCAGGTGCGCCCCTCCCGCTCCTGAGCCGCCTTCAGGTCGCCCGAGGGGGCCGCCCACCGGGCGTGGAGCACGGTGAACCCGGCCCGCCGGGCGTCCTCGCAGACCAGCTCGTCGTCGTCCACCAGGACCCGGACCTCGCGGCCCCGCGCGAGGCGGCGCAGCACGGCCAGCTTGGTGACCCGGGCGGGCCGGCGGTCGGCGTTGCCGCGCATGTGCAGCGGGCCCTCGGGCAGCCCTTGGGCGGCGAGCCAGTCCAGTGTGTCGCGGCGGCAGCGCTCGGGGCGTCCCGTGAGGTAGACGATCTCGCATTCGCGCGCGCTCTCGTGCACCAGCGCGATACCCTCCGCGAGGGGCGGGTCGTGGGGGGCGCCGGCGAAGAAGGCGTCCCAGTCGCGCGGCCTGCGCTCCAGGAACCGCTGACGGTGTGCGGTGTCGGCGAGGGTGTTGTCCAGGTCGAACACGGCCAACGGGCGGCGGCTGCTGTGCGTCACACGCCCAGCCTAGAGGCCGGCCGCCCCGTCCCGCCGCCCCACCCGGAGGCCCCCGGCCGGCGGGGCCGGCCGGGAATGAAGGGCACACGCAGGCGTTGAATCCGGTGTGACCTCCTTGCTCGCGCGCACCCGCTTCTCCGTCCTGGACCGCTCCCGCACCCGGGAGGGACACACCGATGCCGAGGCGCTGCGCGACACCGTGCGGCTGGCGCAGGAGGCCGAGCGGCTGGGCTATCACCGGTTCTGGGTGTCGGAGCACCACGGCGTGCCGGGGGTCGCCGGCTCCGCGCCGACCGTGCTGGCCGCCGCCGTCGCCGGGGCGACCCGCACGATCAGGGTGGGGACCGGCGGCGTGATGCTGCCCAACCACCGACCGCTGGTCGTCGCCGAGCAGTTCGGGGTGCTGGAGGCCCTGTACCCGGGCCGCATCGACATGGGGCTGGGCCGCTCCGTCGGCTTCACCGACGGGGTGCGCAGGGCGCTGGGCCGGGACAAGGAGGACGCCGAGGACTTCGGGGCGCAGATCGAGGAGCTGCTGGGCTGGTTCCGGGGCACCTCCCCCACCGGTGTGCACGCGCGCCCCGCGGAGGGCCTGGTCGTGCCGCCGTTCGTGCTGGCCGTGGGAGAGGGCGCCCGGGTGGCCGCACGGGCCGGGCTGCCGATGGTCATCGGCGACCTGCGGGACCGGGACCGGATGCGCCGCGGTGTCGACCGCTACCGCGCGGAGTTCAGGCCCTCACCGTGGGCGGACGAGCCCTTCGTGGTGATCTCCGGGACGGTCGCGGTGGCCGGCGACCCCGCGAGCGCGCGGCGGCTGCTGGTGCCCGAGGCGTGGTCCATGGCGCACGCCCGCACCCGCGGCACGTTCCCGCCCCTGCCGCCCGCCGAGCGGGTCGAGGCCATGACGATGACCGCCAGGGAGCAGGACCTGTTCACCTCCGGGCTCGCCGGGCACATCGCCGGGACGGAGGAACAGGTGGCGGCCGGACTGGAGTCGGTGCTGAAGGACACGGGCGCCGAGGAGGTGCTGGTGACCACCAGCACCTACGACCGTGACGCGCTGCTGGACTCCTACCGGCGGCTGGCCGCCGTCGTGGGCACGGTCGACGGCGCACACCGGTGACACCGCACCGGCGGGCGCCGTCGGCCGCCGGTCACTCCGTGCGGCGCTGGTTGTGCGGCAGGTCCTCGACACCCTCCGCCTCGATGCGTTCCTTGCGCACCTGGCCGCGGACCGTCTCCTCCTCGGTCTGCTCCTCGGTGGTCAGGCGTACCCGTTCCACCGGGACGGCCTCGGTCTCCACCACCGGCCGTTCCTCATGGAGGGTGACCTCGTGCTCGGCCTCGCCGATCTCCGGGCCGGAGAGTGCTTCGCCGCGGTTCTCGTCGGTGATGGGCTCCCGTTCGACGCGGACCTCCTCGTGGCGCACGGGTACGGTCTGCTGGACCTCCTCGGTGACCACGTACTTGCGCAGCCTGGCCCGGCCGCTCTCGCGCCGCTCGACGCCGACGTGCATCTCCTCCTCGGACCGCGTCATGGCGTCGTCGCCCCGCATGCCCGTCCCGCGCTCGGCGGTACCGGGCGCTCCGGCCGTACCGGCCATGCCCGCCGTACCGGCCGTACCGGCCGCCATGCCGCCCTCACCGGTCTCCCCGGTGTCGTCGGACAGCACGTTGTCCCAGTTGACGCCGTAGTAGTCGTACAGGCGGTGCTCCTCGGACGCCGACAGGTGGCCGCCCGCGTCGACATCCACCTTCGGGGCGCCCTTGACCTTGTCCTTCCCGTACGGGACCTCGAGGTGGTCCTCGACCAGGGAGGCGTCGTGGATGGGGACGAACGACTCGCTGGAGCCGAACATGCCCGTCTTGACGCTCACCCACTCGGGGCGCCCGGTCATGTCGTCGAAGAAGACGTGCTTGGCATCACCGATCTTGTTGCCGTCACCGTCGTAGACGGGGTGATCCAGAAGGATCGGGATCTCATCGCGGGTGATCATCTGACTTCACCCTCCTTTCGGAGCTACTCCCTTCCGGTTCTCCGGCAAACCAGTACAGAAACTGACATGTGGAACAAAGAGCACTTAATTTCTCGCAGTGCTCACCTGCGGCGACCGCTCCCGACCGCGCGTCGGGCGGCGTACGCCAGGTCGCGGCGGTCCGTGTGCGGGCCCGGCGGCAGCGGGGCGCACATCTCGACCTCCGCGATCAGCCCCCGGGCCGAGACGACCCGCCACACGCAGCGCAGCAGGGTGTCGTCGCCGACGAACGCGGCGGCCGTGGTGGGGGTTTCCCGAGGACCGAGGTAGCGGATACGGACCGGCTGCACCGGTACCCGAGCGTCGAGCGCCGCCTGGAACACCGCGTGCCGGAACGGGCCCCGCTCCCGGCCGCACCAGGTGCTGCCCTCGGGGAAGGCGGCGACCGCCCCGCCCGCCCGCAGCACTCCCGCGATCCGCTCCACCGTGCCGGGCAGGGCGCGCAGCCGGTCCCGGTCCAGGAACAGCACTCCGCCGCGTGCCGCCAGCGGGCCGGCCACCGGCCAGCGACGGATCTCGGCCTTGGCGACCATGCGCGCCGGGCGGACCGCGGCCAGCAGCGGGACGTCCAGCCAGGACACGTGCGGGGCGACGAGCAGCAGGCCGCCCGACGGCGCGGCGCGGCCCGCGATCCGTACCCGCACGCCGGCCGCCCGCACGACCCACCGGCACCAGCGGCGCACCGCCGCGGCCGGGACGCGCCGGCCGCACGGCAGCAGCGCCGCCCCGGCCGCCACCAGCGTCAGGACCGCGGCCAGCCGCAGCACCGCCCGCACCACGCCGGCCCGGTCCGCCGTGCCGCGCACGCAGTCCCGCGGGGTGCACGGCGCGACGGGCAGCCAGGCGCTCACCGCGCCGGGGCGAGCGACAGGAAGTGCCGCAGGTAGCGCGGGCCGACCCGGTTCATCGGCAGCAGCACGTACAGGTCGGCCACGCCGAAGTCGACGTCGTGCGCGGGCTCCCCGCAGACCCAGGCGCCCAGGCGCAGATAGCCGCGCAGCAGGGCGGGCAGGGCGCTGCGGGCGGCGGGCGCGTCCGCCGCCACGGGCCGCCAGGGGAGCAGGGGCCGGACGCGGTACTCCTCGGGCGCCAGGTGCCGTCCGCGGACGGCGGCCCAGGCGGCGGAGGCGAGGGCCCCGCCGTCGGCCAGCGGCAGGGAGCAGCAGCCGGCCAGCCAGGCGTGGCCGCGGTCGGTCATGTAGCGGGCGATCCCGGCCCAGATGAGGCCGATGACGGCTCCGTCGCGGTGGTCGGGGTGCACGCAGGAACGTCCGACCTCGACCAGGCCGGGCCGTATCGCGTCGAGCCGCGACAGGTCGAACTCGCTGTCCGCGTACAGCCGTCCGGCGACCGCCGCGCGTTCCGGCGGCAGCAGCCGGTAGGTGCCGACGACCCGGCCGGTCGTCGCCTCGCGGACCAGCAGGTGGTCGCAGTAGGCGTCGAACGGGTCGATGTCGTGGCCGGGCTGCGGGGTGGCCAGCAGGGCGCCCATCTCCCCGGCGAAGACGTCGTGCCGCAGCCGCTGCGCGGCCCGTACGTCCTCCTCGTCGCGGGCGAGGGCGACGGTGTAGCGGGCCGGGGCGGCGGGCGGGGCGGGGTCGGGAACGGTCAGCACGGTCATGGCGTCTCCTGGTCACGCGCCGGGGCGGGGCCCCTGCTGCGGAGCCCGGGGCCGGGGTACACCCCAGTTCTGCCGACCGGGGTTGGCGGGTGCGTGACCGGAGGCGGGAGCGCGGGTGTGGGACGGCTGAATGCCCGGGGCCGGCGCCGCCGCCACGGCCCGGACGGGCGGGCAGGCCGGCGGGTGGGCAGGCAGGCGGGCCGGCGGGTGGGCGGGCAGGCGGGCGGGCACGGGAAACACGAGACGGGACCGGGGATGAGCACCACTCCCGGTCCCGTCCGTCCGCCCGCTCGGCGAACGCAGTGGGGCGGCGTTACCGCTTGGCCGCCTTGCGGGTGGCGCGCAGCCACTCCTTGTTCATGCCGGTGATGGAGGTGAGCGGGATGCCCTTCGGGCAGGCGGTGGCGCACTCGCCGGCGAGGGTGCAGCCGCCGAAGCCCTCCTCGTCCATCTGCGCCACCATGTCCAGGACGCGGGTCTCGCGTTCGGGGGCGCCCTGCGGCAGCACGTTGAGGTGGTTGACCTTCGCCGAGGTGAACAGCATCGCCGCGCCGTTGGGGCAGGCGGCGACGCAGGCGCCGCAGCCGATGCACTCGGCGTTCTCGAAGGCGAGGTCGGCGTCCGGCTTCGGCACCGGGGTGGCGTGCGCCTCCGGCGCGGAGCCGGTGGGCGCGGTGATGTAGCCGCCGGCCTGGATGATCCGGTCGAAGGCCGACCGGTCGACCACCAGGTCCTTGATCACCGGGAAGGCGGCGGCCCGCCACGGCTCGATGTCGATGGTGTCGCCGTCCTGGAAGGACCGCATGTGCAGTTGGCAGGTGGTGGTGCGCTCGGGCCCGTGGGCGTCGCCGTTGATGACGAGCGAACAGGCGCCGCAGATGCCCTCGCGGCAGTCGTGGTCGAAGGCGACCGGGTCCTCGCCCTTGAGGATGAGCTCCTCGTTGAGGGTGTCGAGCATCTCCAGGAAGGACATGTCGGCGGAGATGCCGTCCACCTCGTACGTGGACATGGTGCCTTCGGCGTCGGCGTTCTTCTGCCGCCAGACGCGCAGGGTGAGCTTCATGCGTAGCTCCGCTGGGTGGGGTGGACGTACTCGAAGACGAGGTCTTCCTTGTGCAGGGTGGGGGCGGTGCCCGTACCGGTGAACTCCCAGGCGGCGGCGTAGGAGAACTCCTGGTCCTTGCGTTCGGCCTCGCCGTCGGGGCTCTGCGACTCCTCGCGGAAGTGACCGCCGCAGGACTCGGTGCGGTGCAGTGCGTCGAGGCACATCAGCTCGGCGAGTTCGAGGTAGTCGACGATGCGGTTGGCCTTCTCCAGCGACTGGTTGAACTCCTCGCCGGTGCCGGGGACCCTGATCCGCCGCCAGAACTCCTCGCGGATCTGCGGGATGCGCTCCAGCGCCTTGCGCAGGCCCGTCTCGTTGCGGGCCATGCCGCAGAACTCCCACATCAGTTCGCCGAGTTCGCGGTGGAAGGAGTCCGGGGTGCGGTCCCCGTCGACGGACAGCAGCAGGTTGAGCCGGTCCTCCGTCTCGGCGAGCGCCTCCTGCACCGCCGGGTGGCCCGCGTCGACCTCCTCCTTGTGCGGGTTGCGGGCGAGGTAGTCGTTGATGGTGGCCGGCAGGACGAAGTAGCCGTCCGCCAGGCCCTGCATCAGCGCGGAGGCGCCGAGCCGGTTGGCGCCGTGGTCGGAGAAGTTGGCCTCGCCGATCGCGAACAGGCCCGGGACGGTGGTCTGGAGGTCGTAGTCGACCCACAGGCCGCCCATCGTGTAGTGCACGGCGGGATAGATCCGCATCGGCACCTGGTACGGATCCTCGTCGGTGATCCGCTGGTACATCTCGAACAGGTTGCCGTACTTGGCCTCGACGGCCCTCCGGCCCATCCGCTGGATGGCGTCCGCGAAGTCCAGGTAGACGCCCTGGCCGCCGGGGCCCACGCCGCGGCCCTCGTCGCAGACGTTCTTGGCGGCGCGGGAGGCGATGTCCCGGGGGACGAGGTTGCCGAAGGAGGGGTAGATGCGCTCCAGGTAGTAGTCGCGCTCGTCCTCGGGGATCTGCGCGGGCGGGCGGGTGTCGCCCTTGGCCTTCGGCACCCAGATCCGGCCGTCGTTGCGCAGCGACTCGCTCATCAGGGTCAGCTTGGACTGGTGGTCGCCGGTGCGCGGGATGCAGGTGGGGTGGATCTGGGTGAAGCAGGGGTTGGCGAAGTACGCGCCGCGCCGGTGCGCCCGCCAGACGGCGGTCGCGTTGGAGTTCATGGCGTTGGTCGACAGGTAGAAGACGTTGCCGTAGCCGCCGGTGGCGAGGACGACGGCGTCCGCGAAGTACGTGTCGATCCTCCCGGTGATCAGGTCGCGGGCGACGATGCCGCGGGCCCGGCCGTCGACGACGATCAGGTCGAGCATCTCGGTGCGCGGGTGCATCTCGACGTTCCCGGCGGCGATCTGCCGGGACAGGGCCTGGTAGGCGCCGAGCAGGAGCTGCTGGCCCGTCTGGCCGCGGGCGTAGAAGGTGCGGGAGACCTGGACGCCGCCGAAGGAGCGGGTGTCGAGCAGGCCGCCGTACTCGCGGGCGAAGGGCACGCCCTGGGCGACGCACTGGTCGATGATCTCCACCGAGATCTCGGCCAGGCGGTGCACGTTGGACTCGCGGGAGCGGAAGTCGCCGCCCTTGACGGTGTCGTAGAAGAGGCGGTGGACCGAGTCGCCGTCGTTGCGGTAGTTCTTGGCGGCGTTGATGCCGCCCTGCGCGGCGATGGAGTGGGCGCGGCGCGGGGAGTCCGTGTAGCAGAACTGGATGACGCGGTAGCCCTGTTCGGCGAGCGTGGCGCCGGCCGAGCCGCCCGCGAGTCCGGTGCCGACGACGATGACGGTCTGCTTGCGCCGGTTGGCGGGGTTGACCAGCTTCGCCTCGAAGCGGCGCTTGTCCCAGCGTTCGTGGATGGGGCCCGCGGGGGCCTTGGTGTCGGCGATCCGGCCGCCGGTCCGGTAGTCGGCGTACGAGGTCATATCAGCTCACCACTCCGGTCATGACGCCCACGGGCACGGCGATGAATCCGGCCGTGAGCAGCAGCGCGAGTACGTTGGCGGCGGTCTTCAGGGCGCGGTCGCGGGCCCTGCTGCCGACGCCGAGGGTCTGGGCGGCACTCCAGAAGCCGTGCCGGATGTGCAGGCCGAGCGCGAGCATCGCGACGATGTAGATGACGTTGCCGTACGAGGTGGAGAAGGTGTCCACGACGTTCTGGTAGGGCTTGCCGGACTCGAAGCCGCCGGTGTGCACGTGGCCGGTGGTCAGGTCCAGGATGTGCCAGACGATGAACAGGCCGAGGATGATCCCGCCCCAGCGCATGGTGCGGGTGGCGTAGCTCGTCCGGGCCTTCTTGTGCACGTACTTGTGGGGGCGCGCCTTGATGTCGCGGCGGCTGAGCTGGTACGCGGAGACCGCGTGGGCGACGACCGCGACGACCAGGACGACGCGGACCACCCACAGCGTCCACTCGTAGTGCATGAACGGTTCGCCCAGGGTGCGCAGCCAGTGGGCGTAGTGGTTGAAGTCACCGGGCCCGAAGAAGATCTTCAGGTTTCCGGTCATGTGGACGACCAGGTACAGCAGCATGATCAGGCCGCTGACCGCCATCACCGTCTTCTTGCCGACGGTCGAGTCCCACACGCTGCGTGCCATGGACGGCCGTTTGTCCGTCCGCGTTGCCAGAGCCATGTCATCAGACGCTAGGGCCGAAGGACCCCATCGGTCCAAGACATGGTGCGGCTCGTTTCGATAGGGGATGCCTATGCCGAGGTCTAGGATGGGGCCATGCAGTTCCAGCAGCTCCAGTACTTCGTGGCCGTCGCCGAGACCCGGCACTTCACCCGGGCCGCCGAGCTGGTCCATGTCGCGCAGCCGTCGCTGTCGCAGCAGATCAAGGCCCTGGAGCGGGAACTGGGCGCCGACCTGTTCCTGCGGGCGCGCGGCAACATCACCCTGACCGCCGCGGGCGAGGCGCTGCTGCCGCTGGCCCGGCGGATCCTGGCGGACGCCGACACCGCCCGGCACGAGGTGCAGGAGCTGGTGCAGCTGCGCAGCGGCCGGGTGCGGCTGGGCGCCACCCCGAGCCTGTGCACGGGCCTGCTCCCGGACGTGCTGCGCGCCTTCCACGACCGCTATCCGGGCATCCGCCTGCTGATCGAGGAGGGCGGCTCGCACGACCTGGTGCGGGAGCTGGCCCGCGGCGCCCTCGACCTCGCCCTCGTCGTGCTGCCGCTGCCCTCCCCCTCCCCCGCGCTCACCACGGTGGAACTGCTGCGCGAGGACCTGGTGGTGGTCTCCTCCCCGGACGCTCCCGCGCCCGGCCGGGGCGGACGGTCGGTGCGCATCGCGGACCTGGAGGGTGAGCGCCTGGTGATGTTCCGGCACGGCTACGACCTGCGGGAACTGACGGTGGCCGCGTGCCGGGCGGAGGGCTTCGAGCCGGAGTTCGCGGTGGAGGGCGGCGAGATGGACGCGGTGCTGGGCTTCGCCCGGGCCGGCCTGGGGGTGGCCGTCGTGCCCCGCATGGTGGCCGCGCGCTCCGGCCAGGGCCTGCGCGTCACGCCGCTGGCCGGTCCCGGCCTGGACCGCACCATCGCCCTGGCCCACCGCAGCGACGTGGCCCCGCCGAGGGCGGCCCGCGAACTCCAGCGGATGCTGCTGGAGCGCTGAGGACGGCCCGCCCGCGAACGGCGGCCCGGTCAGGCGCCGGTGTGGAGGTGGGCGGCCCAGCGGGTCGGCGCGGCCGGGTAGGCGTCGCGGACGGCGCGCACGGCGGTGTTCAGGGCGGCGGCCGAGGCGGAGGCGTCCGGGGGGCGCGTGCCGCGGTCGGTGAGGGCCGCGTAGACCTCCTGGGCCATGCCGGGCGTGTCCGGGGCCCGCCACAGGGTGCCGATCACCGAGCGGAAGCCCGCCAGCTGGAAGGCGGCCGCCAGGTGCATCGGCTCGTCGGGCAGGCCGGGGTGCGGCTCGGCGGTGCTGCAGGCCGAGAGGAAGGCGAGGACTCCGTGGTCCAGCGGGGACTCCTGGATCCGCGTGGCCGGCAGCGTCCCGCCCGAGGACAGGTGCAGTCCGCCGCCGCGCAGGAGCGCCAGTGACGCGTCGTTGTCGCCGTGGCAGGCGAAGTGCACGACAGTGTGCTCGGCCAGGGCCGCCTCGACCGCGTCCGCCCCGGCCTCCTCGTCGAGCAGGAGGCGGGCGCCGGGCACGGCGGCGAGGACGGCCTCGGCCTCCCGGTGCGCCTGTGGCAGCGGCGGCAGCCCCGGGGCGTCCCGCACGGCCACCACCAGAGCACCGGGCCGTCCCGCGCCGGGCGGCCGGTCCGGGGCGCCCCGCAGGGAGCGGGCGAGAGCCGCCAGGGTCGGCGTGTAGGAGGGGATCACCCGGTCCATGACGGTGGGCGGCGGTCCCGGGGCGCCGGGCGGCCGCGGGCGGGTGTGGTGGCCGGCGGCGTGCAGCGGCAGGCGCACGACGGACCCGACCGGACACCACCACAGCCGCGGCCTCCCGGTGTCCGGCCGGTCCGTCCCCGGCACCCGGGCCAGCACCGGGGAGGCGACCTCGTCCCACAGCCACTCCAGGACGGTGTGCAGATCTCTCTGGGCCGCCGCCCGGAGGTGGTGGGGGAGGCGGACGTCGGTGGCGTCCCGCACGGCCCGCTCCGTGAGCGCGGCGCGCTCCTCGACGGCCCCGGTGGTCAGGCCCGGCAGCGGGATGTGGACGACGTCCTGGCAGGGGTCGGCCGGTACGAGCAGGGCGTGGCCCCCGTCCGGGTGTGCCAGCACGTGCGCGACCGGCCGACCTGCGAGGCGGCTGCGCAGATCGGTGAAGGCGGGCTGCCGGGTCGCCTCGGCGAACTCGGGTGTGGCGGCGAAGCGTTCGAGGAGGGCCTCGCGTTCGGCGGCGAGCCGGCGGGTGCGGGCGGCCACGTGCGGGCCCGGGTCCCAGGACGTCTCGTCCCGCGTCACGGTCCGGCCGAAGGACCGCCGCTGCGTCGACTTCACCTCCACGGCGGCGACGTTGGCGAAGAAGTCGGCCCCGGACAGGGCCGAGTCGATCCGCGCCAGCCGCTCCGCGGCCACGGGATCCACCGACTCCAGCAGGGTGCGCAGGCGCCGGCCGGCCATGGCCTCGGAGTAGAGGACGGCACGGCCGCGTTCCAGCAGTTCCACCGCGTACGCGGGCCGGCCGCAGCGGATCGCGGCGACCGCCGCCTGCGCGGCCAGACGCGGGGCCCGGCGGGCGGTGCCCTTGCGGACCGGCCCCGTCAGCCATCGCCGGGCGATGCGGGGCATCTGGGCCAGGGCGTCCTCCAGCGCCCGCAGTGCCAGGTGCGGATCGTTCCCGGCCAGCGCGAGCCGGGCACGCTGCTGCTGCACTTCGACCCGCCTCCCGATGGGCAGGTTCTCGTCCGCGGCGACCGCGTCCCACGCGGCCAGCGCCTCCGCGCGCAGGGTGGCGGCCTCCCCGTCCTCCCCGGCCAGGTCGTGCAGCACCGTGCAGGGCCGGGCGAGCAGCATCCGGCGTTCGGTGCGGAACGGATCGTCGGACGGGGTGAGCCGCACCGCCTCCCTGGCCAGGGCGACGGCCTCGACCAGTCCGCCGCGGTCACCGGTCTCCTCGTACCGCACGTGCAGCACCTGGCTGAGGGAGCTGATGAACCGCGCGTGGTCCGGGTGGGCGGGAGGCAGCATGGCCAGGCCCGACCGGTAGAGCCGCTCGGCCTCGTCCAGCCGTTCAGCGGCCCGGTCGCCCCCGGTCCTCCAGCGGAGCAGCGTCGAGGCCAGGTTGAAGATCAGCTCGTGCTTGTTCGGATGGTCCCACGGCAGGCTGTCCGCCGCCGCGCGGGCCACGGCGACTGCCTCGGTGCCCCGTGCGGGCTCGTCCAGCACCACGGCCGCCTCGTCGAGGAGGCCGGCCAGGGTCGACAGGCGGAACGGGCGGAAGGGCGCGTCGGCGGGGGTCAGTTCGAGCGCCCGCCGCTGGAGGGCCACCGTCTCGGGCAGCAGCGAGCTGTCCCCCAGCACGTTGGCCGTGTCGAACAACAGGCTCGCCAGATCGTCCAGTCGCGCGGGGGTGTCCGGCTCCCCGGGCGGCAGGGCGGCGGCGGCCTGCCGGACGAGCCCCACCGTCTCGTCGGCCAGGACGTCGTCGAGTTCCTCGGAGCCGTTGGCGGCGAGCCACACGGTGGACCGGGCGAGAGCGGCCAGGGCCCGCCCGGCGAGGCGGTGCCCCGGGGGTGCCGCGTCCGACGCGAGCAGGGCCCGGGTGCGTGCCCGCTGCAGCGAGGCGTCCGGTCCGCCGTCCCCGCAGACCAGGACCTCGGCCTCCGCGGCCAGCACCAGCGCGGCCGTCCGGTCCTCGTGCCCGTGCGGGATCGCGTCGACCAGGGCGAGCGCGGCCCGCAGGCGCTCGGCGGGTGCGGCGCCGGGGTCGTCGGCGGTGCGCCACCAGGCGTGCAGCCGTTCGCCTGGGGGCGCGTCCGGCTGAGCGCCTGCGTCGAGCAGGGCGTCGACGGTGGCGCCACCCAGTTCGGTGCGCGCGCGTTCCCGCAGGCCGGCGAGCTGCTCGCGGTGTTCGGGGGCGCGCCGGTCGGCGTCGTCCGTGGCCCGGTCCAGGTCGCGGGCCGCCGCCACCGCGTCGGCCAGCGCGGTCGGCGGCCCGCCGTGCTCGTACCAACGGACCAGCGTCGTCACCAGGCCGGCCAGCGGCTCCAGGTCGGCCGGGGCCGTCCGGGCGGCGGCCTCGGCCGCCCGCCGCAGGTCCTCCACGGCCCGCTCCAGTCCCGCCGGGTCGGCGTCGGGGTCGTGCAGGAAGGCGGCGCAGCGGCCCTTCAGCAGCAAGCGGCCGGCGAGGTGCGGGTCGCCGGACCCGGCCCGCTGCGCGCTCTGCCGCGCCGCGTCGGCGGCACACCGCTCGGCCTCCACCGGGAACGAGCGGTGGCCGCCCAGTTCGCCGACGGCCAGCAGCATCCGGGCCCGGTCGGTGAGCAGCGCGGCCTTCTCCCGCGATGACGTGCCCTCCGCGCGGAGCAGCTTCGCCTGGAGTCCCAGCAGGGTGTCGAGCGCGGAGAAGTCCCGGGCTGCCTCGAACCGCTCCATGAGGAACAGGAGTTGGTCCGTCAGGGCCGCTCCCAGGGTGACCGTCTCCTCCTCCGCGCCCGGGTGCCGTGCCCTGCGGCGTCCCCGCCGCCCGCGTCCGGCGGCCCGCCCGACCCGGGCGAGCAGCGGCCCGGGCAACGGCGGCAGGCCCGGCGGTACGGCGTGCAGGGCGGCGGCGAGGTGCGTCGCGGCACGGTACTCGGGCAGTCCGGCCACGCCGGGCAGGTGCCGGTACCGGTGCCAGCGCACCAGGGCGAGCCGGGCGGTCGTGGCGGCGTCGGGGCCGGGCGCCGGCGGCCAGGCGGCGGGAGGGAGCGGGGGCAGGTCCCGGGCGTCGCCGGTGCGCAGGTACCGGGCCAGGCCGGGACCGAGCATGTCCGCCACCGCCATCGCACCACACCTCCACGTGTCACAACGCCCGCCGGTGCCTTCCGGTTCCGTGTTGTCGCGGCTCAACGACCGTGGGTGACGGGTAGGTTGAGGCCGATGCGCGGGACGGGACGGACCTGAACGGGAAACGGAGGCGTGATGGACGAGGTCGCGGAGCGGCTGGCCCGGCTGTGCGTCCAGGCCGGCGACGACGGACTGCGGCTCAGTGCCGAACGGTTCGGGGTGGGCGCGGAGCTGACCCGGCTCGTCGCGGCCGCACGGGCGGGCGACCACGGCGCCTCGGTCACTGCCGACCTGGACGCGCTGGACGACGCGTTCGCCCGTCACGGCATCGACGGACTGACCCTCGGGGACCGTTCCTTCGAGCCGCTGCGGGGCGGGCGGCCGCGCCCGGTGGTGACGGTGTGGGCGTGCCCGGCGGGCATCGCCTGTTCCCGTCTGGAGCCGCAGGAGCCGGGCCGGCGGGGGCGGGCGGAGCGACCGCGCTGCGGGCTTGCGGGGTTGCCGCTGGTGTCGCGGAAGTTCCGGCTGTGAGCACCGTCCTGACCGAGCTGGGCAAGCATCTGGCGGGCCGCTGGGCCGCCCTGCTGCTCCTGCCCGGCGCCCTCTACGTGTGCGTCGTGACGGGGGCGGTCGTGCTCGGCCACGCGCATGCCCTGGACCCCTCGGTGGCGGCCGACTGGCTGGACCGGGTGGCGGTGGCCCCGGCCAGTGGCCGGTTCGGCACGGTGCTGATCGCGGCGGCGGCGTTCACCGCCGTCGCCGCGGCGGCGGGCCTGGCCGCCTCCGCCGTCGCCCGGGGCGCGGAATGGGTCTGGTGGGCCTCGGGCGAGGAGCCGGTGCTGCGCCGGCTCGCCGCGCGCCGGACGCGGCGCTGGGAGCGCGCCGAGGACGCGGTGCGGTCCGCGCTGCGGGAGTTCACCCGCTCGGGCGCGGCGCCCCGCGAGGCCGCGGCCCTGCGGGCGGCGATCCTGAGGCGGGACGCGATCTGCCCCGAGCCGGCCGCGCGGCCCACGTGGATCGGCGACCGCCTGCACGCGGTGGACCAGCGGGTCCACGACAGCTACCGCCTGGATCTGACGGCCGCCTGGCCCCGGTTGTGGCTGATGCTCCCGGACGGGGCGCGCACCGAACTGGCCGGCGCGCGGGCGAACGTCGGTGCCGCCGCCCGCCTGCTGGCCTGGGGGCTGCTGTACCTGCTGCCGGCCCTGCTGTGGTGGCCGGCGGCCGTGCTCGCCGCGGGCGTGCTGGTGACGGCACGTCACCGGGCGCGGGCGGCGGTCGCCGTCCAGGCCGACCTGATCGAGGCGGCGGTCGACCTCTACGGCCGGGAGCTGGTGCTGCTGCTGGGGGTCGACTGCCCGGGGCGCCTGACCCGCGAGGCGGGCGAGGCGGCGACGAGCATGCTGCGCAAGGACCGCACGGACCGCTCACGCCTCGAGGGGTGACGGAGCGGGGCGGCGTTCGAGGCCGTGGAACGTGGACACGATGACGTGCGGTGCGCCGGGGAACATCACCGTGAAGCCGTCCCTGCGGCCGCTGAGCCGCCGCGGCGGGCCGGGAACGTCCGACAGGACGACTGGGGTGTGGGGCGTGGCGCGCAGCAGGCGGTCGTGCCGGGCCCGGTCGCGTGCGGACATCAGGCGGCGGTCGACGGCCAGCGACGGCGGGTCGCTGAGCCGGGGCCAGTGCTCGTGGTGGATGTGGACCCTGACCCGCAGGCGTCCCTCACCCAGCGCGTGCTCCGCCTCGGCCAGGTGCTCGGCGAGCGCCCCGACGGCGTCCGCGACGCGGTCACAGGTCTCGCTCAGGTCGAGGCCCTCCTGGTAGGGGGCCTCGCGGTTGCGGGGGCCGATGACCCGTCCCCGGATGCCGAGGTCCTCGTCGTGGACCTCGTGGCCGTCGGCGAGGCCGGTCCGGTCGCCGCTGTGCGTGCCGAGGGTGAGGTCCGCACCGTACCGGCTCGCGGTCATCGCCACGGGGAAGAGACCCGTGTAGCGCAGGGTGCGGGCGCAGCCGAGGAGGACGGCCGGGACCGGCAGGCCCGGGACGCCTTTCATCAGCCGCACCGCCTCCGGCCGCCGGCCGAGCAGGTCCAGGACGTGGGCGTGGTCGCGGCGGATGGCGCGGGTGGCCTCGTGGTCGGGGCCGAAGGTCTCCTCGCACCGGGCGAGCAGCACCGGGTACTCGCGTGCCGCGGCGGCCGCGTCGCCCCTGCGGACCATCACGATCAGGGCGTTGTTGGCGGCGTTCAGGGTCAGCGGGTGGGCGGGGCCGAGCAGTTGGGTGCGGTGGGTGTGCACGGTGCCGAGCAGGCCCAGGGCGTCGTCCCAACGGCCGAGGTCGCGCAGCACCAGGGCGAGGTTGTTGAGACAGACCAGGGTGAACAGGTGGGTGCTGCCGAACCTTCGCGACAGCCCCTGGAAGGCGAGCTCGTACTGCTCCTCCGCCTCGCGGAGCCGCCCTTCGCTGTGCAGGGCGCCCGCGAGGTCGTGCCGGGCGGTGGTGGTCTCCAGCGCGAACGCGCCGTGCCGCGTCTCCAGGCGCCCGACGCGCTCGCGCAGCTGGGTCACCGAACCCTCGGACACCGGCCGGTCCTTCCTCCCCGGACCGCGGGACGCCACGGCCGCGGGCTCACGGATGCGTCTTCCCCGGACCAGGAGTACGCCGCCCCGCCCGGGGTGGTTCCCCGTGGGCCGCCGCTTCACTCGTACGGGTCGGCCGGAACCGCCGGTTCACCGATCGTGCGCGGCAACACCTCGCCCAGGCAACGGCGTTGGACCGTCCACCGCTCCCCCGCTCAGCCCGTCGCGTCCGCCAGGGCCAGCTCGTGCAGGCGCTCCGGCGGGCCGGGCCGGGCGTAGTACCAGCCCTGGGCCGTGTCGCAGCCGAGTATCCGCAGTTGCTCGGCCTGGGCGCCGGTCTCCACGCCCTCCACGGTGACCCCGAGGTCGAGGCTGTGGGCGAGGGAGACGATGCCCTCGACGATCTTGAGGTCGACCGGGTCGGCCGGGAACTGCTGCATGCTCTGCGTGAAGGAACGGTCCAGCTTGAGGATGCTCACCGGGAGGCGGCGCAGGTTGGCGAGGTTGGAGTAGCCGGTGCCGAAGTCGTCCAGGGCGATGTCGACGCCCATCTCGGCCAGCCGGCGCAGCGGTTTGAGCAGGTCGTCGTCGGCGCCGATGAGCGCCGACTCGGTCACCTCCAGGCACAGCGCGTCGGGGGCCACGCCGGCGCGTTCCAGGATGTCCACGGTGTCCTGGACCAGCCCCGGATGGGTGAGCTGGCAGGGCGAGAGGTTGACGTTGATGCGCAGCGGGCCGGCGAGGCCCGCCCCGCCGTGCCGTTCCTGCCAGTCACGGGCCTGCCGCACCGACTGCTCCAGCACCCAGCGGCCCAGCGGCACGATGAGGCCGGTGTGCTCGGCGAGCGGGATGAACCGGTCCGGGGAGAGCACGCCGTGCTGCGGGTGGAGCCAGCGCACCAGGGCTTCGGCGCCCCGCACACTGCCGTCGCCGAGGTGCACCAGCGGCTGGTACTCGATGAAGAACTCGCCGCGCTCCAGTGCCGCCGGCAGGGCGGTGGTCAGCCCGTGGCGGGTGATCGCGCGGGCGTCGGCCTCCGGGTCGGCGAGCTCGAAGCGGTTGCCGCCCGCCGACTTGGCGCGGTACATCGTGATGTCCGCGCTGCGCAGCACCTCCGCCGCGCTGCGCTCGCCGGCCGGGCCCTCGACGATGCCGATACTGCCGCGCACGGTCAGTTCGCGGCCGTCGATGCTGATCGGGGCGAGCAGCGCGTTCATGATGCGGGAGGCGAGTTCGTCGACGCCGCGCCGGGTGTCGGGGCCGGTGGTCAGCGCCACGAACTCGTCGCCGCCGAGCCGGGCGACCATCTCGCCGGGGGCGGTGGCGCAGGCCTGCAGCCGGTCGGCGACCTCGACGAGCATCCGGTCCCCGGCCGCGTGGCCCAGGCTGTCGTTGACGGTCTTGAAACCGTCCAGGTCGAGGTAGCACAGGCCGAACCGCTGCCCCTCCCCCGCGCCGAGCGCCTTCTCCAGGCGTTCGAAGAAGAAGGTGCGGTTGGGCAGCCCGGTGAGGGCGTCGTGGGTGGCCTCGTAGCGGAGCCGCAGGTTGAGCAGCCGTCGTTCGGTGGTGTCCTCCATGAGGGCGAGCTGGTACTGGGGTCGGCCGTCGGGGTCGCGGAGCAGGGAGACCGTCAGGTTCGTCCACAGCACGGTCCCGTCGGGGCGGTGGAACGCCTTCTCCAGGTGGTAGTGCTCGCGTTCGCCCCGCACCAGCTCCTCGTACAGCTTCCAGGTCTGCGGGGCGTCGTCGGCGTGCGTCCAGTCCTGGACGTTGCGGCCGCGCAGGTTCTGCTCGGAGACGCCGAACATGCGGACCAGGGCGCCGTTGACCTGGAGGACGTTGCCCTCGAGGTCGGCGATGCCGATCCCTATGGCCGCGCCCTCGAAGACGGCGCGGAACCGGGCCTCGGTGGCGTGCAGCGCCTGGGCGACGACGCCCTGGGCGCGCAACGCGGCCTGGGCGATGGCCTCCTGCTCGGCAAGGGTGCGCTCCCTGAGGGCCTGCGCGAACCCGGCGGCCATGGCGTGCTGCAGCCGCGCCGAGCGGGCCCGCAGGGCCTCGCGGTCGCCGTCACCGCCGCAGTACAGGACGAGGTAGGCGTCCACGCAGTCCAGGCTGCGGCTGAGGGCTTCCGGGTCGGTGCAGTGCGCCCGCACCAGGGCGGCGCCGACCGCCCTGCCCGCCTCCGGGTCGAAGGCCCTGGCGAGCAATGCCTCGCTCAGCCGCCGTGCGGGGTCCAGCAGTTGGCGCTCGAACTCCGGCCGGGTGGACGAGGTGGAGGTCACCGGGAAGACCGCCCGGCTCCAGATCGTCGCGAACCGGCGCAGTCTGTCCTCCGGGCCGTCGGGTTCCGCGTTCACCGCGTACGTCCCACGCCGGCGAATCCGGAGAAGGCGAACGGGTCCACGTCCTCCACGGGTGTCTCCGGCCGCCACCGCGGCATCGGCACCAGTCCGGGTTCCACCATGTCGTACCCCTCGAAGAACCGCGCGATGTCCTCGCGCGTGCGCATGATCAGCGGGTTGCGGGCGTTCCTGTACACGTCCACCGCCCCCTCGGCCCGCTCCGACGGCAGCGGGACCCCCTCGTAGGAGGCGTGGGTGAGGACGAGCATGCTGCCGGGCGCGAGGGCCTCGCGCAGTTCGGCCACCGCCGCGTAGGGCTCGTCCGCGTCCTCCACGAAGTGCAGTATGGCAACGAGCAGCAGCGCCACTGGCCGGGTCAGGTCGATCAGCCGCTCCACCTCGGGGCTTTCGAGGATGTCGCGGGGCCCCAGCAGATCGGCCGCGACGACGTCCGCCCGGTCGTTGCCCCGGAGCACCTCCCGGCTGTGGGCCACCGCCACCGGGTCGTGGTCGACGTACACCACGCGCGCGCCGGGGTCGGCGGCCTGCGCCACCTCGTGGACGTTGCCGAAGGTGGGGATGCCGGAGCCGATGTCGAGGAACTGCGTGATGCCCTCACCGGCCGCGAACCGCACGGCCCGGCGCATGAAGGCACGATTCGCCTGCATGATCTTGGGCAGTCCCGGCATGAACTCCATCGCCTTGCGTGCCGCCTTCCGGTCGACCTCGAAGTTGTGCGATCCGCCCAGGTAGAAGTCGTACATCCGGGAAACGCTCGGCACCGTGATGTCGATGCTCCGTGGGGCCCAGGCGGGACGCTCCATGTATGTCTCCAAGGCGAAGGCGATCCGGTGTTCGAGAGCAGAGGCTACTGATCGCCCGCCAAGGGAGCGACCTGAAACGGAAATTGACCATCCGTTCCCGGTCACTGCCGCTGGCACGTGCCGAATTGATACCCAGATACATGGTGACGAAAAGTACCCATGGCATTCCGGAGAGTTCCGACGTGCGGCGAAAGACAGGGAGAAGGACCCCGAAATTCCCCGAGTTCCAGTCAATCACAGCAAAACGGTCCGCCCCTCCGTGCGGCATGGAGGGGCGGACCGCGGTCGGCGGTGCCGAAGTGGACGACACCCTGGGGAGGTTGCTACTTCTCCGGCGCGCCGACCGGCTTCCCGTCGGGGCGGACGGCGTACCAGGTGCCGCCGACGCCCTGACCGTTGGTGTCGCCGGGCGCCTTGTCCCCGGCGAAGGTGTAGATGGGCCAGCAGTTGATCGTCTGCTGCTTCGCGCCGTCCGGGCGCGTGAAGGTCATGTAGTTCTTCTTCTGGATGCCCTTGGTGTCGTTGATGTCGACGGGCGCCACGACCGGCCACTTGTCCAGGCAGTCGCCGGTGCAGGCGGAGACGGGCTTCGGCCAGGCCTCGTCCTTGGCGAAGCGGTAGACCGTCATCCCGTTCTTGTCGACCACGATCTCGCCCAGCTTCGGGTCCTTGCGGGTGGACAGCCCGGGCTGGTCGGCCGCCTGCGCCTTCTTGCCCTCGGGGGTCAGCGCGTACCACTTGCCGCCCACGCCCTGGCCCTTGGTGTCACCGGCGTTGACGTCCTTGACGTAGCGGTAGGCGGGCCAGCCGGCGATGGTCAGCTGTTTGGTGCCGTCGGACCGGGTGACCTCGCCGAGCAGGGCCTCGTCGATGCCCTCGCCGGCCGTGGCGTCGTCCGCGGGCACCGGGGGCCAGGTCGCGGCGCAGTCGCCGTCGCAGTTGGACTTGGGCGGCTTCGCGGCGTCCTGGTCGAAGCGGTAGAGGGTGAGTCCGAGGCCGTCGGTCACGACCTTGCCGAGTTCGGCGTTGTCGGCGGCGGACAGCTTGCCCGCGGAATTGGCCGGGCCGGTGGACGGCTGCGCGCTCGCCTTGTCCCCGCCGGCCCCGGCGTAGTCCCCCGCACCTGCGGCGCCCACGTTCTGGCTGCTGGAGGGCGGCGGAGCGTCCTGACCGCACGCCGTCGTCAGCGCCAGCACCGCCGCGGCGCTCGCCACCAGTGAGGCGGTCCGCCAGGAGGTCTTCATCGTCAACTCCACATCATCGCCATGGTCTTGCAGCGCTCTGCCGTGCCGCCGCTCGACGATGGGTACGCACGGGAGTACCCGTCGTGTTCAACGCTCGCCGGACTTTTTTCCGGAACCTCCGGCTCCCCGGGGTGTGCCGGGGGTGCCGGAGGTGACCGGGGCGCAGGAGGCTCCCCGGGCTGCCGGAGGCTCCGGGGAGTGGCGTCCCGCACGCCAGTGCGCCGTCGCGCACGCGCGGGCCCGCGCCGGTCCAACCCCCGGGAGCGGGGAAATACCTCCATCGGGCCAATCCCCGGGGACCCGCGCGTGTCCCGCCACGGCCCGGCTCATGATCTCCGTCGTGCAAGGACTCGTACCGATCTCCTCCGCCCTCGTGGCCCGCGCGCTGGCCGCCACGGCGCTGGCCTGGGCCCTCGTCGGCGCACCCGGCACGGCGACGGCGGACGCCTGTGCGTACGCCTCGACCGGCCCCGACGGCACCGAGGCGGTGGCGGTCGCCGGCAGCATGACCTGGCCCCTGCCCCCCAAGTGCTCACCCCCCGCGCCCCCTCCGACGCCGACACCGACCCCCACACCCACGCCGACCCCGCCACCGCCACCACCGCCGCCCCCTCCCCCGCCGCCGGAACCGACCCCTCCGCCGCCGCGGCCCTCCCCGACCGTGCGGCCCGTCGTGCCGGCGCCGCCTCCGCCCCCCGCGGCCCGCCCGACGCCTCCCCCGGTGCGGCCGACGCCCCCGCCCCCGCCGAGGCCGCGGCCCGCGCCGACGCCGGAGCCCTCCGTCACGCCCACCCCGCGCCCGTCCGTGACGCCCGTGCGGTACCCGGTGCACCGCCCGGCGGCCCGCGCCGAGCGGCCCACCCGCGGCGCCACGTCGCCGCTCACCTTCGTCCTGCTGATCACCACGCCCGCCGTGGTCGCCGTCGCCGCGCTGCGGCCGCGCTGATCCGGATTCCGGCCCGGCTCCGTACCGGCCGCACGCCCGGTCCTGGTCCGACCCGGTCCGGGACCCGTGAATCGTTGACTCGTCGACTCGTTCTGGAGGCACCTCTTGCCGGAATGGCTTGTTCTCACCCTCGCGATGCTGGCCGTCTGTGCCGTGGTGGTGACCATCACCCTCGTCCGGCACCGCCGCGCGGCCGACGACGAGGATCCCAGCGAGACACCGGACGTCATCGAGTACATGACGATGTGGATCGGCGTGGTGTACGCCATCGTCCTCGGTCTGGCGATCGCCGGTGTCTGGGAGGGCCGCGGGGCCGCGGAGGACCACGTACGGGCCGAGGCGGTGGCGCTGCACGAGATCTCCGAGCGGGTCCGGGTCTACCCGGCCGGGACGCGCGACCGCATCCGCGACGACATCGACGCCTACGTGTCGCACGTGGTCACCACCGAGTGGCGCAGCATGGCCGACGGGGCCGGCGTCACGGAGCAGGGCACCGAGCTCCTCGACCGCGTCCGCCGGGACGTCACCGACTACGAGCCGCGCACGGACTTCGAGGCACAGGCCTACCAGCCGCTGGTCGACCAGGTCGCCGCCGCCGACCAGGCCCGCAGCGCCCGGGCGGAGTCCACCGAGGAGACCATGCCGGGCGTGGTGTGGTTCGGGCTGATCAGCGGGGCCGTCGTCACCATCGGGATGATCTTCGCGCTGCAGATCAGGCGCACGCCGCGCGAGCTGGTGCTCGCCGGGATGTTCTCGGCGCTGATCGCCTTCCTGCTGTTCCTCATCTGGGACTTCGACATGCCCTACAGCCGGGGCATCACCGCCTCGGCCGACCCGTTCCTGAACCTCTTCCCGCACCTGAGGACCTGAGGCCGCCGTACGCCGCCGTACGCCGGGCGCGCCGGGCAGGCGGGAGGCCCGGTGCGCGCACGACACGCCGGCCGTGTCCCCCGTCGGCGGGACGCGGGTTCGCCCGCACGGCCCACCGGGATGACCCGTTCGCGCGACTGCGATCGCGCGGGCGGGTGGGCGTTTCTAGCGTTTCGCCCATCGAGGCGCATTCCTGCACCGCGCGGAACAGGTCCGCGGCTGCACCTCGGGACCCGGAGGATCCACATGCACGCGATACGCGTCGCTTCCGCCGCCCTGCTGAGTGCCGGCGCCCTCGCCCTGGCCGCCGCGCCGGTGGCCGTCGCCGGAAACATCACCCCGTTCGGGTTCGGCGTCGAGCCCGAGATCGTCGACCCGGGTGACACCGTGACCCTGCGCGTGGACCGCGCGGGGGGCGGCTGCAAGGGCCACGCCCAGGTCTCCTCACCGGTGTTCGACACGGTCACCATCCCTCCGAAGAAGGCGAAGGCCACGGCCGTGGTCGACTGGGACGCGCGGCCGGGAGCCGTGTACCAGGTGGCGTTCACCTGCGACGGCGTCACCGGCACCGCGCCGCTGACCATCGCCTCCGACCGGCCGGTGCCGCTGCCCACCCCCGTGCCGGTGGAACCGGAGCACCCCAGGGGCGTGCACGCCGGCGAGGGCGGCAGCTTCGCCGGTCTCGACGCGGGACAGCTGGGCCTCGGCGCGCTGATCGTCGCGGGCGCCCTGGGCGCCGCGTACCGCCGCTACCGCCGTCCGTCCCCCGAGGACGGCGCCTGAGGGCGGGACGCGCGGGAGACGGGCGGCGCCCCATGATCCCCGGACGCCCCCGCACCTGATGTCCGGACGCCCCCGCACCGCAGCCCCTCGCCCCGGAGCCGGTGGCGTCCGGGGCGAGGGGCTGCGGTCACGTGCGAGCGGGCCGTCCGAGGGGAGGGACTCAGATCCGCTTCTCGGCGCGGCGGCGCATCCAGAACACGCCGCCGGCGGCGACCGCCGCGGCGACGAGTCCGCCGCCGATGGCCATGTCGGTCGGGGTGGCACCGGTGGTGCTGCTGCCGCCGAGGCCGCCGCGCACGCCGCCGATGACGGTGAAGGCGTCCGAGCGGGTCAGGGTCCGCCCGGAGCAGTGGACGGTGATGTCGTAGGGGCCGGGCCGCGCGTCGGAGTTGATGGTGGCGGTACCCCGGGAGGTGCCGCGCTGGCCGCTGACCGGCGTCAGGTTGGTGCGCGGGAAGGCGTGGGACGTGGCGTGGCCGCCGTTGGGGCAGCCGTCGACGGTGATGGCCAGCTGACCACCGCGGGCGATGACACTGGGCATGGCGGTGATGTTGGACGGGCTGGGAACGCCGCCGCCGTCCGACACGGTCACCGGGGCGTCCGCGACCGCCACGGGGGCGCCGAGTCCGAGGACGGCGACCGCCGCTCCGGCGGCCGCCAGGGCACGTGAGTTGCGCATGTGATCCTCCGCGGAAGGCGCCCCGGGTCCCGTACCCGGTTGGATCGGCGAGAAAGCGCCTCCCGGAAAAACCCTCAGTTGCCGTGCGGGCAGCCGCATTTCGGGAATGGTCCGTCCCGGTGAGGGAAATCCGCCTGCCCGCTCCCAAGATCGTTCATCACCGCAGGTCACATGCCGCGGGGGCGTCCTCGTGCGGCGGTTCCCCGGATGGCGCACCGGTGACGGCCGGGGGCACCCGTTCGGCGCCGTCCCGTCGCCGGTCCGGCCCGCGGAATCTAGCGTTCAGACATGCGCCGGTGACGCGGCGACGGCCGCGTCGAGAGGGGAAGAGCGAATGTCTGCTTTCGAAGCGGCCGCGGCCGAGGAGGAGGCACGGCGGAAGAAGCGCGCGCCGTGGGGCGTGATAGCGCTGGTGCTGCTCACCGGCCTGGCGCTGATCCGCAACGGCTCGGGCGAGTTCGACGTGGGTCCGCCGCAGCCGGCCAGCGCGGCGGCGGCCGACACCCGGGCACCGGTGACCGATGGCGCCCAGCCGCTGCCGTACGCGCTGCCGGACCGGGTCCGGATCCCCGCCATCCAGGTCGACGCGCCGGTCATGCCGGTGGGGCTGGACGCGGAGGGCTGGGTGGACGCGCCGCCGGCCGAGGACCCCAACCTGGCGGGCTGGTTCACCGGCGCGGTCACTCCCGGCGAGAAGGGCACCTCGGTCGTCGTCGGCCACGTCGACAACCAGCAGGGGCCCGCCGTGTTCTACGGGCTCGGTGCCATGAAGAAGGGCAACCGCGTCGAGATCACCCGCAAGGACGGCAGGACGGCCGTGTTCGAGGTGTACGGCATCGAGGTGTTCTCGAAGCACGACTTCCCCGGCGACCGGGTCTACGCCTCCAAGGGCGCCGCGGAACTGCGGGTCATCACCTGCGGCGGCGGCTTCTCCCAGCAGGACGGCTACGACGGGAACGTGGTGGCCTTCGCCCGCCTGGCCGAGGTCCGCTGAGCCGCGCGGCCCCGGCCCGGCGGGCGGGGCCGCTCAGGCGTACGTGGGGCGCGGCACGGTGATGTGGTAGCCGGAGTCGAGCAGCCCGGGCAGGTAGTCGCGCAGGGCGCGGACGCTCTGCGAGCGGTCGCCCCCGGCGTCGTGGGAGAGCACCACGACGCCGGGGGCGGCGCCGTTTTTCACCCGGCCGACGATGGTGCGGGCGCCGGGCTCGGTCCAGTCCAGGGTGTCGACGGTCCAGGCCAGGGGCTCCATGCCCAGTTCGGCGCCGAGCCGGAACGCGGTCCGGTTCCAGGCGCCGTAGGGGGCCCGGAACCATTGCGGCCGTTCGCCGTAGCCCTCCTCGATGACGTCGCTGGTGCGTTCCATCTCGGAGCGGATGCGGCTGCCGGAGAGCTTGGTGAGCAGGGGGTGGGACCAGGTGTGGTTGCCGACGGTGTGGCCCTCCTCGGCCATGCGGGCCAGCAGTTCCTTGTGGTAGGAGGCCATCTCGCCGCACACGAAGAACATGGCCCGCACGTCGTACTCGGCGAGCGTGTCCAGGATGGCGGGGGTGTAGCGGGGGTCGGGACCGTCGTCGAAGGTCAGCACCATGGTGCGGCCGCGGCCGGACACCCGCAGCAGCGGTTCGCTGCGCACCGGGGGCCGGGCGGGCACGGCGCGCGGGGTGCCGTATCCGGTCAGGGGCTGGAGGCGGTACTCGGAGGGCCTCAGCGGGCGGGCGGCCGGGGCTCCGGCGACGGGCGGGGCGGGGGGCGGTGCTGCCTTGTTCCCGGTGAACGTCGTGAACAGGCCCGCCGCGCCGGCCGCTCCCACTGCGGCGGCACCGGTGATCAACGCCCGGCGCCGGGTGAGCAACTGATCCTTCTTCATGAGTCATCAGTCGCCCGGCGGGGGCCCGGCGCTCGGCCGCGACACCGGTGTGGCGGCACGATTCAACCCGCTTGGCCCAGTGGGCGGGCCCGTCTCCCGGCCGGTGCGGGCGGGTGCGGGTCAGCGGCGGCGCACCAGGGGGAAAGGCAGCGTCTCGCGGATGGTCAGTCCGGTGAGGAACATGACGAGGCGGTCGACGCCGATGCCGAGGCCGCCGGTGGGCGGCATGGCGTACTCCAGGGCGTCGAGGAAGTCCTCGTCGAGTTCCATCGCCTCGGGGTCGCCGCCCGCGGCGAGCAGGGACTGCGCGGTGAGCCGCCGGCGCTGTTCGACGGGGTCGGTGAGTTCGGAGTAGGCGGTGCCCAGCTCGGTGCCGAAGGCCACCAGGTCCCAGCGTTCGGCGAGCCGCGGGTCGGTGCGGTGCTCGCGGGTCAGGGGGGAGACGTCAGTGGGGAAGTCCTTGTAGAAGGTGGGCAGTTGCGTCTTCTCCTCGACCAGCCGCTCGTACATCTCCAGGACGACGTCGCCGGGGGTGTCGTCGTCGGTGTACGGCACGCCGGCGCGGTCGCAGAGCCGGAGCAGCTCGGGCAGTCCGGTGCCGGGGCCGATCTCCTCGCCGAGTGCCTCGCTGATGGCGCCGTGCACGGTCTTGACGGGCCAGGTGCCGGAGATGTCGTACTCCTTGCCGTCCTTGTGGGCGACCGGGGTGCCGAAGGCGGCGGTCGCGGCGCCCTGGATGAGTTCGCGCACGAGGTCGAGCATCACGTCGTAGTCGGCGTGCGCCTGGTAGGCCTCCAGCATCGTGAACTCGGGGTTGTGCTTGTAGGAGACGCCCTCGTTGCGGAAGGTGCGGCCCATCTCGAAGACCTTCTCCATGCCGCCGACGCACAGCCGCTTCAGGTACAGCTCGGGGGCGATGCGCAGGTACAGGTCGAGGTCGTAGGCGTTGATGTGGGTGGTGAAGGGGCGGGCGTTGGCGCCGCCGTGGATCTGCTGCAGCATCGGCGTCTCGACCTCGAGGAAGCCGCGCTCCAGCAGGCCCTGACGCAGGGCCTGGACGGCGGTGGAGCGGCGCCGGACGACGTCGCGGGCGTCGGGGCTCGCCACCAGGTCGAGGTAGCGGCGGCGCACCCTGGCCTCGGGGTCGGCGAGGCCGCGCCGTTTGTCGGGCAGGGGGCGCAGGCACTTGCCGACGAGCTGCCAGGAGGTGACGAAGACGGTCGGTTCGCCGCTGTCGCTGACCCCGGCGCGGCCGGTGGCGCTGATGTGGTCGCCGATGTCGGTGTCGGCGGTGAAGCGGTCGAGGGCGGCGCCGGAGCCGTCGCGGGTGAGGGCGAGCTGGTGCTGTCCGGACCAGTCCCGCAGGACGACGAAGACGATGCCGCCGAAGTCGCGCACGAGCATGACGCGGCCGGTGACGGTGACGTCCTGGCCGGGCCGGATGCCGGCGAGGGTGTGGGTGCGGGCGGGGACGCCGACGGGGTAGGGGTCGATGCCCTGGGCGCGCAGCCGGTCCAGCTTGCGGTGCCGGACGCGGACCTGGTCGGGCAGGTGGGCGAGGGGGTCGGCGGGCTCGGTCTCGTCCCCTCCGTCGAGGCCGAGCGCCGCCAGGGACGGCAGGCCCTCGGTCGTCGCGGGCCGCTGTCCGGCCCTGGGGCGCCCCTTCTCACGGAGCTCGCGCAGGGACGGCACGCGGACGAACCCCTCGGCGACGGCGGAGGCGAGGCCGACCCGGGCGAGGGAGGCGGCCTCCCCGTAGCAGAGGAAGCGGGGGTACCACTCGGGGTGGTACTTGGCGTTGGAGCGGTACAGCGCCTCCAGCTGCCACCAGCGGGAGAAGAACAGCAGCAGGCGCCGCCAGATCCGCAGCACCGGTCCGGCGCCGATGCGGGCGCCCTCCTCGAACACGGAGCGGAACACGGCGAAGTTGAGGGAGACCCGGCGGACGCCCAGTTTGGGGGCGGCGGCGCACAGTTCGGCGATCATGAACTCGGTGACGCCGTTGGGGGCCTCGCGGTCCCGGCGCATCAGGTCCAGGGAGACGCCGTCGCGGCCCCAGGGGACGAAGGACAGCAGGGCGAGCAGCCGGCCGTCGGCGTCGTGCGCCTCCACCAGGAGGCAGTCGCCGTCGGCGGGGTCGCCGAGGCGGTCCAGGGCCATGGAGAAGCCGCGCTCGGTCTCGGTGTCGCGCCAGGCGTCGGCCTTGTCGACGATCTCCCGCATCTCCTCCTCGGAGAGGGCGGAGTGGCGGCGCACCCGGCAGCCGGCGCCGGTGCGCCGCACCCGGTTGACGGCCTGCCGGGTGACCCGCATGTCCCGTCCGCCGAGGTCGAAGTCGGCGACGTGCAGGATCGCCTCGTCGCCGAGCTGGAGCGCGCCGAGCCCGGCCCGCACGTAGGCGCGGGCGCCCTCCTCGGACGCACCCATCACGGCGGGTGTCCAGGCGTGGCGGCGGGCGACCTCCAGCCAGGCGTCGATGGCGTGCGGCCAGGCCTCGCGGTCGCCGACGGGGTCGCCGCTGCCGAGGCAGACGCCGGTCTCGACGCGGTAGGTGACGGCGGCCTTGCCGCTGGGCGAGAAGACGACGGCCTTGTCCCGGCGGGTGGCGAAGTAGCCGAGGGAGTCCTGATCGCCGTAGGCGCGCAGGAGGGCGCGGATGCGGGTCTCCTCGTCACCGTGCAGGGCGGCTTCCAGGCGCTGGGAGCGGAACAGGGTGGCGGCGGCGTTGAGCAGGGCGAGCGCGCCGAACAGGCCGAGCACGAAGAACAGGGGGCGTGGCGGGCTGCCGTCGAAGGTGTCGGCGGGGACGAGCCCGCCGAGGACGCGGTTGGCGGCCCAGGCCAGGCTCTGGCCGCGCGGGAGGCCGCCGGGGAACAGGGCGACCAGTCCCCAGCCCGCCAGGACGGCGACGACGAGGCCGGCGACCAGGACGGCCAGCGCACGGCGCACGGCGCCGTGCCGGGAGAGGGCGTAGAACTCGCCGCGGGCCACGATCAGCACGGCGAGCGCGACGGCGCAGACGGCGAAGGAGGGGAGGGAGTCGGCGTAGAGGCCGGACGCGATGCCGATCACGTCGGCGAGCAGGAGCAGGCCGAGGTAGACGACCACCAGCCACCAGGCGATCTTCTTGCGGGCGGCGGTCGCGGCGGCCAGCAGGAAGAGGAAGACCGCGTAGGCGAGGTTGGCGCTGACCGGCACCAGGAGCAGTTCCAGCACGTCGATGAGGGGACGCAGCCCGGTGCGCAGGGGCGGGATGACGGCGAGCAGGACGCACAGGATCCCGAGTGCGGCGAAGAAGACCGCGAAGGCCTGGGGGACCCGGCCGGGGAACAGGCGGCCGGGCCGGCGTACCGGCGCCTTGGTGTCCCGGGCCGTACCGGCGTCCACGGTGGCACTCATGTTTCGACTCTAGGAACACCTTCGCCGCCTCGCCCGTCGAGCGGGCGGGGCCGTCGCCGCGCGGGCCGGGACACCGGTGCCCTCGCCGGGGGTCCGATAGCCTCGCACACGTGACGGAATCGCAGGCGCGACGGTTCGAACGGGGTACCGACGGTCCGAAGGTGATCGTGGTGGGGGTGGACGGCTCGGAGTCGTCGATGCGCGCGGCGGCCTATGCCCTGGGGCTGGCCCGGCGGCAGAGCGCGATGCTGGCGGCGGTGTACGTCCGGCCGGTGATGGCGGCGGGGGTGGCGCTCGGGGCGCCGGCGGCGGACGCGACCGACGAGATCGCGGACGAGCTGGTGAGGCAGATCCGGGAGGCGGCGCAGCGGGTGCGGGACCTGTCCGCGCCGCGCTGGCAGTTCCACACGTTCCGTGGCGATCCGTACAACGGCCTGGTGAAGGCGGCCGACGATCTGCGGGCGGACGCGGTGGTCGTGGGCGCGTCGGAGAAGGCGGGGCACCGGTTCGTCGGCTCGGTCGCGGTGCGGCTGGTGAAGACGGGGCGCTGGCCGGTGACGGTGGTGCCGTAGGGCCCGCCCGTCCCCGCCCCGCCGGCCGGTGGCGCGGTGGCGCCGGGGCGGTGCGGGCGGCGGGCGGGCGGGTGCGGGCGGGGGTGCCTACTCCCCCATGACGAGTCCGTCCTGTGCCGCGCCCCGGCTGAGGACGACGGTGCGGATCCGGTCGCGGACGGCCTTCACCTCGGCGCCCCGGTCGAGGGCCCGGTTGAGGTTGACGACGCGCCCGGCGTCCACGTCGAACAGCTGCGGGACGAACTCGGCCCGGGTGACCTGCCAGCGCTCCCCGGGCCGGGCGGGCGGGGCGAAGGTGAACCGGCCCAGTGTGGACTGGTTGCCGCGCGGGTCCTTGATCCCGTCGTGGTTGACCATCTCGCCGGCGATCTGGTCGCCCATGCCGTAGATCACCCAGGTGCCGTTGACCTTCTCGTACGCCTGCGGGACGTGGGCGTGGGTGCCGAGGAGGAGGTCGATGGCGGGGCGCTCGCCGGCGCGGGCGGCGGTGAGGGAACGGGCGAGGGTGATCTGCTGCTCGTCGGGGGCCTCCTGCCATTCGGTGCCCCAGTGCACGGAGACGACGACCACGTCGGCTCCCGCCGTGCGGGCGGCGCGCGCGTCGGCGACGATGCGGGACTCGTCGATGAGGTCGACGGCCCAGGGCTGTCCGGGGGGCAGCGGGATGCCGTTGGTGTCGTAGGTGTAGGCCAGGTGGGCGACCCGGGCGGTGCCCGCACGCAGCACGGTGACCGCGCGGGACTCCTGTTCGGTGCGGGCCGACCCGGCGTGCCGTACGCCCGCGCGGTCGAGGGCGTCCAGGGTGCGGCGGATGCCGTCGGCGCCGTCGTCGAGGGTGTGGTTGGAGGCGGTGGAGCAGCCGTCGTAGCCGGTGGCGGCCAGGCCGCGGGCGACCTCGGGCGGGGACTTGAAGGTGGGGTAGCCGGTGTAGTCGCCGTTCTCGCCGTAGACGGTCTCCATGTGACACAGCGCCAGGTCGGCGCCGGCGACGACGGAGCGGATCCCGGCGAGCATCGGGCGGAAGTCGTGGCCCGTGCCGCCGGCGTCGAAGCGGGCGCGGTCGATGACCGACGTGTGGGGCAGCACGTCCCCGGAGGCGACCAGGGTGAAGCTCCGGGCCGCCGGAGCGGGGGCGGGATGGCCGGATTCCGCCCCTCGGTGGTCCCGGGCCTGACAGGCCGCGCCGGTCGCGAGGACGACGGTCAGGGCCAGGGCCAGCCGTCGACTGCGTGTGAGCATCACTTCACCCCGCTGTAGTCATATTTACGGACAATCAGATACAAATCTGACAGCGGGCTCCTGTCGCTCCGACACGCTCAACAGGCCGTCCGGCGTGCCGGAACGGCCGCCTCAACCGTTCGTCGAACCGTTCGTCGACGCGATCGACCGTCCGCCGCACGCCCCTGTGCGCGCCCTGTCTTCGAGCGGCGCCGTGGGTTGCCATACGGCCATGACGGCCGGAATCACACTCACGAACGGGACCACCGCCGAGCACGAGCTCGCCGCACTGCAGCGCGAGCACGGCCGGCCCCTCTTCGCGCTGCTGCTCCGGCTCTGCGACGGGGACCGGCAGCGCGCGGAGGATCTGGTCCAGGAGACGCTGGTGCGCGCCTGGCAGCACCCCGAGGCCCTGCGCGCGGACGACTTCGACTCGGTGCGGCCCTGGCTGCTCACCGTGGCCCGGCGGCTCGCCATCGACGCCCGACGGGCCCGCCAGGCCCGGCCCGCCGAGGTCGGCGACGCCGTGCTGGAGAACGCCCGCGTCATCTCCGACCACGCCGAGCGGGCCGCCGCCGCCCTCGACGTCCGCGAGGCTGTGAAGACACTCACTCCGGAGCACCGTGAAGTCCTGGTGCTGGTGTACTTCCAGGGGGCGAGTGTGGCGGAAGCCGCGGCGGCCCTCGGCATCCCTGCCGGTACTGTGAAGTCCCGCGCGTTCTACGCGCTGCGCGCCCTGCGCCGGGTGCTTCCGGGATACGCCGCCGACCTGCGGTGAAACCGGCGGCTGAGTCAAACCTCCGTAAAGCGCCTTGCCGATTGCCCCTGTTGAGTAATCGGCTGTCCTCATCCGTGTTCCGGAAACGGGGGCCCGGCTTCGGGCGACGCGCACGTGACGGAGGAAGGCTGGAAGGGATGCTGCACAGAGGTCAAGAGAGCACGGAAGGGCCGGGGGACGGCCAACTCGTCGTCCCCATGGCCTGGTTGTACGCCGAGTACATCGCCGACGAACTGCTGCGCAGCGGCGACCTGATGCCGCCGACGTCCTTCGAGTTCCGGGCCGGCCGGGACGCGCTGGCGCTGACCGTCTTCCTGTCCGACACCGACCGCGAGCTCTCCGGCATCCGGGTGATCACCCAGCTGGAGACCTGGCTGTCGCTGACCGCCTACGACCAGCCGTGGCAGGAGTGGGTGGAAGAGCGCCTGGCCGACCTGTCGGCCGACGCCGCGGCCCGCCGGACACGCCCCGACCCCGACCTGGCGCTGGCCCGGGCCGCCTGGCGCTGGCTCCAGGAGACGGAACTGCTGGCGCCCGACCTCAACGCGGTGCCGGGCGGTGCGGCGGGGGCCGGGGAGGACGAGGGGCCGAAGGTGTGGACTCCGGCCTGGCAGCTGGGACTGCCGCTCGGCCACCTCGCCATCCACCTGTTCTAGACCCGTCTTCCGACCCGGCGGAAAACCGACCAATCCGCGGGCCGGACGGCTCCGAATCCTTTGGTCACGATTCGGTGTGCTGCTTGAGTGATTCCGCTGCCCGGTGCGTACCGGTGGGAGCAAGGAGTAACCCCACCCGCACCCAACGGCACGAGGATTCGGCATGAGGTCCCTGGAAAGGCATCGCGACGTCGGCGCCTATGCGCTCGGCGTGCTGGACGAGGCGGAGGCATTCCGCTTCGAGGACCACCTCATGGAGTGCCCCAGCTGCGCTGCCCAGGTGACCGAATTCGGCCCGGCAACGCGTCAGTTGATGTTGTACCGGCGCTCCACCCCGCGGCTGGTGCACCCCCTGGCCAAGCCGGGGCCCAGGATGCTGGACCGGCTGCTCGCGGAGGTGGCCACCCGCCACCGGGCGGGACGGCGCCGGCTGCTGCTGGCGCTCGCCGCCTCGGTGGTGTTCGCGGTGTCCGCCCCGGCCGTCGCGATCGTGGCCGCCGGCGGCGACGGCGGGTCCGGGAGCGTCGCCGCGACCGACACCCGCACCGGGGTCTGGGCCCAGGTCACCTCCGACGACGAGGCCTGGGGCAGCAGCATCGAGGTGCAGGTCAAGGACGGCGCGGGCCCTCGCACCTGCCACCTGGTCGTGGTGGGCCGCGACGGCTCCGAGGAGACCGTCACCAACTGGCGGGTGCCCGACCGGGACGGCCGGGCGCACACCATGGTCGCCGGCTCCACCCTCCGCTCCACGCAGATCGCCCGCTACGAGGTCCGCACCTCCGAGGGCGAGCACCTGGTCACCCTGCGGCCCCGCTGACACCGCGCCGCCGGGAGGGGCCTCACTTCAGCAGGCGGGAGAGCCTGCGGTCGGCCAGCGGCTTGCCGCCCGTCTGGCAGGTGGGGCAGTACTGCAGCGACGAGTCGCTGAAGGACACCTCGCGGATGGTGTCGCCGCACACCGGGCACGCCTCGCCGGTGCGGCCGTGCACCCGCAGACCGCTCTTCTTCTCCGCCTTCAGCCGGCCCGCCGCGATCCCCCGGGAACGCTCCACCGCCTCGGTGAGGGTGGTGCGCAGCGCCTCGTACAGGCGGGCCGTCTCGGCCTCCGTGAGCGAGGCGGTCGGCTTGAACGGGGACATGCGGGCCGTGTGCAGGATCTCGTCGCTGTAGGCGTTGCCGACGCCCGCGATCAGGCTCTGGTCGCGCAGCGCTCCCTTCAGCTGCCGCCGCTCCCCCGACAGCAGCCCGGCCAGGCGCTCCTCGTCGAAGTCGTCGGCGAGCGGATCGGGGCCCAGGCGTGCGACGCCGGGCACGTCCGCCGGATCCGCCACCACGTACACCGCGAGCCGCTTCTGCGTCCCCGCCTCGGTGAGGTCGAAGCCCGCACCGGTCTCCAGGGCCACACGCAGCGCCAGCGGCCCCTTCCCGGGCCGGGGCGGGCCGCTCGGCAGGGGGTCGCGCCACTGGAGCCAGCCCGCGCGCGCCAGGTGGGTGACGAGGTGCGGGCCGCCGTCCGTCTGAAGCCCCAGGAACTTGCCGTACCGGTGCACGGCGGTGACCTCCCGGCCCTCGACGGCCGACAGGGGCGGGGCGTAGGTCTTCAGGACGCTGACCGCCACGGGCAGCACCCGCACGATCTCGTGGCCGACGAGGTGCTCGGTCAGGAAGTCCTTGAGCGCCTCGACCTCGGGGAGTTCCGGCATACGTCCAGAGTGCCCCATCCGGGGCCGGTGCGGTCAGTCCGGATCCGCCCGCCCGGACACCGAGAACTCGCCCCACACGCATTTGCCGCCGCCCCGCGCCTCCACGCCCCACAGGTCGGTGAGCATGTCCACCAGCAGCAGGCCGCGCCCCGAGACTCCGGCCTCCCCGGCGTCGCGGCGGCGCGGGAGGGCGCTGGAGGAGTCCTCGACCTCCACCCGCAGCCGCCGCTCGGCGCCGGTCAGCAGGCGGAGGGTGACGACCGCCGCGCCCTCGGTGTGCATCAGGGCGTTGGTGATCAGCTCGTCGGCGGCCAGTTCGATCTCGTCGGCGCGGTCGCGTGCCCCCCAGGCGCCGACCGCGGCGCGGATCATGCGCCGGGCCTCGGAGAGCGCCTCGGGATCGCCGGGGGCCACGTGCTGCTGGAGGCGGCCGCCGGAGCGCGGGCTGTCCAGAGGGCGGCGGCGCAGCACCAGCAGGGCCACGTCGTCGTCGCCGCGGCGTTCGTCGGCGACCTCGATGAGCCGGTCGGCGAGGTCACGGACGTCGTCCGGGCCGGTGCTGACGAGCGCGGACAGGGTCTCCATGCCCTCGTCGAGGTCGGTGCCGGGCTGCTCGACCAGCCCGTCGGTGCACAGCAGCAGCGTGTCGCCGGGGTCGAGCTCCATGGTGCCCACCGGGTACTCCAGGCGGCCGAACTCGGCGGACAGCCCCAGTGGCAGCCCGCCCGGCAGGGCCACCCTGCGGCAGGTGCCGTCGGCGCGCCGCACCAGGGGGTCGAGGTGTCCGGCCCGGACCACCTGGAGCACCCCGGTGGACAGGTCCGCCTCGGCGTAGAGGCAGGTCGCTGAGCGGTCGGTGTCGAGTTCGTGCAGGAACACGGAGGCGCGGGCCATCACGGTGGCCGGCGGGTGGCCCTCGGCGGCGTAGGCGCGCAGCACGATCCGCAGCTGGCCCATGACGGCGGCGGCGTGCGTGTCGTGGCCCTGCACGTCGCCGATGACGGCGCCGACCTTGCCGCCGCCCGAGGTGGTCCCCCCGGGCAGCGGGATCAGGTCGTACCAGTCGCCGCCGATGTCCCGGCCGAGCGACCCGCCGAGGGTGGCGCCGCGGTAGCGGACGGCGACGTCGGCCCCGGCGACGCTGGGGATGGTGCGGGGCAGCATGGCCTGCTGGAGCCCCTGGGCGAGGTCCATCTCCTGCTCGTAGAACATGGCCCGCTGGAGGCTCTGGGCGATGCTGCTGCCGAGGGCGACGAGGATGTTGCGTTCCTCCGGCGAGAAGCCGTGCCGGTCGCTGTAGAGCAGGCCCATCGCGCCGATCGGCCGGGCCTGCACGATGAGCGGCAGATAGGCCGCCGACGTCACGTTCAGACCGCCGAGGTGCGGCCACAGCAGCGGGTAGCGCTCGGCGAACTCCTCCGGGGATTCGATGAAGCACGGGCCGAGGGTCCGTACCGCCTCGCTCATCGGGTACGCCTCCTCGATCCCGGTGACCCGGGTGCCCGGCACGAAGCTGCCGACGGGTCCCTCGGCGATCAGCCGGATGCGGCCCGCCTCGACCAGGCCCATGACGAGGCTCGTCGCCCCCAGGTGGATGAGGCCGTGGGTGTCCTTGAGGACGTCGATGACGTCCTGCACGGTGCGGGCGTGGGCGAGGGCGGCGGTGGTGAGCTGGACGACATTGGTCTGCTCGCGGCGGGCGTCCTCCTGGGCGGTCTGCTCGCGCCGGGCGGTGCTGTCCCTGAGTTCCTCGGTCGCGTCCCGCACGATGCCGATGATGCGGCGGGGCCGGCCGGTCGCGTCGCGGCGGATGTAGCCCTGGGTGTGCGTCCAGCGCAGGCTGCCGTCGCGGCGGCGGAGACGGAAGTAGGCGCCGTAGTTCTCGCTGCCGTCCTTCAGCGCCTGGGAGACGGCCGCGTCCAGCCGCTGGGCCTCGGCGGGCGGCACCCGGTCCGACAGCGTGCCGGGGCGGTCGTCGTACTCCTCGGGCAGCACGTCGAAGATCTCGCGGGCCTGGGCGTCCATCTGCATCACGCCGGTGTCCAGGTCCCAGTCGAAGCTGCCCATGCGGTTGAGCGCCAGAATGGGGTCCGGGTGGTCCGGCCAGTCGTCCGGGAGTGACAGCACGCCCGCTCCCCGATCAGCCATGGGGCCACCTTGCCAGGATTCACCCGAATCTTCGACCGCTGCGCGGGGTACGAAGGGGGCGCGCCGCGGGCGGCCCGGGGCCATCGTGTCCGGGCCCGCCGGTGACGACGGGCGGCGGCGCGGGCCCCGCCCGTTTTCACCCGCGCGGGTGACCCGTTCCGCGTGGTGGCCGCCGGAGGCGCCGGGGCGTGGCGTACGACGGAGCGTCCGTGGCGCCGAGCGGGACGTCGGAGGGAGGGCGCGGCCGTGGAGTGGTTCACCGCGACCGAGTACTGGCTGAGCCGGGAGCTCTTCCAGCGGGCACTGGCCGCGCTGTACGGCGTCGCCTTCCTGACGGCGGCGCTGCAGTTCCGGGCGCTGACGGGCGAGCGCGGGATGCTGCCGGTGCCCCGGTTCGTGGCGCGGGTGCCGTTCCGCCGGTCGCCGAGCCTGTTCCACCTGTACTACTCGGACCGCTTCTTCGCCGCCGTGGCCTGGGCCGGCTGCGCGGTGTCGGCGGCCCTGCTCGCCGGGCTGGGCTCCGTGGTGCCGCTGTGGGCCGCGATGCTGCTGTGGCTGGTGCCGTGGCTGCTGTACCTGTCGATCGTCAACGTGGGGCAGACCTGGTACGCGTTCGGCTGGGAGTCGCTGCTGCTGGAGGTCGGGTTCCTCGCCGTGCTCCTGGGCAACGACGAGGTGGCACCGCCGGTGGTGGTGCTGTTCCTGCTGCGGTGGGTGCTGTTCCGGGTGGAGTTCGGCGCGGGACTGATCAAGATGCGGGGCGACGCGTGCTGGCGGAACCTGACCTGCCTCTACCACCATCACGAGACGCAGCCGATGCCCGGCCCGCTGAGCCGGTTCTTCCACCACCTGCCCCGGCCGCTGCACCGGGTGGAGGCGGCCGCCAACCACGTCACCCAACTGGTGGTGCCGTTCCTGCTGTTCGCTCCGCAGCCGGTCGCCTCGGCCGCCGCCGCGCTGATGATCCTCACCCAGCTGTGGCTGGTGCTGTCGGGCAACTTCGCCTGGCTGAACTGGATCACCATCGTGCTGGCCCTCTCCGCCCTGCACCTGCCGTCCGACGCGCCGCGGGTGCCGGATCCCCCGCTGTGGTACGTGGTGGTCGTCCTCGCGGTGTCGGCGCTGCTCCTCCTGCTCAGCCTCCGCCCGGTCCGCAACATGGTCTCCCGCCGCCAGGTGATGAACCGCTCCTTCGACCCGCTGCACCTGGTCAACACCTACGGCGCCTTCGGCAGCGTGAGCCGGGTGCGCTACGAGGTGGTCATCGAGGGCACCTCGGCGGCGACGCCCGGGGCGGACGCGGACTGGCGGGCGTACGAGTTCCGCGGCAAGCCGGGCGACCCACGGCGCCGGCCGCGCCAGTTCGCCCCGTACCACCTGCGGCTCGACTGGCTGATGTGGTTCGCCGCGCTGTCGCCGGCCTACGCCGAGCCGTGGTTCGGCGGGCTGGTGGAGCGGCTGCTCGCGGGCGACCGGGACACGCTGCGGCTGCTGCGCGCTTCCCCGTTCCCGCCGGACGCGCCGCCCCGGTACGTCCGCGCCCGGCTGTTCCGCTACCGCTTCAGCACGCGGCGGGAGCTGCGGGAGACGGGCGCCTGGTGGCAGCGGACGTACGTCCGCGACTTCCTGCCGCCCACCCGGCTCGCGGACGTCTAGGCGGTTCTTGTTCGGATCACCGGGCGGAACGGAGGAAGGCGCCTGCGATTCCCCGGCCGCCGATGCGGCGACGGGTGCCGGTGCGGCGACCGCCTCGGCTCCGTGAGGGCCGACTGCCTCACCCACGCGTCGCTCACCGACGTCACGGCGGCCCGGGGTGCGGCGTTGCGTACCCTGGCGGAATGCGGATGCGTCCCACCCTGAGCTGGACCCCGACCGGGGAGCTGCCGCCGGCCGCCACGGACCTGGAGGCGGTCGCCGGTGCGCTGAGCCGCGGCGGCGTGCTGGTGCTCAGCGGCGCGGGTCTCTCCACGGAGTCGGGCATCCCCGACTACCGGGGTGCGGGCGGCAGCCTGAGCCGGCACACCCCGATGACGTACCAGGACTTCGTCGCCGGGGCCGGGGCGCGGCGCCGCTACTGGGCCCGCAGCCACCTCGGCCGGCGCACCTTCGTCCGGGCCCGCCCCAACGCCGGGCACCGCGCCGTGGAGGCGTTCTCCCGGCACGGTCTGCTCTCGGGCGTGATCACGCAGAACGTCGACGGTCTGCACCAGGCCGCCGGCAGCGACGACGTCGTGGAACTCCACGGCAGCCTGGACCGGGTCGTCTGCCTCTCCTGCGGTGCCTTCAGCACCCGGGAGGAGCTGGCCGCACGCCTGGACGAGGCCAACCCCGGGTTCGACCCGGTGGCCGCCGCGATCAACCCGGACGGTGACGCCGACCTCACCGACGAACAGGTCAAGGATTTCACGGTGGTGCCGTGCACCGTCTGCGGCGGTGTCCTCAAACCGGACGTGGTGTTCTTCGGTGAGGCGGTTCCGCCCCAGCGGGTCGAGCACTGCCGCGCGCTGGTGCGCCGGGCGTCCTCCCTGCTGGTGCTCGGTTCCTCCCTGACGGTCATGTCCGGTCTCCGGTTCGTCCGCCAGGCGGAGCGGGCCGGCACACCGGTGCTGATCATCAACCGGGACCCGACCCGCGGCGACGGGCACGCCGTCACCCGGGTCGCGCTCCCGCTGGGCGCCGCCCTCACCACCGTCGCCGCCCGGCTCGGTATCCCGCTCGACGCCGGGCCGGCGGACACCTGACGCATCGCGTGATGCGTTCTCGATACCTCAAGACCGCACGAGCGCGGGCCTGGTGACGTTTGCGTCACCAGGCCCGTGGACGAGGGTGGTCAGCGTCTGCGGGGCATGCCCGCCCCGACGCCGGCCACGTGGAGGGCCAGGGCGGTCAGCCCCAGCAGCATGATGTTGACCGACGAGAACACGTCGTTGGTGCCGATGTCCGCCGCGTTGATCAGGAAAGAGATGAAGAACAGTACGGCCGCCACGATGCCCAGCATGCGAGCTCCTCTCCTAGGGTGAACTCCCGTATGCCCGGCCGTCGCGATTGCAGTCAACGCACGGACGATTGAGGGGCGGAGCGGCCACGCAGGGGTGCACTCGGTCGCTCACGCCGCCGCACAGGGCTGGGCCGGCGCCCCCTGGGCCCGCCGCAGCCGCAGTGTCATCAGTTCGAACGGGCGCAGGCGGACGGCGATCCGGTCGCCGTCGAGATGGACGTCGGGGGCGTCCGGCAGGGGGCGTTCCAGCAGGTCGGTCGCCTGCACGCCGCTCGCCGGGAACCCGGTGGTGAGCACGGCGGCGGCCCGGCCGCCGTGGGCCTCGTGGAAGCGGACGACGACGTCACCGCTTCCGTCGTCGGCCAGCTTGACGGCGGTGATCACGACCGCTTCCTGATCGGCCGTCACCAGCGGGGCGACGGGCCCGGCCCCGGGGCGCCGTCGCGGCGGGAGGTTGATCCGCCAGCCCTCGCGGACCGCGTCCCCGATGCCGGCCCCCGGCACCAGGGCGTGCCGGAAGCGGTGCACGCCCTGGTCGGTCTCCGGGTCGGGGAACCGCGGGGCGCGCAGCAGGGACACCCGCACGGTGGTGGTCGTGCCGCGGTCGCCGCCGGTGCGGACGGTCCGGGTGACGTCGTGGCCGTAGGTCGAGTCGTTGACGACGGCCACGCCCCAGCCGGGTTCCTCCAGGTGCACGAAGCGGTGGTTGCACACCTCGAACCGGGCCGCATCCCAGGAGGTGTTGGTGTGCGTCGGCCGGTGGACGTGCCCGAACTGGGTCTCGGAGGCGCAGCGTTCGGCGTGCACGTCGAGCGGGAAGGCCAGCTTGAGGAACTTCTCCGTCTCGTGCCAGTCGACCTCGGTGTCGACGACCAGCCGCCGCTCCCCGGGCGGGAGGGAGAGCACCTGGGTGACCCGGGAGCCGTCGCCGAAGGAGCGCGTGATCCGCACCGAGGCGCCGTCGGTACCGGCGGTGACCTCGTCGGCGTCGGTGAGGTCGGTGACGGTGTTGCGGTAGAAGGCGTCGACGTCCCAGGCGTCCCACATGTTCGGCAGGTCGGGATGCAGTTGGAGCAGATTGCCCGCGCGGCCGGGTGCGATCGTCTCGCGGTCCGCCGCGAGGTCGAGGACCGACACGAGCAGGCCGTCGGCGTCGATGCCCGCCCGCAGCAGGCCGTTGTCCAGGACGTATCCGCCGCCGTCCCGCTCGGTGAGGTGCGTGCGCCCCTGTTCGGCGGGGGTGGCCGCCCCGCCCGCGGGGACGCCGGAGCGGGCGTGGGGGGCGGCGTTGAAGAGGAGGTCGGTGGTGCCGTCCCCGGCGAGGGCGCGCTGGGCGGCGTCGATGATGCCGTCGAGTTCGGCGGCGATCCGCGCGTAGGTGGCGCGGGCCTCGCGGTGCACCCAGGCGATGGAGGAGCCGGGCAGGATGTCGTGGAACTGGTGCAGCAGCACGGTCTTCCAGATCCGGTCCAGTGCCGCGTGCGGGTAGGGGGATCCGGTGCGCACGGCGGCCGTGGCCGCCCACAGTTCCGCCTCGCGCAGCAGGTGTTCGCTGCGGCGGTTGCCCTGCTTGGTGCCGGCCTGGCTGGTGAGGGTGGCCCGGTGCAGTTCGAGGTAGAGCTCGCCGACCCACACGGGCGCCTCGGGGTACTCGGCCTCGGCCCGGGCGAAGAAGGCGGCCGGGGTCTCCCAGGTGACGGTCGGCGATCCTTCCAGGTCGTGCAGGCGGGCGGCCTTGGCGACCATCTCCCGGGTGGTGCCGCCGCCCCCGTCGCCCCAGCCGGTGGGGGCCAGGGAGTGGCGGGCGGCGCCCTTGTCGCGGAAGTTACGGGCGGCGTGCGCGATCTCCCGTCCCGTCATGGCGCAGTTGTAGGTGTCGACGGGCGGGAAGTGGGTGAAGATCCGGGTGCCGTCGATGCCCTCCCAGTGGAAGGTGTGGTGCGGGAAGGCGTTGGTGCGTGACCAGGAGATCTTCTGGGTGAGCAGGTACCGGGTGCCGGCCGCGCGCAGGATCTGCGGCAGACCGGCGGCGAAGCCGAAGGTGTCCGGCAGCCACGCCTCGGTGTTCTCGATGCCGAACTCGTCGAGGAAGAAGCGCTTGCCGTGCACGAACTGGCGGGCCATCGCCTCGGATCCGGGCATGTTGGTGTCCGACTCCACCCACATGCCGCCCGCCGGCACGAACCGCCCGTCGGCGACCGCCTTCTTCACCCGCGCCCACACCTCAGGCCGGTGCTCCTTGACCCACGCCCACTGCTGGGCCTGGGACATGGCGAAGACGAAATCGGGCTCGTCGTCCAGCAGCGCGGTCATGTTGGCGGCCGTCCGGGCGACCTTGCGCACGGTCTCGCGCAACGGCCACAGCCACGCCGAGTCGATGTGGGCGTGCCCCACCGCGCTGACGCGGTGCGCGGAGGGCGCGGCGGGAGCGGCGAGCACGGTGGTGAGCCGTTCGCGGGCCCGTGCGGCCGTGCCGTTGACGTCCTGGAGGTCGACGGCGTCGAGGGCGGCCTCCACCGCGCGGAGGATGTCGTGGCGCCGGTGCCCGTCGGCGGGCAGTTCGGCCATGAGCTCGCCGAGCACCTCCAGGTCCATGACCAGTTCCCACACGGTGGTGTCGAAGACGGCGAGATCCATCCGGGCGAGGGTGTACTGCGGCTCGTCACCGGCGGTCGCGAGGTCTCCGAGGGGGGTGGGCCGGAAGGCGGGCCGGCCGAGGATCACGGGGTTGGCGGCGGCCTCGACGTACAGGTCCACCCGCTCCCCGCCCCGGGCCGGTGCGGCGATCCGGACCCACTGGTTGAGCGGGTTCAGCCCCTTCACCGGGCTGCCGTCGGGGCGGTGCACGAGGCCCTCGCACTGGAAGCCGGGCATGGCCCCGTCGAAGCCGAGGTCCAGGACCGCCTCGACGGTCCGCCCGGCCCAGGCGTCGGGGATGGTGCCGGTGACCCGGAACCAGCTGGTGCCCCACGGGACGCCCCAGCGGGTGCCCACCGCGACGGGTTCGTAGGCGGCCGCGAGGCCCTCGGGGACCGGCACGGGTTCGCCCGGGACGTGCCAGACCGCCACGTCCAGCGGGACGGACTCGGGGTGGACGGCGGGGCGGATGCGCTCGTCGAGGACCCGCCTGAGGCGGGCCTCGACCAGGGTGCGGTCGTCATGCATGCGGGGCGCTCCGGGGGTCGCGGGGCTCGGGCCGGCGGTGGGGGCCGACGAGGAGTACTGCTCCCCCGCGGCCCGGGGTTCGAACCGCGCCCGGCGGCGGGAGCCCGGGCGGGGGTGCGGAGTGCGGGGTGCGCGCGAGGTGCGCGCGATCCGGGCCCGCCGGGACACCGGTGCGGGGTGCAACCCGGACCCGCCGGGACACCGGTGCGGGGCGCAACCCGGACCCGCCACCACACCCGCCCGGGGCACGGCCCCGGACCCGCCGCCACACCAGCGCGGAACGTGGTCCGGACCCGCCGCCACACCGGCGCCGAGCGCCGCCCCCGCCGCCCGTCGCCCTGCACAGGACAGGCCGCACGGGACATAATCGTCCTCATGCGGTCGAAGCGCACCGTCTGTGCCGTCGCCGGAGCGCTGCTGGTCCTGACGGCCGGCTGTACCGGCGGCGGGGGCGAGGCCGCGCCGGCTCCGGTCTCCGCACGCTCCGCCACCGGGGACGGGGAGGCGGACGGCTCGGCGGCCCCCTCCCCGTCCGCCTCCCCGTCCGCCTCCCCGTCCGCCTCTGCGCGGGCCGACCCGGTGTCGATCCCGGCGCTGATCGAGCGGGAGCAGACCGGTTCCGGTCTGCGGCTCGGCAGGGTGCTGGCCCGCACCTCCGCCTACACCCGGTACGCCGTCACCTACGAGGCCAACGGCCTCACCGTCTCCGGCGTGATGAACATCCCCGAGGGCGACGGGCCGTTCCCCGCGCTGGTGCTCGCGCACGGCTACATCGACCCCGACGTCTATGTCACCGGGCAGGGCATGCCGCGCGAGCACGACCTCCTCGCCCGCAGCGGCTACGTGGTCCTGCACGTCGACTACCGCAATCACGCCGGCTCCGACAAGGACCCCGACAACGACGTCGGTCTGCGGCTCGGCTACACCGAGGACGTCATCGGCGCCGCCCTGGCCCTGCGCGCCTGGGGCCGTGCCGAGGTCGACACCGGCCGTATCGGCCTGTTCGGCCGGTCGATGGGCGGCGGGGTCGTCTACAACGCGCTGGTGGTGGCGCCCGGGCTGTTCGACGCGGCCGTCGCCCACGCGCCGGTGAGCGGGCGGCCCGAGGAGAACCTGGACCACTTCCAGCGGCCCGACGGTGATCCGGTCGTCGAGCGGATCGAGGCCGAGCACGGCACGCCCGGGGAGAACCCGGAGTTCTGGCGCCAGGTGTCCCCGCTGACCCATGCCGCCCGGGCCGCCGACCCGCTGCAGATCCATCACGGCACGGCCGACGACACCTGCCCGCCGAGGTGGTCCCGGGAGGCCGCCGCCGCGTTCGAGGCGGCCGGGGCGGACGTCGAGCTGCGCACCTATGCCGGTGAGGGGCACACCTTCGGGCCGCGGTGGCGGGAGTCGATGGACGTCACGATGGACTTCTTCGCACGGCATCTGCGCTGACCCGCCCCCGCCGCGTCCCGGTCCGGGGTGCGGGACGATCTCGACGCGGGGGCGTCCGGCGGGGCACAGTGGCCCTGCGTACCCCCCGGTACGCCCCGTCCCCTCCGTACCCCGAGGAGCCGAAGTTGACCAGTTGGGCCGGCCGGACCGCCGTCGAGATCGCCACCGCCGTACGGGAGAAGCGGGTCACGCCGCGCGAGGTCGTCGCGGACCACCTGGCGCGCATCGAGCGGCTCGACGGGCGGGTGGGCGCGTTCCGGGTCGTGCGGGCGGAGGCGGCCCTGGCGGAGGCCGACGAGGTGGCCGCCCGCGCCGATCTGGCGGAACTGCCGCTGGCCGGGGTGCCCGTGGCGGTCAAGGACAACCTCGCCGTGCGTGGCGAGAGCATGCGCGTGGGCTCCGCGGCCACCCCGGACACGCCCGCCGGGCAGGACCACGAGACGGTGGCCCGCCTGCGGGCGGCGGGCGCGGTGGTGGTGGGGCTGACGCATGTGCCGGAGCTGTGCGTGTTCGGCACCACGGACGGGGTGCACGGCACCTCCCGCAACCCGTGGGACCCGGCCCGCAGCGCGGGCGGCTCGTCGGGCGGCAGTGCCGCGGCGGTCGCCGCCGGGATGGTGCCCCTCGCGCTCGGCAACGATGGTATGGGGTCGCTGCGGATCCCGGCCGCCAACTGCGGTCTGGTCACCATCAAGCCGGGCCTCGGGGTGGTTCCCGCGGGCATCGGCGACGGCGACTGGTTCGGCCTGTCGGAGAACGGACCGCTCGCCACGACCGTGGAGGACACCCGCCTGATGCTGGCGGTGCTGGCCGGTACCGGGGCACCCTCCGAAGCCGGGGACGCGGGCGCGCCCGACGCCGGGCCGGGCACCTTGCGGATCGCGGTGTCCCTGCGCAGCCCGCTGCTGGGCGCCACGGTGTCCAAGCCGTACGCTGCGGCCGTGCGGGAGGCCGCCGGGGCGTTGATCAAGGCGGGTCACCAGGTGCGGCGCGCCGATCCGCCGTACCCGGTGTCGCTCGGCACGACGGCCCTGGCCCACTGGGCGGCGGGCACGGCCGTGGACGCGCGCGGCCTGGAGAAGCGGCTGCTGACCCGGCGCACCCGGGTGCACGCGGCGATCGGCCGGCGCTGTGAGCGCTCCGTGCGCTCCGGCACCGGCCGGGAGCGGCTGCGCGAGCGGCTGGAGCCGTTCTTCGGCGAGTACGACGTGCTGCTCACCCCGGCCCTCGCCCGCCGCTCGCCGAAGGCGGGCCCGTGGCACGAGCGGGGCTGGCTGCGCAATGTGGCCGCCAACTCGTCGTACTCGCCGATGACTCCGCCGTGGAACCTGACGGGCTGGCCCGCGATGTCCGTGCCGTTCGGCGCGCTGCCCTCGGGGGCGCCCTGCGCGGTGCAGCTGGTGGGCGGGCCGGGGGCCGAGGAGGTGCTGCTGGAGCTGGCGCGGCAGCTGGAGGAGCGGCACCCGTGGCGGCGGACGGCCCCGCTCGCGGAGGCCGACCGGTAATCGCCTTGCCGTGGTCCGAAACGGGCGTCTAATCTCAGTCGCATGACTGCCGGGTCGGCCGAGAGCCGTACACAGAAGGTGCGCCCGGCCCTGGCGTGAGCCCGGGGCGGGGCCGCGACCCGCCCGTTCCTCCGTGTTCCTTTCCCGCCGCGCCCGAGCGTGGCCCCACCCATGGAATCGACACCCGGAGAGCACCGGCCATGCCTGCAGCACAACCCTCGCACCCGACCGAACTGCCCACCACCATCGCCCACTTGAACCACACCGTGGTGTTCGCCCGGGACCGGCGGCTGTCCGCCGACTTCCTCGCGGCCGTCCTCGGCCTGGAGGTGGGCGCCCCGTTCGGGCCGTTCCTGCCCGTGGACCTGGGCAACGGCGTCACGCTCGACTACCACGAGATGCTCGACGAGCGGGTCCAGCCCCAGCACTACGCGTTCCTGGTCCCGGAGGAGGCGTTCGACGCGATGATCGCGCGTCTGGAGACGCTCGGGGTCACGTACTACGCGGACCCGCGTCACACGGAGCCGGGTCGGGTCAACACCCTCTTCGGCGGCCGGGGCGCCTACTTCGACGACCCGGACGGCCACAACATGGAGATCATGACCCGGCCCTACGTCCGGCCCTGACCGGTACGGCTGGTCCGCAGGGGCGTGCGTCCGGCACGCCCCTGCGCCGGGCGGGGGGAAGGGGCGGGTGTCAGTCGACGCTGGGCAGGATGTGGGGCTCGGCGAGGTCGTCCTCGTAGCCCGCGAGGCGGATCGGGGCCGACCGGGCCCACACGTCGAGGCTGCACAGCTCGCCGCTGCGGCGGCGGGCCCGCTCGGGCCGTTCCTTGGGGCGCTCTTCGGTAGTCGTCTTCTCCGGTGTCACCGCGCACTCCTTATGTGTCGGTCACCCTGGGGACGTGCTGCGCCGGCTCCTGCGCCTGCGCCCGCCGCCCGTCCGGGCATGTGAGAAAAGCCGTTCGGACGCGGTGGCGCCGGTCGTACGAGGGAAGAGCTGGCCGTTGTGAACCGGCTTGTCCCAGACGGACCGTGGGTGTGGGTAGGACCCCGTGTGCTGTCCGTCCGGCTCAGATTAACCAAATGAGCGGCCACGCGCTCGATGGGGCTCGAAACTCGCGGTAACAATCGCGCGTCGGACCCATGTCAACGCACCTCAATATGCTCCTATTTCACCATTGATTCCCCCGCGGTCCGTCACCCGAACGGACTACAGGGCGTCGACATGTGCGGAGAGGTCACCTGGTCATGGCGCCGTTCACGTCCCGTTGGCCCGCCCGCAAGCACGCCATGGTCTGCTGCCGTTCGGCAACGGCCGTCTCGCTGGGAGGACCGGCGCATGGAACTGCGCGGTGTCGAGGAGCTGATGGACCTGCTGCACGCCTGCCGGGACCCCGGCGGCACAGGGGCCGAAGGGTCCGGGCACGCCCTGCGGGCCGCCGCGCTGCTGCGCCGCGCCCGACCCGCGGACAAGGAACTCCAGGTGGCGGCCCTGGTGCGGCCCGTGGGCCGGCTGCTGGGGCCTGGTGACCCCGCCGCGCGTACGGCCGACGCGGTGCGCCCGCTGCTCGGCGCGCGGGTGGCGGACCTGGTCCGGCGGCACCCGTCCGCGGGGGCCGACGACCTCCTCGCCCTGCGCGCGGCGGACGAGGAGGCCCGCACCGCCTGCTTCGATCCCGGTGTCCTGGAGGACTGGCGCACGGTGCTGGAGCTGCTGGCCGCGCGCGAGTCACGGCCCGCGGCGCCCGGCTGACGGTCCGTCGGGCCGCCGCCCGGTCACCACCTGCCGGGCGCGTAGTCCTTCAGGAAGACGCCGTACAGGTCCTCGCCGGCCTCGCCGCGCACGATGGGGTCGTAGACCCGGGCGGCGCCGTCGACCAGGTCGAGCGGGGCGTGGAACCCGGCCTCGGCCAGGCGCACCTTGTCCGGGTGCGGGCGCTCGTCGGTGATCCAGCCGGTGTCGACGGCCGTCATCAGGATGCGGTCCTGTTCGAACATCTCCTGGGCGCTGGTGCGGGTGAGCATGTTCAGCGCGGCCTTGGCCATGTTGGTGTGCGGGTGTCCGGCGCCCTTGTAGCCGCGGTCGAAGACGCCCTCCATGGCGGAGACGTTCACGATGTACGTGCGCTTCGCTGCGGACGCCGCCATGGCCGGGCGCAGCCGGCTGATGAGGATGAACGGCGCCGTCGAATTGCACAGCTGCACTTCCAGCAGCTCGACCGGGGTGACCTCGTCCACGGTCTGCACCCAGCTGTTGGTGTCGTGCAGGTCCGGGACCAGGCCCCCGGCGTCGATCGCGGTGCCGGCCGCGATGCGGGCCGGGGACGCGGAGCCGGAGACCAGGGCGAGACCGGTGACGTCCTGCGCGGTGAGCGCTCCGCCGCCGGCGACGGGCAGTTCGGCGACCGCGCCGGAGTTGAAGGAGCCGATCACCTCGGCGGCGGGCAGTTCCCCGGCGGGCAGCGGGGCGGACTCGGCGGTGACCAGCTCGCTGTAGGCCTGCGGGGAGCGGCGCACGGTCTGCGCCGCGTTGTTGATCAGGATGTCCAGCGGCCCCGCGGCGGCCACGGAGTCGGCGAGCGCGACGACCTGGGCCGGGTCGCGCAGGTCGATCCCGACGATCTTCAGCCGGTGGATCCACTCGTCGCTGTCGTGCTGCGCCTTGAAGCGGCGGATTGCGTCGTTGGGGAAGCGCGTGGTGATCGTCGTGTGGGCGCCGTCGCGCAGCAGCCGCAGCGCGATGTACATGCCGATCTTGGCGCGTCCGCCGGTGAGCAGGGCCCGCTTGCCGGTGAGGTCGGTGCGGGCGTCGCGCCGGGCGCGGTTGTCGTCCGCGCACCTCTGGCAGAGCTGGTGGTAGAAGTAGTCGACCTCGACGTAGCGGGTCTTGCAGACGTAGCAGGAGCGCGGGCGCTGGAGTATCCCCGCGATCTTGCCCGGCTCGACCCGGGAGGACGGCAGGATGCCCTCGGTCTCGTCGTCGATGCGCTCGGCGGAGCCGGTCGCGGTGGCCTCGGTGACCGCCTTGTCGTGCGCGGTCTTGGCGGCCCGGCGCTCCTGCCGGCGGCGCTGCTTGACCGTGCGGTAGATGTGCGAGGTGGCCCGGCGGACCAGCACCGCGTCGGGGTGGTCGACGTCGAGCCGGTCGAGTTCCTCCAGGACCGCGAGGCAGACGGCCAGCCGCTCGGGGTCGATACCGGGCCCGTGTTCCACCGCGTCCGCGGCCCGCGGGCCGTCCTCTGTCACCGTCATCGCCGCTGTCGTTTCCCGCTCTGCCTCGCGGCGCTCCGGTCGCGCCCGCTGTCGAACGGGGAATTTTACGGAGCGCCGCGCCGCAGACCAAACCCGCGCGGGTCAGGGCTCGCAGACCGTGAGCAGTGTCTCCACCTCTTCCGACAGGGCGAGGGCCAGCCGGTCGAGGTCCGGGACGGCCACGCCGTCGGCCACCAGCCCGTAGTGGACCCGGCCGCGGTAGGTGGAGACGGCGACCGCGAGGGAGTGGCCCGGGGCCAGCGGGGCGAGCGGGAAGACCGCGCCGAGCGGGTTGCCGCCCAGCCTCAGCCCGAAGCCGGGCAGCGGGACGCTGGTGACGAGCACGTCGAACCAGAGCCGGGCCGCCTGGCCGACGAAGGGGCCGCCGAGCCGGTGGCCGAGGGCCGGGACGTGGTCGGCGAGCAGGGCGACGGCGCCGGCGCCCCGGTGCGGGCCGGCGTCCTTGTTGCGGTCCATCGCGTCGCGCACGGTGGTGAGGCGGGCGAGCGGGTCGTGTTCGCCGACCGGGAGCCGCATCAGGTAGCCGGAGAGCCGGTTGCCCTGGGGGTGGGCGGTGCGGGGCCGGCGCCGGGAGACCGGGATGAGGGCGCGGGGCGCGATGCCCGCGCTGCCGTCCCCGCGTTCGTCCAGCCAGCGCCGCAGGGCTCCGGCGACGACGGCGATCAGGACGTCGTTGACGGTGCCGCCGACGCTCTTGCGGACCCGGTGGACGTCGTCGAGGTCGATGACGGTGCCGGCCGTGCGGCGGCTGCCGCTGGACTCGCAGGCCAGGGCGGGCGAGGAGCGCACGTCGAGGGTGGAGCGGGCGACCGAGGCGCCGATGTCGAGGGCGCGTCCGGCGTCGGAGAGGGCGCCGCGCACCAGGTCCGGCATGCGGCGCACGTCGGGGAGCAGTCCGTGCGCCGGGTCGGCCGGGCGCAGCCGGGGTGTGGGCAGGTCCATGGGGTCCATCAGCGCGGCGGCGAGGGTCAGCGCGCGCAGCCCGTCGGCGAGGGCGTGGTGGAACTTGAACAGCACGGCGAAGGACGCGCCGTCCTGTGCGGGGAGCACATGGGCCTCCCAGGGGGGCCGGGAGCGGTCCAGCGGTCGTTCCATGAGGCGGCCGGCCGCCGCGTGGAAGTCGGGTGCCGGCGCGTGCAGCCGGACGTGGTCCTGCGGGTCGAAGCGCGGGTCGGGTTCGCGGCGGGCGCCGCCGAAGGAGAGGGGGCGGCGCAGGGCGGCGGCGAGCGGTTCGCCCTGCCCCGTCCAGGGGCGCCGGAGCGCCGCCAGGGAGCCGCCGGTGAGCGGGCGCCACACGTCCCGGATGCGCATCCGCAGTCCGGGGACGGCGGCGGCGCGGGAGGCGAGGAGGTCGGCCGCGTGGGCACCCGCGGCATCGGAACCGGCCGGGAAGACGCCGAGCGCCGCGAGGTGCATGGGGTGGTCGGCGGACTCGATGTTCCAGAACGCCAGGTCGAGAGGAGCGAGCAGGTCTGCGGTCACGGTCTGGCCTCGCAGCGACGACGGGATGGATCAGCAGTCAATCGCCCCCGGCCGATTACGGTCAAGTACGATCCGGCTACGTATAGTTAACAGCACATTACATCGCCCGGCCCCCGCACCGGGGCGGTGCGGGGGCCGGGACGGACGGGGCGGACGCGGTCAGCGGGGCTGCCGGGCCCCCCTTGGGGGCCGCCGGGCGCCACCCGGACGGGTGCGGGCCGCCCGTGGCGGGGTGATCAGGGGGCACCTCCCGGGGCCGGGCAGCCGGCGGGCACCGCCCGGGAGGCGTCCCGGATCAGCGCCTCGTGTCCGGCCCGTACCCGGGGCACGTCGGGCTTCATCACCCGGCGGTCGTAGGTGAGCAGACCGTTCAGCTCGCCCTCGACGTCCGTGATCTGGGTGTAGACGGCGCCGTTGCTGCCCCGGCACACCAGCGCGCGCACCTCGTCCAGCTTGGTGAGGTAGTCGTCGGTGTAGGTGGTCGGGTCGACGTCCACGTACGACATCTGCACCGACCAGGCGTGGCCGGGCACCGCGAGTCCGAGGCCGCCGTACTCGCCGGTGACCAGGGCGCGCCGGCCGTCTGGGCGGGGCGGGAGCGCCGGGCTCGGGTAGCCGTGCTCGTCCATGATGTCGCCGGCGTCGCCGTCGGCACCCAGGTTGAGCCCGGACTGGTTGTTGACCAGGCGCGAGGGGTCCCAGCTCTTGGCCAGGCCGGCGATGCGGCCGACGTCGTACTGGCCCCAGCCCTCGTTGAAGGTGACCCACATGACGACCGACGGGCTGCTGATGTGCTCGTCGATCATCTGCTTCAGCTCGCGTTCGTAGCGGGCGCGGGACTCGGCGTCCGGGTTCACCCCGGCCGTCATGGACGGCATGTCCTGCCACACCAGCAGGCCGAGCCGGTCGGCCCAGTGGAACCAGCGGTCGGGTTCGACCTTGATGTGCTTGCGCACCGAGTTGAACCCGAGCCGTTTGTGCGCCTTCAGGTCGTACGCGAGGGCCTCGTCGGTGGGCGCGGTGTGCAGGCCGTCGGGCCAGAAGCCCTGGTCGAGGGTGGCCATCAGGAACAGCGGCTCCCCGTTGAGGACGGTGCGCGGCACGCCGTTGACCTGCTTGACCTCGATGGAGCGCATGCCGAAGTAGCTCTCGACCCGGTCGGCGCCGACGGTCACCTTGAGGTCGTACAGGAAGGGGTCGTCGGGGGACCACAGCCGCGGATCGCGGATCTTCAGGGTCAGCGGCTTGCCGGTGCGGCCGGTCGCCGTGGCGACCTTGCGCCGTCCGTCGTACGCGGTCGCCGTGACCGGCAGGCCGTCGCGGACGCCCTGCGCCTCGACGGTGAGCCGCTCGCCGGGCACGTCGGGGATCAGGCGGAGCGAGTCGACGTGGTCGCGGGCGACCGGTTCCATCCACACCGTCTGCCAGATGCCCGAGCTGGGGGTGTACCAGATGCCACTCGGGTCCAGGCGCTGCTTGCCGACCGGCGGGTTCTCCCCGTCCGCGGCGTCCGTCGGGTCGTACACGCCGACGATCAGCTCCTGGGTGCGGCCGGGCTTCAACGCGTCGGTGACGTCGGCGCTGAACTTGTCGTAGCCGCCCTCGTGGGTGGTGACCTTCGTGCCGTTGACGTACACCTCGGCCCGCCAGTCGACGGCGCCGAAGTTCAGCCGCAGCCGCTGCGCGGAGCCGATGCGCCAGTCGCGGGGCACGGTGAAGGTGCGCCGGTACCACATGCGGTCCTCGTGCCGCTGGATGCCGGAGAGCTGGGACTCCACCGGGTACGGGACGAGGATGCGTTCCTTGAGGTTCTTGCCGACGGGCGGGCGCTCGCCCTCCTCGGCGGCGGCGAACTGCCAGCGCCCGTTGAGGTTGCGCCACTTCTGCCGGGTGAGCTGCGGGCGCGGGTACTCGGGCAGGGCGTTGTCCGGGCCCACCTCGTCGGCCCACTCGGTGCGCAGTTCGTGGGTGGAGCGGTTGGGGCCACTGCTGAGGAAGGCGTCCACGGGGTCGCCGGCGGCGGTGGTCAGTCCGCCCGCGCCGTCGTAGCGGATGTCTGCGGCGCCGCGGGCGGTGCCGGACTTGTTGCCGACGACGGGTTCGGCGAGGGTGACGAGCAGGGACCTGGGGTCGGCCGGGTCGGGCCGTGCCGAGGTCAGCGGCCACTTAGCGCCCCCGATGACGGCGTCGAGGTGCTCGGTGAACCGGGCCGGGGGTGCGGCGAGCGGGCGCGGGAAGTCCAGCTTGAGGGTGCGCCCGGAGGCGAGGACGGTGGCGGCGAGGGCCCCGTCGTAGTCGAAGCCGTCGGGGAGGCGGAACGCCGACTGCGGTACGGGCTTCTTGGTGCCGCCGGGTTCGGTCCAGCGCAGGTGGAGGTTGGAGCCGCCGTAGTGCTCGAAGTACTCGACCTTGATGTCGTGGGCGGTGCCCGCCGTCAGCTCGATCGGTTCGGCGGTCTGTTCACGGTCCCAGTCGTCGACCCAGTGGTCGATGGCGAGGCGGCCGTCGATCCACAGGCGGAAGCCGTTGTCGCCGGTGATCGAGAAGGTGTGCGGGCCGCTCCGCTCGGGGACGATCCTGCCCGTCCAGCGGACGCTGACGTCGTCGGAACGCCCGGTGGTGAGGTTGAGACGCGGCTCCAGGTTGTCGAAGTCCAGGTGGGGGTCGAAGGCGGTGGCCCTGAGCTCGTGGAAGTCGAAGGCGCCGGGGGCGGAGTGGGTGTAGTACTCGCCCTTAAGTCCGTGGATCTCCACCGGGTCGTCCGGGGCCCCGGCCGCGGCGGACCCGGCGGCGGGCGGTCCCGCCGCGGGCAGCGTCGCCGCGGTCAGTCCGGCGACGCCCAGCGCGGCGGCCAGGAGCAGGGCGAAACGGTCTCTGAGTCGTCTGGTGCGCACGGATCCTCCGTGGGTGAGGAAGTGACGGCTCGGTGCGGGGTGTGCTGCGTACTCGGTGCTGCGCCCATGTGTCTTTGTGTGCGTTTCGGCGCCCGTACAACGTTGTCATGAACAGTAGTCGTCATAACAGCACGGATTCCGCCATCCGTCCAGGGACATGACAAGGGCCCCGGTGGTCACGTCCGACCGGGGCCCCGCACCCTCGCCCGCCGCCGCTACGGCATCGGCACCCGCTGTCCCTTGCCGAGCGCGATCACGCCGCCCTTGGACACCGTGTACAGCTCCGCGTCCCGCTCCGGGTTGACGCCGATCGTCGCGCCCGGCGGCACCTCGACGTTCTTGTCCAGGACCGCGCCGCGCACCACGGCACCCCGCCCGATGTGCACGTTGTCGTGCAGCACCGAGCCCTGCACCACCGCTCCCGGGTCGACCAGGACGCCCGGGGAGAGCACCGAGCGGGTGACCTGGCCGCGGATCAGGCAGCCCGCGCTGATGATGGACTCGCTCGCCATGCCCCCGGCGTTGAACCGGGCCGGCGAGAGTTGCCCCGAGTGGGTGTAGATCGGCCACTGCCGGTTGTACAGGTTGAACGCCGGACGCTCGGCGATCAGGTCCATGTGCGCCTCGTAGTACGCGTCCAGGGTGCCCACGTCCCGCCAGTAGCCCTGGTCGCGGGTGGTCTCGCCGGGGACGTGGTTCGCGCTGAAGTCGTACAGGTACGCCTCACCGCGCTCGGTGAGCTGGGGCAGGATCGAGCCGCCCATGTCGTGCACCGAGCTCTCGTCCTCGGCGTCCCGCTGGAGCGCCTCCACGAGCGTCTTCGTGGTGAAGATGTAATTGCCCATCGACGCGAACACGCACTCGGGGTCGTCCGCCAGCCCGGGCGGATCGGCGGGCTTCTCCAGGAAGCCCTGCACCGTCTGCCCGTCGGACCCCGGCGTGATCACACCGAAGGCCGCGGACTCCGAGCGCGGCACCCGGATCCCCGCCACCGTGACCCCCGCACCGCTGTCGATGTGCTGGGCGAGCATCTGCCGGGGATCCATCCGGTACACGTGGTCGGCTCCGAACACGGCCACGTAGTCGGGCTGTTCGTCGTGGATCAGGTTCAGCGACTGCAGGATGGCGTCCGCGCTGCCCAGGTACCAGCGCGGGCCGAGGCGCTGCTGGGCGGGCACGGGCGTGACGTAGTTGCCGAGCAGGCTGGACATCCGCCAGGTGGTGGTGACGTGCCGGTCCAGGGAGTGCGACTTGTACTGCGTGAGCACGCAGATGCGCAGGATGTCCCCGTTGACGAGGTTGGACAGCACGAAGTCGACGAGGCGGTAGGTGCCGCCGAAGGTGACCGCCGGTTTGGCACGGTCCGCCGTGAGGGGCATCAGGCGCTTGCCCTCGCCGCCCGCCAGCACGATTCCCAGAACCGAAGGACCACCACGCCGCATGGCCGCTCCCCTCACGCCGGAATTTTCCCATGACTGCCCCGGACGGGCGGGCCTAAGCCTGTCCGAGGATCTCCTCGTACAGGCGGACCGTGCGGCGGGCCACCGCGTCCCAGCCGAACTCGCCGACCGCGCGCTCCCGGCCGGCCTCGCCCATCCGCCGCGCGGCGGCCGGATCGCCGAGGACCGCGTCGAGGGCGCCGGCGAGGCCCGCCTCGAAGTCGTCGTCCACGTCGACGAGTACCCCGGTCGAGCCGTCCGCCACGACTTCGGGGATCCCGCCGACCCGGGAGGCCACCACGGGCGTGCCGCAGGCCATCGCCTCCAGGTTGACGATGCCGAGCGGCTCGTAGACGGACGGGCACGCGAACACGGCGGCGTGCGTCAGCAGCTGGATCACCTCCGGGCGCGGCAGCATCCGCGGGATCCAGTGCACGCCCTCGCGGACCCGGCACAGCTCCTCGTACAGCTCGCGGAACTCCCGGTCGATCTCCGGGGTGTCCGGCGCGCCCGCGCACAGCACCACCTGCGCGGCGGGGTCGATCCCGCGCACCGCCCGCAGCAGATGGGGCACGCCCTTCTGCCGGGTGATGCGGCCGACGAACAGCACATAGGGGCGCGAGCGGTCCAGCCCGATCCGGTCCAGGGCCTCCGTGCCCGGGTCGGGGCGGTAGAGGGCGGTGTCGATGCCGTTGTGCACGATGTGCACCCGGTCGGCATCGAGCGCCGGATAGCAGGCCAGGATGTCCTCGCGCATGGCGCCCGACACGGCGATCACCGCGTCGGCGGCCTCGACGGCGGTGCGCTCGGCCCAGCTCGACAGGGCGTAGCCGCCGCCGAGCTGCTCGGCCTTCCAGGGCCGCAGCGGCTCCAGGGAGTGGGCGGTCACGACGTGCGGGATGCCGTGGAGCAGTTTGGCGAGGTGGCCCCCGAGGTTGGCGTACCAGGTGTGGGAGTGGACGAGGTCGCGGCCTTCGAGGGCGGCGGTCATGGCCAGGTCCACGGAGAAGGTGCGCAGCGCGTCGTTGGCGCCGTCCAGCGCGGACCAGGGACGGTGACGGTGCACGCCCTCCGCGCGGCCCTCGCCCCAGCAGTGCACGTCGAGGTCCACCAGGGAGGCCAGCTCCCGGGCCAGGAACTCCACGTGGACACCTGCGCCGCCGTACACGTCCGGGGGGTATTCCCGGGTCAGCAGTCCCACTCGCACCCGCGGACCCCCTGTCTGAGCGGACGTTGTTCCCATGGTCACTCAGATGGGGCGCGTGGGGAAGAGGAGGACACGCGCGGTGCACACGCGCGGTGCACACGTGCGGCGCACACGCGGCTCGCAGCGGCACACACGTGCGGCACCCACGCGACACGCAGCGGCACACACGCGGCCCGCGGCGGCACACGCGTGCGGTGCTCGGCCGGGTCGCGGCGGGGTGCGGCCGGGTCGTCGTGCCGGGGTGGGGAGCGAGCGGGGGCCGGTCGCGAGCGGGGGGCGAGCCGGCCGCCCCGGAGGGGCTGTTCAGGGGCCCGTCAGGGGTGGTGCGAGGGCTGGTCAGGGGTGGTGCAGGGGCTGGTCAGGGGGCGTGTCGGAGGGCCGGTCAGGGGCCGTGTTGTGGGGCCAGTCAGGGGTCGTGTCGGGGGCCTCCGTCGATGGGTGCCCACCCAGGGGATGACGGGGCGGTCGCGGTACTCCATCGGCAGTAGTACGGATTGAGTGCTCAGGGACGACGACGGGAACAGTCGGAAGGGGCATCGTGTTGTCCATGAGAGCCGACTGTTCGCCGCGCCGGGCACAGCGCCCCGGTCCCACGCAGAGGAGCCGCCCATGAGCGCCCTCGCGTTGTCCGTGCTCCTGTCGTTCGTGTCGGCACTCGCCTACGCGGGCGGGGCGATCGTGCAGGAGCAGGTCGCGGTGTCCTCCCCCGGCGAGCAGTACGCGCCGCTGCGCCGGCCCGCGTGGTGGGCCGCCGTCGCGCTGAACGGTCTCGGCGGCCTGCTGCACGTCGTGGCGCTGGCCTACGGTCCCCTGAGCCTGGTGCAGCCGCTGGGCGCTCTCACCATCGTCTTCGCGCTGCCCATGGCGGCGCTGTTCGTCGGACGCCGGGCGGGGGCGGCGGCCTGGCGCGGTGCGCTCATGGCGTCGGTCGGTCTCGCCGGTCTGCTGGCCCTGGTCGGCACGGCCGGGACGCAGTCCCTGACCACGCCCCAGCGGGCGGTGGCCGCGGCGGTGACCGCCGGCGCGATCGTGGCGCTGATGGTCGCGGCGCGCGCCGTCCACCGTCACCCGGCGGTGCGCAGCATCCTGCTGGCCACCGCGTCCGGCGTCGCGTTCGGCATGTCGTCGGTGTTCACCAAGACCGTCGCCGTCGACTGGACCGACGGCCTCGCGGCGGCGGACGTGCCCTCCCTCGCGGTGATCGGCGTCCTCGCCACGGCCGGCATCCTGCTCTCCCAGGCCTCCTACCGGGGCGCCGGACTGGCCGCTCCGCTGGCCACCCTCACGGTCGTGAACCCGGTCGTGGCGGCCGCCGTCGGCATCACCATGTTCGGCGAGACGTTCCGCCACGGCACGGCGGGCACGGTGCTCGCGCTCGGCTCCGCGGTGGTGGCGGCGGGTGGCCTGATCCTGCTGACGACCGAACGGCTGGCGCGGGAGCACAGCGCGGCCACCGACCGGCCGGCGGGCACGCGGACCGGCGCCGGCCTCGAGCCGCCCGCCGCGACGGCCGGAATCCCCGCCCCGGCCTTCCAGGTCCGGGACTTCCCGGCACCGGCCTTCCCGGCCCACGACTTCCGGACCCCGTCCTGGCGGGTTCCCGCGTTCCCCGTGCCGGAGCAGCTGGCGGCCGCGTTTCCGGCCTTCTCGTGGCCGGTGCCCGATGCCGATGGTGATGGTGATGGCGACTCGGGCATCGGGGTCGGTGCCGGGGTGGGGGTGCCGGTCGCGGCGGTTGCCTCGGCCTCGGCCCACGCGTCCGCGCTTCCGACGCCGGCGTGCGCGGTTCCGGTCTTCTCCCCCGCCGCGATGCCGACGGGCGGCGGCACGGCGGCACAAGGGGCTCCCGCCCTACCGTCAGGGGACGCACCCGGGGCGGTACCGGCGGCGCTGCGGCCGGGCGGGACGGCGGAAGAGGCCGGACCGCTTCCCGCTCCGGTGCCCTACGTCCCGTTCCGGGGCGGCCCGTATCTGTACGTGCCGGTGACCGTGCCCGTCCTGGCCGGGCACCGCGCGCCCGTCACATCCTGACGCCGCCGGCTCTCAGGTAGGCGACCGGGTCGATGTCCGACCCGAACCCCGGCCCCGTCCGCACCTCGAAGTGCAGATGCGGGCCGGAGCTGTTCCCGGTGTTCCCGGACCGTCCGATGCGCTGCCCGGCGGTGACCGACTGGCCGTTCCTGACGGAGATCGCGGACAGGTGGGCGTACTGGCTGTAGCGGCCGTCGGCGTGCCGGACGACCACCTGGTAGCCGAATGAGCCCTCCCAGCCGGCGCTGACCACCCGGCCGTTCGCGACGGACTTCACCGACGTACCGGTGGGCACGGGGAAGTCGACGCCGGTGTGGTAGCCCTTCGACCAGGAGGAACCCGCCTTGTGGTAGGGCGTGCCCAGCGGCGCGCCGACCGGCGCGACGAGCCCGCCACCGGACGCGGCACGGTCGGTGCGGGGCGGGGTGGTCCGCTTCTCAGGAGCCGGCGGCTCCGGAGACGTCCGGGGCTTCTGCTGCTGCTTCTGCTGCCGCTTCTCCTGGGCCTTCTGGGCCTTCTGGCTCCTTTCGTGGCTCTTCTCGGTCGTCTTCGGGGTGGGTCGCTTCGTGCGCTCCCGTGGCGTCGAGGGCCGGTCGGTCTGCCCGGCCCAGCCGTCCGGCAGCGCGAGCCGCTGGCCGGGCAGGATCAGGTCCGGGTCGGCGCCGATGGCCGAGCGGTTGGCGTCGTACAGCTCCTGCCAGCCGCCGCGCACCCGCTCGCCGGACGCGATGCCGGAGAGGGTGTCGCCGCGGACGACGGTGTACATCTCGGCGCGGCCCGCGCGTGACTGGGGGGTCTTCTGCGGCTCGACATCCTGGACGGTGGGCCGGCCGCCCGCGCTTGCCTTCCCGGCCTTCCCGGCCTTCTCTGCCTTCTCTGCCTTCTGCGCCTGGCCGGTTCTGGAGTCCCTGGTGTCCTGACGGTCGGCCCGGTCGGTGGCCGGACGGATGTCGGGCGCGGCTCCGCCCCGGGTCAGCCCGGCCCGTACCGAGCACACCGGCCAGGCCCCGGGACCCTGGCCGTCCAGCACCTTCTCGGCGATGGCGATCTGCTGGTCCTTGGTGGCCAGGTCCGCGCGGGGCGCGTAGCGGGTGCCGCCGTACTCCTCCCACGTGGACTGGGTGAACTGCAGGCCGCCGTAATAGCCGTTGCCGGTGTTGATGTTCCAGTCGTTGGTCGACTCGCATGCGGCGACCTTGTCCCAGGTCTCCACGTCGGCCGCCTGGGCGACGCCGGTGCCCATCAACGGGAGCGCCATTCCGGCACCGCCCGCGGTGACGGTGAGCGAGGCGCGGTTGATCCTGTTCGGCTGATACCGGCGGTGCCGGCCGCGCACGGCCATGGAGCCCCCTCGACATTGCGTCAGAAGGGGCAAAAGTAAGCGCTCCCGTTCGGGTGTGACAAGACGGCTATCAGCCGCCGGGGCGCTCCAATGGCCGGGACTTTTCGCCCAGTTGTGCGCCGGTACGTGCTGCGTCGGGGGCGTACTGCGGGCGCGTACGCGGGGGCTGCTGCGGGGATGCGGGCGCGGGTGCGCGGGGGCCTGACGCGGGGGGCCTGGCGCGGGGGCGCGGGTGTGCGGCGAGGGCGCGGGGCGGCACCTGCGCACCCCGGGGGTGGCTGCTGCTGGCTCGCGCGCCCCCGGAGGATGGCGCGCGGTGGCCCGCGCGCCGGACCGGTACCGGTGTCCGCCGAGGGTTGGCCGGGTGTGCGGGTGAGCGTCCCGGGACTTTCGTCCGTATGAGGCTGCGCGCGTGTCGTGCGACCCGCGCGTGCGGCCGGAAGTGCGGCACGACAGGATGGTCGAGGCAGGACTGGCGGGCACCGACCGGCAGCACCGACGCCCCGGCAGCACCGTTACCAAGGTCATGAGGAGCCAACTCAATGAGCAGTTCAGCGCAGATCGGCGTCACGGGTCTCGCGGTCATGGGCCGCAACCTCGCCCGTAACTTCGCCCGCAACGGCTACACGGTCGCGGTGCACAACCGGACGGCGGCGCGCACGCACGCGCTCGTGGAGGAGTTCGGCGGCGAGGGCAGCTTCGTGGCGGCCGAGACGGCCAAGGAGTTCGTGGCCGCGCTGGAGCGACCGCGGCGGCTGGTCGTCATGGTGAAGGCCGGGGAGCCGACGGACGCGGTGATCGAGGAGTTCGCGCCGCTGCTGGAGCCCGGCGACATGATCATCGACGGTGGCAACGCCCACTTCGCCGACACCCGCCGCCGGGAGAAGGCACTGCGCGAACAGGGCATCCACTTCGTCGGCATGGGCGTCTCCGGCGGCGAGGAAGGCGCCCTGCACGGGCCGAGCATCATGCCGGGCGGCCCGAAGGAGTCGTACGACTCGCTCGGCCCGATGCTGGAGAAGATCTCCGCGAAGGCGGCCGACGGCGCGCCGTGCGTGACGCACGTGGGTCCGGACGGTGCCGGACACTTCGTGAAGATGGTGCACAACGGCATCGAGTACGCGGACATGCAGCTGATCGGTGAGGCGTACCAGCTGCTGCGCGACGTCGCCGGGTACTCCCCCGCCCAGATCGCGGACATCTTCCGCACCTGGAACACCGGACGGCTGGACTCGTACCTGATCGAGATCACGGCCGAGGTGCTGTCCCACGTGGACGCGGAGACGGGCAAGCCGTTCGTCGACGTGGTGGTGGACCAGGCGGAGCAGAAGGGCACCGGCCGCTGGACCGTGCAGATCGCCCTGGACCTGGGCGTCCCGGTGTCCGGGATCGCGGAGGCGGTGTTCGCCCGTTCCCTGTCCGGGCACGGGGCGCTGCGCGAGGCGTCCCGCCAACTGGCCGGCCCGACGGCGAAGCCGCTGGGCGAGGCGGAGGCCGCGGCGTTCGCGGACCGGGTGGAGCAGGCCCTGTACGCGTCGAAGATCGTGTCGTACACCCAGGGCTTCCACGAGATCGCCGCGGGCAGCGAGGAGTACGGCTGGGACATCGACCTGGGCGCGGTCTCCGCGATCTGGCGCGGCGGCTGCATCATCCGCGCCGCGTTCCTGGACCGCATCCGTGCCGCGTACGACGCGCGGGCCGACCTGCCGAGCCTGCTGTCCGACGAGACGTTCGCGCAGGAGATCGCCGACGCGCAGGACGACTGGCGCGAGGTGCTGATCGCGGCGACCCGCCAGGGCGTGCCGACCCCCGGCTTCGCGGCGGCCCTCGCCTACTACGACGCCCTGCGCGCAGCGCGGCTGCCGGCCGCGCTGACCCAGGGCCAGCGCGACTACTTCGGCGCGCACACCTACCGGCGCACGGACCGCGAGGGCTCGTTCCACACGCTGTGGGGCGGCGACCGGTCCGAAGTGACGGCGTAGCGCTCGGCTGTGCCGGCGTGAAGTGAACGGTGCGGGGCGGTGGCCGGGTGCTCACCCGTCCACCGCCCCGTACCGATTCCGCGGCCATGCCGGCCGCTCCGCGGGTCAGGTCAGCGGCGGGCCGGGCTCCGGGTTGGGCACCGGTTCGGGTCCCGGCGGGATGGGCGAGGGCGACGGCCCGGGCGGAGGCCCCGGCCGGGGCGGCGTCGGTCCCGGCGCCGGCGGGCCCGGTTGTGGGTCCGGAGGGGTAGGACCGGGCGCGGGGTCCGGGCCCGGCGGGGGCTCGGGCGGCGGAACGGGCGCGGGGTCCGGCTGCGGCTGCGAAGGGTCCGGGCCCGGGGTGGGTCCCGGCGGGACGGGGTCCGGATGCGGGTCGGTCATGACGGTGGTCCTCCGGCCAGTCGGTCGACTTCGGCTCTGGACTATCCCCCGCCTACCCGACGGCCGCCTCCCCAGTCACCCGACCGCGGCACGCGCGGGCTCCCGATCTCACCTACGGCGCCCGTACCGCCCGCCGCCGCTGCCCCCGCCGCGAGTCCGGTCCCCGGGCTGGACAGCACCGGGACGCGGGAGCGGCTCATCGCCGCCGCCGGGGCCATGGACGCCTGGGCCAGCACGATCACGTCGGCACCGGTCACGCCGTCGGCCGCGGCGGCGACCCGGCTCAGGTACCCGTCGGAGTCACCGGCCTCGAACCGTCCCCAGGCCCCGTCCACGACCGTCGGCCGCACGCGCGCGGGACGGCCCGCGCGGCGGGCCTCCTCCTCGATCAGGCGCACCGTCGGACTCAGGGTGCTCTCCAGCGCGGCGAGCACGACGATGCGCGGGCCGGCCGCCACGGCCTGCCGCGCCATCGGGCGGTCCACCCGCAGCACGGGCACACCGGCCTCGCCGGACGCGGCCTCCGCGACGGCGCCGAGGGTGGAACAGGTGCACAGCACCGCCCGCGCCCCGCCGTCCACGGCATCGCGCACCCGCGCCCGTACGGCACCGGCGACGGCCTCCGGCCCGGTGGCGCGCGCCCGCTCCAGCAGGTCCGCCGCGACGAGGTGCCGCAGCTCCAGCCCCGGGTGCGCGCGGTCGCGCAGCGCGTCGAAGACGGGGATGTGCACGGGCGAGGTGTGCAGCAGCGCCAGCACGGCGGGACGGGACCGGACCCGGCTCAGAACATCTCGGGGTGGTCGGCGAGCCCCTTCTTCGCCGCCGCCATCAGCTCGGGATCCGCCGACGGCGCCTCGTCCGGATGGCGCTGCGCCCACTTGGCGACGTACGGGCACAGGGGCGCGACCGCGCTGCCCTCACGGGACGCGATGCCGTAGAGCTCACGCGCGAGGGAGCCCGCGATGCCCTTCCCCTCGTGCGCCTGTTCGACGACGGTGTGCACCGGCACGAGGGCCCGCCGGGGCTCGTCGAGCACGAAGTACTCGATCCGGCCCACGACGTCTCCGCCCGCCACCGCTTCCAGCCGGCCCGCCGCCCGGTCGTCGCGGATCTCGATGTCGCTCATGGACGCACCACGCTCCTGCCTCGGTCTGCGGCGGCGCGGCCCCTCAGGCCGTGGCGGCCTGCGGGCTGCGCTCCTGGTCCGACCCGGGGACCGGCTCGGACGGGTCGGCACCCAGCGCGACGATCCGGTTGTCGCGGTCCACGTGCACGACCCGCGGCTCCAGTACCCGCGCCTCGGCGTCGGTCACCTGAGCGTAACTGATGATGATCACCAGATCCCCGGGGTGCACGAGATGCGCCGCCGCCCCGTTGATCCCGACCACACCGGACCCGCGCTCCCCCTCGATCACATACGTCTCGAGCCGCGCCCCGTTGGTGATGTCGACGATGTGCACGAGCTCACCGGGCAGCAGATCGGCGGCGTCGAGCAGATCGGCATCGATCGTCACGGATCCCACGTAGTGCAGGTCGGCCTGGGTGACGGTGGCGCGATGGATCTTGGACTTCATCAAAGTTCGCAGCACTTTGGACTCCTAGAAGACGGCTCCCCGCCAGCTTTCTGCAGGTCAGGGGCGTCGTTCACTGTACACCGGCACGCGTCGCACTCGAAGATTCCGGAGAACATGGACCCCACTCGGGTAAGAAGGCTCCTCGCCTGCGCTTCCGTCCGATCCAGACTCTCGCACCATGGCCGACCAAGCACCGCCCCGAACACCTGTCCCGGAATGCGTGCGGACTCATGCTGACCAGATGCTGACTGACCTGACGATGCGCCAGGCCCGCGACGCCCTGGTCAGCGCGGCTGTCACCGAAGCCGGGTACGAGGTGGCCGATGCGGTCACCGCCTGACAGCGCGTGGCGGAGCGCCGTACGCCCCACGGTGCTCCGCCGCGCGGCGGCGTCACCAGGACCCGGGCCGGACGACCACCGCCAGGACCTCCATTCGCCCGCTGTGCTCGAAGTGAAGGGTGAACGGCACCAGGTCGCCCTCCGCCCAGCGTGCCGCGGCCGGGACGGTCACATCGCTGCTGTGCGGAGACATGTCGAGGGTGCCCCCGGCGGGGATGGACAGTGACTCCGTGGGCCAGCGGTATGCGGCTCCGCCGGTGGTCATCCGGTGGCTGCTGAGGGAGATGCCCTCGGTGACGTCGGACGAAGTCACCCCCATCAGCCGGTCCTGGGCGCCACCGGCGTTAATGATCTTGAAGAATGCCGCTGTCTCCGGCACTCCCCGCGACGGGAGGAAGAGCCGCGCGTCGGTGACCCCGATGCGTGCGGGGGTACCGGCGTTGCCCGTGGCGGTCCAGACCGCGAGACCGCCCAGGGCCAGCACACAGGCGCAGACCGGTGCCAGAGCGGCCAGGGCGGTGTCCGCGAGTCGTCGCCGGGTGGGCGTCCAGACGGAGGGTGTCATCGAAGGCTCCTCTCACGGGCGGGCGACGCGGACGGACGGCCGCGGGCCGGCGACGGCCGCCAGGCGCGCAGCCGCAGGCTGTTGCCGACCACGAGAAGTGAGCTGACGGACATCGCGGCGGCGGCCAGCATCGGGTTGAGCAGGCCGACCATGGCCAGGGGGACGGTCACGGCGTTGTAGCCGAAGGCCCACAGCAGGTTGACGCGGATTGCGGCCAGCGTGCTGCGGGAGAGGCGGACGGCGTCCGCGAGGGCGTCGATGTCTCCGCGGACCAGGGTGACGTCGGCGGCTCCGATCGCCACGTCGGTGCCGGTGCCCATGGCGATGCCGAGGTCGGCCCCGGCCAGGGCGGCGGCGTCGTTGACTCCGTCGCCGACGACGGCGACCCGGTAGCCCCCTTCCCGTAGTTCGCGGACGAGCCGGGCCTTGTCCTCGGGGGCGCAGCGGGCACGTACGTCGTCGATGCGCAGGGCGGTGGCGACGGCGCGGGCGGGTGCCTCACGGTCTCCGGTGGCCAGCACCGGCCGTACCCCCAGACGCCGTAGCCGGTCCACGGCCCGGTAGCTGCCCGGCCGCAATACGTCTCCGATCTCGACGAGCGCCTCGGTCACACCGTCGACGCGGACCACGACGGGCGTGTGGGCGGCCGTCTCGGCGGCGGACAGCGCCTTGTCCAAGGGGGCGGGCAGCTCGTCGTCCGGGGCCAGCACCTCCACCAGCCGGCCGTCGACGTTCCCGCGCACGCCGCGTCCCGGCAGTGCCGTGAAGCCGGTCACGTCCGGCAGCGTGCCGTCCGGTGCGGTGCGTCGGGCGTAGGCCGTGACGGCCTGGCCCAGCGGGTGCTCGGAGCCCTGTTCGACCGCGCCCGCGAGCCTGATCGCCGGTTCCTCGCCGATGCCGCCGGGGGCGGCCGTGACCCGGGCGACGCTCATGTGCCCGGAGGTCAGGGTGCCGGTCTTGTCGAGGACCACGGCGTCGATGTGCTGCAGTCCTTCCAGAGCCTGTGGGCCGCTGACCAGGACGCCCAGTTGAGCACCACGGCCGGTGGCGGCCATCAGGGCGGTCGCGGTGGCGAGGCCGAGGGCGCAGGGGCAGGCGACGACCAGGACGGCCACGGAGGCGGTGATCGCGGCCTGCGGGTCGGCGCCCGCGCCGAGCCAGAAGCCGAGGACGGTGGCGGCCAGGGTGAGTACGACCGGTACGAAGACTCCGGCGACCTTGTCGGCGAGGCGCTGTGCCCGCGCCTTGCCGGCCTGCGCCTCGGTGACCAGGTGGGTGATGCGGGCCAGCCGGGTGTCGGCGCCGACCGCGGTGGCCCGCACCGCCAGCAGGCCGCCGACGTTCACGCTGCCGCCGATCACGGCCGTGCCGGGACCGACCTCGGCCGGCTCGCTCTCCCCGGTGACCAGGGAGAGGTCGACGGCCGAACTGCCTTCGACGACGGTGCCGTCGGTGGCCACGCGTTCCCCGGGCCGTACGACGAAGATCTGGCCCGCCCGGAGGTCCTCGATCGCGATGCGGCGCTCGCCCGTGTCGTCGCGTACGGCGACCTCCTTGGCGGCCAGTTCCGCCAGTGAGCGCAGGGCCGCTCCGGTGCCGCGCCGGGCCCTCGCCTCCAGGTACCGGCCCGCCAGGACGAACAGGGGGACGCCGACGGCGGCCTCCAGGTAGATGTGGGCGACGCCGTCCGATGCCGTCGGCACCAGGCTGAAGGGCATCCGCATGCCCGGGGCGCCGGCGCCGCCGAGGAACAGGGCATAGGAGGACCAGGCGAAGGAGGCCACGACGCCCAGCGACACCAGGGTGTCCATGGTCGAGGTGGAGTGCCGCAGTGCCCGCGCCGCCCGCTGGTGGAAGGGCCAGGCGCCCCAGACCACGACGGGCGCGGCGAGCACGAAGCACAGCCACTGCCAGTTGCGGAACTGCCAGGCGGGCACCATCGACAGGACGAGCACGGGGACGGCGAGCAGGACGGTGACCGTCAGCCGGTGGCGTTCCTGCCCCGTGTCCGTGTCCTCGTCGTCACCGTCTTCTCGGCGCCGCGCTTCGGGCGGTTCGGGCAGTGCGGCGGTGTATCCGGCCTGCTCGACGGTGGCGACGAGCTGCTCCGGGAGCACGTCGGGCGGATGGTGCACGCGGGCCCGTCCGGTGGCCAGGTTCACGCTCGCGGTGACGCCGTCCAGCCTGGCCAGTTTCTTCTCCACCCGCTTCACGCAGGCCGCGCAGGTCATGCCGCCGACCGCGAGGTCGGTCACCTCCACCACGGACACCGGCTCGCCGGCCATCAGTGTCCGCTCCCGTGGTTCATGCCGCCCATGTCGTCGTCCTCCACGTCCGTGCCGCCGCCCTCATGGCCGTCCTCGGTGATCCCGGGGCCGTGCATCCCGGGCGCGACGGGGCCGACGCTCCGGCCGACGGCGTAGGAGACGGCGAAGACCAGCACCAGCAGCGCGAGGAACCCGCACAGGGCAGGAGGGGGCAGGACACGGCGCAGCAGGCCGGCCGGCGTACCGGAAGCGGGTTGCCGTGTCTGGGCCATCTGTCGACTCTCCCGATCGCGTCGCACGCCGCACGGCCTCCACTGGACCGAGCCGCACCGGTACAGGAGTCGGGGCCGCAGGCTCTCCAGTTCCTCAGGGCAAGTGTGACGCCCGTCACTGGAGAGGCCCGAGAGGCTTCAGGAAGGCCGGCAGCCGTCGGCCGCTGCCCTGGGGCGGCGACCGACGGCCGGAACGGCGCCCGGTCGTGTCGTCAGGCCACGGCGGGTTCCGCCAGGTGGCGGGTGACGGACCCGTCCGCCGCCCACTCGGCCAGGGCGGTCCGGGCACGGGACACCCGGGAGCGCACCGTGCCGACCGGGCACCCGCTCAGCTCGGCGGCCTCGGCGTACGGCAGCCCGAGGAGCTGGGTCAGCACGAACGCCTCACGGCGGTCGCCGGGCAGGGAGTCGACCAGCTCCAACAAGGCGATGCCCTCGTCGAAGCCCGGCAGCCCTGTCGGCTGGGCGCGTTCGGCCGCGGCCTGCCAGTCGTCGGTCCATGCCGTACGGGGACGGCACGCGGCGTGTCGCAGGCTGTCGATGACGGTCCGGCGGGCGATCGACAGCAGCCAGGTCCGCGCCGAGGAACGCCCCTCGAACCGGGGCAGTGCCGTCAGGGCGCGCAGGAACGTGTCCTGGGTCAGGTCGTCCGCCGCCTGCGCGTCGTCGGCGAGGTACGTCACGTAGCGGCGTACGTCGCGTTGCAGTGCCCGGACGAAACGGTCGACCGCTTCGCTGTCGCCGCCGGCGGCGGCGAGCGCCCAGGCGGTGACCGTCTCGTCGGTCACGGTGGGCAGGGCAGGGGTCATGGTCCTGTGGTCCTTCCTTCAGTCCCGCGCGCACGGGCCGGGCACGGCACGGGCGCCGTCGGCGGTCGCACGGGTGTTGGGGAGATCCGGCCGCAGGGAAGCGCGGACGGGAGACCGCCGCCGTGTGGAAGGCGGTGGCGGTGATCCGGCTGTCAGACGACAGCGGTCTCCCCGGGAGGCCCCCGGGTGGTGAGGGCTTGGACGAGCAGGAGCTGCCGCAGGCGCCGCCTCGGCCGCGGAGCCGGCCGGAAGGAGGGCCGGGGGGAGGAGGGTGGGCAGAGCACGGCCAGGACCAGCCGCAGCGGTACGAACGCGCGGTCCGCGCAGGCACGGAGCATCTTGAAGACCGCGGTTTCGCCCTGGGCCAACCAGAGTCCGCACAGGACGGCGGCCAGCACGTGGGCGGCCAGCATGCCCCAGGAGGACGAGCCGGCCAGGTGCGTCATGTCGTGGCCCGTCGACGCCATGCTGTGGGCACCGTGAGAGGCCAGGTGATCCGTGGGGTGCAGCCCCGCCGCCACGGCGATGTCGTAGGCCCGGGCAATCCGCTCGGGCGTGGGGGCCGCACCGCAGAGAAAGCGGTCGGCCCATTGCCGAAGGGACTGCGCGTCCCCCGGGGCCGTCGCCATAACCGGCCGGTTGCCGGACTGCGCGAGCGTGAAGGCGATGTGCAGGCAGGTCTGGACGACGACCGTCAGACCGGCCACCGTACGACGGCGGCGCTCGTGGGCCCCGAAAGCCCAGCCGACGGCACCGACCGCGAAGGTGCCGGAGAGGAGCACCCACCAGGGCAGCCCCTCCCCCGACATCAGCACGTGGCCGAGGGCGGCGAGCACCACGCAGACGGCCGCGAACACCGCGGCCCGCAGCACACGCAGAAACCCACCGGCGGACATGGCGCCCCATCCTGGCACTCGGTGGACGAACGCCGACACCGGGGATGCCACCCGACCGGACCGCGGCCGAGAACGAGTCCCGCACGGCCCGGTCGCGGGGCTCCTCGGCGGCCGACACCGAGTCGCTCAGAGCGCCCGGTCAGTTCGGAGCTCCCACCGGGTCGGCTCGTTCCGCGTCGTGCAGTAACTGCATCAGTGCGGCACGGGCCCGGGCGACCCGGGAGCGGACCGTACCGATCGGGCAGCCGCTGAACTCGGCCGCCTCCGCGTAGGGAAGGCCGAGGAGTTGGGTGAGGACGAACGCCTCACGGCGTTCGGCGGGCAGCGCATCCAGCAGTTCGGCGAGAGCGATGCCGTCGTCGAAGCCGGGCAGACCGCGCTCCTGGGCGCGTTCGGCGGCTGCCTGCCAGTCGTCGGTGTCGGCGAGACGCGGCCGGGCGGACGCGTGCCGGTAACTGTCGATCACCGCGCGTCGGGCGATGGACAGCAGCCAGACGCGGGCGGAGGAGCGGCCCTCGAAACGGTGCAGGCTGCCCAGGGCCCGCAGGAAGGTGTCCTGAGCCAGGTCGTCGGCGGCTTGGGGGTCTGCGCCGAGATACCCGACGAAGTGCCGGACGTCTCTTTGGAGGGCGCGAACGAACTTCTCGACGGCTTCCGGGTCACCACCGCGGGCAGTGAGCGCCCAGGCCGTTATCAGCTCGTCGGCCGACTTGCGTTCCTCAGGTGTTCTCGTGGGGTGCGGAGTCCTGTCGCATGCGGCAGGAGGAGCGGGACTGATCACCTGGTGTCCTTTTCGGGGATCCGGAGGGCCGGCACGCGGACATCCGGAGACCGGACCGGGCGGCTCGGGGCGCACGGCGGATCCGGTGTGGGCAGGGGGTGGCAGGAGTACGCCTGTACTGCGGCGCACTCCTGGTGCCCGAAGCCGTTCGGGCGTGAGAGGCCCGGGACGGTGTCGGGGAACCGGCCGTCTCAGAGGACAGCGGTTCCCACGGGCGGACCCCGGGAAGTGATCGCGTACACCAGGAGCAGCCGGCATGGACTGCGGTCCGTGCGGCCACGGCGCAGGACGACGCCTGGGCGGCGCGGAGGTGCCGGGAGGGCGAGGAGCAGCCGCAGCGGAGCGGCCAGCCGTCCGGCGACGGCCCGCAGGATGCGGAAGGCCGCGCGTTCGCCGTGCGCGAGCCACAGGCCGCTCAGCAGCGCGGCCAGCACGTGGGCGGCGAGCATGCCCGTGGGGGACATCCCGCCACTCATGATGTGGCCGATTCCCGTCGCCGGGTCCATGGCCTCCGTCGGCTCCACGGCGGATCCGTCATGGGTCATGAAGTGCATGGCGTGACCGGTGTGCGCCGTGGAGGCCATGTGATGCGTGGACGGCGTGCCGTGAGCCGTACCGCTCGCGGACATCGACGACGTCGACAGTTCCTGCGCGTAGGAGAACCACTCGTGCAGCGCCGACTGAGCGGCCACCACGACGGAGGAGACGAGGAGGAGCCCGCGTTCCCGGCCGGCCAGGCACCACGCAGTCCCGCCGCACGCGACCACCGCGACGGCGAGGGCCCACCAGGGCACGGAGGCGCCCGACATCATGACGTGCCCCAGGGCGGCGAGCAGCACGCAGACGGCCGCGAACACCGCGGCCCGTGTCGTGCGGAGACCTCCCCCAGCACCCATGGCGGCTCATCCTTGCATTTCCGGCGCACCGTCTTGAGCGAGTACGAGAAGTTCCCGGACCTGCGACTCAACCCGCCCCCGGTGATTCATGTCACGCCAACCTGCGGGAACCCAAGGAGAGTTGCACTCGACTGCCTCCCCAAGGAGGTGCGTCTGTGACGACGGGACGGACAGAACAGGCCGGGCGGAACGGGGCGGGGCCGGCGACCGGGGAAGGAGCGACAAGGGCTCTGACCGCGCTGCTGACGTGTGCCATGGCCTTCTCGATGATGCAGTTGTTCCTGCTCGGGGCCCTCGGCCCGCGGCTCGTGGCGGACCTCGGCGTCTCACCGACGGTGCTCGGGCTGACGACCACCGTCGGGTTCGCCACGGCGGCCGTGCTCTCCCCGGCCGGCGGCCGGGTGGTGGACCGGGTGGGGCCCCGGCGCTGCCTGATGGCCCTGCTCGCCGTGGCCGCGGTCGCGCTGGCGCTGATCGGAACGGCTCCGGGCTCCGGGTTCCTGCTGGCCGCCGTCGCGCTCGGCGGACTGCCGCAGGCGCTGGCCAACCCCGCCACGAACAAGGCGATCCTCGCCGCCGTACCACCTGCCCGGCGCGGCTCGGTGACCGGCACGAAGCAGTCGGGGGTACAGCTGGGGGCGTTCACGGCCGGACTGCCGCTCGCGGCGCTGGCCGGTCTCACCGGATGGCGGGGCGCCGTCTGGACCGCCGCGGGCGCCGCGGCGGTGGCCGCCGTGTGGGCGGCACGTACGCTGCCCGCCGACCCGCCCGCGAAGTCCACGCCGGCCGTCTGGGTACCGCGCGGGACGACCGCGTGGCTGATGGTGTTCTCGCTGCTGCTCGGCTGCGGGATCGCCTCGGTCAACACCTACCTGTCACTGTACGGCACCGAGCGTCTGGGGCTCGGTCCCACGGCTGCGGGGGCGCTGGTGGCCGTGCTGGGCGTGTCCGGGATCGCGGGCCGGCTGGGCTGGTCGAAGGTGGCGGGGCGGCCCGACCGGGCGGTCCGGCTGCCGGGCTCGCTCGCTGTGGGAGCGGTGGCTGCGGCCCTGCTGTTGGCGGGCTCGTCGTCCGCTCGCCCGCTGGTGTGGGTGGCGGCCCTGGCCGTCGGGGTGTTCGCCGTGGCGGCGAACGCGGTATCGATGGTCCTCGTCCTGCAGCGCGCGGAGCCGGGACGGGCGGGCCAGGACTCCGCGCTGGTCTCCGCGGGCTTCTTCGCCGGGTTCGCGGTCGGCCCACCGGTGTTCGGAGTACTGGCCGAGGCGGGCCGGTACGGAAGCGGGTGGCTTCTCGTGGCGGCCGAGTTCGCGGGGGCCGGGGTGGTGGCGTTGCTGTGGTCCGTGCGGGAACGCCGGTCGGGCGTGCTGTCATGAAGGCACGCCCGGACGGGGACGCTCCCCCGTCCGAGGACCGGCGGGCGGGCCGCGTGAAACCGGGCCCGGCACCCGGCTGGGCCGCTCCGGCGCTCGACTCCGTCCTCGCCAGGGTCGCCGTCACCCGCGCCGAAGTCGGCGACCGGTTCCCCCTCTACGCGGACCCGGGCACCGGCGCGTGGAGGACGACGGCGCGCGGCTCCTGGACCGGCGGCTTCTGGGCGGGGCTGCTGTGGCTGCGCGCCCGGCACACCGGCGATCCCTCGGACCGGGAGGCCGCACGGGCGTGCACGGCCCGCCTGGCCGACTGGGCCGGGGCGGACACCTCCACCCGGGGCCTGATCCTCTGGTACGGCACCGTCTTCGCCGACGACGGGGAGCGGATCCGGTACCAGGGCGCGCGTGCCTGCCGGGACTCCTTCGATCCGGAACTGGGTCTCGTGCCGTGGGGTTCGGCGTTCGGCGGGCCGCGGCTGACGGCCCGTGTGGACGGCGTCCCCGGCATGGTGCCGTTGCTGGCCACGGTGGACGTGGAGGCCGCCCGCTCCCATCTGCGCCGGCACCTCGACCTGTGCCTCGGGAGCCGACCGTCCTCCTGGTCGTGGCTGCACGCCGAGGCGACCGGCTGGACCGCCTGTGCCGACCCGTCACCGGGCTGGAGCCGTGGTCCGGCGTGGCTGCTGCTCGCCCTGGCCGAAGGCGCCTGCCTGCCGGACGGCGACTCGTTCGCCGCACTCGCCGACACGTCGGCGCCGGCCTCTCCCGTGCCGCTCGCCGACACCGCTCACCCCAGCGGCCCCCTCGACACCTCCGCCGCCGCCATCACCGCGCTGGCTCTGCTGCGACTGGGACGCCGGGACCGGGCCGTCGGTGTCCTCGAAGTGCTGGTCGACCGACATCTGACCGCCGACGGGCGCCTCCTGGACGGCTGTTACGACCTCCCGGCCGGAACAGCCGTCCGGCACGAGCTGATCTGGGGCGACTTCTTCCTGGCCTACGCCCTCGCGGAACTCACCGGCCAGGTGGCCGGTGGCACCGGCTAGAGCCGCTCCGTACGCAGCACTCGTCGCGCCACGGAGGTGATGTGCAGTTCGTCGGGGCCGTCGAGGACGCGGGCCGCGCGCCCTGTACGGAACAGCGCGGGGAGTGCGGTGTCCGGGCCGAGTCCCGCCGCGCCGTGTACCTGTATCGCCGCGTCGGCCACCTGTTGGAGCGTGCGGGCCGCGGCGACCTTGGCCAGCCCCACTTCCACATGGGCGTCGGCGCCCGCGTCCAGCCGGGACACGGCCTGGTGGACCAACGGCCGGGTCGTCCGCAGGGCGAGCAGTGACTCGAAGACGTGGCGCTGGACGAGTTGCAGGTCGCCGAGCGGGCCGCGGGAGCGGGAGCGGGTGACGGCACGTTCCCGCATGAGGTCGAAGGCTCGGCCGGCCTGGCCGAGCCAGCGCAGGCAGCGCAGGGTCCGGCCGAGCTGGAGCCGTTCGGCGGCGACGGCGAGGGCCTTGCCGCGTTCGCCGATCAGGTGGTCGGCGTCCACCGCGACCCCGTCGAGTGCGATCTCCGCCTGCCCGGCGGCGCCGAGCACGGGCAGCTCGCGCACCACCCGGAAGCCGGGAGCGGCGGTCGGGACCAACAGCAGGGACAGACCGTCCCGCTCCGGGGGCCGCCCGTCCGTGCGCGCGAGGACGGTGACGAGGTCCGCGGCGTCGCCTCCGCTGACGAACCACTTGCCTCCCGTCAGCCGCCAGCCGTCCTCGGTCTCGGCGGCGCGGGTGGCGGTGAGGAACGGGTCGGTGCCGGGGGCGTCCGGCTCGGTCATCGCATAACTGGCCCGCAACTCCCCCGCGACCAGCGGCGCGAGGTAGCGCTCGCGTACGCGCGGGCTGCCGTGTCGCGCCAGCATGAGCGCGTCCAGCAGGGAAGCCGAGCCGAGGGCCGCCGGTCCGTGGTCGCTGGCGCCCTCCGCCTCCGCGACATGGGCGTACGAGCGCAGTCCGAGCCCCTGACCGCCCAGTTCGACCGGAAGGGGCAGTGCCCACAGGCCCTGTTCCTTCGCCTCCCGGCGCAGCCGGTGCAGCGTCCGGGCCGCGTCCGGGCCACCGCTGTCCAGGACCCGTTCGCAGGGCACGACCCGGGCGCGGACGAAGTCCGCCACCCGGTCCTTCAACTCCCGTACCTCCGGCGGGCACTGCGGGTCACCGAGCGTCTCGTCCAGCACGTCTCCCCCACCTTTCAGGGAACTCCGGCTCTCGCCGGTCCGACTGTCTGTTCGTGGAACCGGTCGGGGGTGATCGCCCCCGGGTTCCCGCGCGTCAGGAAAGGAGAGGCATGGCACCACCAGCCACACCGGCCATCGCGCAGACGTCCCGGCCCCTCGACGGACTGCGTCTGGAAGCCTCGGGCCCACCGGGACCGGCGGACGGACTCGTCGCGGAGCACCTGCGGCTGCTCGGCGCGGAGGAGACCGGGCGCTCCGGCGAACGCACGACACTCGTCGGACCGGAGGGCGGCGGCATCACCGCCCACGTGACGTGGGGCGACCTGGCCGTCGACGAGGCGACCGCGCAGGCGGCGACGGGCATCATGGCCGTGCACGGCCGCCGGGACGGGTCGCCTCGCGGGCTCGCCGCCGACTACGCCGCCACCGCAGCCGGTGTCCTGACCGTGCAGGGCCTGCTGGCCGGGCTCCTCGCCCAGGCGCGCGGCTCACGAGTGACGAGTACCGAGGTGAGCGTCGAGCGGGCCGGGCTGCTCGCCGTCTCGCAGTACCTCGCCGCGGCCGGGGCGGAGGAGGCCGAGGCCGCGGAGACCGCACCGGGCGGCCCGCCGTTCACCTCCGCCGACGGGGTCGTCTTCGAGCTGGAGACGCTCGATCCGGGCGCGTGGGCCGCTTTCTGGCGCACCCTCGGCGCACCGGCGGACGCGGTACGGCACGGCTGGCGGCCCTTCCAGTTCCGGTACGCCACGGCCTGCGCGCCCTTTCCGCAGGAGCTGCACGCCGCGACCCGCGGCCACGGCTGGGAGCGCGTCCGGGAAGCGGCCCGGTCCTCCGGAGCCGAGGTGTGCGCCCTGCACCCGCTCACCGAACGGGCCGTCGAGTACGACGGGGCTCCGCCCTGGAAGCTGACGGCGCACGAGGCGTCGTACTCCGGATCCGGTGCACCACCGCCCGTCGACGCCCCGCTGGCCGGGCAGACCGTCCTGGAGGCCGGGCGCCGGATCCAGGCGCCGCTCACCGCGCATCTGCTGGGACTGCTCGGCGCCGAAGTGGTGCGGATCGAACCGCCGGGCGGTGACCCGCTGCGCGGCATGCCGCCGACCTGCTCGGGGGTCTCGGCCCGCTGGCTCGCCCTCAACCGGGGCAAGAAGGCCGTCGAGGTGGACATCAAGTCCGCCGCGGACCGCAAGCGGCTGCGCGCGATGGCGGCGGACGCCGACGTGTTCCTGCACAACTGGGCGCCCGGCAAGGCCGCCGCGCTCGGCCTGGACCACGAAGACCTGTCCGCCGCCAACCCCGCGCTCGTCTACGCGTACACCAGCGGCTGGGCCGACCGGCTGCCCGGAGCGCCGATGGGCACCGACTTCATGGTGCAGGCCCGCACCGGAGTGGGGGAGGCGGTGCGACCCACCGACGAGCCGCCCGTGCCGTCCCTGATGACACTGCTCGACGTACTCGGGGGGCTCCTCGGGGCCGAGGCCGTCCTCGCGGGGCTGCTGCTGCGCCAGCGCACGGGAGCCGGTGTGCGGGTGGACTCGTCCCTGCTCGGGGCGGCCGACGTACTGACCGCGCCGGCCCGGACCCGTGCGGCCCGGGGCCTCGACCCGCGCCGGCCGGCTGGATTCCGCCGGCCCGTGCCCACGGCCGACGGCTGGATCGCGCTGCCCGACCACGCGGCGCGCCCGTACGACGTGCGTCACCTGTCCGCGGCACAGGCGCTGGAGCGGCTGCATGAAAGCGGCACGGCCGCCGTCCCGGTCGTCACCGACCTCGCCGGCCTGCTCTCCTCCGGCCCGATCAGCCGCGACGCGCACGGCTCCCCCGCCGTTCCCGCCCCCTGGAGGTTCGCATGACCGTCGCCCTGCACGACCTGCTGCCCGCCACGCTGCGCCGTACCTGGGCCGTGGAGGGGACCTGCCCCGACCTGGATCTCTACAGCCTCTACCGTGCCCGTCAGATCGCCGACCCGCACCGTACGGCGGTCCTCGACGGCAAGGGGAAACTCTGTTACACCGCTCTGGACCGCAAGGCCCGATGTCTGGCCGCCGGGCTCTCCGGCCTCGGGATACACACCGGTGACGTCGTCGGCGTCCAACTGCCCAACGGCCGCGACGCCGTCATCGCGGACCTCGCGCTCGCCGCCCTGGGCGCCGTCGTGCTGCCCTTCCCGGTCGGGCGCGGACGGCGCGAGGCGGCCTCGCTGCTGCGCAGATCGGAGGCGGTCGCGGTGATCGCGGCAGCCGAGCACCGGGGCAACCACCATGCGGCCGACCTGCTGGCGCTGACGGATGAACTGCCCGCCCTGCGTACGGTCGTCTCCGCCGGGCCGGCGGGCACCGCACCGCAGGGAGCCGTCCCGCTGTCGGCCCTGATGCGCACCGACCCGAAGACGTTCGTGCCGGCCCGCCCCGATCCCGACACCGCCGCCCGCATCCTCGTGTCCTCCGGGTCGGAGTCCGAGCCGAAGATGGTGGCCTACTCGCACAACGCCCTGGCCGGCGGCCGGGGCAACTTCCTCGGCTCCCTCATCCCCGACGGGCGCCCACCGCGCTGCCTCTTCCTGGTGCCGCTGGCCTCCGCCTTCGGCAGCAACGGCACCCCGGTCACCCTCGCCCGGCACGGCGGAACCCTGGTCCTGCTCGACCACTTCACCCCCGAGGCCGCCCTGGAGGCACTCGCCGGACACGAACCGACCCATGTCCTGGGTGTACCGACCATGATCCGCATGATGCTCGACCGGATCGCGGAGGGCGGGCACGGGACGTTCACTCCACCGACGGCCGTGGTCGTCGGCGGCTCACCACTGGACGAGGCCACCGCGACCGAGGCCCGCCTGGCCTTCGGCTGCCCGGTCGTCAACCTCTACGGCTCCGCCGACGGCGTCAACTGCCACACCGGGCTGACGCACGGCTCCCCCGACGGCGACGGACGGCCCGGCATCGCCGCGGGACAACCCGACCCCCGGGTCGCCGACATACGGATCGCCGTCCCCGGCACCCGTGAGCTGCGGGAGGTCAGCGGGGGCACGGTCGGTGAGATCGTCGCCCGTGGCCCGATGACACCGCTGTGCTACGTCGCCGCCCCCGACCTCGACACCCGCTACCGCACCGAGGACGGCTGGGTGCGCACCGGGGACCTCGGTCTCATCGACGACGACGGCACGCTCCGGGTCGTCGGACGGCTGAAGGACGTGGTGATCCGGGGTGGTGCGAACATCAGCCCCGCCGAGGTCGAGGTCGAACTGGCCGCGCACCCGGCGGTCCGGGACGTGGTCTGCGTCGGCGTGCCCGACCCGCTGATGGGCGAGCGGCTTGCGGCCTGCGTCGTGCCCAGGGACGAGGCGGCGCCCACGCTGGAGGAACTGTGCGCCCACCTGGACACGCGAGGTCTGGAACGACGCAAACACCCTGAGCGCCTGCTGGTGCTGAGTGAGCTGCCCCTGACGCCGGCCGGCAAGCCGGACCGGGCGGTACTGCGGGAACGGTGCACGCCCCAGGCGGAGCGACAGCAGCAGCCCTTGGCTTCGGCCGGCTGACCCGCCGGACGACAAGGGCCGCTCGGAGTGTTCCCCGAGCGGCCCTTGTCGTCCGGTGCCTCGGATCAGGAGGCGTTCATCGCCTTCTCCAGCGTCGTCGCCGCGTTCTTGTAGACGGTCAGCAGATCCAGGTCCTTGTCCGGGTAGTTGACGATTCCCACCTGGCGCGCGCCCGAGTCGGGCAGCACGGTGCCGGCCGTCATGTGCACGTTGTCGAGCACCAGTTGCGGCTTCTTCTTGGACAGGTCGGACAACTGCTCGGCCGTCACGGCCTCGGGTCCGTACATGCCGACCACCTCGGCCCCGGCCAGCTTCGCCGACCAGGCGGAGTAGACCTGGGCGACGACGGTGGGCGCCTTGCCGTCCGGCCAGGCGCTCTTGAGGTCCTTCTGCAGCTTGCCGTACTCGGTGTCGAACGAGGTGATCCACCCGGCGGCGGTGTCCTCGGTGCCGAACATCTTGCCCAGCCGGGTCATCTCGGCCTTGGCCTTGTCCGCGTCGTTGTCGAGGTTGACCTCGACCAGTTCGGCGTCTCCTCCGGCGGCCTCCTTGAACTTCTCGGCGTACGGCTCGAAGGGGGCGTACAGCACGAAGTCGGCGTCCGCCACGGCCGCGAGATCGGAGGGTTTCGGGTCGTAGTCGGGGGCGTGCTGCACCGACTCCGGCACGATGACCGTGACGTCCTCGGCACCGGCGGCCTTGGCGAACGCCCCTTCCCAACTGGTCGTGGCGACCACGACCGGGCCGGTGCCCTTCCCCGCCGCGTCCGCGTCCGCGTCGGACGAGGAGGACGACGTGTCGCTTTCCCCACCGCAGCCGGTGGCCGTCAGCAGGAGGACCGCGCTGAAGCTCAGTGCGAGGAGGGGAGTGATGCGGACGCGGGTGCGCGCCATGAGCTGATTCTCCGTTCGGGTACGAGATGGACGGCGAGGACGACCACGCCGGCCGTGAGGACGAGGACGGGACCGGGCGGCCAGTCGAACCGGAGTGCGACCAGGAACCCGGTCAGGTTCACGACCACACCGATGCCGACCGCCCACACGGTGATGGACAGCAGGGAGCGGCCCAGCCGCCGGGCGGCGAGGGCCGGAAGAAGCGTCAGCGCGTCGACGAGGAGGGCGCCGGTGAGTTTGATGGCCCCGGCGACGGACACCGCGACCAGGACCAGCAGCACGAGGGTGAGCCGGTCGACCCGCACGCCCGAGGACAGGGCGAGTTCACGGTCGTAGAGGAGGAGCGCGATGTCTCTGCGACGCCACCAGAAAAGAGCCGGTACGACGACGGCCAGCACGACGAGCAGCCACAGGTCGGCGGTACCGACCGAGAGGATGGACCCCCAGAGCAGGGAGAAGGCGCCCGCCGCGTTGACGCCGGAGACGGCCAGCACGAGCAGGGCGGCGGCGATCGCCAGACTCATCAGCAGACCCATGGCACCTGACAGACCGTCCGGGGTACGGGCCAGCGGAGCGACTCCGGCGCCGGCGAGCGCGCAGGCCACCAGCGCACACAGCATGGGATCGAGCCCGGTCAGCAGAGCAACGGCGATGCCCAGGAGTGCGACATGCATCATCGCGAACCGCACCGGCATGATGTCGAGGCCGACGATGACGACACCGATCACCGGCAGTCCGACCGCGGCCACCAGCAGGGCGACACCCGCCCGTTGAACGGGCACGAGCTGCAGGAGCTGACCGACGTCGGCCGCGGCCAGGACGCTCACCGGACCTCCCGCAGACGTCCCGCGGCCATCTCCAGCACCCGGTCGCAGCGCTCGGCCAGAGCCCGGTCGTGGGTGACGACCACGACGGTCACCGGCAGGGAGAGCAGGACGTCGGCCGCCTCCTCCTGACCGGAGAAGTCGAGGGCGGCGGTCGGCTCGTCGGCGAGCAGGACGCCCGCCCCGGCCGCCACACAGCCGACCGCCCGCGCCAGGTACATACGCTGAAGCTGACCACCGGACAATGTGTGCAACGGCCGGTCGGCGAGATGCCCGACCCCGAGCTTGCCGGCCGCCTCCGCCGCCTCGGCACGCGCACCGCCGCTGGCCAGCAACTCGCTTGCCAGCAAGGGAAAACGTCCGGTCGCCGGCTTCTGCGGGATCCACGCGCACGCCCGTCGCCGCCACGCCCACTCGGCAGCACTCCCGGTGTCCCGGCCACCCACCAGGATCCGGCCCGCGACATGCCGGTGCAGCCCCAGAACAGCACGCAGCAACGTGGTCTTGCCCGACCCGTTGGTACCGGTCAGCGCCACCCGTTGCCCGCGCACGACGTCGAGATCGACGTCGCGCACGGCCTCGACCCGGCCGTGCCGGCACACGACGCCCGACATCCGGACATCCAGCCCTTCCATGCCACCTCCCTGCCTCCTCACAGCAGTCGGACGGGAGAGACGGACGGTTCCCGGGCGGGGCGAAGGATCCGCGACGGCAGCGGACTTGGCTTCCCGGACGGGCCGCGGCGCGTTCGGCCCGCGATGGCGGGGCTCGGGAATTGCGGCGCCATGGGCGCCGGACGGTGCTGGTCGAGAAGACGGTCACGAGCAGGACGTCATACAACCGCTGCGGTCGGGGGTCCGGCAGACCTGGCCCGCGCCGCGGTGGCCTTTGTCCCCTTCGGCCGACGCCTGGGGACTCGCATGGCCGAACCAGCGCCGGAGAAGCCACTGGGAGCGGCGGCCACCTGAGGGGAGCGCGCCTCGGCCCGGCGGGCACCGCAGACGGGCAGGTCGGACCACATGGGTAAGGCTGTGGTAGCTTCCGGACGCCAGTCGAACTCGTGGGCGTGTCCGTACACGTGCACGGGTCAGGGAATCCGGTGAGAGTCCGGAACTGACGCGCAGCGGTGAGGGTGACGGGCGGGGCAGCGAAGCCACTGGACGACGGTTACGGCCGGGTCCGGGAAGGCGTCCCGCCGGGGTGATCCCGAGTCCGAAGACCTGCTGGCACCCGATCGTCCGCACGGACCCCGCGTATGGGTCCCGACGCCTAGGAAGCCGCAACCGTGCACTTGTCACGTCCCGCCCATTGTTCCGTCCTGCTCCTGACCGGGGCCCTGCTGCTCACCGCGTGCGGTTCCGGCTCCGACTCCGGCTCGTCCCCGAAGTCCGGCGGCTCGGATGCAGGAGCCGTCACGTTCGACAACTGCGGGCAGAAGGTGACGGTCGAGGCTCCGCCGAAGAGGGCTGTGTCCCTGAACCAGGGCACCACCGAGATCCTGCTCTCCCTCGGCCTCGCCGACCGCGTGGTGGGAACCGCCACCTGGACCGACCCGGTCATGAAGGGACTGGAGAAGGCCAACGCCAAGGTGCCCCGGCTCGCCGACAACCAGCCGTCGTTCGAGCGAGTCCTGGACACCGAACCGGACTTCGTCGCCTCCTCCTTCACCTCCACCCTGAGCAAGGGCGGGGTGGCCTCCCGCGAGAAGTTCGAGGAGCTCGGCGTACCGACGTACCTGTCACCCGCCGACTGCGAGGGCAAGGACAACAGCGGCGACGGCGACGGCTCACGGACCAAGCCCCTGACCATGGAGACGGTCTACCGCGAAGTACGGGAACTGGCCCGGGTCTTCGGCGTGGACGAGCGGGGCGAGAAGCTCGTCGCCCGGCTGAAGAGCCGGGTGACGAAGGCCACGGCGGGGATCCGCGCCGAGGACACCACCGTCCTGTACTGGTTCGCGAACCAGGAGTCCCCCTACATGGCGGGCTGCTGCGGCGCGCCCGGCATCATCACCCACGCGCTCGGCGCGCAGAACGTCTTCGACGACAGCACGCAGGAGTGGCCCCAGATCAACTGGGAGACCGTCGCCGACCGCGATCCCGACGTGCTCGTCATCGGCGACCTCACGCGCAAGTCGCAGACCGCCGAGTCGGCCGCGAAGAAGATCGCGTTCCTGCAGTCGAACCCGGCGACGAAGAACATGAAGGCGGTGAAGGAGAAGCGGTACGTCGTGCTCAGCGGGCAGGCCATGAACCCGACGATCCGTACCGTCGAGGGCGTGGAGAAGGTCGCCGCGGCGCTGCGCGAGTACGGGCTCGCCGGATGAGAACCGCCCTGCGGTCCTCCCCGGTCCGCCCCATGCGGGGTGCCGTCCGGGTGGTGCGCGTCGTCGCCGGCCTGGGCGCCGGGCTGGCGGTGCTCACCGCGTCCGTCGCCGTGGCCATCACCATCGGTCCGGCGGACATCGCGGTGGGCGACGTGTGGTCGGTGATCGCCTCCCACCTGGGCTGGGGTTCGACGGATCTCACGCCGATCCGCGAGGGCATCGTGTGGAACCTGCGGCTGCCTCGCACCCTGCTCGCCGCGGTGTGCGGGGCCGGACTCGCCGTGTGCGGCGCGGTGATGCAGTCCCTGCTGCGCAACCCCCTCGCCGATCCCTTCGTCCTGGGCGTCTCCTCCGGTGCGTCGACCGGCGCCGTCGCCGTGATCGTCCTCGGCGCCGGCGGCGGCGTCCTGACCGTCTCCGGCGGCGCCTTCGTGGGCGCCCTGAGCTCGTTCGCTCTGGTGCTGCTCCTCAGCCACACCCTCGGCGGGACGACCGACCGGGTGGTCCTGTCCGGGGTGGCCGCGATGCAGTTGTTCTCCGCCTTGACCTCGTTCGTCGTGACGACGGCGGCCGACGCGGAGACCACCCGGGGCGTGCTGTTCTGGATGCTCGGCTCGCTCAGCGGGGCCGGCTGGACCGAAGTGGGGCTCTGCGCGGCCGTCCTGGCGCTCGCCCTCGTGCTGTGCCTCGGCTACGCACGCACCCTGGACGCCTTCGCCTTCGGCCAGAACGCCGCGGCCACGCTCGGGGTGTCCGTCGCCCGGACCCGGTTGGTGCTGCTGTGCGTGACCGCGCTGCTGACCGCCGCGCTGGTCAGCTCGGCGGGGGCGATCGGCTTCGTCGGCCTGGTCCTGCCGCACGCCGCCCGCGCCCTCGTCGGCCCGGGGCACGCCAGGCTGCTGCCGGTCACCGCGCTCGCCGGGGCGGTGTTCCTGGTCTGGGCCGACACCCTGGCCCGTACCGTCCTCGACCCCCAGGAGGTGCCGGTGGGCGTGGTCACCTCACTCGTCGGTGTTCCGGCGTTCGTCCTGGTCCTGTACCGCACGAGGAGGATGCGATGACGACCGGCACCGAGCGGCGGGACGCCGGTACCCGGCCGCCCGGCCGTGGACAGGCACCCGCCGGGCCGCACACCCTCGCTGCCGACCGCGTGAGCCGCACCCTCGACGGGCGGCTGATCGTCGACGGTGTGAGCCTCACCCCCCGGCCCGGCTCCGTGACCGGGGTGCTCGGCCCCAACGGCTCCGGCAAGTCGACGCTGCTGCGGCTGCTGTCCGGCGTCCTCGCCCCCGCCTCCGGCATCGTCACCCTCGACGGGCGTCCCCTCGGCGACTGGGGCCGCCGCGCCGTGGCCAGGCGCGTTGCCGTCGTCGAGCAGCACTCCGACACCCTCGTCGAGCTGACCGTTCTCGACGTCGTACGCCTCGGCCGCATCCCGCACCGACGCGCTTGGACCCCCGCCACCGCGGCCGACGAGGAAGCCGTGCGCAGCGCCCTTGAGCGCACCGGCCTCACCGGCCGCGCGGACCAGCCCTGGCACACGCTCTCCGGCGGCGAGCGCCAGCGCGTGCAGATCGCCCGCGCCCTGGCCCAGGAACCGCGCGAGTTGCTCCTGGACGAACCCACCAACCACCTCGACATCCAGCACCAGCTCGACTTGTTGAAGCTGATCGTCGAACTCCCCGTCACCAGCGTCGTCGCCCTGCACGACCTGAACCTGGCGGCCATGTACTGCGACCAGGTCGTCGTCCTCAGGGGCGGCCGGGTGGTCGCTGCCGGAACCCCGGGCGACACATTGACCGAGCCCTTGATCGCCGACGTGTACGGCGTACGCACCGAGGTCACCCGCTCCGGCCCGGGCGACCGGCCGCACATCCGCTTCCTGGGCACGGTGGCAGCGAACTGAGGGCGGCCCCAGGCCCCGAACGACGAGACGCGGCCCGTAGGATCGCGCGCGCAGCTGGTTCGCCCCGCCCTCCCCCATAGCCCTGAAGGCATGGGGCCCCCACGGCAGGGCGTCGTGAGAGGGAACCCGGTGGGACACCGGGACTGCCCCGCAGCGGTGAGCGGAAACGACCGCCGTCATACGCACTGGGTCCGACGTACCGGGCCTGGGAAGCGACGGCCGGCAGGAGCCTCGTACGACGAGACGTGCCCGCGAGTCCGAAGACCTGCCACCTGCCCGCGCACCCGTACTCGCATGCGGTTCCGCCCTTGTCCCGACTCGCGAAGGAGAGTTGACGTGGCCGACCGACATGCCACCCTGCCCACCGACACGAAGCACCCGGCCGCATCACGGGTGACGCTCGCGCACATCATGAGCGAACACGACACCAACCTGTACGGCACCATCCACGGCGGAGTGGTGATGAAGCTGATCGACGACGCAGCTGCGGCTGCCGCCGGACGACACGCCCACGGGCCCCCGGTGACCGCCTCTGTCGACGGGATGGCGTTCCTGGCCCCGGTACGTGCCGGCGATCTACTCACGGTGCACGCCGAGCTCGAACGCGCGGGAAGGACATCCCCATCGTGTTGTCAAGCCGCAACCGTGACGGGAGGTGAACTTTGATGGCACTGACCGTCACGGATCATGGCCCACAGGACGTTGAGGCGACGGCGTGCGAGCGCGAGCAGGGCCTGCTTGTGTCCCCTCCCCTCGCTCCGCTTGCGCCGGTAGTACGTCTTGGAGGCCGGGCAGGCCGGCCATCGCCGAGAGGTACATGGCCCACAACAGTCCGCGATGGTAGCGGCGGGGTCTGCGCAGGTTGCCGCCGACGCGGCCGGAGTCACGGGGCTGCGGAGCCAGAACGGCGAAACCCGCCAGGCGGTCGGCGCTGCCGAAGACGTCCATGTCTCCGCCGTGGTTGAGGTCGACCGCCCAGAGCACGTCGGTGGATATCGCCAGGACATCGCCAATGAGTTCCAGCAGTTCAGACCCGTCGTTCTGGACGCGGCGGGACAGCAGCCGGTCGCCGTCCGTGTTGATCACCAACACGGTCACCTCCGCCGGCTCGTCGTCACGTCAACCCAGCGGACGACCTCGCCGACGTTGGCCTATGCAGCGATCGAGTCACGTCTCCCAATGGGCGGTCGAGTCGTCGCGGGGCCCGGGGCGGCCATGTCTATCGAACCCGGAGCAGTTCAGTGAGCCTGGACCCCACCGGCAAGGACCAGGCCCGCTGGACCATGCCCTGGAAGACCGCCCTGAACGCCTTCGACATCACCTTCGACGGCCGCCTCTCCGCAGCCCGTCAGTCCCCCCAACCGCCCTGGTTGCACCGCTCGTTTCAGACCCCGGTGAGGGCCAGGAGGATCTGGCGGGAACTGAACCGTCAGGGCCACGAGGTAGCCCGCTGCACCGTCGAACGCCTCATGCGCGAGACCGGGATCACCGGCGCCGTGCACCCGGTCTTCATATCCCTTGGTGACATACGCAGGTTTCACTGGATCTCGGGGAAGTGACAAGCCGCCTTACGCATTCCCGAGCCGACAACCTGCAGAGAAGGCTGTTCGGTGCGGCAGACCGGCTGTGCCTTCGGGCAACGTGGGTGGAAGCTGCAGCCCGTCGGGGGCGCGGCCGGACTGGGCGGGTCGCCCAGAAGAATGATCCTCTCTCTACGACGCTCCTGTGCGGGATCGGGCAGCGGTACAGCCGAGAGCAGCGCACGGGTGTAGGGATGGGCCGCCGCAGTGTAAACCTCGTGCTTGTCACCGATCTCGACGATACGACCGAGGTACATCACCGCCACCCGGTCGCATACCCGCTTGACGACAGACAGATCGTGCGCGATGAAGAGGAAGGCCAGGTCGAGCTCGCGTTGAAGACGTTCCATCAGGTTGACCACTTGGGCTTGCACGGAGACGTCGAGCGCCGAGACGGGTTCGTCGGCGATGACGAGGCGGGGTCCGGTGGCCAGGGCTCGCGCGATGCCGACGCGTTGCGCCTGGCCTCCGGAGAACTGGTGCGGGTAACGGTCCAGATGTTCATCGCCGAGGCCCACCATCGCCAGCAGTTCCGCGGCCCTCAGCCGTGCGGCCCGTGCGGAGGAGCCCTGGACCAGCAAGGGTTCGGCGATGATACGGGCGATGGTCTGCCGGGGGTTGAGGGAGGCATAGGGGTCTTGAAAAATGATCTGCAGACGCCGGCGTACAGGCCTCAGTTCACGCGATGAGGCGTGTGTGATGTCCCGCCCCTCGAACTCGACTGTGCCGGCAGTGGGTTCCAGGAGACGCACAAGCATGCGTCCGGTAGTGGACTTCCCGCATCCGGACTCACCGACCAGGCCGAGCGTTTCGCCCCTCGCCAGGTCGAGGTCCACCCCGTCCACTGCTCGGACCGGAGCGGCGGCCCGGCCCCGGACGCGGCGGCCCGGGAAGGCTTTGGTCAGCCCGCGGACGGACATCAGGGGCGTCTCGACGGCAGCGGTCCGTTCCTCTGGACTCTGGGAGTCTCGTCGAGCATGGATCATCGGGTCTTCTCCTCCTGATCGTCTTCGCTGTGAGGCAGGGCGGGTCGGGGCCTCACGGCGGGGAGCAAGGGCAGGTGGCAGGACACCGATCGGCCGGAAGAGTGCTTCTGTGGCCGGGGCCGTTCCCCTGTGCAGCGGGCGCGGACCAGTTCTTCAGCTCTTTCTGCCTGAGGGCAACGAGGGGCGAAGGGACAGCCGGATATCGGGGCGGCAAGTGAGGGCGGACTGCCGGGGATGACGCGTAGCGGTGCATCATCGGGATCGTCCAGGCGCGGCAAGGATTCCAGCAAGCCGCGGGTATAGGGATGGGCAGGTCGCAGGAAGAGGTCATCGACCGGAGCTTGTTCAGCGGCCCGGCCGCCGTACATGACGAGCACGTCGTTGGCGACACGCGCCACCACGCCCAGGTCGTGGGTGATCATCAGGACGCCCAGCCGCCTCTCCTGCTGCACTCTTGCGATGAGTTCGAGGATCTGAGCCTGGACGGTGACGTCGAGCGCGGTGGTGGGTTCGTCGGCGATGAGCAGGTCCGGTTCGCAGGACAGGGCCATGGCAATCATGGCGCGCTGGCGCATGCCGCCGGAGAACTGGTGAGGGTACTCACCTGCCCTGCGGGCAGGCTCGGGTATGCCGACCTCACCGAGCATGTCCACAGCTTGTCGGCGAGCGGCTCGCCTGCGGGTGCCGAAGTGGTGCCGATGGGCCTCGGCGATCTGTTCGCCGACTGTGTAGGCGGGGTGCAGCGCGGACAGAGGGTCCTGGAAGACCATGGCCATCTTCCGCCCTCGCAGCCGGCTGAACTGATGATCAGTGAGAGGAAGCAGTTCCTGTCCGGCCAAGGTGATCGATCCACTGACCTGTGCCCGTTGGTGCAGGCCCATAACGGCCAGTGAGGTGACCGACTTACCGGAGCCGGACTCTCCCACGAGGCCCAGGGTGCGGCCCGCTTCGACAGTGAAAGAGACCCCATCGACTGCCTGGACCGTGCCGGCGGGGGTGTCGAAGGCGACCTTCAGGTCACGCACGCGCAGCAAGGGCACGCCGGGCTCAGTGGTGGACGGCATCATTTCCTCACCCTGGGGTCGATGACGGCGTACAGCAGGTCAATGACGACGTTGGCTGCCACGATGAAGAACGCGGCCAGGAGGGTGACGCCCAGGACAACGGGCTGATCGGAGCGCTGCAGAGCATCGTAGAAGAGGCGGCCGACGCCGGGGATGCCGAAGATGGACTCGGTGATGACGGCACCGGCGAGCAGGGCTCCGAGATCCATGCCGAAGATGGTGATCACCGGCATCATGGCGGAGCGCAGGCCGTGTTTGATCACTACGACGCGGCGTGGCATGCCCTTTGCCCGGGCAGTGCGGATGTACGGCTGTGTCATGGCCTCGATCATGGAGCTGCGGCTCTGGCGGGCGTACATCGCTGCGTAGAGGAGGGCCAGGGCGGTCCAGGGGAGCAGAAGGTTGGCCGCCCATCCGAACGGGTCGCTGCTTATCGGGATGTACGTGGGATACGGCAGGAGCCCTCCGATCCGGACCAGCCCGTAGATGAGCATGACCGCGGTGAAGTAGACGGGGAGGGAGGCGGTGGCCACGGCGCCTACCATCAGCGTCCGGTCGAGCAGTCCGCCTTTTTTGAGTGCGGCGGTCACCCCTGCGCCCAGTCCCAGGACGAGCCACATGCAGGCGGCGCCGAAAGCCAGGGAGGCGGAGACGGGGAGACGGTCCATCAGCAGGCTCCACACCGGCAGGGCGTTTTCGTAGGAGTAGCCCAGGCACGGGAAACCGCAGTGGATGGTGTGAGGGCCGCTGCCCAGGTCCCGGCCGGCGAAGATGCCGGTGAGGTAGTCACCGAACTGACGCCAGACGGGCTGATCGAGTCCCATGAAGTGACGTACCTCTGCGAGTCGTTCGGGACTGCATGTCTTGCCGCAGGCGGCAGCGGCGGGGTCGGCTGGGAGGAGATAGAAGATGACGAAGGTGACTGCGCAGATGGCGAGCAGCACCCCAGCCACGCCAAGAGCCCTGCGCGCCAGGTAGACGATCATTGCCGGCCTCCCTGGGGGTCGAGGATGTCGCGCAGTCCGTCGCCGAGCACGGTGAAGGCGAGGACGGCGAGAAAGAGGAAGGCGCTGGGGACGAGGAAGTACATCGGGTCCGTCTCGTAGTATGCGACGGCCTCGGCGATCATCTGGCCCCAAGATGACGTGGGTGGGCGTACTCCTACACCGAGGAAGCTGAGGGCCGCCTCGGTGCTGATCATGCCGGGGATCAGGAGGGTGGTGTAGGCGATGATGGGGCCGGCGATGTTGGGCAGCACCTGCCGGGTGAGGATGCGCCATGAGCCGGATCCGCAGGCGCGCGCGGCTTCGACGTACTCGCGGTGGCGCAGGGCCAGGGCTTCGCCGCGCACCACCCGAGCGATGCCGGGCCATCCGAAGACGCCGATGACGACTGTCATCAGTACGACACGGTTGACGTCCTGGGCGACGGACATCATCGCGATCATGAAGATGAGCGAGGGGAAGGACATGGTCAGGTCCATCAACCTGCTCAGCACGGTGTCGATGCGGCCGCCGAAGTAGCCTGCCACGATTCCTGCGGCGGTGCCCACACCGACGACGATCGCGGTGGCGGCGAATGAGATCAGCAGGGAGACCTGGGCGCCGTGCACCACTCGTGCGAACAGGTCGCGACCCGTGACCGGTTCCACGCCGAGCCAGTGCTCGGCGCTGATGCCGCCGAGGGGCCCCCGGGGCATCCCGCCGAGATAGGGGTCGATGGCATCAGGGTCGAAGGCGGTGGGTGACCATCCGCCGAGGCGGCTGAGGAGTGGTGCCGTGAGGGCGATCAGGACCAGGAGCGCGGTGGTGGCCAGGGCGATGCGGCTGCCCTTGTTCCGGCAGAGCCCTCGCCAAGTGGTCCGCCAGAGGTTGTCGGGCAGTGGTGCCGTGCCGGTCTGCACGGGAGTGTTGAGCGGAAGGGTCATTGCGGTTCGTCCGTGTCTCTCAGTCCCGGCTCTTTGCCGGGTCCTTGAGTCCGATCACCGCGAAGTCGAACTGTCCGGTCCAGGCCGCGTGTCCGAAGGCGCCTGCGATGTTGTCGCCGACCAGCAAGGGCTTGCGTTCCCACAGCAGGGGAACGGCCGGGGACTTGCGCTGGATCACGGGGTCGAGGTCGATCCATGCCTGGTTGGCGCTTGCGGCGTCGGACATCTCGGCGATCTCGTCCATGCGCTTCTGTACGGCTTCGTCGCGGAACTGGGAGACGTTGCCCTGGTTTCCCTTCTCCTTGATGGTTCGGCCGTCGAACACGAAGGGCAGGAAGGTGGAACCAGAGGGGTAGTCGGGACACCAGCCGCTGATGACCATGTCCGGGGCGTTCTTGGTGTCGCCGATGGTGTCGTAGTACACCGAGGGGTCGACGGTCTGGATCTTCAGACGGACATCGATCCGGGACAGGCTCTGCTGAAGTGCCTCAGCACGGGTCTTGTCCCCGGTCGAGACGGTGATGGTCGCGGAGAAGCCCGCAGGCTTGCCCCCCTCGGCGAGGAGCTTCTTGGCGCGGTCCACGTCCCCCGTGTCCGATGTGCCGTAGACCGGGTCAGCGACCTGATTGCCGGTCAGAGCCGGTGGGAGGTAGCCGGTTGCGACGTCGTTGAGGGCTGGTCCGCCGTTGGCAGTCACCTGTGCCTGCTTGTCGACGGCGTACTGCATTGCCTGTCGCAGCTTGAGGTTGTCGAAGGGCGGGCGAGAGGTGTTCAGAGCGAGCATGTCGGTGCAGCCGGTCCGTTCGGCAGACAGCCGTTTCTTGATCTCCGGCCTGGTGAGTACCTTGGAGATGCTGGACGGCTGCATGTCGGACCACTCGACCGCGGATGCGTCGGCTCCCTGGCTGGCGATGATCCGGTCATCGATCTGGCCGCCCTTCAGTCCCTGGACCACGACGATCCGGTCGGGGTAGGCCTTGCGTACCGGATCGGTGCCAGGGTCCCAGTGGGGGTTGCGGACCAGGACCAGCTTCTTGCCACGCGCATAGCTGTCGATCTTGTAGGGCCCCGAGGAGAAGGGGCGCAGGTCGTACTGGACACCCTTCTCCTGTGACTGGGGAACGGGAGAGAAGGTGGGCAGCGTGACCGTGTAGGAGAACTCGGCGACCGGTCTGCGCAGCGAGAAGACGATGGTGCGGTCGTCGGGGGTCCTGATCGAGTCCAGGTGTTTTCCTTGCAGCGGCCCGGCGTATCCCTCGACATCAGCCAGGTACTGCTGGGCGTAATCGGGGCCTCCCGCGAGGTCCGGGGCGAAGGAGCGCTCCACGTTGTACTTGATGTCGCGGGCCTTGATGGGGGTGCCGTCCTCGTACTTGAGGCCGGGCTTGAGTGTGAAGGTCCAGGTCCTGCCCCCGTCGGAGGACCTGCCCAGGTCGGTGGCGAGGTCGGGGACGATCTCGCTCCCCTTCTCCCCCGGTTCGGCCTTGAACGTGGTCAGGGTGCGGTACAGCAGCCGGGTGCCGAAGTCCATGGTGGGCATCACCCAGTTGCGTGCGGGGTCGAGGTGGGCGAAGTCCTGATTGGACAGCACGGTGAGGGTGCCGCCCTTCTTCGGGGTACCGCCGATGACGGTTCCGGTCGTGAAGTCCGGCCGGTTCGCCTTGGAGTCGTGGCCTGCCTGATCGGTACAGGCACCCACGACGACGAGGGACAGGGAGGCGCCGAGGGATGCGGCCAGGACGCGAGCGTTGCGGATCATGTGCCACTCCTTGCTGGAGGCGGTGGGAAGCACCGACACCTATGAGGTGTGACCCGTAACATAGTAATGTGAAATTTTATAGCCAAGGGGTAGGCCTGTCCGTTACCGAGCTGTGTCCTGCCTCGGATGTGCCGCCCTCTTCCCGCCCCGTTCTCGAAGGAGCTCAGTGCCGTCCGACGACATCGCCCGCCCGCACACCCGCAGTCATGATCTGCCCGTCTCCACAGCCCTGGACGTCTTCATGTCCGCCGGCTGGGCACCCTCCCCGCTCCCGCCGGACACCCGAGTGCCGGGACACGCCCATCTCCCCGCCCGCCGCGAGCGGCTCTCGGCCCGCTTTCCAGGTGAGCGGCTCGTCGTGCCTGCCGGGGTCCTCAAGGTCCGCTCCAACGACACCGATCACCGTTTCCGACCGCACAGCGCCTACGCCTGGCTGACCGGTCTGACCGGGGAGGACCAGCCCGGTCATGTACTGGTCCTCGAGCCGACAGGCTCGGAAGGGCACGAGGCGGTGCTCTACGTCCGCCCGCGCTCGCCGCGTGACAGCAGCGGCTTCTACCGCGACCGCCGTTACGGGGAGTTCTGGGTGGGCCGCCGCCCTGACCTCGACGAGACGACGATGATGACCGGCCTGCGCAGCGAGCACCTGGACGATCTGCCCACGACGTTTGCCGGTTCCCGACCGCCCACCCGCCTGCTGGCCGGGGTGGACCCGGTGCTGGAGGACCTGGCGTCCCCGGAGGGCCGCACCGAGGCGCGGGACACCGAGCTGGAGACTGTTCTGTCAGAGCTCCGCCTCGTCAAGGAACCTTGGGAGGTCGGCCAGCTGCAGCTGGCCATCCAGCACACCACCGCGGGTTTCGACGACGTGGTGCGGGCGCTGCCGCAAGCTCTGCGGCACCCCCGCGGTGAACGCTGGATCGAGGGCGTGTTCAACCTTCGTGCGCGAGCGGAGGGGAACGGGACCGGCTACGACACCATCGCTGCTTCCGGTGCTCACGCCTGTGTCCTGCACTGGATCCGCAACGACGGCGCGCTTGACCCCTCGCAGCTGCTGCTCCTGGACGCAGGCGTGGAGACCGACACCCTGTACACGGCGGACATCACGCGCACCCTGCCCCTGTCCGGTCGCTTCTCCGCTGCCCAGAGAGACGTCTACGACCTGGTCCTCGCAGCCCAGGAGGCCGCCATCGCCGTCCTGAAGCCTGGGGCCAGGTTCCGCGACTTCCACCGGGAGGCCATGCGCGTCATAGCCGAGGGTCTGCACGAGTGGGGCATCCTGCGCCTGCCACCCGAGAGGGCGCTGGACGAGGACAGCGGCCTGCACCGCCGCTACACGCTGTGCAGCAGCGGTCACATGCTCGGCATCGATGTCCATGACTGCGCACAGGCGCGAGCGGAAACCTACCTGGACGGAGTCCTGGAGGAGGGCCATGTCCTCACGGTCGAGCCCGGCCTCTATCTGCAGCCCGACGACGAGACACTGCCGCTGGAACTGCGAGGCATGGGGGTGCGTATCGAGGACGATCTGTTGATCACCGCGGACGGCGCGAAGCTTCTCTCGGACGCCCTGCCCCGCAACGCCGCCGATGTGGAGGAGTGGATGGCCCGGCTGCTGGAGAGCTAGCCGTGAGCTAGCCGGCCATCGCAACGAGCGCGGTCTCCGACAGGCCCTGCCCTGTCGGAGACCGCGCTCTGCCTGCCCTCCCCCGGCCGCTTGAAGCTGCTGAGCCACGAGGCATCCGCCAGGAAGCGCTACTTGGCGCGCAGGACCTCTGTGACTTCTTCGCCTCCAGGGGCCCTCAGGCGACAAGACTTCCGCACGTGACCGAACGTGCCACCAGGACCTATCACCGTGCGCAGTTGCTCGGACGCTGCCAGGAGACGATTCGCTCTTGCCATGTGACATGTCACCCTCCATATTGTTCCTGTCATGTCCCCGACGCCGGGCATCCGTCCAGACACAGGCAAGGGCCCGGGCCCGGCATCGGTCCCACCACATGGAGGTGCTCCGTGCACAGTGCTCCGTTACGGCTGTCAGGGCCGATAGCAGCAGTGGCTGCGTTGATCGCCACGCTCCTTCTCGCGCCGACGACCTCGGCCGCTGAGAACACCTCGGACCAGCCGGCCCCGAACGCACAGCAGAAAGCCGCAGTGACCCAACTGGTCGAGGACTACGGCATCCCGGTCGCAGAAGGACAACGCCGCATAGCCCGGCAGGACGAACAGACCGCTGTCATCACCGAACTACGCACGAAACTGGGCGAGCGGTTCGGCGGGGCCTGGGTGGACCACCAGGACGGCGGAAAGCTGAAGGTCGCAGTGACCGAGAAGGCCTCGGCCTCATCGGTGACCGCTGCGGCTTCAGGCAAGTCCCCGGTCGACACCGTGGTCGTCGATCGCAGCATGAGTGAGCTGCAGTCGATGTCGGCCTCGCTGAGCAAGCGGATCGCCAAGGCGAACAAGGCGGCGCAGCACGGCCTGCAGTCCGCGGTGGTGACCGAGAAGAACGCTCTGCGGTTGGATCTTCCGCGAGGAAAGAAGCTGACGGACGAGCAACGGCGCGTCGTGCGCTGGGCCGAGCGCACGTTCGGAGACGCGCTGGTCGTCGACAGCTACCGGCACGCGTCCCGGCCGCTGTACTGCGGCGGGCAGTACTCGTGCGATCCTCCGCTGCGCTCGGGGCTGGCCATCTACGGCGGCAACACCCGCTGCACCAGTGCGTTCATGGCCTATGACCGCTCCGGCTACTACATGATGACGGCCGGTCACTGCACCGAGGCCGCCTCCTACTGGGAGGTACCGACCTACAGCTACGGCTACCAGGGCGTAGGCAGCACGGCGAACCACCACTTCGGCTACTACGGCGACTACGCGATCGTCCGGATCAGCGACACCGCCTTCTGGCAGCCGCGAGGCTGGGTCTACACCACCCAACCCATCCGCAACTGGGACTACGACTACGTGGGTCAGTACGTGTGCAAGCAGGGCTCCACCACCGGCTACACCTGCGGGCAGATCACGGATGTCAACGCCACCGTCCAGTACCCCGGACGCACCCTGACCGGGATGACCTGGAGCACGGCGTGCGTGTCGCCCGGGGACAGCGGCAGTGGCGTCTACGACGGCTCGACCGCGCACGGAATCCTCAGCGGTGGTCCCAACAGCGGATGCGGCATGATCCACGAACCCATCAGCCGGGCCCTCTCCTCCCTGGGAGTCAGCCTGCTGGCCGGCTGACCCCCGCAATGACGCCGCCTCAGTAAGGCGAAGGCAGGAAGGCCAGCCTGGCCGAAGAGCGGCGAAGCCCAGGGCAGTTTCCCGCTCACATCAAAGACGAGAGTGCAATGTCACCTGTCGCATTGCACTCTCACCGGCCGTCCGGAGAAGTCGCCTCTCCCGAGCGCTTCTCCGGACGGCCGGGATGACCACCTGAGCCGTGTCATCCGCACGGCTGCTCCTTCTGGAGGCAGTGAGTGAAAAGAAACTTCGAGCGACCAAGCATCGCGAGGCTGGGCGCACTGATACTTGCGTTGTGCCTCGGGATAGGCCTGCTGTCAGCCCCGAGCTATGCCGCATTGAGCCGTCCGATCCAGACATCGGACGGCGAACGGGCGCACGAGGGCATACCTCCGCAGGCTTCGTTGCATGCGGCACTGGGAGAAGACCCCGAGCACGTGCACGGCAAGCCGCTGCCGGTAGAAGAACGGGCGCCGCTTTCATCGGCCACAGACGTGGTGCGTCGGGACTACGACAGCCCGGTCTCCCCTCCCCCCCTTCAAGAGGCCCTCCATGAACGAGTCTTCGGACAGGAAGGCTGCTGGTAAGGGGAAGGGAGCCGCCGCGGGCTGCAGCCCGGCAGACTTCACCAGCCGTTCGGGCAGCAGCCTGGTCAAGCAGGTCAGGACGTCCACGACCGAGTGCATCGACACGCTCTTCGACCTCAGCGAAAGCAGCGCGCAGCGGGCCTTCCGCGAGGACCGGATGACGAGCGTCGCCTACGCACTGCGGGACGGCTCCGCCGCCTACCCGGGTGACAGCAGCACCGGCATGACCCAGCTCCTGCTCTACCTGCGCGCCGGCTACTACGCGCACTGGCACGACGAGGCCACAGTGGGTGCTTACGGCCCGAAGCTGCGCACCGCCGTCCGTGCCGGTCTCGACGCGTTCTTCGCCAGCCCCCGTTCGCAGGACGTCACCGACGCCAACGGCGAGGTCCTGGCCGAAGCAGTCACCCTGATCGACAGCTCCGAGGAGAACGCCCGCTACCTGTACGTCGTCAAGCGGCTGCTGAAGGACTACAACAGCACGTACGACTCGTCCTGGTGGATGCTCACCGCGGTCAACAACGTCCACACCGTTCTCTTCCGTGGCCACCAGGTGCCGGGCTTCGTCACCGCGGTGTCTTCCGACCGGAGCGTCCTGAAGGCCCTGTACGGCTTCGCTTCCTCGCACAAGAACCTGCTCGGCACCGACCGGAGCTACCTCGCGTCCAACGCCGGACGTGAACTCGCCCGGTTCCTGCAGCACACCGCTACCCGGGAGACAACTCGTCCCCAGGTGGCCGCGTTGCTGGCCAAGAGCTCCCTCAAGGGCACCACTGCTCCGCTGTGGGTGGGCCTTGCCGAGATGACCGAGAGCTACGACAAGTCCAAGTGCAGCCTCTACGGCACCTGCAACCTCCAACAGCGCCTGGCGAGCAGCGTGTTGGTGATCAACCACACCTGCAGCGCGAGCCTGCGTATCCGCGCCCAGGAGATGACCTCGGCACAGCTGGCGTCCACCTGCCGGAGCCTGGCCGACCAGGATGCCTACTTCCACAGCATCGCCAAGGACAACGGGCCTGTCGCGGGTGACCGCAACACCAGCCTGGAAGTGGTCGTCTACAACAGCAGCACCGACTACCAGACCTACGCCGGGGCCGACTGGGGCATCAACACCAACAACGGCGGCATGTACCTCGAGGGGAACCCCTCCGCGGCCGGCAACCAGGCCAGGTTCATCGCCTACGAGGCCGAGTGGGCGCGTCCGGACTTCGAGATCTGGAACCTCAACCACGAGTACACGCACTACCTCGACGGCCGCTTCAACATGTACGGCGACTTCAACGCCAACGTATCGACCCCCACCATCTGGTGGATCGAGGGCTTCGCCGAGTACGTGTCCTACTCCTACCGCAACCTGCGCTACGACGCGGCCATCACCGAAGCCGGCAGGCGCACCTATGCGCTGAGCACGCTGTTCGACACGACCTACAGTCACGACAGCACACGTGTGTACCGCTGGGGCTACCTCGCCGTGCGCTACATGCTCCAGTCCCACCGCGCCGAACTGGACACCGTCCTCGGGTACTACCGCACCGGCAACTGGAACACTGCCCGCGCCTACCTCACCGGCAGCATCGGTACCCGCTACGACAGCGACTGGTACAACTGGCTGTCCCGGTGCGCAGCCGGCGACTGCGGGGGCTCCACCACCCCGCCGGGCAACCAGGCTCCCACTGCGGCGTTCGCGGTGTCCGTCAGTGGTCTGACGGCCAACTTCACCGACCGCTCGACGGACTCCGACGGGACCATCGCCTCCCGTTCGTGGAGCTTCGGCGACGGAACCACCTCCGCCACGGCCAACCCGGCCAAGACCTACACGGCGGCAGGCACCTACACCGTGACGTTGAAGGTCACCGACGACAAGGGCGCGACCAGCACCGCGACCCAGAGCATCGCCGTCGGCGGCGCGGACGCCACTCCCGAGTGCACCAGCAGCGACGGGCGGGAACTCGGCCGCAACTGCAAGCGAAGCAACCTGTCCGCGACTGCGGGGAACTACGCCTACCTCTACATCTACCTCCCCGCCGGCGTCCAGCAGCTGAAGGTCACCTCGTCCGGTGGCACCGGCAACGCCGATCTCTACTACAGCAACAGCACCTGGGCCACCACCTCCAGCTACACCAGCAGGTCCACAGGCGCAGGCAACAGCGAAACACTCACCATCACCAATCCGCCCGCCGGCTGGAACTACATCAGCCTGGCCGCTGCCGCGGACTTCTCCGGAGCGACGGTCAAGACCGAGTACTGAGCCCTGATCCACCGCCGACCGCCGGGGCGGGCGCGATCCTCGCGCCCGCCCCGGCTTCCTCTCATCGGGATCCCGACCGTCGGCCGGGTCGCCCGGTCGGCCTCATGGGAAGAGCTCGAGGCCGTGCGCCCCGTAGCCGAGGAGATCGTGGCCGCCGCAAGCACCGGCGACCTCATCGCCGACTTGAGATCAAACCGTCGTTTCCATCTCGGCCTGCTCGCCCTGCGGCCATTCCCGCCTCGTCGATACTGTGGCCGACGTGCGAAAGCGCTCCCGACCATACGGATTCTCTGAGCTCGCGGAAGCCGGGGCGCTGGTGGCCTCCGTGCAGGAGCACACCGCATTGCTCGACCTCATGCTGTCTGGCGACGCCGCAGCAGCTGGACTTCCCCCGTGACGTTGGACACTCGATGCTTACGCCGCGAGGGCGTTTCCTTGCTCGTACCGTTGCCGGATCTCCAGCGGCGTCAGGTAGCTCCATGCGGGTGCTTCCGTAGCCGCTTGCGGTTGTAGAAGATCCCGACAAAGGTGAAGATCTCGGCGCGGGCGGTGGCCCGGTCGCGCCAGCGGCGCACTCCACGTGCGACGTCATCGGAACAAGGTCGGTCCGAGCAAGCCGAAGAAGAGGCCAGGGCAGAGGCGGTTTATCGGCTCGCTGTGCAGGTTGAGGGCAGCCAGAGCGTCAAAACGAGCGGTTTCGCGCCCGCAGGCATACCCGCCTGCTGTGGGTCGGCTCCCGGGGCCGACCGAGAGAACGAGCTCACTTCGCCGGAAACAGACTCGCCAGCAGTCCGCTCCCCTGCGGAGCCAGTGACCAGCGTTCCCGGTCCGCCGCGAAGCCGGGGTCCGCCTCCTCAGCCGGAGCCGGCTCGGCAACCGGCTCCTGCGGCGTCCGCAGCGGCAGAACCGCCCAGCAGCGCTTACCGCGGGAAGTCGTCTCGGCTCCCCGTATCAGACTGAGGTCCTCGATCAGGGCGAGTCCCCGCCCGTACTCGTCGTCCACCTCTGTCAGCCGAGGCCGCGGGAGCTCCCGGCTGTCGTCGAGGACCGCGACGACGACCATGTCGTGCACCAGCGTCAACTCGACGGTCATGGGCCCGCCGGCGTGCCGCAGCCCGTTGGTGAGGAGCTCGGAGGTCACGAGTTCCACGCTGAAGCGGAGATCATCCTCGACCGGCCCTCCCCACCAGCTCAACGCGGTGGAGACGCGGTGGCGGGCGCGGTGAACCGCGGCCCCGGTCGCTTCGACGGTGAAGCTGATGCAGGTGTGAGGCATGATGTCGCTCCTCGAAGGCGGTGCGCTTCAGGCTTCCGCAGTCGCCTCTGCGGAACAACACGCAGGTCCGAGACTTGCACGGCGGTCAAACGCAAACAACCGGCCAGGCCATACCAGAGACTCCGGCTCACCCATAACCCTCGGACCCTCGGCCTGCTGGTCGACCGAAGGCGTCGGACCGTCTCGGATTTCCCACCCACTTCTTCGTGGCGCATAATGGACCTCTGTTCGCCCGGAGCGAGGTGCCTGCGTGGAACTTGAGCTGCGCCACTTGCGTGTGCTGTGCGCCATAGCCGACGCGGGGGGTGTCGGCCGGGCCGCCGCGGCGCTCGGGTACACCCAGCCGGCGATGAGTACCCAACTGCGCCGCATCGAGGGGCTGCTCGGCGCGGGTGTCTTCCTGCGAAGCAGCACGGGCGTGGAACTCACCGCCTACGGCGCCCAGGTCGTCGGCCGGGCCCGGGAGATCCTGGCGCTCTCCGACGATCTCGCGCGTCTGCGGCCGCCCCGCTCGTCCGGGACGACACGTCGGCTTCGCCTCGGTGCCATCAACACACCGGTGGTGCCCACCTTGCTCGACGTCCTCCGCGACGCCTGCCCCGATCTGACCGTCTCCGTCAGCAGTGTGTACGCCACCGGAGAACTCCTCGGCCTCCTTGAGGCCGGCGAACTCGACGTCGCCTTGGGGTGCGACTACCCTGGACTCCCTCTTCGTCACTCACCGAAGCTGGATCACCGGGCGATCAGGACCGTCCCGGTGTTCGTGGCCACGCCCGCAGACCACCCACTGGCGCAACGGCTGGAGGTGTCCTTGGCCGACCTGTCGGAGGACGCGTGGTTCGTCTCCGCGGACGACGGGGTGGGCTGGCCCGGCGCCTTCTACGACGCGTGCGGGGCCGCAGGATTCAGGCCCGCCGTCACACACGAGTTCCACATGCTCGACCAACTGCAGTCGATGATAGCCAAGGGGCTGGGGGTGGCCGCCGTCCAGCCCACCATGCGCCCGGTGGGCGGAGTGCTGGTCAAACCCCTCGTGGGGGATCCATTGTGGCAGCGGCATCTGCTCGTCTGGCGGCGGGACTCGGTCGAGGCGCCGGTCGTCGAGGTGGTGCACCACCATGCCGTACGCACCCACTGGCAGCTGCTGTCGCAGGCTCCGCACTTCCAGAAGTGGGTGACACGCGCCTACGCACCCGCCCGTCCCGCGAGCGGAGCCGGAAAGGCACTCCCCGGTACGGTCTGATCAGCCGACGTGTTCCGCTGCACTGCGGCATGCACGGCGTGCCACGCCCCCGTCGACGCTCCGCTGCGTGACGGACGAGCAGAGTACGGGAAGGACGCCGACCACGGTGATCTGCCCGCAGGTGTAACCGGTCGTGGAGTCCTGCTCGCACACGTACCGGCCGCCGTCGTCGTAGTCTCAGCCGGTGATGCGGGTCGACGGGTAGACCCATCCCGCAGCCGAAGAGGGTTCGGAGGCGTGCGCGTAGGTGCTGACCTCGCGGCCCTCCCCGAGAGTCCGCCTCACCCCACTCCACCACTGTGTGCTGGGCGAGGGTGAGGGTCATGCCCCGTGGCAGGTCCGGACGCCTTGTTGTCCTGCACCACCACAGCAGACTGCAGACCGTGGGCGGCGCCCTTGTTCCCCGCGGCCATAGGGTGGGCCAACTCTGCGGGCATGCTGTCGAGTTGCCGCAGGCTGCGGTCGACGACGACGGTGGTCGTCGTCGGGGGCCCGAGCCTGAGCGGGCCGGACCTCGACGGGGGCGGTGGCCGTCGACCGGGTGACGGCCACGGTCAGCCTGCCGCCGTGCTTCTGGTCGATCCAGGCTCCTGCGAAGCGGGAACCCAGGCGCTCACGCAGCGCTGTTGCGAGGCGCCGAGCCGCGGCGTGTCCTCTCACCGCTGCCGACGGCGGGTGTGGCGAGTGCGCAGGTGAGGCCGACGGACGCGATGAGGGACCTCATGGCTCGGCGGCGCCTGCGTGCGGGTGATGCCTTCACGCTCTGCCGCCTGGGAGGTCGGATGCCCGTGTGGGGGCGGGCGGTGTGTTCGCGGTCCGGGGCGACGGAGGTCTCCCCTTCTGCCGTCGCCCCGGACGCAGCCCGGGGCGGGGAGAGCCGCCCCGGGCCGTCGTGGGGGTCGTACCTTGGTGCGGGAAGCGTGGGTCAGTAGGCGGAACTCACGGTGACGCCGCTGAAGCTGCTCACGGCGTGCAGGCTGATGTAGTTGGCTCCGGCCGGCGGGTTGTTGATGGTCAGGGTGTGGTTGTTGCCGGATCCCGTCGCACGCTGCGTGTAGCTCGTGGTGCCGGGCCAGCCGCTGGTGCTGTAGTAGAGGTCCGCGTCGCCCGTCCCGCCGGAGGTGGTGATCTTCAGCTGGGTGGTGCCGGCCGGGACGTAGAGGTAAAGGTAGGCGTAGTTACCGGTGGTGGCGGACTGGTTGCCGCGTTGGCAGTTCTGGCCCAGTTCCCGGGTGTCTGTTCCGGTGCACTCGGTGCCGCCGCCTCCGCCGCTGGCTACGGTGACCGTCCTCGTTGCGGTGGCGGTGGCTCCCTTGTCGTCGGTGACGGTCAGCTTCACCGTGTAGGACCCGGCCGACCCGTACCTCTTGACGGGGTTGGTGGCCGTGGAGGTGGTGCCGTCACCGAAGCTCCAGGACCGGGAGGCGATGGTGCCGTCGGCGTCCGTGGACTGGTCGGTGAAGGTGACGTCCAGGCCCTGGACGGCGGTGGTGAACGCGGCGGTGGGCGCCTGGTTGCCGGGCGGGTTGGTGCCCCCGCCTCCGCAGTTGCCGGCCGCGCAGGCCGCCAGCCAGGTGTACCAGTCGTTGTCGTAGCGGGTGCCGATGGTGCCGGTCAGGTAGGAACGTGCGGCGTTCCAGTTTCCCGCGCGGTAGTAGCCGAGGACGGTGTCCATGTCGGCGCGGTGGTTCTCGAGCATGTACCGCACGGCGAGGTAGCCCCAGCGGTAGATGCGCGTGGTGTCGTGGCTGTACGTGGTGTCGAACAAGGTGCTCAGCGCGTACGTGCGACGGCCTGCTTCGGTCGTCGCCTCCGTATAGGGGAGACCGCGGTAGGAGTAGGAGACGTACTCGGCGAAGCCTTCGATCCACCAGATGGTCGGGGTGGTGATGTTGGCGTTGAAGTCGCCGTACATGTTGAAGCGGCCGTCGAGGTAGTGCGTGTACTCGTGGTTGAGGTTCCAGATCTGGAAGTCGGGCCGCAGCCACTCGGCCTCGTAGGCGATGAATCGCGGCTGGTTGCCGGCCGCCGACGGGTTCCCTTCCAGGTACATGCCGCCGTTGTTGGTGTCGATCCCGTACATGGCGCCGGCGTAGGTCTGGTAGTCGGTGCTGGAGTCGAAGACCACGACCTCGATGGTGCTGTTGTTGTCGTTCGCGACGGGGCCGTTGTCACGGGCCACGTTGTGGAAGTAGGCGTCCTGGTTGCGCAGGCTGCTGCAGCTGGAGGACAGCTCGCCCGAGGTCATCTGCTGCGCCTTGATGGTGATGCTGGAGCTGCAGGGGTAGGTCACCGTCAGGACGGCGCGGGCCAATTGGGCCTGGAGGTCGCAGGTGCCGTAGTAGGAGCAGTTGGCCTTGTCGTAGTAGTCGGTCATCTCGGCCACACCGACCCACAGCGGGGCCGTTCGGCCCTTGATGGAGCTGGAGTTGAGCAGGCCCGCGGCCAGGGGGCGGACCTTGGAGCGCAGTGGCGAGTGCTGCAGGAACCTGCCGAGTTCGCGTCCCGCGTTCGACGTGAGGTAGGACTGGTTCGTTCCCAGCAGCGCGAGGTGGCCGCTCGCGAAGTTGTAGAGCGCGTCGATCAGACTGGGGTCCGACTGCACGGCACTCACGAACGCGGGCACCTGATGGCCGCGGAAGGTCACGGTGTACACGTTGTTGACCGCGTTGAGCATCCACCAGGAGGAGTTCCAGGTGGAGTCGTAATCCGCCAGCAGGCGCTTGACGACGTGGATGTAGCGGGCGTTCTCCTCGGCACTGTCGATGAGCGTGACCGCCTCGGCGAGCGTCTCGCCGTTGGCGTCGTTGACGTCGCGTGAGCGCGGGCTGGCGTAGAAGGCGTCGAGCCCGGCGCGTATCGCGGTCTGCAGGCTGCTGCCGTAGGAGCCCACCGTGCTCGCGTTGTAGTAGTGGACGTAGTAGCCGGCGCGCAGGTAGAGCACGAGCTGCGGCATACCGGTGGAGGCGTTACCCGGGTAGGACGTCGAGCCGTCGCGCAGGGCGTAGGCGACCGAGGTCATCTGCGACTCGCGGAAGGCGTAGTAGGCGTCCGACCCGGTCAGGTTGAACAGGGTGTTGACGCAGTCGGTTGTAGACGCCTTGATCTGCTGGACCAGCGCGCCGCCGCTTCGGCTGGTGAAGTCGGAGACGTTGCACGCGGCGGCAAGTGCACGGGACTTGCCGGTCTTGCCGGCAACCGCCTTCTCCATCGACTTCGAGGGACGGACCGGCGCCTTCGCGGTCTTGCCGTACACCTCCTTGAGCGGGTCCTTGCTCGCGGCCAGTGGCGGAAGCTCGGACACCTTCGTGCGTCCGTGCGCGACGTGCTCCGTCTCGGCTGTGGGGGACTGCGCTACGGGTGGGGGTCCTGCGTCCTCCGGATCGTCCGCCGCGACGTGCGCGACGGAGCCGGTGTTCCCGGCTGCGCCGGCCGGCTGCGACAGCAGGCCCACGCTCATGGCGACGGTCAGGGCCAGCGGCAGCGCCGCCCCCAGACCTCGCCGTACCAGTGACTTTCTCACTGCGCCTCCCATGAGGGATCCGGCTGTGCGGAGCACGGCCGACTGAAGGGGGAGAGGGCGCGGGGAGCGGAGTGCCGCGCTGCCGCCGTAGGGGCAGACGGACGGCCTCTCGGTTTGGCATGACCACGCCCTGCACCACGGAACATGGCACAGGTGACATGCCACAGGGAATGGTGTCGAGGAGTAAGACCGTGGGCGGGACCGGTGCACGCGGGTCCGCGGCACCACCGGAGACGAGGCGGAATGGCTGCTGAAAGGGGGTGCCGAGCCCTGTCGGCCCTCTCACCGAACGGGGCATAACAGTTTCGCCGCGTCAGTCATAAGACATCGTGCCGGAAGTACCGTCGGGCCCCGAAGGACGCGATGCCTGCGCATACTTGGCCGACACTCTCTCCCCCAGGGGATCGAGATTTCCTGTTCGTCTTGAACTTGCGAGGACGAGCCTCATGAGGCCTATTCGCGCGCACATCCGCGCATCCGTCGTCACCCCCACGGTGATCGCCGCGACACTGGCAGCCGGTTTTCTGCTGTACCCGCCGGGCGGCCAGGAGGGCACCACCATCAGAGTCGGGACGACGGAACCTCCGACGTCACTGGACCCGGCCGGTGGTTACGACTCCGGCTCGACGGCTCTCTACAGCAATGTCTTCCAGACGCTGCTGACCCTTGACCCCGGAGTGACCAAGCCCGTTCCGGACGCTGCCGAAAGCTGCTCCTTCACCGACTCCGGCCTCCGCACCTACCGATGCCGGCTGCGGGATGACATCACCTTCCCCAGTGGACGCAGAATGACCGCAACTGACGTCACGTTTTCTTTCGAACGCGTCAAGAAGATAGATTCCGACGTGGGACCGTCATCCCTTCTGGACACCATCGAGACAATGGACGCCCGCGACCGGACCGTCACTTTCCGACTGACCGCACCGGACGCCACGTTCCCCTTCAAGCTGACGACCGGGGCGGGCTCGATCGTCGACTCGACCACGTACCCGGCTGACTCCCTGCGCTCGGACGGCCGGATCGACGGGACCGGACCGTACGGTCTCGTCTCCTACACGAAGGGCGAGAAGCTCTCCCTCTCGCCCAATCCTCGGTACAAGGGTGCCGCCGAGCAGACCGGCCAGCCGATCGAACTCCGCTTCTACGACACGCCCGACTCACTCGCCCGTGCCTGGAAGTCCCACCACATCGACGTCGCCCTCAGACAGCTTCCCCCCGAAATGCTCGCCGATCTGAACCCGAGCGATCCAGGGCTACGCGTGACGGAAGCACAGAGCGCGGAGACTCGAAACCTGTATCTCAACACCCGCCGCGGCAAGCCGTTCCACGACAGACGCGCACGTCAGGCGGTGGCCTGGCTGATTGACAGGGACCGGATTTCCCACGACGTCTACGACGGAACCGTGGGCCCGCTCTACTCCCTCATCCCGACGAGCATCACGGGCCACACCACCTCCTTCTTCGACAACTACCCTCACAAGGACACCGAAAGGGCGCGCCGACTACTCGTCGAGGCCGGTGTAGAAATCCCCCTGGCTTTCACCTACGGCTACGCAGCGGGACGCGGAGCAGCCCACGAAGAGGCCGCTGAGGTGAAAAGGCAGCTCGAGGCCGACGGGCTGTTCAAGGTGGCCCTCAAAGGATACGAGTGGCACGAATTCCAGAAGAGCTGGGCCGGGGGAACACTCGACGCCTATGCCGTCGGCTGGGTCGCCGACTATCCCGATCCCGACACCTTCGGCGGTCCTCTCGTCGGCACGGACGGCACCATGGCAACGGGGTACGGCAGCAAGGCCGTCGACCGGCTGATCACGCGCAGTCAGCGCTTCGCCGACCGGGGCGATGCCGAAGCCGACCTCGAAGCCCTTCAAAGGACCGTCGCCCGCGATGTGCCCGTCGTCCCGCTGTGGCAGGCCAAGGACTTCGTGGTGTCCGCGGAGGATGTGGGCGGCGGCCAGTACGCGGTGGACGGCACGGGGCTTCTGCGCCTGTGGCGACTGACCTGGGTCTGACAGCCCGGACCTGGATCGCAGGGCGCGCCGGGCGACATGTTCGGCAAGCGCCGCGTCCTGATCGTGTCGCTGCTCCCCCTCGTCGCGGGCTCCGTCGTCTGCGCGGTCTCCGACCGCCTGGTCCCGGTCGTCGTCGGCCGACGCTGCAGGGCCTGGCCACCGGTGGCATACCGGTCGGCATCAGCGTCCTATGTCGAGAACTTCTCCAACCGCAAGCGGCTACGGAAGCAACCGCATTGGGGCTACCTGACCCCGCTGGAGATCCGGCAGCGGCACGAGCAAGGACATGCCCTCGCGGCGTAGGCATCGAGTGTCCAACGTCACGGGGAAACTCCAGCCGCCACGGCACCACGGTCCCGGTCGCCCACCTTCCTGCGGCCATGCTGGGTGCGGATCCTCGGATCAAGGACACGGAACATGACTCGCCCGCCCTCGGCTGGGCACAGTTCGGAGGCAAACGGCAGGTCGAGGCGATCCTGCGAGGCCTCACCCGTAGCCTCGCTCAGCCGGGCCCCGCACCGGGCCCGGCTGAGCGGAAGCACGGGAGGGGCGGCCCGTCATCCGTTCGGCGGAGCCCTCTTGTGCGGCCGGCAGGGCTACCTCGGCCGCGGTTCGGGCGTGCCGTCGACGAGCCGGGGGATCCCCAGCGGGTTGTCGGCGCGCAGTTCCTCGGCGAGAAGGGCGTCGGGGAACGACTGGTAGCAGACGGGGCGGAGCCAGCGTTCGATCGCCAGGGTTCCGACGCTCGTCGTACCGGGCGAGCTCGTCGCGGGCCACGGTCCGCCGTGCACCATGGCGTGGCCGACCTCGACCCCTGTCGGCCAGCCGCCCCACAGGATGCGTCCGGCGAGCTCCTCCAGAATGGGCAGGAGGCGGGCAGCCGTCGTCAGGTCGGCGTCGGTGCCGTGGAGGGTTGCCGTCAACTGCCCCTCCATGTTCTCCAGCAGGCCGAGGAGTTCTTCGACACCGGACCATCGCACGATGAGTCCTGCGGCCCCGAAGACCTCACCGGAGAGGTCCTCATGGGAGGCATAGGTCGCGGCATCGCACTCGAGCACGACCGGGGCCGGTGCATACGGGCTCTCCCCGGGCTTTCCCTGCGCCAGCAACGAGACGCCGTCGACGGCCGCCCACCGTCTCGACCCCTCGATGTACGCCTCCGTGATGCCCGGAGTGAGCATGACCCGTCCTGTCGTGTCGGCCACCTCCCGGGCCACTGCCGAGCGGAAGGCGTCACCTGCCGCGCCCGTCGGCAGCAGCACCAGGCCGGGATTCGTGCAGAACTGGCCCGAGCCATTGGTCAGCGACGTCACATACGCGGCGGCGAGTGCGGCAGGGTCGGTCAGGGCTCCGTCGAGGACGATCACCGGGTTGACCGCCGACATCTCGGCATGGACGGGGATGGGCACGGGCCGGGTGTGCGCGGCCCTGACCAGGGCCAGGCCGCCTTCCCGGGACCCGGTGAATCCGACGGCCGCGATGCGTGGGTCGCGCACGAGTGTCTGACCGACTTCGGTGCCGCGGCCGACCAGCAACGAGAAGACGCCGGCAGGCATGCCGGTGCGCCGGGCGGCGGAGACGACGGCGCGGGCGACGAGTTCGCAGGTGCCCGGGTGCGCCGGGTGCGCCTTTGCTATGACGGGACAGCCAGCGGCCAGTGCGGATGCGGTGTCTCCGCCGGCGACGGAGAAGGCCAGCGGGAAGTTGCCCGCGCCGAACACGGCGACAGGGCCGACGGGCATCCTGCGCAGACGCAGGTCCGCTCGGGCGAGCGGCAGACGCCCCGGCAGCGCGGGGTCCACGCGCACACCGAGCGCGTCACCGCTGCGGACCAGATCGGCGAACATGCGCAGTTGTCCGCAGGTGCGTCCGCGTTCACCGGTCAGACGGTCCCGCGGCAGTCCGGACTCACTCGCCGCGAGGTCCAGGAGCCTGTCGCCGAGTGCCTCGATCTCCTCCGCGCAGGCGTCGAGGAAGGCGGCCCGGCGGTGCCCGGGCAAGGCGCGGTATTCGCGGGCGGAAGAGGCGGCCAGACGGGCCGCCTGCGCGACCTGGTCGGGTGACGCGTCACGCAACGGTGGGCCCAAGGGCTCGGACGTCGCCGCCTGAACGGCACGCCAGGGGGCGCCGGTTCCGGGGATGCCACGGCCGGCCACGATCGAGGTTCCAGTCAGGTGCACTGCTCTCCGTCTCCTGTTGCAGAAAAGTCGTACTGCCATTGGCGTTGTCTTCACGTCGGTCGGCTGTATAGCCTAGGCAATGGAATGTGACATTGCACAGGGGGAGGGTCGATGACCCTGAAAGTCGTCGTCGTGGGTGCGGGCGTGGTCGGCGCGGCGTGCGCCTTCCACGCCACGTCGGCGGGGCTGGACGTCACGGTCGTCGACCGCGGAGCCGTCGGCTCGGGGACGACGAGTCGCGGAGAGGGCAACATCCTCCTCTCCGACAAGGAGCCCGGTCCCGAACTCGAACTCGCTCGCCTGAGCCGTGCCCTGTGGGACGAGGCCGGCGAGGAGCTCGGGCCGGACTCCTTCGAACTCGAGCACAAGGGCGGACTGGTCGTCGCGAGCACGGCCGAAGGCCTCGCGGCGCTCGGCGGGTTCGCCGCGCGACAGGAGGCGGCCGGTGTCCGCGTCGAGCCGGTCGGTGAGGTGCGGGACGTCGAACCCCACCTGGCCCCCGGACTCCCCGGCGGCATCCGCTATCCGCAGGACGCGCAGGTGCAGCCCGTGCTCGCGGCGGCCGCCCTGCTGCGTGCCGCCGTGGAACGCGGCGCGCGCTTCCACCCGGGTGAGGTCACCGGCGCGGTGACCGGCCGGGAGGGCAGGGTGACCGGTGTACGGACGGCGGCCGGTGACGTCCTGCCCGCCGATGCCGTCGTGAACGCGGCCGGGACCTGGGGCGGTGAGGTCGGCCGGCGGCTCGGCGCGCACGTCGAGGTACTTCCCCGCCGGGGTTTCGTCCTGGTGACCGAACCGCTGCCGCCGATGGTCCGGCACAAGGTCTACTCGGCCGACTACGTCGCCAACGTGGCGTCGTCCGACGCCGGACTGGAGACCTCGTGCGTCGTGGAGGGCACGCGCGGCGGCACGATCCTGATCGGCGCCAGTCGGGAGCGCGTCGGCTTCGACACCACGATGAACACCGCCGTGATCACCCGGCTCGCCTCGCAGGCCTGCCGGTTGTTCCCCTTCCTGCGCGAGACCCATCTGATCCGCAGCTACCGCGGCTTCCGCCCGTACTGCCCGGACCACCTGCCGGTCGTCGGCCCCGACCCGCGGGCCCCCGGCGTCATCCACGCATGCGGCCACGAGGGCGCGGGGATCGGTCTCGCGCCCGCCACCGGTGCTCTGGTGACGGCCCACCTGCTCGGCCGTACCTGGCGCGGCGCCGATCCGACCGCGCACACCGGACTTCTGCCGAACCGATTCCTCACCTCTGGAGGTGCACCGGAGTGAGTGAGCTCATCATCGACGGCGAGCCACTGCCGTTCGTCGAGGGACAGACCGTCGCCGCGGCGCTCGTCGCCGCGGGTCGGCTGTCCTGGCGCACCAGCCGCGTCGGGCGCCGTCCTCGCGGAGTCTTCTGCGGGATCGGCGTCTGCTTCGACTGCCTGGTGACGATCGACGGCGCCGGCGGGCAGCGTGCCTGCCTGGTACCGGCGCGCCCGGGTATGACCGTCACGACCGAGGAGGATGACGATGAGTGAATCGACCGACCTCATCGTCGTGGGCGCGGGCCCGGCCGGTATGGCCGCGACGGTCACAGCTCTGGCGGGTGGGCTACGCGTGGTGCTGGTCGACTCGGGCACCGCCGTCGGCGGTCAGTACTGGCGGCACCCGCCGGAGCATGCGCGGGCGGCGATCCCCACCGACGACCTGCACCACGGACTGCGCGACTACCGCGCCCTGAGCCAGGCGTTGTCGGCGTACTCCCAAAAAGGCCGGCTGGATCTGCGCCTGGCGCATCATGCCTGGTCCGCCGTCCGCGAGGACGACGGATTCGCCGTCCACGTGGTCGACCGCCGGGACGCGCCGCGGGAGACCGCCGGAGCCCTGCGTGCGCCGAGACTGCTCGTGGCGACCGGGGCCTACGACCGGCAACTGCCCTTTCCGGGCTGGGACCTGCCCGGTGTGCTCACCATCGGCGGCCTCCAGGCACTGCTCAAGGGCGGCGGGGTCACGGCCGGGAGCCGGGTGGCGCTGGGCGGCACCGGCCCGTTCCTGCTGCCGGTGGCCGCCGGTCTCGCGGCGCGCGGAGTCGACGTCGTCGCGGTCTGCGAGGCCGCTCACCCGCTGGCGTGGCTGCGCCACCCCGGGCCGCTGCTGCGCAACCCCGCCAAGTGGACGGAAGGGGCACGGTACGGCGCCACGCTCGCTCGCCACGGCATCCGGGTCCACCCGCGCACGGCGATCATCCGCGCCGAAGGAGGCGACCGCGTCACAGCGGTCCGGATCGCCTCGCTGAGGCCGGACGGCAGCCCCCGGCCCGGCACCCGACGGCAGGTCGAGGTCGACGCCGTCGGTGTCGGCTGGGGATTCGCACCCCAGCTCGACCTGCTCGTTCCCCTCGGCTGCGCCCTCACGGACGCTCCGGACGGCAATGCGGTCGTCGCCGTCGACGGCGGACAGCGCACCACCGTCCCCGGTCTGTACGCCGCGGGGGAGACCTGCGGAGTGGGCGGGGCGGTACTCGCGGTGGGCGAGGGCCGTCTGGCCGCGGAATCCGTCCTCGCCGACTCCGGCGCCGCTCCCGTGCCGGGGCGCAGGCGGCTGTCCGCGGTGCGCTCCGCGGTGGCCCGGCAGCGCGGCTTCGCCCGGGCGATGGCCCTGGCCCATCCGCTCCCTCCGGCCTGGCCGTGGTGGCTGAGCGACGACACCGTGGTGTGCCGCTGCGAGGAGGTCACCGCGGGCGCGGTCCGCAGCGCCTGCGCCGGGGGCGGGGCCCACGACCACCGGCAGGTCAAGCAACTGACCCGCGCCGGGATGGGCTGGTGCCAGGGGCGGATGTGCGGCCCTGCCGTGCACTGCCTCACGGCCCAGGAGCGGGCCTACACGCCCGCAGAGCGGCTTGTCGCAACGCCCATCAGTCTCGGGGCGCTTGCCGACATCGATGAAGAAGAACACCGACAACTTCCGAAGGAGCACACATGACAGAGACCCGCATGCCCTGGCACGGCGTCATCGTCGCGACCAGCCTGCAGTTCCACGACGACCTCACCGTCGACTTCGACGCCTACGGTGAGAACGTCGCCTGGCTCGCCGAGCAGGGATTGCACGGTGTCGCGCCGAACGGGTCGCTGGGCGAGTACCAGACACTGACCTACGAGGAGCGCGACCGTGTCGTCGAGACGGCCGTGGCGAACGCCCCCGACGGGTTCACCGTCATGCCCGGTGTCGGGGCCTACGGCGGTGCCGAGGCCAGGCGGCACGCCCAGTTCGCCAAGGACGCCGGCTGCCAGGCCGTCATGTGCCTGCCGCCCAACGCCTACCGCGCCGACGACCGCGCGGTCCTGCAGCACTTCGAGCTGGTGGCCTCGGTGGGGCTGCCCGTCACGGCGTACAACAACCCCATCGACACCAAGGTGGACCTGCGCCCCGACCTGCTGGCCAAGCTGCACGCCGAGGGGTTCATCGTCGGTGTCAAGGAGTTCTCCGGCGATGTCCGGCGCTGTTACGAGATCGCCGAGCTGGCGCCCGGTCTCGACCTCATGATCGGTACGGACGACACCGTGCTGGAGGTCGGCATGGCCGGCGCCAAGGGCTGGGTCGCCGGTTATCCGCAGGTCTTCCCTTATGCCTGTCTTGCGCTGTACGAGGCGTCCGTCGGCGGCGATCCGGACACGGCCCTGCCGCTCTACCGTCGGCTGCACTCGGTGCTGCGCTGGGACAGCAAGACGGAGTTCGTGCAGGCCATCAAGCTCGGCCAGGACATGATCGGCCGGCGGGGCGGCGCCTGCCGCCCGCCGCGGCAGGCTCTGGCCCCGGAGACCGAAGCCGTCGTGCGCGCCGCCACCCAGGCCCTCATCGACGCCGGGGTGAACTGACGATGCGCTCGACCGTCTGCTACCACGCCGTCGACTCCCACACCGAGGGGATGCCCACCCGGGTGATCACGGGTGGTGTCGGTGTCCTCCCCGGGGGGACGATGTCCGAGAAGCGGCAGCGGTTCGTCGCGGAACACGACGACCTGCGCACCCTGCTCATGTGTGAGCCGCGCGGGCACGCGTCGATGTCCGGCGCCATCCTCCAGCCGCCGACCCGGCCGGACGCCGACTACGGCGTGCTCTTCATCGAGGTCTCCGGCTGCCTGCCCATGTGCGGGCACGGCACGATCGGCGTCGCGACGGTCCTCGTGGAGACCGGCATGGTCGAGGTGACCGAGCCGGAGACGCTGGTCCGGCTCGACACACCGGCGGGACTGGTCACGGCCCGGGTGCGGGTGCGCGACGGCCACGCCGAATCGGTGACCCTGGAGAACGTGGCATCGTACTGCCACGCACTCGACCAGGTCGTCGACGTCCCGGGATACGGGGCGGTGCGCTACGACATCGCCTACGGCGGCAACTTCTACGCGTTCGTGCGGACCGAGGATCTCGGTATCCCCTTCGACCGGGCGGAGAAGCAGCGGCTGCTCGACGCCGGACTGGCCGTCATGGACGCGATCAACAAGCAGAACCCGGTCTCCCACCCCGAGAACCCGGAGATCGACGTGTGCCACCACGTCTATCTCGAGGCGCCCGGATCGACGGCGGAGCACTCACGGCACGCCATGGCGATCCATCCGGGCTGGTTCGACAGGTCGCCCTGCGGCACGGGCACCAGTGCCCGGATGGCACAGTTGCACGCCCGTGGCCAGTTGCCGGTCGGCCGGGACTTCGTCAACGAGTCGTTCATCGGCTCCCGGTTCACCGGCCGCATCCTCGGTGGGACGACGGTCGGGGACCGCCCGGGCGTCCTGCCGTCCGTCACCGGCCGCGCCTGGATCACCGGCACCGCGCAGTACCTGCTCGACCCGTCGGACCCCTACCCGGCGGGCTTCAGCCTCTGAGCGTTCTCGTATGCCGCCCACGCGGCATACGAGAAGGCCAGACGTCACACAGCTGCTCAACTTCGCCCACGGCGATCTGTACATGCTCGGGGCGTTCGCCGGCTTCGCCATGCTCAGTGTCAGTGCCGGTGCACTCGGCGGCGGACTCGTCGCGCTCGTCGCCATCATGATCGTCGCGATGATCGCGACCGGTACCCTCGGCATGGTCATGGAACGGGTGGCCTACCGGCCGTTGCGGAGCGCGTCGAGACTGTCCGTTCTCATCACCGCCGTCGGCGCGAGTTTCGCGCTCGAGTACGGCATCGCGGTCGCGTTCGGCCCGACCCCGGAGGTGTACCAGATCGAGGTCCGGGGCGGCACGCTGAACATCGCCGGCGCGCAGATCCCCCAGGCGCAGCTCGCGATGACGGCGATCGCGGTCGTACTCATGATCGCTCTTGACACTCTGGTCCGGGCGACACGGCGGAGGTGCGACAGTGAACACCGTCCTCGACATCAAGGGACTGGAAGTCGCCTACGGCAAGGTGGAAGCCCTCAGGGGCTCGACCTCACCGTCCGCGAGAACGAGATCGTCGCCCTCCTGGGCAACAACGGCGCGGGGAAGTCCACGACCGTCTCGGCGATCTCCGGCCTCGTGAGGCCCCGGGCCGGCACCGTCTCGGCGTTCGGGGAGGACATCACGAGGGCGACGCCCTGGTCGATCGTCGAGCGGGGAAAGGAGAAGGACGTGTCGTGCGTCGGGCGGTCGAGGGCCTGACGGATGCTCCGACCGATCACTCCGCCCCCCGTCAGCCGTGGCCGGCCGGTGGCGATGGGATCAGCGGGTGCCCAGCTTCCGCACCGAGGAGGTGCGCTCCCCTGCCTTCTCCTGGTTCCGCGCCGCCCACAGGGTCCGGACGTGCGCAAGGTGATGACGCATGTGTTCCTCGGCCGCCGCGGAGTCCCCGGCCAGCATGAGGTCGAGCAGTGCGGTGTGCTCCTGCGCGGAGGCCACCAGCGCCCCGGCTTCCGCGAGTTCGGTCAGGCCGTAGAGCCGGGAGCGTTTACGCAGGTCGGCCACGGTCTCGACGAGGCGGGAGTTGCCGGCGAGGCCGAGTAGGCCGAGGTGGAAGCGGCGGTCCGACTCCAGGTAGCCGATGAGGTCGCCGGCGCGTGCGGCGGCCACGATCTCTTCGGCCACGGGGCGCAGGGCCTCGAGATCTTCCCGCGAGGCCGACCGGGTGACCCTGCCGACGGTCGGGATCTCGATGAGGGAACGGATCTCGGTGTACTCGTCCAGGTCGCGCTCGGACAGTTCGGTGACGCGGAAGCCCTTGTTGCGTACGGCCTCGACCAGACCTTCGCGCGCCAGGTCCAGCATGGCCTCGCGTACGGGCGTCGCGGAGACGCCGTACTCGGCGGCGAGGGTGGGTGCCGAGTAGATGATCCCGGGCTTCAGGTCGCCCGCGATCAGTGCCGCGCGGAGGGCGTTGGCGACCTGGTCACGCAGGTGCTTGTGCACCGAGATGAGTGTGCGGGGCTTCAGCTCGCTCATGGGTTCCCTCCGTGGATTTGTTGCCCCACTATACAATGTCACGTTGCTCTCCACGCGCCCCGTCCGTGCGACCGGTGGGGCCCTGGGCTCCCTCGCTGTGACGAGCTCAGGCCGACGCGGTGGGCAGAAGGGACACCGTTCGGGTGGAGGTGTAGAAATCCATCGTGGCGCGCTCCTTCTCGCGCACTCTGCGGGCATCCTTCTCCCGCTCGAAGGGGGGCAGGAACTCGGTACCGGTGGTCGGTGCGTTCACCCGCACCATCGCCGTGTTCAGGCGGTCCGCCATCGCAAGCGCCTTTTCCAGATTGCTCGTATGCAGTGAGGACACCACGCCGCGGCGGCACCTGCCCGCGACCCGGATCGCCTCGTCGAAGTCCGACGCCCCTGACAACACCGCGACGGGGCCATGGATCTCACGGCGGTTCAGGTCATGGTGTCCGGGCACATTCTCGAGCAGCACGGGGTCGACATACCAGCCCGGCGCCTCTCTCCGGCCACCCCGGGCATCCCCCGCCAGGAGGTCCGCCCCCGAGGCGAGAGCGCTGTCCGTGACGTGGACGACACGGTCACGGGCCATCTCGGAGATGACGGGGCCGCACACCGAGTCGGTCGCCTTCGGATCACGGGCGGGCAGAGCTTGCAGAGCCTGTCTCAACGCCTCGCGCAGCTTCGGCAGGACACTGTCCACGGCGATCACCCTCTTGGTGGCCGTGCGCTGCTGGCCCGCACAGCCGGCGACCGCGACGGCTATGTCGGCGGCGGCGCGTACCACGTCGGCATCCGGGAGGACCACGGCCGTGTTGTAACCACTCATATCCGCCTGAACGGGCACGCCCCGGGACGCCGCGGCGCGCACCATCGCAGTACCGACGGCGCGGGACCCGGTGAAGGAGACCACATCGGCCAGGCGGGCCACGGTGGCCCCGGCTTCGACGCCTCCGGGGGCGACCTGCAGGACGTCCGCGGGGAGAGCTCGCCCGAGGATCTCCGTCAGGCGCAGGGCGCACGCGGTGGCCTCCGGTGCGGGTTTGAGGACCACGGTGTTGCCGGCCGCGAGGGCCGGAGCCGCATTCCAGGACGGCGCGGCCAGCGGGAACTGCCAGGGGGTGATCAATCCGGCGACGCCGTGTGGACGCCGGCGAGTGAGCAGGAGCCCTGGTCCGGACGTCGGCTCGTGCACCGCTCCGGGAACGTCCTGTGGCAGCTGGGCGTAATAGCGCCAGATCGCCACGGCGCGGGTGAGTTCCTCGCGGGCCTCGGTCAGCGGCTTGCCGACTTCGCGGACCAGGAGCCCGGTCAGTTCTTCGTACGCGCTCTCCAGGGCGTCTCCGGCCCGGCGCAGGACCGCAGACCGCTCGGCCGCACCGGCGGCGAGCCATGTGGCTTGGGCGCGGGCGGCCCGCTGCACGGCTCGAGCGGCGGTGTCGGGGGTGCAGCCGTACAGCTCGACGAGCACGTCGCCGGGGTCGGCGGGGTTACGGGAGATGACCACGCTGTCGGCCGTCGGGGCGGGGTGGATGTTCACAGGGGGGCCTTCCGGGATGAAGTCATGACGCAGTGGGCCTCCGGACGGTCACAGGGGCCGCCTCTTCGGGCCGACATCGGTTCCGCAGCGGGTGCAGGAGGGGCCCCACCGACACACGTCGGACCGATGACGATGCCGCCGCGAAGCGCCTCACGAGCACCATGTAATATGTCACATGTCGAGGAGGCGCGTCCGCTGCTGGAACTGGGCTCGGCGGCGGCCGTGCGGGGCTCGGTCGTCGCGGGAGCCGGCCCCGCCGTCCTCAGCGAGCTCGCGGTGCGAGGCGACCTGGCCCAGGGGCGTCTGGTTCCGGTCGAGGTGGAGGGCGTCGACCTGCGCCGCTCGCTGCGCGCGGTGTGGCCTGCCGGCCGACATCTCGCCGGACCCCCCGCCGAGCTCCTCGCCGTCGCCGTTCACCGCGCCCGCCGTACCGGTCACGGGTGAACCGCTACCAGCCGGTGCCCGTGGGCACCCCGGCACCGCGTCCGCGAGCTCGCCCGTCCTGGAGGGCGCCGCCCTGCGGGACGGTCGGCCGTTCGAACCCCGCGTCCGGACCGGCCCCGACCGTGCCGTCCACGAACCACAGAGCATCCCGTACCCACGCGACCGGGACTGTGGAACGTTCTCGTTCGACAGTCCAGGGGGAAGGCAAGGCGGCCTGGCGGTGTCTCTACCGTGCGTCGTCGGCGAGTACCACGGACGCGGTGATCCGTTTGCCGACCGCTTCCTGGTGAACGCAGAAGGTCCGGGACACCGCCATGACGATCTCCAGTCCGTGCTGGCCGACCCTTTCCGCGTCGGCTGCATGGACCTCCGGCAGGGTGGTGTCGCTGTCCCACACGGTGATCTGGACGGCATCCTCGATGATCTCCAGGTCCAGCAGGCACGGGCCGGGCGCGTATTTACGGGCGTTGGTGACCAGCTCGCTCACGACCAGCTCCACCATGCCGATCGCCCGCACCGACACCGGCAGTCTGTGCTGCGCCTGCACCGATATGAGGAAGTCGCGGGCCATGTCACGGGCCTCGGCGATCTCCGCGCTGCCCTGGAAGGCGGCGGACGCCGCGATCGGCCGATCGACAAGCGGCTCCCGGCCCTCATTTCGGGCAGCAGTATCCACGAACCCGCCTCACTTCCGAAGCGCCAAGCGTTACCCAGCGCAGCTACCCCGGAAACCTCCAAGCAATGTCCGTCTTCGGTAACTTGCTGCATCGCGCAGACCGTGGGCAATCAGGGCTTGTCCCCGACACCACCTGGTGCCGGGGCAACCGACCCCGGGGAGTCGTTCCGCCAAGAGCTCCACCGGACTACGTCAGTTCGCTGAAGCGTTCGGTCTGTCGGGTGCGCCCGGCGACGATGATCGTGTCCCCCTTCTTCACCACCGTGGCGGCGGTGGCGTAGGTGAAGCCCTCGCCCGCCCGCTTGATCGCCACCACCGTGACGCCGTGCCGGGTGCGTACGTTGCTGCTGCCCAGGGGCAGTCCCACGATGTCGGCCGGTGCGCTCGTCTTGACCATGGCGAAGTCGTCTTCGAACTCGATGTAGTCCAGCATGCGGCCGCGCACCAGATGGGCGACGCGCTGCCCCATGTCGTGCTCGGGGTAGATGACATGGTGGGCGCCGATCTGGGTGAGGATACGGCCGTGCGCCTCACTGGTGGCCTTGGCCCACACGTCGTCGACGCCGAAGGAAATGAGCAGGGAAGCCGTCAGAATGCTGGCTTCCAGATTGGTGCCGATGCCGACGACGGCACGGTCGAACTCGTGAACACCGAGCTGCCGCAGCACCTCTTCCTTGGTTGAATCGGCGCGCACCACATGAGTGAGGGAGCCGGACAGGGCCTGGACCGTGTCGGGGTCTTCGTCGATACCCAGGACTTCGGTGTCCTCGTCGATCAACTCCAGGGCGAGAGCCCGGCCGAACCGGCCCAGGCCGATCACGGCGACGGAACTCGCCCGAGTGTCTCGGCGTCGGCTCCCTGCTCTGCTTCTCCGGACCGATGGCGTCTTCCGGGAGAAGAAAAGGCTAGCCAAAGACGGGTCGCTCCTCGGGCAGGTCGTACATACGGACACGTGAACGCAGGGCCAGAGCCGACGCCACCATGATCGGGCCGAGGCGGCCGATGAACATCAGCACGACCAGCAGTAGCTGATGCGCGGTCGGCAGACTGGAGGTGATGCCGGTGGTCAGCCCCACGGTGGCGAACGCGGAGATCACCTCGAACAGGACCTGGTCCAGGCTGATGACGGTGGAAACCATGACGGCGATCGTGGAGAGTACCACGGCGGCCATGGACAGCAGGACGATGGTCAGAGCCTGCCGCTGCACGTCGCCGTGCAGGCGACGGCTGAAGATATTGACCGTGCTCTCGCCGCGCACTTCGGCGTAGACGACGAAGAAGAGAACGGCAAAGGTGGTGATCTTGATGCCGCCGGCCGTGCCCGCACTGGCGCCGCCGACGAACATCAGGACGTCCACACCCAGCCAGGTCGCGGAGTTCATTCCGCTGATGTCGAGACTGTTGAATCCGGCGCTCCGGGGCATCGCGCCCCCTTGGAAGAAGCCGGCGAGTATTTTGTCACTCACGTCGAGCGGGCCGAGCGTGGCCGGATTCGACCACTCGATCGCCGTGACGAAAACGCTGCCTCCGATCAGAAAGGCGGCGCTGAAGAAGAGCACGATCTTCGTGTGCAGAGACCAGGTGCGCGGCCGGTGCAGACGGCGGCGCAGCTCCAGGAGAACCGGGAAACCCAGCCCGCCCGCGATGGCCGCGAAGGCGATGGGCAGACAGATCCAGGCATCAGTCGTGAAGAGCATCAGGCTGTTGGGATACAGCACGAACCCGGCGTTGTTGAAGGCCGACACGGAATGGAAGACCCCCAGCCACAGTGCCCGCAGCCAGGGTTCGTCGTAGCCGACCGCGAAGCGTACGGTCAGAACGAGAGCCGTGAGCGCTTCGAGCGACAGGCTGGTGGCGACCACGCCGGCGATCACTCTGCGCACGTCCCCCAGGCTGAGGGTTTTCGTCTCCGCCGCGGCCGTCATGCGCGCGCGCAGCCCGAGCCGGTGGGAGACCAGGACCATCAGCAGCGACGCGAACGTCATGATCCCGAACCCGCCCACCTGGATCAGCCCGAGGATCACGGCGTGTCCGAATCCCGTCCAGTAGGCCGGCGTGTCGACGACGGTCAGACCGGTCAGGCAGACCGCGGATGCGGCGGTGAACAGGGCGTCCGGCATGCCGGCCGCACCAGGCCCCTGACGAGCGAACGGCAGCATCAGCAGGACGGTCCCGACCGCGATCGTCGCGGCGAACCCCGCCACCACGATCTGCGCCGGGTGCCGCCGCCGTCCAAGGCGATCCATCACGCCACCTCCGGTGTGCCGCCCCGACTCACATCCGCCGATCTCCCGCCCGCCTGTCCTGGTGAGCCGGGTAGCCGCACTGCGTGAAAGACAGGGCGAAGCCCCCGGTGGACAGGTCCTGGGCCAGTAAAACCGTGCCCACCAGAGGCTTCGCGTGCCTGTCTACCCGGCCGGCCCGGAAGTGTCCAGTTCAGACCTCCGCTTCGTCCCGGCGCGTCCGAGGGGACTCCTCAGGTGGCCCGTCCGTGCTCACCCGGCTCCTGCCGGCTCCGTCATCGCGCCAGGCATGAGGCACCGGTGGCCGCTCGGCGCTGCGGTCTCGCCACCGCGACCGCGTGGCGCGAACGCGCCGCGCAGACGCTCGCGCCCGCAAGGCCGGCGGCACCGACCTCAGCGTCCTGCATCGGGTGCTGCACGAGCACGGCCCGACCGACTGGCGTGCCGGGGACACCCTGACGACTGGCTCCCGGGTCCTGGCGATCACCGGGCTCCGCCGCCCGACCCCGGTCGTCCGCACGACATCGCCACCGTCGTACGGCGCGGACTGCCGCCGCTGCGGGCAGGCGTGCGACGACCCGCTCGCCTCCCCCGCACGGTCGCCCCGGCGACCGCGCGGGCTCGGCCCGGGCGACGTTTCGCCCGTACCGGCCCGGTTACTCATGAAGCGTCTTATCCGCGTGCCTCCCTCTGCCCACGTGGACGCCGGAGGCAGCGTCATCCGTCGACGGGATCGGAACGGAGTGTCCATGGCCAGCACCAAGGTGGCCGACTACATCCTCCAACGGCTCCGCGAGTGGGACGTCGACCACGTCTTCGCCTACGCCGGCGACGGCATCAACGGGCTGCTGGCGGCATGGGGGCGGGCGGACAACGACCGTGCCTGATTGTGCCGATGTGCTCGGGCCGGGTGACCGTGCGGCACCCGGCGGCCGCACCTCTCGGGTGCGGGCGTCCACGATCACGTGCAGCCGGCTGGGCCGGCCCTCGCGGGTGCCGGTGAGGACCACCTCGTAGGCGAGGTGCTCCTCCTCGTCCGGTGCGAACACCACCAGCCGCGGCGTGGGAGGCCGGGGTGCCGGTGCAGGTCGGGTCGCCCGACTGGGCGGGGATGCTGATCGCGTCCCAGGCGGCCTTCGTCCTGTTGAACAGGTTGCAGGTGGCGTCGAGGTTCTTCGCGGCGGTCGGCGTCGCGGTGCGGTAGCGCTTGTGCGTCATCCTGCTGGTCCTCAGCAGCATGCCGCCGTAGAAGATCTTGCCCGCGTTCTGGATGCCGACTCCGGTGAGGGTGGTGTTGTTGCAGGTCGGACTGGTCGGCTTGCCGTCACCGGGGTCGGTGCCATGGTGTCGATGGACAGCGGGTCCGGGCCGTTCCACTCACTGTGGCCGCTGCCCGCGCGCACGTCGTCGTAGGAGTCGATGACTTTGCCAGTGCGCGCGTCGACGAAGACGTGCAGCCGGCTGGGGCGCATGTCCTTGGTGGTGCCGGTGACGACGGTCTCCCAGGCGAGCCTCGCCTAGTCGCCCCGCACCGACACAACCGGCTGCTGCGACTCGGTCCCTTCGGTCTTCTTCAGCTTCGCGCGGCTGGTGCGCACCGCCGAGGCGGCCTTGACCTTGGCCTCGGTGCCGACGGGTATCCGGACGTCGGACGCGGCGCGCACGTCGCCGTCGCCGTCGGCCAGGACCACGGCGTCGCCGCCGACCACGGGCAGACCTCGGTAGGTCCGCTCGTATGCGATCGAGTACAGCCCCTTGCCCCAGGGGGTGACCATGGTGCGGTCGTAGCGCTCGTCGGGTCCCTTGGCGAGGGCGTCGAATCCGCTGGAGGTGACCTTGTCCGCGGCGGCGACGGCCCGGTCGACGGGTTTCGGGTCGGCGGCCGAGGCCGTCGTGCCGCGGTCCGCGGCTGCCCGGGCGGTGGTGACGGCGGGCAGAGCCACCGTTCCCATGGCCACGGCCAGGGAGAGGCCGGCCACGGCGAGTCTTCGTTTCACCTGTACTCCTTGACGTTCGGTGTCATGGATGCGGTGCGGTGGGCCGGTCGGCCCAGGAAGACGACAGGGCTCCGCCGATGCCGTGCACGAGGGGCGATCTGTCATGCCCACAGCCAACAGCGGGCCACGTTCGCACCGAGCGCAGTCGCGGGCAACGGACTGGGCGGCTCTGCGGGGCAGCTGGCACATCTGGGCAAAGCCCTCGCAGCGGCGAAGCCGGTCGGGCTGCGCACTTTCCGCGGCGGGACCTCAGGAAACGGACGGAGGCCGGACGGCGAAGGGGCGCATCGGGCAAGGAACCGGCACACCGGGCCGGCGCGGCCGACACGCCGCGGACCGTCCCCGTCCCCCTGCCTGTTCCTGAGCCCCGGTCCGGTCCGTGGGCCCGCCCCGACCGGCTCTGTCCCGTTTGTCGTGGCCCGTGTGGGCACCCAGTGTGGAACCGATGGACTTGTGGGAGGAGTACCGATGACAGTCGTCCTCCGGCCGCGCGGCCGACGCGCTCTCGCGGCGGCCGCACTCGCCCTTGCGGTGACCGCAGGTGGATGTGGGGGGGATGACTTCTCCCTGCCGGACTGGAACGCGCCCGGTCAGAACGCCCGCGTCGGCGACATCATGATCCGGTACGCGCACGTGGCCGAACCGCAGGGCGAGCCGTGGCAACCGGGCGACGACGTCCCGGCATACGTGTGGCTCTACAACAAGGGCAAGGAAGCCGACAGGCTCGTGGGCGCCACCACTCCGAACGCGGCCTCGGTGGACATCGTCGACTCCGACGGCAAGCGGCTCGGGGACGGGGTGGACCTCCCAGCGAACACGCTCGTGGAACTGGAACCGGGCACGTCCCACCTGGTGCTGCGGGACGCACGCCAGGTGATCAGGGGCGGGGACTTCATGAAGATCACGATGCGCTTCGAGAAGGCCGGGTCGATCACCTTCGACATCCAGGCGCAGAGCCCCGCCTACGACGAAAGCCCCTCCCCCACCTCCTGAGCCAGCACGTCAGCCGTCGGTCGTGCACCACGTGAGGGCCGTGCGCCGGGCCTGTCAGAAGGTGCGAGCGGGAGCACCGGGCCGGTAGCCGTCTCCTTCGGAGAACTCGGCGGCGATCGCGAAACGATCGGCACGGACCAGCGTCTGCCGCCACTCGACGGCGCGCTCCCCGGCGTCTCTCCCCAGCCGGTCGATCGCGAACAGAGCGGTGGAACCCAGCATGCGAGTCGGGCCAGCTCTCCCCGTCCCGGCACGACAGCCCGGATGCGTTCCCATCCCCCGCTGACGCGGACGGCGCAGTGGCGCTCGAGCTCGTCGTAGAGCGATGTGCGGGTGAAGTCGACGCCCAGGAGCGGTCGGGCCACCGCCGCTGGCAGCCAGACCCGGTCGACGGCAAGGGGCTCCTCGTCGGCCAGTCGCAGCCGTTCGAGATGGACCAGCAGCGTGGACTCCTCGACCTCCAGTCGAGCGGCCACCACTCCGCCGGCCCGCTGGTCGAGGACGCGGACGCCACTGCGCTGGACCGCGCCGACGGCCTCCACGGCCCGGAAGAGGCTGTATGCCTCACCGACCCTGGGCTCCAGCGGACCGTCCGCGGCGAACCGCGAGAGCCTGCCGCGATGCGCCGTGACGATGCCCTGCGCCCGCAGTTGCCGGAGTGCCTCGCGCACCGTGCGCCGGCTGACCTCGTACTCGGTGGCGAGATCGTGCTCCCCCGGGAACGTCTCGCGGAACTCCCCGCCGTCCAGGGAGTGCTGGTCGCGGCGGCCGGACCGATCGGCTTCGTCGGACTGACGATGCCCCACATCGTTCGCCTGTTCGTCGGCGGCGACCACCGCCGGGTCCTGCCCACGGCGGCACTGGGAGGGGCGGTCTTCCTCGTCTGGGCCGACATCGCCGCACGGACGATCGCCGCACCGACGGAGATACCCGTCGGCGTGCTCACAGCCCTGTGCGGCGGTCCGTTCCTCCTGTGGCTGATGCGCCGGGACGCCCGGCGCATCACCGACCGAGGAGTGGCATGACCGCGACCGAACTGAGCGTCGACGGCGTCACGCTCACCGCCGGAGCCCGCAACCTGGTGCGCGACGTCTCCCTGACCGCCCGCGGATCGCTCCGTTCGAACTGGTCGATGCCGAGCTTGCCGAGTGCGGAGGGGCCCAGCAGCGGCTGCGGAAGCTGCCCGTGCGGGGCGTGGTCTACCTGCTGCCAGCCGCGGCCCTGTTCGAGGATTGCGGGTATCGCGAGGTATGGCGCAAGCTCACCGGCGCCCTGGTGCGGCTGCCGCTGGTTGAAGTGACCGCGACCGCGCTGTGGCACGCCCGCTGCCGGCTCGGTGTCCGCCCGGTGCGGGCCTTGTTCGACCTGCTCCGCGGACCCGCCAGCGCGATCCGTACCACCGGAGCACGCTGGAAGGGTCTGCTCGTCACCGCTATCGACGGCACCCACCTGGGCGTCGCCGACGACCAGCGGTCCGCGCCAAGCTGGGCAAGGGATCCAACCAGTACACGGCCGCCTCGGGATACCCGCAGGTCCTGCTGGTGGCCCTGGTCGCCTGTGGCACGTGCGTCACGGGTGGTGCGGCAAGTCGTCGTCCGCGAGCAGTCGACGCGTCGCTCCCGCCGCGAAGTCGGACACGGTCGTCAGATCGTCGCCCTGGTCGACTCTGCGGATGCATGCATCGACAACTGCCTGGACCACCGCCACGGTCAGCTCGGGCTGCGGCTGCCCCAGTTCGCGCACGACCCGGGCGAGCGCCTCGTGCAGCGAGATGTGCAGGCTCCTCACCCGCTCCCGCGCCGACGGCGAGAGGGAGCCGCGCGAGAGCGCGGCCCGCCAGCCGTGGGTGCCGCGAGCGGCCTGTTCGAGATGTCGCGACCCTGATCCTGTCGTTCCTGGCCACCCTGGGCGCCACCACCTTCTTCACCGTGACCGTCCTCGGTGACGACGGCAGAGGTCCTGGAGAATGGGAACTCCGCCCACCACATGCTGTTCAGCGGCGGATGAGCCCCAGGTCGGTCGCGGTGGCCACAGCGGCGGTGCGTGAGTCGGTTCCGAGTTTGGCGTAGATGCGGGCCAGGTGGGACTTGACGGTGCCTTCGGTGAGGTGGAGCCGCTGGCCGATCGTCTGGTTGGACAAGCCCTCGGCGACCAATGAGAGGACTTCGGTCTCACGTCGGGTCAGGTTGGTGGCGGGGGCGCGGAGCCGGTTCATGAGCCGGTCGGCGACGGCGGGGGCGAGGGTGGTCCGGCCGGTGAAGGCGGTGCGGACCGCAAAGGCCAGGTCTTCGGGTGGGACGTCTTTGAGGAGGTAGCCGGTGGCGCCGGCCTCGATGGCGGGCAGGGTGTCGGCGTCGGAGTCGTAGGTCGTGACGATCAGCACGCGGGGGGCTCCCGGACGGGCGGTGATCTGTGCGGTGGCCTCGGCGCCGCCCATTCCCTTGCCGAACTGGAGATCCATCAGAACGACGTCGATGTCGCCCTGGGCGGCGCGGGCGACCGCGTCCTCGGCGGTGGCGGCCTCGGCGACGACGGTGAGACCGGGTTCCGTCTCCAGAACAGCGCGCAGCCCGGCGCGTACCACCGGGTGGTCGTCGGCCAGGAGCAGGCGGATGGCGTGGTCGGTCACCGGTGGTCCTCGATCTCTGTGTCGGCGGGGGCGGGTAGGGGGAGCTGAGCGGCCAGGGCGGTGCCGCGTCCGGGGGCGGATTCGACGGTGAGGCTGCCACCGAGAGCGTGCATGCGGGCGCGCATGGCGGCCAGGCCGAAGCCGCCGCTGCCGGGGTCGGCGGCCGGTACCCGGCCGGGGTCGAATCCGGTGCCGTCGTCGACGACGTCGAGGGCGACATGATCGCCGAGGTGGCTGAGGGTGACCTCGACACGGGTGGCGCCGGCGTGGCGGACGGTGTTGGCGAGGGCGGATTGGGCGACGCGCAGCAGGGCGACCTCGTGTGCGGTGGGCAGCGGCAGGGGGTCACCGGTGAGGTGGAAGCGTGCGGTGACGGGGTGCCGGGCGGAAGTGGTGGCGCACAAGCGCTCCAGGGCGCCCGCCAGGGTGGAGTCCTCCAGGGCGGGCGGGGTGAGGGCGGCGACGAAGCGGCGGGCTTCGGCGAGGTTGTCCACGGCGGCCTGGCGTGCCTGGTCCACGTAGCGGGCAGCGGGGCTTTCCTCAGTGCCGGGCAGGGCGCGTTCGGCGGCGCGCAGGAGCAGTTGGATGCTGGACAGCCCCTGGGCGAGGGTGTCGTGGATCTCGCGGGCCAGGCGTTCGCGTTCGGCCAGTACACCGGCGGTGTGCTGGGCACGGGCCAGGTCGACGCGGGTGGCGGTGAGTTCCACGATCAGGCGACGGCGCTGTTCGCTCTCACGGAACAGTGCCTGGTATCCCCACACCACCGCGACGGCGACCGCGGCTCCCAGAGCTGGGCCGATCGCCATGGCGAGGCTGAAAGAGCCCTGATGGGCTGCGAAGCCGGTGATCGCCGCGAGGGTGGTCGTGGCCACGGCGGCCAGACCGGCGCGGCGCGGCAGCAGGTGGAGCTGGAGGAAGAACAGCGGGAAGGCGACCCAGACGGCGTCGGCGGACAGCGCCAGCAGCGCCAGCCAGCAGGCACCCACGGCGGCCAGCCACACTGCGGCGGCCCGCGGGGAGCGGCGGACGCGCGGCAGGGCCGGCCCGGCCGAGTACGCCACGGCGCACGCCGCGGCCACGACGACGGTCATCGCTGCGTGCGGCTCGCTATCGGCCACGGCCCGGCCCGCCGCCAGGACCAGGAGCGCGACGATCAGCAGGTGCAGGCACCAGGCCAGTGCACGGGTGGTCGGGGTCAGGGAGGGAGCGGTGGTGTTCACAGTCCCTCCAGCCTAAGGACGCACACCCCAACGCGGCCTCCATCGAAAGTTACAACTCGCGCGCCGTCCTTCGATCCGCCAAGTGCTGTCCTGAGCCAGATGTGTGCGCGGGGGGCTGACGGCAATGGTGGAGGCATACCTCATCCGCAGCCAGAAAAAGGCAGGCCAAAGCCGTGTTCGTCGCCTGGAGAGACCTGAAGTTCGCCAAGGGGCGGTTCGCCCTGATGGGGACCGTCATCGTGCTCATCACCCTGCTGGTCGGCCTGCTGTCCGGACTGACTGCCGGGCTGGGCCGGCAGAACGTCTCCGCCATCACCGGCCTGCCGGCCGACAGGATCGCCTTCCAGGCGCCCAGCGGCGGCCAGGACGTGTCCTACTCCAACTCCACCGTCATCGCCAAGCAGTGGCAGCAGTGGTCCAAGACGCCCGGCGTGGAAAGTGCCGAACCGCTGGGCATCACCACCACCAAGGCCACCGCCGGCGACAGGAGCACCGGGGTATCCGCCTTCGGCATCCAGCCCGGCTCCCGCCTCGCCCCGGACAGCGACAAGATCAACGGTAAGTCGGTGGTGCTGTCCACCACGGCTGCCGACGACCTCGGACTCAAGGCGGGGGACGCCTTCACCCTGGCCGGTGACCGGCTGACCGTAGCCGCCGTCAAGGGCGATGCCTCGTTCAGCCACACCCCAGTGATCTGGACCAGCCTCGATGTCTGGCAGGAGACCGCACCCCCCACCACCGGCGGTGACGGCCCGGCTGCGACCGTGATCGCCCTGACCACCACCTCCAACGCCGATCTGGCGGCCACCGACCAGGCCGCCGGCACCAAGACGCTCTCCAAGGACGACTCGCTCTCCGCGATCGGCTCCTACACCTCCGAGAACGGCTCCTTGCAGCTGATGCGCGGCTTCCTGTTCGCCATCTCCGCCCTGGTCATCGGCGCCTTCTTCACCGTGTGGACCATCCAGCGCAGCGGCGACGTCGCCGTCCTCAAGGCGCTGGGCGCCTCCACGGCCAACCTCCTCAAGGACGCACTGGGCCAGGCCGTCGTCCTGCTCGTCGGCGGCACCCTGCTCGGCACCGGCCTCGCCGCAGGTCTCGGGGCGCTCGTCTCCGGCAGCGCCGTGCCCTTCCTCCTCACCCCCACAACCGTCCTGCTCCCGGCCGCCGTGGTGATCCTCCTCGGCCTCCTCGGCGCGGGCCTGGCCATCCGCCGCATCACCTCCGTCGACCCGCTGACCGCCCTGGGGAGCGCCCGATGAGCCTTGACCTGACCGACATCACTCTCACCTATCCCGACGGCGACAGCCGACTGACCGCCCTCGACAACGTCACACTCGACGTCCCCAAGGGCAGCCTCGCGGCCGTGATCGGCCCCTCCGGCTCCGGCAAGTCCAGCCTCCTTGCCGTCGCCGCCACCCTCATCACCCCCGACACCGGCGCCGTCACCATCGACGGCATTCTCACCACCGGTATGAGCCGCGGCGAGCTCACCGATCTGCGCCGCCACAAGATCGGCATCGTCTTCCAGCAGCCCAACCTGCTGCCCTCCCTCACCGCCGCCGAACAGCTCCAGGTCATGGCCCAGCTCGACGGCCGCTCACCGGCCAAGGCCCGCACCCGCGCCCTCGACCTGCTCGACGCGGTCGGCCTGGCCGACCTCGCGGGCCGCCGCCCGCACCAGCTTTCCGGCGGCCAGCGCCAGCGCGTCAACATCGCCCGCGCCCTGATGAACGACCCCACCGTCCTCCTGGTCGACGAACCCACCAGCGCCCTCGACCACGAACGCGGCGCCGCGATCATCGACCTGATCACCCGCCTCACCCACCAGCAGGCCACCGCCACCGTCCTGGTCACCCACGACCGCACCCGCCTCACCGCCGTCGACCAGATCGCCGAAGTCCACGACGGCCGCCTCCATCTGCCCGCAGCAGCCCGCTGACCCTCCGACGCCCCCAGGCCCGGGGACGTGCCCCAGCACACCAGGGGGCACGCCCCGGCCCCTCCCCTCGTCCGCACTATGAGATGGCCTTCCGAGCGGCAGCCGGGTTCTGCCAGCATGCCCGCATGCAGCAGCAGCTGATTATCAGCGGCAGCGTGCCGGCACCGAGCCCGCAGGAGTAACCCTCCCCGGCTCACCACCCGCACGCAGACCTCTCGCACCTCGCGAGGGGTCTTTTTCGTTTTCCGGCCCCACCACGGCCCCCATAGACAAGGACCACCACCCATGGAACACACCCGGCTCACCGTCACGCTCCGGCCCGGCCACGGAACGCTCGCACGCCTTGCCGCCACCCTCAACAACCACCACGTGCTCGACCTTGCATACACCACCTCATCACCGGACTCGGCCACGGCCGTCGTACGCGTGCCGCGGTCCGACGCGCCGCGCGCACAGCACAAGCTGCGCAGACTCGTCGATGTGATCGACGTGTCGCTGGATCCCGCTTCGGCCCGCACTGCCGAAGTGCCAGACCTTCCCGCCACCCGCCGTCCCGCCGCCGGTGCAGCCCACCCGTGAACGGTTCGGCCGATGCCGCCCTGAGCGACGTGGTCCACTCCCGCACTGAAGACGCCGCCCTGTCCCCTTGGGCCCTGAACCGAGCGCCGGCCGGGGAGTGTGGCGGCCCCCGCTCGGTGTTCGGCCTGCCACTCCTGCTCGCCGTCGTCGTCCTCATCGAGCTCCGGCGCGTCCGGGTCGCACAGCGGACGCAGACTCCCGCCGACGAGGACGGAGCCGGTGAAGTTGTAGCGGCCGAGTATCTCCTTGTCTGGACACCTTCGGGTGATGCCGGACCCGGCGCCGTGGCGGTGGAGGTCTCGTTGAGCCCTCCGAGTGCAGGCTCGGGGAGGCCGGTGTGCGGGTGGTCAAGGAACGCGATGGCGGTGTCGTACGGCGGGTGCGGCTGGTGGACGGTGACGGCCGTGGGATCGACGGGTCTTGTCGCGCAACAGGTCGTGGACCTGCTGGGTGGTGCCGTCGGCCCTCACTTCGCGTAGTAGTCGTAGACGGTCTTGTACGGCGGGAAGTCGTGCGGTACTCCCACGGGATGCCGGTGCGGTTGACGTACAGGATCGCGTTGACGATCTCCCGCAAGTCGTGCACCCGGGCCGCCGTGCCGGGACCGGTTCGCCCGGCTCGCCAAGCGGTGAAGACCGGTTAGATCAAGGCCCAGCGGGCGTCGGAGACATCACTGCGGTACGGACGACGAGCACTCATCCCTTGGAAGGTGGACGCCGATCAGGCGCGCATCGACGTCGAGGTCGAGGCGATGCCCCTCGCGCCGGTCCGACCCGGAGGTCCTGTGGCGCAAGCCGCCCGTGCTCGCGACCGCCGCACTCCCGGGGACGACGCTTGGGCGCCTCGGCGGGCCGTCGACCGGGTCGCCGACGGCGTGGGCCGCGGCGGGCGCCGCCATCCGGAAGCTGCACGACGCGCCGCCGCTCAGGAAGCACCCGCCCAGCCGGTCGGCTGGTCGACTGGCCGGCCGCGAGCTCTACCACGTTGCGAGGCGCCCGGATGTCAGCCTGCAGACACATACGTCGATCGCACTAACAACACAGTCGGCGCGTTGACAACGTAAACAGATTGCATAATCCTCTTCAACCGGGACGGTATACGCTCCCTTGCGGGACGCATCCACCGCGTACAAAACGGGTGAATGGGGAGGGGTAAGTGGGGTTGGGGACAGTCGGCGGACGTTTCCGCATCACAGGCGTCGTCGGGCGCGGGAACATGGGCGAGGTGCACCGGGCCGAGGACCTGAAGGCCGCCCCGGACTCCCCGCACCGGCAGGTCGCCGTCAAGACCCTGCTGCGCAGCCGGACCGGGGGCGCGATCGACGCCTCGGGGTCCGGCAAGGAGACCGCCCGCTTCCGCCGCGAGGTGCGCATCATGCGCATGCTCTCGCAGGGGCACCCGAACCTCACTCTCCTGATCGACGGCGGCGTGGACGACACCGCGGACGGCGGCGGACTGCCGTACCTGGCGATGGAGCTGCTCGACGGCAGTCCGCTCGCCGACCTCATCGACGAGGAACCCCAGCTGCCGGTCTCCTGGGTCGCCGCCATCGGCGCCCAGATCGCGTCCGGGCTCACCGCCGCGCACACCGCCGGGGTCGTCCACCGCGACCTGAAGCCGGCCAACGTGATGCTGACCGGTGACGGCACCGTCAAGGTCCTCGACTTCGGGATGGGCTCGATCGTCGACGACCCCGACCAGACGCGCCTGACCAGCACGGGCGTCAGCCTCGGCACGGCCCGCTACATGGCGCCCGAGCAGTTCCGCGCCGAGCAGGTCTCCGCCTCGGCCGACCTCTATGCGCTCGGCTGCATCCTGTACGAACTGCTCATCGGCCGTCCGCCGTTCTCCGGCCGGACCCACTACGAGATCTCCGAGCAACATCTGCGGGAGCTGCCGCCCCAGCTGACGCTGGTGCGTCCGGATCTGCCCGCCGGTCTGGTCCGGCTGGTGGAGCGTCTGCTGGAGAAGGACGCCGAACACCGGCCGGAGAATGCCGCGTCGGTCCGCGAGGTGCTGGTCCCGCTCGCGCTCTCCCAGGACCCGACGGCTGCCCTGCTCGCTCCGCACTGGCAGGAGTCCGACCCGGTGGCGCGGCTGCGCGCCCTGCTTCCCGAGCGGGTCCCCGCCGTACCCGCGCCCGCGCCGCGCAGGCAGCCGCGTCTGCCGGAGGCGATGGACGTCTTCGGCATCCACGCCGACCTGATCACCGAGTACGAGAGCTTCACCAGGAGCGGCACGGTGATCCGGGACGCCCGGATCGAGGGCTTCGTCGCGGACGATCTGAGGGCGAAGTCGCAGTGGCCCGACCCGTGGCTGTCGCTGAACCCGTTCTTCGCGGACGGCGGCCAGGTCACCGACCTGGTGCGGGACGGCGTCCTGCACCCGAAGTGCGCGGAGATCTTCCAGGCCGGCAAGAAGGAGACCTCGTCGCGTCCGGACGGACGGCCGCTGACCTTCCACCTGCACCAGCGTCAGGCGATCGAGGCCGCGCAGGCCGGTGACTCCTACGTCCTGACCACGGGCACCGGCTCCGGCAAGTCGCTGGCGTACATCGTGCCGATCGTCGACCGCGTCCTGAAGGAGCGTGCGGCGGCGGGACCCAGCGCCGAGCGCCGGGTGCGGGCGATCGTCGTCTACCCGATGAACGCGCTGGCCAACTCGCAACTCGGGGAGCTGGAGAAGTACCTGCGCCACGGTTTCGGGAAGGGCCGCGAGCCGGTCACCTTCGCCCGTTACACCGGCCAGGAGTCCAGCGAGGAGCGCCGTGAGCTGCGCAAGAACCCGCCGGACATCCTGCTCACCAACTACGTGATGCTGGAGCTGATGCTGACCCGGCCGGACGACCGGGACAGCCTGATCCGCATGGCGGAGGGACTTCAGTTCCTCGTCTTCGACGAGCTGCACACCTACCGGGGCCGGCAGGGCGCCGACGTGGCGTTCCTGATCCGGCGGGTCCGTGAGGCCTGCCGGGCGTCGGAGTCCCTGCAGTGCATCGGCACCTCGGCGACCATGTCGACCGAGGGCACCTGGGACGACCAGCGGCGTGAGGTGGCCAAGGTCGCCAGGCGGCTGTTCGGCACGACGGTGGTGCCGGAGCGGGTCATCGGGGAGACCCTGGTCCGGGCCACCGACGAGGCGCCGGAGTCCGTGCCCGCGGAGCGGCTGCGGGTGCCTTCGGCGCCCCGGTCGTACGAGGCGCTGACGAAGGATCCCCTGGCGCGCTGGGTGGAGTCGCGGTTCGGTCTGGAGCGGGAGGAGGGCACGGGCCGGCTGCGCCGGCGTGCCCCGGCGACCGTCGAGGAGGCGGCGGCGGAGCTGTCCGCCGTGTCCGGTGTCGCCGAGGAGACGGTGCGCGAGGCGATCCGGACGACGCTGGAGGCGGGCGCGCAGGCCAAGAACCCGGTGACGGAACGGCCGCTGTTCGCGTTCCGGCTGCACCAGTTCCTGTCCAAGGGCGACACCGTCTACACGACGCTGGAGGACCCGCTCACCCGGCCGCTGACCCGCACCTATCAGCTGGAGCAGCCGGGCAGCGGCGGCAAGCCGCTGTTCCCGCTGGCGTTCTGCCGCGAGTGCGGTCAGGAGTATCTGACCGTCTGGCGCAGCGAGGACGGCGGCGCCTTCCGGTACGAGCCGCGCCGGGACACCTCCGCCTCCGGGGGCCGCGAGGGCGAGGGCTACCTGTATCTGGGCATGCCCGGGCAGGACTACGAGTGGCCGGCCGATCCGCAGAAGGCGGTGGACGACCGCCGGCTGCCGGAGTCGTGGCTGGAGCCGGACGCGAACGGCGGGATGACCGTCAAGAAGTCCTACCGCCCCCGTCTGCCGAAGCGCGTCGTCGTGGACGCCCACGGCAACGAGTCGGGTGAGGGCCTGGTGGCGGCGTTCGTGCCGGCGCCGTTCCTGTTCTGCGTGCACTGCCAGGTCAGTTACGAGCAGACGCGCGGCCGGGACTTCGCCAAGCTGGCCACCCTGGACCAGGAGGGGCGTTCGTCGGCGACCTCGCTGATCTCCGCGTCGATCGTGAAGTCCCTGCGGGCGGTGCCCGAGGACAGCCTGGGCAAGGAGGCGCGCAAGCTCCTCACCTTCGTCGACAACCGGCAGGACGCGTCGCTGCAGGCAGGGCACTTCAACGACTTCGCCCAGGTGACGCAGTTGCGCGGCGCGCTGTACCAGGCGGCGGTGCAGGCGGGTGAGGACGGGCTGCGCCATGACGACCTCGCCGAGGCCGTCACCGAGGTGATGGGCCTGACGCCCCGTGACTACGCGGCGGGCACGAACCTGCCTCCGTCCATGGAGAAGCGGGCGGCGAAGGTGTTCCGGGACGTCGTCGGGTACCGCCTCTACCGCGACCTGGAGCGCGGCTGGCGCATCACGATGCCGAACCTGGAGCAGACGGGTCTGCTGCGGATCGGCTACGAGGACCTGGACTGGGTGGCCGCCCAGCCGGACCGCTGGCAGTCCGCGCACGCGGTGCTGCGCGACGCCGACCCGCATCTGCGCGAGGAGATCGGCCGCACGCTGCTCGACCACATGCGGCGTGAACTGGCCATCGACGTGCAGTACTTCCGCGACGACTTCGACACCTTGCAGCGGGCGAGCGAGGAACGCCTGACCGGCCCGTGGGTGTTGAGCGACTCGGACCAGCCGACCGTCGGCACCGCCTACCCGTACGGTTCGCGGCCGGGCATGGAGCGCTCCGCGCTGTTCCTGTCGGCGCGCGGCAAGTTCGGCAAGTACCTGCGGCGGAATCTGCCCGCGCTCCGTGAGGCGTCGGCCTCCCTGGAGGACGTGCAGTGCGTCATCGAGGACCTGTTGAAGGTGCTGCGGGACGCCGAGCTCGTGCGCGAGGTGGAGGCGGTTCCCGAGCGCTCGGGGCCGGCCTTCCGCCGCCGCGCCTCGGAGAAGCGCCTCGGCTACCGGGTGGCGGCCGCCGCGCTGGTCTGGCGGGCCGGTGACGGTGAGCGGGGCGCGGTCGACCCGCTGGCGCGCACCTACAGCAGCGGCGAGGGACCGCGCGTCAACCCGTTCTTCCGCGACCTGTACCGCACGGCGGCGGCCGAGCTGGCCGGCCTGTTCGCGCGGGAGCACACCGCGCAGGTCACGCCGGAGGACCGGCTGGAGCGCGAGCGGCAGTTCCGCGACGCCGAACTGCCCTTGCTGTACTGCTCGCCGACGATGGAGCTGGGCGTGGACATCGCCTCGCTCAACGCGGTGATGATGCGCAACGTGCCGCCGACTCCGGCGAACTACGCGCAGCGCTCGGGACGCGCGGGCCGCTCCGGCCAGCCCGCGCTGGTGACCACGTACTGCGCGACGGGCAACAGCCACGACCAGTACTACTTCCGCTTTTCCCGGGACATGGTGTCGGGGCAGGTGGCCCCGCCGCGCCTGGATCTCGCCAACGAGGACCTGGTCCGCTCGCACCTCCAGGGCATCTGGCTGGCGGAGACCGGGATGGAGCTGGGCGCCGCGATCCCGCACGTCATCGACGTCGCCTACGACCCGGACGGCGACGACCGCCCCGACCCGCAGATGCCGCTGCCGCTGGTCGACAGGATCCGCGACCTGTCCCTGGACGAAGGCGCCCGCCGCCGTGCGGTCGTCGCGGCCCGTACGGTCCTCGCCCCGCTGATCGCCGACTTCGAGGCGACGACCTGGTGGTACGACGAGTGGATCGAGGACCGGATCGAGCGCGCCCCGGCGAAGTTCGACGCGGCGTTCGACCGGTGGCGGGACCTGTTCCGGGCGGCCGTCATCGACCAGTACGAGCAGAACAAGCGGGTCGTCGACCACACCCTCTCCCCCGGTGAGCAGAGCCGGGCGCGTACCCGCCGCCGGGAGGCGGAGACGCAGACGAACCTGCTGCTGAACCGCTCCACCGACAGCAAGTCGGTGATGAGCGACTTCAACCCGTACCGCTACCTGGCGTCCGAGGGGTTCCTGCCCGGCTACAGCTTCCCGAGGCTGCCGCTGGCCGCGTACATCCCGCGGTCCGGCAACCGCCGCAACGCCGACGGCGACTACCTGCAGCGGCCCCGGTTCCTCGCGATCCGCGAGTTCGGCCCCGGTGCGCTCATCTACCACGAGGGCGCCCGCTACCAGGTGACCCGGGTGCAGCTGCCGCCGGACGCCTCGGGCGACCTGGCGACGGCGGAGGCCCGCCGCTGTGACGGCTGCGGCTACCACCACGATGTCAGGGCCGGTTCCGACCTGTGCGCGATGTGCGGGGAGCCGCTGCGCGGCAAGCGCACGGGCCTGCTCCAGCTGCACACCGTGTACACCACCCCGCGTGAGCGGATCTCCTCGGACGAGGAGGAGCGGCGCAGGGCCGGTTTCCGTCTGGAGACGTCGTACGCGTTCCAGGACCACGGCGCCCGCAAGGGCCGTCTCTCCTCGCACGTGAGCGACGGGGACGGCTCGCCGGTCCTCGGTCTGGACTACGGCGACTCGGCGACCGTGCGCATCACCAACCTGGGCCGGGTCCGCGACAAGGAGGGCGAGCCGGACGGCTACTGGCTGGACCTGGGCGACGGCCGCTGGCTGAACGACCGGGCCGCCGCGGACGCCATCGAGGGCACCGGGATGCCGGTGGTCGACGAGGACGGCAACGAGAAGCGCCGCAAGAAGCGGGTGCTGCCGTACGTGCAGGACCGCCGGAACATCCTGGTGGTGACGCTGGACGAGCCGCAGCCGGAGCCGGTGGCGCTGTCGTTCCTGTACGCCCTGGAGCGGGGCATCGAGGCGGCGTTCGAGCTGGAGGACTCCGAGCTGACGGCGGAACTGCTGCCGCCGGACGACGGGCCGCGCCGCCGCATGCTGTTCACGGAGGCCGCGGAGGGCGGCGCGGGCGTGCTGCGCCGTATCCAGCACGAGAAGGACGCGCTCGCGCAGGCCGCCCGGACGGCACTGGAGATCTGCCACTTCGACCCGGACACGGGCGAGGACCTGGGCGGTCCTTCCGAGCAGGAGAAGTGCGCCCGCGGCTGCTACACCTGCCTGCTGACGTACGCCAACCAGGGCCACCACCGGCAGTTGAGCCGGCACACCGCCCGCCCGCTGCTGCTGCGCCTGGCGGGCGCCCGCACCGAGCGGGAGGATCGGGGCGAGTCCCGCAGCGAGGTGTTCCGCAGGCTCGTACCGGCGGCGGCTGCCGGCACGGGCGGCAGCACGGCGGCGGACGCGGACGCTCCCGCCGCTGCCGGGGGCTCCCCCGTGTCCGTGCCGACGCCGCTGGAGACGGACCTGGCGGCGCTCGTCGCGCAGGGCGATCTGGTCGGCTGGCTCAAGGCGAAGGGCTACCGGCTGCCGGACGCGGCCGACGTGTTCGTCGACGCGGCGGCGGCCCGGCCCGACCTGGTGTTCCGCCTGGACGGCGTCCACCTCGCCGTGTTCGTCGACACCGCGGACCGGCCGGCCGACTCCTCCCGTGACGTGGAGGCCGGTTACCGCCTGGAGGAGGCGGGCTGGGACGTGCTGCGCTTCCCTGCGGACGCGGACTGGGACGCCGTCGTCGAGCACCATGCCGCCTACTTCCATCTGCGCTGACCGTCCCGCGCCCCTGACGACCTCCCGACGTATCGACCCGAGGAACTGAGACATCCCATGAGCCTCACGTACACAGCCGGCTCGCTGGTCGCGGCCCGTGGCCGGGAATGGGTGGTGCTGCCCGAGAGCGCCCCCGACATGCTGGTGCTGCGCCCGCTGGGCGGGAGCGAGGACGACATCGCGGCCGTCTTCCCCTCGTTCGAGGAGGTGCGCCCCGCGGAGTTCGCCGCGCCGAGCCCGGACGACCTGGGCGACCAGCGCGCCGCCGGTCTGCTGCGCACGGCGCTGCGCATCGGCTTCCGGTCGGGCGCGGGCCCGTTCCGCTCGCTGGCGTCGATCGCCGTCGAACCCCGCGCCTACCAGCTGGTGCCGCTGCTGATGGCGCTGCGGCAGCGCACGGTACGGCTGCTAATCTCGGACGACGTCGGTATCGGCAAGACCGTCGAGGCGGGGCTGATCGCCAAGGAGCTGCTGGCGCAGGGCGAGGCGACCCGGCTGGCGGTGCTGTGCTCCCCCGCGCTGGCCGAGCAGTGGCAGGGCGAGCTGCGGGAGAAGTTCGGCATCGACGCGGAACTGGTGCTGGCGTCCACGGTGTCGCGCCTGGAGCGGAACCTGGAGCTGGGCCAGTCGCTGTTCGACCGGCATCCGTTCACGATCATCTCGACGGACTTCATCAAGTCGACCCGGCACCGTGAGGACTTCGTCAAGCACTGCCCCGACCTCGTCATCGTCGACGAGGCGCACACCTGTGTGGCCGCCGACGACCCCGCGCAGGGCGGCGCGTCCTCCGCGACGAACCAGCTCCGCTACGAGCTGCTGCGGAAGGTGTCCGCCGACGACGACCGCCATCTGCTGCTGCTGACGGCGACCCCGCACTCCGGCAAGGAGTCCGCGTTCCGCAACCTGCTCGGCCTGGTGCGGCCCGAGCTGGCGACGCTGGACCTGGAGACGCCGGCGGGCCGGGCGAAGCTCGCCGAGCACTTCGTGGCCCGCAAGCGCGCCGACGTGCGCGACTACCTCACCAAGGAGGACGGCCTCGCCGACGACTCTTTGGCGGAGCGGTCCGCGTTCCCGTCCGACCGCTGGACGAAGGACGAGCCGTACAAGCTGACGCCCGCCTACCGGGCGCTCCTCGACGACGCGATCGCCTACGCCGCGGACCGCGTCTCCGCGGCCGGCGAGCAGGGCAAGCGGGAGGCCCGCATCGCCTGGTGGTCGGTGATCGCCCTGCTGCGTTCCATGGTGTCGTCCCCGGCCGCCGCCGCCCAGACCCTGAAGACCCGCTCCGAGTCCGCCACCGCCCGCACCGCGCACGAGGCGGACGTGCTGGGCGCCCCGGTGGCCGCCGACTCCGCCGAGAACGACCGGCACGAGGGCATGGACGTCGCGCCCGGCGCCGCCGAGTCGGAGGACGCGGGCGCCCGCCTGCTCGAACTCGCTGGGCGTGCCGAGGAGTTGATGGGCCCGGCGGGGGACGCCAAGCTGAAAGCGCTGACCAAGCACCTGAAGGACCTGATCGGGCAGGGCTACAACCCGATCGTCTTCTGCCGCTACATCCCCACGGCCGACTATCTCGCCCAGCAGCTGGACGGCAAGCTCGGCAAGAGGACGAGGATCGCCGCCGTGACCGGCACGCTCTCCCCGCAGCAGCGCCTGGAGCGGATCGAGCAGCTCGCCGCCGAGGAGGGCGGCGACCCGTCCGTGCGGCGCATGCTGATCGCCACCGACTGCCTCTCCGAGGGCGTCAACCTCCAGCACCACTTCGACGCCGTCGTCCACTACGACCTGGCGTGGAACCCGACCCGTCACGACCAGCGCGAGGGCCGCGTCGACCGGTACGGGCAGAAGCGTGACCAGGTCCGCGTCATCACGATGTACGGCGAGGACAACGGCATCGACGGCAAGGTCCTGGAGGTGCTCTTCAAGAAGCACCGCCAGATCAAGAAGGACCTCGGCATCTCCGTCTCCGTCCCCGACGAGACCGCGAGCGGCGTCACGGACGCCGTCGTCGAGTGGCTGCTGCTGCACGGCCGGCAGGGCAGCCAGGAGAGCCTGTTCGAGATGGACGCCCACCAGGAGTCGTTCGACCGCATCGAGCGGGAGTGGACGTCGGCGGCCGAACGGGAGAAGACCTCCCGTTCCAAGTACGCGCAGCGGGCCATCCACCCGGAGGAGGTGGCCCGCGAGGTGGCCGCCGTACGGGCCGCGCTCGGCGGTGCGGAGGAGGTGCGCGAGTTCACGCTGGAGGCGCTGCGGGACCTGGACGCGCTCGTGCGCGATCCGCGGGACGGCAGCGGTGACTTCACCGCGCAGGTCGGCGGCACCCCGGCCGGGCTGCGGGACGCGCTCGCGGCCACGCTGGGCAACCGGCTGGTCGAGGAGGACCGCGAGATCCCGTTCCGCACCACGCCGGCGATCGGCCGCGGCGAGGCCGCCCTCGTCCGCACCGATCCGGCGATCGGGGCCGTCGCCTCGTACGTCCTGGACTCGGCGCTGGACGCGAAGGCGATGGGTCCGCGCCCGGCCCGCCGCTGCGGTGTGGTGACGACGGACGCGGTGAGCGTCCGCACGACGCTGCTGCTGGTCCGCTACCGATTCCACCTGACTCTGCCGTCCCGTTCGGGTGAGCGGCAGGTGGTCGCCGAGGACGCGCGGCTGCTGGCCTACGAGGGTCTGCCGCAGCGCGCCCGCTGGCTGGACGACGACACGGCCGCCGCGCTGCTCGGCGCCCGCGCCACCGCCAACACCCACGAGCTGGCCGCCCGCAAGTCCATCACCCGCGCGCTGGAGGGCCTGCCCGGCCTCGCCGACCACCTCACCGAGTACGGCACCCGCCTGGCCGCCGAACTCGACGCCTCGCACCGCCGCGTGCGCAAGGCCAACGAGGAGATCGTCCGCGGCCTGAAGGTCGTCCCGCAGGAGCCCGCCGACGTCCTCGGCGTGTACGTCTACGTGCCGCCCGCCGCCCCCGCCGCCTCTACCGTGTCCGGAGCCGAAGCCTGATGTCCGCCGCCGCCACCCGCACCGCCCTGGCCTTCACCGCCGTCACCACGGTCGGCGGACTCCTCCCCGCCGACATGCTGCTGCGCATCGCCGAGGCGCGGAACCTGCCGGGCACCAAGCCCGCCGACTACGGCCTGCCCGCGTCCGTCCCCGTGCGGGACGAGGCCGAGCGTGCCTGGGAGTACCTCAAGCCGCTGTGGCGCGAGCTGCGTGCCGCGCTGCCCTCGGACCCGGTCACGGGCGCGCCGTCCGCCGACCCGACGGGGCGGGCCGGCTCCGACTGGCTCGCCCAGTTGTTCCGCAAGCTGGACTTCGGTGCGCTGACGGAGGTCGGGGCGGCGGGGATCCCGGCCGATTCGGATGCGGAGAAGCGGTTCCCGGTGTCGCACCGGCACGGTCCGGCGCTGGTGCATCTGGTGCCGTGGAACCAGGAGTTGGACAAGCGTCCGGCGGCCGGTCAGGTCCCGGCGCAGTCGATGCTCCAGGACTGCCTGAACCGGACCGAGGCCCACCTGTGGGCGGTGCTCACGAACGGGCGCCGGCTGCGGCTGCTGCGCGACTCGTCGTCCTTCGCGACGGCGGCCTACGTCGAGTTCGACCTTGAGGCGATCTTCGACGGGGAGCTGTTCAGCGAGTTCGTGCTGCTGTACTGCGTGCTCCATGCTTCGCGGTTCGCGGTGCCGGAGGGGGCGGCGCCGGCCGGGTGCTGGCTGGAGAAGTGGCGGACGGAGGCCGTCACTTCGGGCGCGCGGGCGCTGGACCAGCTGCGGCTGGGCGTGCAGAACGCGCTGACCGTGCTCGGGACCGGGTTCCTGCGGCATCCGGAGAACGTGCGGCTGCGGGAGGACGTGGACCCGAAGGCGCTGCGGGATGCGTTGCTGCGGCTGGTGTATCGGCTGTTGTTCGTGTTTGTGGCCGAGGACCGGGACGCTCTGCTCGACCCGAACGCCAGTGAGCGGCAGCGGGAGGCGTACGAGCGGTACTTCTCGTCGGCGCGGCTGCGGGAGCGGGCCCGGCGGCGGCAGGGGACGGCGCACGGTGACCAGTACGAGGCGCTGCGGATCGTCCTCGACGCGCTGGGGAAGGAAGAGGGCCGTCCTGAGCTAGGGCTGCCCGGTCTCGGTGGTCTGTTCACGCACACTGAGGCTGACGCGCCGCTGGACGGGCTGAAGCTGTCCAACGAGTCGCTGCTGGCTGCCGTGCGGCACCTTGCGCAGGTGCGGGACCCGGGTGCGCGGCGGTGGCGGTCGGTGGACTACCGGCACCTGGACGCGGAGGAGCTGGGCTCGGTCTACGAGTCGCTGCTGGAGCTGGAGCCGAAGCACTCGGCGACGGACCGGACGTTCGAGCTGATCGAGGTCGCGGGCAACAGCCGGAAGACGACGGGGAGTTACTACACTCCGTCGTCGCTGATCGAGTGCCTGTTGGACACGACGCTGGATCCGGTCATAGACGACGCGGTCAAGCGCGGCGAGCAGCGGGCCACGGAGGCCGGCCGTCCTGACCCGGCCGACGACATCGTCGACGAGCTGCTGTCCCTGACGGTCTGCGACCCGGCTTGTGGGTCTGGGCACTTCCTCGTCGCTTCAGCTCGGCGTATCGCCAAGCGGGTTGCGTCGGTGCGGGAGCGCAACCCGGAGCCTACGGTCGACGCGGTGCGGCATGCGCTGCACGAGGTCGTCGCGCGCTGTATCTACGGCGTGGACCTCAACCCGATGGCCGTGGAGCTGGCGAAGGTGTCGCTGTGGCTGGAGGCCATGGAACCGGGTAAGGCCCTCGGCTTCCTCGACGCTCACGTTAAGCACGGCAATGGGCTGATCGGCGCGACGCCGAAGTTGCTGGCGGACGGTGTCCCGGACGAGGCGTTCAAGCCAATCGAGGGCGACGACCGCAAGTATGCGGCGGGCCTCATCAAGCGCAACAAGATTCAGCGCGGGGGCCAAGACGAGCTGACCTTCGACACGGACACCCTGCCCAGCAACGAGATCTACGCTGCCGAAATCGCTCGTATCACCACGGCCCCATCCGATCTGCTGATGCAGGTGCGGGCGCAGGAGTCCGCCTACCGTGCCCACAGGGAGTCGTCCGCCTACGCTGACGACCTGCACGCCGCCGACGCATGGTGCGCCGCGTTCGTCTGGCCCAAGCACGACGGCACCCCCGAGGCCCCGACCGACCAGGTGTTCCGCGCGCTACGGAGCCGCAACCGGTCCGGGGCACCGGAGGCTACCCATGCCAAAATCCGGGAGCTGCGGAAGCAGTACCGCTTCTTCCACTGGCACCTTGAGTTCCCGGAGGTGTTCGCGGTTTCGGAGTCGGGGGCGAGCGTCCAGCCGGGGACGGGATGGGCCGGCGGGTTCGACGCGGTGGTGGGGAATCCGCCGTGGGAGCGGGTCAAGCTCCAGGAGCAGGAGTTCTTCGCTCAGCGCTCCCCTGAGATCGCTGAGGCGAAGAATGCGGCGGCCCGCAAGAAGCTCATCGCCGCCCTGAGTAACGACCCGGACGGCATGCGCTTGTTCGCTGAGTTCGGTGCGGCCAAGCGTCGCGCGGAGGGCGAGAGCCACTTCCTGCGAATGAGCAACCGCTTCCCCCTGACGGGGCGCGGCGACATCAACACGTACGCGGTCTTCACGGAGACGGACCGTGCGCTCACGGGCCCTCGTGGCCGGACAGGCGTGATCGTTCCAACAGGGATCGCGACGGATGCGACAACGCAGTTCTTCTTCAAGGACCTAGTAACAAAAGGCCACTTGGCTGCGCTCTACGGTTTCGAGAACGAGGAAAAGGTCTTCCCTGGCGTTCACCACAGCGTTAACTTCGCCCTGTTCTGCATGACAGGTTCAGGTTCCCCCGACTCACCGATCTCCATCGCCTTCCGGGTTCGCCAGGTGGCGCAGATTACCGAGCGCGCCTACACCCTGACCGGCCGCGACATTCAGCTGCTCAACCCGAACACCGGCACATGTCCTGTGTTCCGCAACCGCCGTGATGCTGAGATCACCCTCGGCATCTACCGTCGCGTCCCGATCCTGATCGACGAGGCCAAGGGAGCGGCTGGCAATCCTTGGGACATCACTTTCATGACTATGTTCCACATGTCCGGCGACTCCCACCTCTTCCGCCCCGACGCGCAGAACGGCGAGACCTACGGCGATCTCCTTAAGGAGGGATGGGAGCTAGAGGGCAATATCCTGGTGCGTGGTGAGGAACGCCTTTTGCCGCTCTACGAGGCGAAAATGCTCCACCATTACGACCATCGCTTTTCCACCTATGAAGGCGCAACAGAGAAGCAGCTCGCGGTGGGCACGCTGCCCCGCCTTACACTCGACCAGCATCAAGAGCCAACCAACTCTCCACTGCCTCGCTACTGGGTTCCAGAACAGGACACCCCCAACGGTAAGTTCGACAAGCAGGGCAGGGAACAAAAAGATCCTGGTATCACTTCACGACTGACCGACAAGGGATGGAATCGCGAATGGGTAATCGGGTTCCGCAAGATCTGCCGGGCCTCGGATGAACGGACGCTGATCTCCTACGTCTTCCCGAAGGGTGGACTCGGCGACTCCGGAAATATTGTGCTGCCGAGTTGTTCTGCTTCACCATTCACCCTCTACGCGAACTCGATCAGCCTTGTATTGGACTATGCCCTCCGCCAGAAGCTGGGCGGAACAAACCTGAACTTCTTTCAGTTTGCGCAGCTTCCCTTTCTCGCTCCCTTCAACGCCGAAGCGCACACATCGTTCGTCCACCCTCGGGTCCTCGAACTCACGTATACCGCTTACGACATGACTCCCTTCGCCCGCGACCTCGGCGACACCGGCACCCCCTTCGTTTGGGACGAAGACCGCCGCGCCGTGATCCGCGCCGAGCTGGATGCCTTCTTCTTCCACCTCTACGGGATCAATCGCGACGACGCCGCCTACATCCTGGACACCTTCAACGTCACCCGCGACAACGACATGAAGGCACACGGCGAGTACCGCACCAAGAATCTGATCCTCGCCGAGTACGACCGCATGGCTGTCGCTGGCCTGACCCTGGAGAACCCGCTCATCGAGGGCGAGTCCGGTACCTACCAGTCCACCCTCACCCCGCCTCCTGGTCAGGGCCCCCGCCACGACTGACCCTCCCCTGGGGTGGCCCCGCCTGGTGGCCACCCCGGGGCCTGTCCCACCGCTCAACCAAGGAACAACGCACGTGGTACGCGTAAACCAGAGCAGCAACCCTCGGTCGGTCGTCGTCCTGAGCTCAGGTACGGATTGGCGTACCCGAGCCGCCGGGCAGAAGCGCAGCAGCGGGGCCGAGTCCGAGATACCTCGGAAGCAGCCCGCGAAGATCAGAGCCTTGCAGCAGGCCATCAGCCTGGCGAACATGGCCATCAACAAAAAGAACTGGAGTGCGGCGCGCTACGCGCTCAGCCGGGCCCGTGTCCTTGCCGACGCCCTTCCCGCCAACGTAGCGGTTTCGGAACGCGAGAGACTCGCAGCGGCCCGCAAGAGGTTCGCCGCGCGCAACACGCCGGCCGCGAAGAAAGCCAAGCAGGCGAAGGCGACAGCGACCAAGCGGGCGGGCGGCAAGAAGCCAGCCCCGAAGAAGCCCACGGCGAAGAGCACTGCCAAGCAGCCGAAGCCCGCGCCCGTACGCGACCTCGGTGACCGGTTCATCAACCGCGCGGCCCTCGGGTACGGCCCCACGAACGAGACGCGGTGAGGGCGTGCCACCCGCTACCCCAGCGGACGGCACGCCCCCAAGTCGTTCATCGCTCCGACGCGTACCGTACGAACTGCCCCCAGCCTTCACGGCCGACGGCGAAGGACGGGCGGGTCACGTCCTTGGAGTCCCGTACGTGGATGGCCTGCTCGGTGATCGCGACCTCCACGCAGCTGTCGCCCTCGCTGCCGCTGTAGCTGGACTTGAACCAGGCGAGTTCCGACGTACCGCTGCTCATAGCTCTCCTCGCAGTCGCTCCAACAGGTCCCGGGAGTCTGTGGGATTCAGGGCCTGCGAGCGCAGTGTGTCATAGCGCTGGCACAGCACGGTCACCTCTTTCGCGTCGGAGATCAACCGCCCGTTCTTCTGCCCCTCGGAGTAAGCAAGCCGCCGCCCCTCCAAGGTTTCCAGAATCTGCAAGGGCCCATCCAGACACGCATGCAACCGCGCCTCCACCGGCACCACCTGGAGCGTCACGTTACGCGGAGCCGTCAGCTCAAGGACGTGGTCCATCAGCCCGCGCATTGCCTCGGCGTCACCGAACTGCCGCCGGAACACGTGCTCCTCGACGATGAAGCTGAACGGCACCGTCGGCCGCTCCCGCATCATCACCTGCCGCTCCATCCGTGCGGCGAGCTGCACCTCCAACTCCTCGTCCGTCCGCAGCGGGATCGTGCCCTCGAACACCGCCCGCGCATACCCCTCCGACTGCAACAACCCCGGAACCAACCGGCACTCGTACGTACACAGGCTCACCGCCTCCCGCTCCAGCCGCGCCCACCGCCGGAACCACGCCGCGAGCCCCGCCTCCCCCCGCGTCAGATGCCGCGCGGCCTTCCGCAGCGCACCGGTGTTGCCCAGCGCCTCCTCCGCCCGCTCCACGAACGCCTCGTCCGGCATCCGGCGCCCCAACTCCACCGACTCGACCGTGTGTTTCGAGTACTGGACCCTCGCGCCGAGGTCGGCCCGGCTCAGCCCCGCGTGCTCGCGCAGCGCCTGGACGACGGCCCCGAACGTCCGCAGGCTGTCCGACGGATGCGGCTCCCGCTCGCACTCCCCCACCGGCCCCGCCGGAACCGCCCGCACACCGCCGGCGCTCCCGGCCGCCGCCTCCCCCTCGACCCCGACCACGTCCATCCGCCGCCCCTTTCCTCGCCTCCGCACCGCACCGCGGAGGCCGTCTCTTCCGCCGCCCGCGTCCACCCCAAGACTGGCGGATCATCAGACGTACCGTCCACTCTTCGTGTCCGTACGCTGACTCAGCGTACGGGGTGCCACACTCGTCCCCGCCCCCGTCCGACCGCCACTCTGAGGTCACGGAGATCCGGGACGAGCTGTCCGTATCCGCCGCTCACCTGCGGAAACACCAGGCGGCCCGCCCCCTCCGTGCACTCCCGCCCGCCATGGGCGGCGGCGGCCGGACCCGGCCGCGTCGGACGAGCTGGAAGGTGCAGTCATGCGGAACGGAACCAACCTCTACGCCCTCGACATCAGCGCGGCCTCGTTCACGAAGGCGTGCGGCGGCCCCTGCACCGAGGGGTGCGTGACCCTGGCCCGGATCGGTGAGGACGCCTGGGCGCTGGGCGACAGCAAGCGGCCGGACGCAGCGCCCCTGCGGTTCACCACGGAGGAACTGGACGCCGCCGGTATCGACCCGGTCCGCTTCGGCCTCGGCGCCTGACCCTCCTCCCTCTCCTCCCCTGTCGCCGGCCGGACCGGGTCCCACCCGCGTCCGGCCGGCGCTCCGCCCCGCCCTCCGGGAGCAACACGTGCACCACCACGCCTACCTCTGGACCGGCCCCAAGACGCGCTTCGACGACGAGGCCCTGCGGCGGCCCCCGCACCCCGATCCGCCCCCGGCCGGGAGCAGGCCGGAACTGATCGAGCGCTACCGCCAAGTCGCCGCGGAGTTCCGCACGTCGGACCTCCCGCCCCTGGAGACGGCGTACTGGCTCGTCAAGCCCCCCTCGCTGGTGCGGGGGACCTGGGAGGAGGCGAAGGAGGCGGCGGCCTGGCTGGGCGAGCGACTGGCCGAGTACGCCCCGCGGTTCGCCTCGGAGCACGACCGGGACACCGCGCGCCTGGCCCGGCTGGTGGACGCCGCGGCCGAACGGCTGCACGCGGGCGCCGACGTTTCGTACGGCCACTACCTCGAACGCCCGTCGTACCTCGCCCTCGCCGTGGTCACCTGCTCCCCCAACCGCGCGGCCCCCGCACTGACCTGCCCCTGCGCGTAGAGCAGACCCGACACCCGCACTCCTGATCGCGCTCCTCGGTGTGACCCCAGCAAGTTCCACCAAACGGGTGATCACATCTCAAAGACCGACGAATGTTCTTGCCTCGCGCATAGTTTCACGTCATGCCCAACGTCAGTCACGACACCCTGCACGGCTTCCTGCCGGGACGTCCGAAAGCGCTGAACCGTGCGCTGGACCTCCTGGACCTCGGGATCCCGCCCGGTGTCACCACCGAGACCCTCCCCACGGACGCGTCCGGTGCCCCGAAGATGTTCGCCCGACAGATGGACTCCGTGCTGAGGGTGGTCCCTCCCGACGGGCGCGATCCGTTCATCCTCCTGGTCGAGGCGCAGACCGGCGTCGAGGCGAAGAAGGAGACCTCTTGGCCGTACTACGTCGCGTACTTGCGTGACCGGTACAAACTCGAGGTCGTCCTGCTGGTCCTGTGCGTGGACACGGCGACAGCGGCGTGGGCGGCCACACCTCTGCGCACCGGCTTGGGACGCCCCACCCAGGTGACCGTGCCTCACGTACTGGGCCCGGCCAACGTCCCGCGGGTGAGCCGGATCGAGGACGCCCTGACGGACCTCGACTTCGCCGCGTTCTGTCTGTGGATCCACAGCAACGACCCGGACATCGAGGGCATACTGACGGTCATGGGCGAGGCCCTGGCCCAGGACTCGGACCGCGAAGCACGGGACGACCTGGCGGGACTGATCGAGGACGGCTTGGGCAGTGAACACGCCCGGAAATTTTGGAGGAACGTGATGGAGACCCTCTTCACCCCCAGGCGAGGCACCATCGTGGGCGACGCTCGCCTCGCAGGACGCGAGGAAGGACGCGAGGAAGGACGCGTGAAAGAGAAGGCCGAGCGACTGCTGCACCTGATGGATCGCCGCGGCCTCTCGCTGACGGAAGAGACGCGACAGCGCGTCACCGCCTGCGCGGACGCGCCGCTCCTGGATCTCTGGTTCGACCGCGCCATCGACGCCACCACCCTCGACGAGGTCTTCGCCGCCCCCTCCACCACCGACCGCGTCCCCGCGCCCGCCCAGAGCTCGGAGCACACCGAAAGCCCCACCAGGAGCTGAGGAGCCCGAGGCGCACGGCCAACTGGACACCATGGACGCGCTCCCGGCCGCGCCCCACTCCGGGGTGCGGCCCGCTCGGGGGCCGATCGCCACCGCCTCGTGAACACCTCTTCCGGAAGCGCACGGACGTCTGCCGTCACTCCGCGTACCGGGGCCGGCTGATGGACGCCCCCGCCGCACGCCTGCGCGTCGGGCGCCGACATCTCGTACGGCTGCTCCCTCGTACGCCCCGCGTACACCCTCGCCGTGGGGATGCGCTCCCCGACCGCGTGCTTCCCCAACGGCCCTGTGCGTGCGCTCGAATAGACCGGACGCTCCGGCTCCGTACGCTCACTCAGCGTACGGGGCTCGGTACTCGCCTCCGCCCGTCCGCGCCCGCCACGCTGACACCATGAACCAGGCAACACCCCACATCGGTGCCCCCGTCGGCGCCTTCACCCAGCTCCTGTCCTCCACACGGCGCGGCGCCCGTCTCGCGCGGCTCCTCGCAGTGACCGAACTGCGTTCCTGGGGCGTCTCGCAGGACCTCATGGAGCGTGCCGAACTCGTCGTCGCGGAACTGACCGCCAACGCCGTGCTGCACGGGCGCGTGCCGGGCCGCTGCTTCCGGCTCACGCTCGCCCTCGACCCGGTAGCCGGTCGCCTCCGTATCGAGGTCAGCGACGCCCGCGGAGACCTCCGTCCACTCCCCCGCCTCGCGGACACCGACCCACTCGGCACCACCGGACGGGGCCTGACCCTCGTCACCGCCCTCGCCGACCACTGGGACTGCGTCCCCTATCCACCCAGCGGCAAGACCGTCCGGGCGGACCTGCTTGACACCGGTCCCTGGCAGCACGGCCTCGATCACACCAAGCCGACCAGCCTCGGGATCAGTACAGGAGGTCCATGTCGCTGAACGGCGTTCTGGACCTTCCACTGACCTCACGGAACTCGTCCGGGTCGTAGTGGAGCCGGAAGGTGTGGGTGTGTCCGCCCCCGACCCAGTAGACGGTGATTGCGGAGAGCAGGTCACGCGCCGTCCGACGGGTGCGGGACCGGATCCCCTCTTCCTGGTCGAGAATCCAGTCCTCAACGTACTCCGGGAGGCTGAAGCTCAGCGTGTAGGCAGGTCCTTCACGGGGTTCGAGGAACCAGAGGGGATGCCCTGCGCTCCGCTCGCTCCTGCGCACGCGCACCGCGTGAGTGGGATGTGCCCGCGCGTATCTGAAGAAATGCTCGAGGTCGTCGGAGACGAGCCCGAGGACGAACGGAGCCGCGGGAAAGGCGAGTACGAGTCCGAGCGGCAGACGCTGCACGTCGGTCACCAGCGTGTCGAGCGGACGAGTCACCGCGGCGGAGCTGGGCACGGGACCCTCGTCCATGTCCAGCAGGTGGCGGCGTACGTAGTTGCGGATCCTGTACACGGCGGGCCGCTGACTCGGAGGCATCGACTTGGTCACGTCGTAGACCGCCTCGGCAGCGTCCGTCACCAGCTTGCACAGGGGGTTGAAGTCACGCAGCGACAGGTCGATGAGCGAGATCTGATGGGCCAGCGCGAACTCCTGCGCGTCCCGCGTGAACCCTGACGTCGAAAAGATCGCGTAACTGTAGTGGTAGCGCGTCCTCGGGCGCCGAGGACCCGCACCATTGCTCAGCGTGGTGACCTCGCCTGCGTTCAGGTCGTGCACTACACCGTGGCCGTTGCGTACGACACTGAGACCGACCGGAGAGCTGGTGAACTTGGCCTCGGCGAACAGACGGATCGGGAGCGAAAACGGAGGGACGTACGGGAACTCGCCCAAAGCGTCCGCCTGGTGCCAGGCCCCCCGTCCCCGGACCACCAGCCCGTGTTTGCGCTTTTCCAGCACCTTCCACGGAGGTCTGGCCGTGTCGTCCGCCTCCGTCAGGAGACGGTATCCACTCGATCTCAGCAACCAGGCGAGTACCTCTTCGAGCAGGTACCCCTTCAGCGTTCTCAACCCCACCATGCGGTGACCTTAAGCACCATCAACCTGATTACTCCTCAGAACGCCGGAACTTCGGGCAGGCTTCCCCGCCGAGCCACACGATCGCGCCGGAGCCGCGCGCCCTCGCCCTCCCTCCGCAGGGCTATGCCTCCACGGGCAGCGCGGGGAACACCACCACCGAGCCGTCCCGGTCGCGGGCGATCTCGATCGCCACGTCCGTCGGGCGGCCGTTGAGAGCGACGCGGTCGCCCAGGCTGCGAAGCTGGTACGCCGAACGCAGCAGCCGGTCGACCTCACCGGTCGTGAAGACGGGGCGCTTGCTGCTCGGGCGGGCCAGCTCCAGCGTCGACAGACGCAGCAGCACGGCGGCGATGCCCTTCTCCAGCTCCTCGAGACGCCGCTCGTCGTCCTTGAGAGCACGGACGAAGTTCTCAAACAGGTTGTCCGGCTCGCTTTGGGCTCGCTCCACCGCCTGGAGGACGTTGACGCGCCGCTTCAACGCGATGGCCAGCGAGGCCAGTTCGAGGTGAGTGCGGAACACACCTCCCTGTTCGTCGACGCCGGGGAACGCCTCGGTCAGCGTGCCCATCTCGGCGGGCTCGCCGGCGGGCAGCTTGTCGAGCGCGCCCTGCCAACGGGAGAGACGAATGTCGGCCTTGCTCAGGGCCGTGTCGATGGCATGCACCGCGGAGTCGAGGCCCAGCGAGACACCGAGCTTGCCCTGGTCGAGCAGGATGGCCGTGGCCTTGTCGATGGCGGGACGGCAGCCGTTGAGTACGCTGTGCTCGTCGTCGAGCTTGTCGGCCTGAAGCTGTTCCAGGAGGTCCGTGATGTGCTCGATGGCCTGCTGCCGCTTGCGGTCGGCGTGGGCGCTCACCCCGACGGCCACCGCCATGAGCACGAGCGGAGCGGCCACGGTGAGCACCGTGCCCCCCGCAGCCGCGGCGCCGGCGGTCGCGCCCGCGCCGCCGACCGTGCCGGCCGCTGCCGCTCCACTGACCGGCACGAACGTCGGCTTCGCGACGATCTGCCCCGTCGCCGAATTCACGAGGGTGCCGTAGAACCCGCCCTTCGACCCCTTAGGCGCCATCCAGCGGACCAGACCCTGCCCGAATTCTTCGGCGACCTTCGCCGGGACCACCACGCGGCAAAGCATCCCGCCGGAGGCCGTCACCTTGGCCGCCGCGGCGGACGTCTTGCCCGACTCGGTGATGAGCCGCGACAGGTGCTGCGCCAACGGGCTGGCGGCATCGAGCGGGATGCCACGGCCGCGGTCGAGCTTCTCGGGCAGCGGGTGCGCCTCCAGCGTGGCGATCGGCTGGTCGGCCAACGCGGCCAGCACCCCGCGCAGTTCGGTCAGCCGCTCGGGCGTCATCGGCCCGTCCCCGATGACGGCCGGCACCTGGACATCGCATGTCGCCAGCGTCCAGACCGGAACGTTCGGCGCCTTGCGGTAGTCGATCATCGTCCCCCCAACTCATCCCCACGTCAGCCTGCGTCTGACGTCCCAGCAGAACGGTATAGCTGAATCACCGCGCCGCGTGTCACTCGATCCGCATCGAACGCCTCTCGACACAGCCGGTCGGCGCAGCTCGCAAGCAACACCATGGAACACGCGATCTGTTGACACTGCCAACGAGTCATTCTAGCGTTGCCTGCGTACGCGGTGCTCGTCGAGGGAGGACGGTCCACTCGTCTGAGCCGTGGACAGAGTCGCACAGCGTGCCGCGAGTTGGGGGATGATTTGACGCGGAACCGGGTACGTCTCAGCGGCGGTTCGAGCTGGCAGACGGACTTCCGTCGCAGGACCACCGGGCGCCCCGTGCGCACCGCCATGGACGTCGCTCGCCTCCACCGGAACCTCAACCACATCCTCCTGGACCTTCAGCGAGCTGTGGAAAGACACGCAGTGGCCGAGGCGACCAGCCTCTACGGGTTGGCCTGGTCCCAGGTGTCCGAGGCGCCACCCAGCGAGACCAGGAAGCAGCGGGAGAAACTCCAGGCATTCAAGAAGGTACTCAACTCTCCGGCCTGGCAGGAGGAAGGGCACCGACGCGCGGCGACGTCCGATGCCCGGCAAGAGTCGCCGCCCCGGCAGCGCTCCAGGGTGCGTCCTGGTCGCCGTCCTGTCGAGAAGCGCGCGAATGATCATGCGCCGGGGCGTGAGGTGAAGCCTGCCAAGGAGACCGCAGCGAACCGCACGACCTCACCGCCGTCCGGTTCCGGTGCTCGGACACCGGTTCGTCGTGACGAGCCGCCCCTGCTGGGGACCGGTCAGCTGTCGGAGATCGCCACCGAGCTTCGCCCGCTGTTGGAACAGACTGCCCGCATGGGCGCGACCACCACCTGGTCCCGTATCAGCAGGCGCCTCCCCGGGCTGCCGCGACTTCACCGGGACGACCAGAGCGTCATTCTGTGGCTGGTGGACGAGGAGCGCCGTGAGGGCGAGCCCCTTCTCGGCGCTCTCCTCACGGTCGGCGACCGGCAGATGCACCCCCGTTTTCCGGTGATCGCGGAGCAGCTCGGCCTGCCCTGCTCAGGCCCTGCGGCGCAGCAACAGATGACGTGGAGCTACGAGGTGCTGAAAGTCCACCAGTATTGGCGGCATCGGCGCCGTGGGCGCGACTGAGACTGCCGGCTGCCGTCGAGCAGCCGCACCACCGGACAGATCGAGTGGAGTCATGGGAAATGACTGGACACGGCTCACCCAAGAGGCTGGGGAGCTGGGCGGGCCTGACGACTTACGAGGCGACTACAGGACGCAGGGACCGGTGGAGGCCACTGCCGGCATCCTCGCCCTCACCCTGGCCGGGGCGGGACTGAAGTGGGCCGTCGGCCGATTGCAGAGCCGGGACGCCGAGTCAGGATGCGAGGAAGCGGTCGAATCGACACCTGACGACGTACCGGAACTGCGACCGCCGCCGCGTTGTTCACCATGACCGGCTGATCCCACAGTCCGCCAGTTTCATCCACACTTCCCGAGGAGACCCCGGCCGATGGCCACCGTGCTGTTCAAGGACACGACCCACCAGGTAGCCGACCTGATCACCGACATCCGTCGCGGCGAGATCGCCCTCCCCGACCTGCAACGGCCCTACGTGTGGCAGCCGGCAAAGGCGCGCGAGCTGTTCGACTCGATGTACAAGGGATTCCCGGTCGGCTACCTGCTCTTCTGGGAGACCGGGATCGAGCCCGGCGCACGGCAGATCGGCGAAGGGGCCAAGCCGGAGGCGGCTCGCCGGCTCATCGTCGACGGCCAGCAGCGCCTCACCTCGCTCTTCGCCGTCATGACAGGTACGCCCGTGGTGAGGGAGGACTACCGCACCACGCGCGTTCGACTCGCCTTCCGCCCCTCCGACGACACCTTCGCCGTTACCGATGCGGCCATCGAGAGGGACCCCGAGTACCTCCCGGACATCAGCCTGCTGTGGGACACCGCCACAGGGCGTCGCAAGGTTATCCGTGACTTCCTCGCCCGCCTCAACGACAAGCGTCCCCTTACCGAGGCCGAGGAGGACCGAATCCAGGACGCCCTCGACCGGCTGCACGACCTGGAGAGCTACCCGTTCAAGGGGGTGGTGCTCTCGGCCGACATCGACGAGGAGCAGGTCGCGGAGATCTTCGTCCGCATCAACAGCGAAGGCGTGAAGCTCGATCAGGCGGACTTCATCCTCACGCTCACCTCCGTGTTCTGGGAGGAAGGGCGCCGTGACCTGGAGGACTTCTGCCGGCAGTCGCGGACTCCCGCTCTCCACAGTGCGTCGCCCTTCAACTGGTACATCAAGCCCAAGCCGCCCCAGTTGCTGCGTGTGGTCGCGGCCGTCGGACTGGACTCCGCCGTGCTCAAGCAGGTGTACGCGACCCTGCGCGGACGGGACGCCTCGGGGAAACTGTCCTCCGAGCAGCGCGAGGCACGCTTCGAACAGCTCCAGCAGGCGCAGCAGCACGTGCTCGACATCCAGCACTGGCACGAATTCTTCCTCTGCCTGGAACGCGCCGGCTTCCGCGGCGAGAAGATGATCTCCAGCCAGAACGCCCTGCTGTACAGCTACGCGCTCTGGCTGATCGGCCGCGTCCGCTACGACGTCCCCCTCGACCGGCTCCGGTCCGTCATCGCACGCTGGTTCTTCATGGCCCAGCTCACCGGCCGTTACACCGGGTCGGTGGAGTCCCAGATGGAGCATGATCTCGCCCTGCTGCGGGACGTCCCCCACGGCGACGCGGACGGTTACGCCACGACCCTCGACCGGGTCGTCCGGGAAACCCTCACCTCGGACTTCTGGACCATCACCCTGCCCAACACGCTGAACAGCTCCGCCGCCAAATCGCCCGCCCTGCTCGCGTACATCGCGGCCCTCAACATCCTGGACGCGGACGTCCTGCTGTCCGACGTGAAAGTGCGCACCCGGCTCGACCCGGCCATCCTCGCGCGCAAGGGCGTCGAGCGTCACCACCTCTTCCCCCGGAAGTACCTGCAGAACTCGCTCAAGATCACGACGAGCACGCGCATCAACCAGATCGCCAACATGGCACTGCTGGAGTGGAGCGACAACATCACCATCTCCGACCAGGCTCCGGCGCGGTACTGGCCCGCGCAGCTGACCGCCAAGGCGCTGCCCGCCGACGTTCTGGCCCGTCAGCGTCACCTGCACGCACTGCCGGACGACTGGCCGTCGATGGACTACGACACCTTCCTCACCGCTCGCCGTGCTCTGATGGCACAGGTCGTCCGTGACGCGTTCGGGCAGTTGGAGAGCGACTCCTACCGCCCCGTCTACAGCCCTCCGTCGATCGTGCCCGAGCAGCGCACGGCGGGCAGGCTGCCCTCCCGCCGGATCAAGTTGTCGGAACTCCTGGACGCCGGCTTGATCAGCGCGGGAACCGTCCTCACGCCCGCGTGGGAGGAGCACGAACAGGTGGCCGTCGTCGACGAGCAGGGCCGCATCCGGATCGACGAGCAGATCCACGACACCCCGTCCGGAGCCGCCAACGCCATCGGAGCGGGGACCAACGGCTGGACGTTCTGGCTGGCCGACACCTCTGAGGGCCAGGTGACGCTGGCCGATCTGCGCGCGGCTCTGTCCGAGGAAGACTGAGCTCGCTCACCCGCACACGTTGACGGTGTCAACGTGTAGCTTGTGCGCTGTCCGAGACAGACCAGCCCTTTCGGAAGGTCACCATGCCGCAGCCCGACCGCCTCCCCGGCACGCCCGACTTCCGCATCAAGCTGCCGCAGGACGGTGCCGAGGCGCGCGGGTACCTGCTGACGCGGTTCGGCGGCAACGGGACGAACACGTTCCTGCTGCGCGAGGGATCCCTCGTGACCGCCGAGGAGTGGCCGGGGCTCGGCCGCCACGCGCGCCGGTTCCGGGCGGAACTCCGCGCGGACGGCGCGCTCGTGGACGCCCCGGCCGCCTCCGGCCGGCCACAGGACGCGCCCGCGCGCTGGGTGGTGACGCGGGACATCGAGTGCAACTCCTCGTCGGCCGCCGCCGCGCTGGTGTACGGCTACGACGCCTCCGGCCCGGAGTCCTGGCGCACCGACGAGGGCCACCCGCTCTCCGACTACCAGTCCACCGGCTGGCGCCCCCCGCACAAGGCGTGGCTGGTGCGCGGCTCGAACGTCTCGGGTCACAACCTGGTGCGGCAGCAGTGGCTGAAGGAAGGGTTCGTGTCGCTGTCCGGCGCGCACCTGCCGCCGCTGGAGGAGTCCGACCCGACCAAGAGCGCGCTGCGCCGCTTCGTCGAGGAGGGCTACGAGGGGGCGGCCTCGTACCACCAGAAGCAGGGCCTGGTGGACGAGTTGCACGCGTTCCTGACGCAGATGCGCGTCGGGGACACCGTGGCCACCTACGACGACGACCGGCTGTACCTCGGCCGGATCACCGGGGACGCCGTGCAGGCCTCGTCGCCGGGCGGGCTGTCCAACCTGCGACGGCCGGTCACCTGGCAGTCGGACGGTCACGCGTACGACGAACTGCCCGGTGAACTGCGGCAGAAGTTGTCCGTGCAGCACGACGTGGTCGATCTGACCGGTGTCCTGGACGCTCTGGACGGGCTGGCCGGTGAGGCGGGCGGTACGGACGAGCCCGAGGTCGTGCAGACCCTTGAGCGGCCGGTGCCGAAGGAACTGACCCTGCCCGAGATCAGCGACGCGCTCGCCGGCGACCTCCTGGTCCACGACCGGGCGTGGCTGGAGGAACTGCGCGAGCTCCTGCTCGACGAGAAGCAGCTGGTGTTCTACGGTCCACCGGGCACGGGCAAGACGTACCTGGCGATGAAGCTGGCCGAGCACTTCGGCGGCGGCCCGGAGCAGGTCAAGATCGTGCAGTTCCATCCGTCGTACGCCTATGAGGACTTCTTCGAGGGGTTCCGGCCGGTGGAGGACCCCGAGACGCGGGAGGTGGCGTTCCGGCTGACCGCCGGCCCGCTGCGGGAGCTCGCCGACCTCGCCTCCCGCGAGGGCAACCGACACGTCCCGCACTTCCTGATCATCGACGAGATCAACCGCGCCAACCTGGCCAAGGTGTTCGGGGAGTTGTACTTCCTGCTGGAGTACCGGGACCGGTCGGTGCGGCTCACCTACTCCGGGGACGACTTCCCGCTGCCGCCCAACCTCTTCGTGATCGGCACGATGAACACCGCCGACCGGTCGATCGCGCTGGTCGACGCGGCCATGCGGCGCCGCTTCGCGTTCGTCGAGCTGTCCCCGCGCACCGAGCCGACCTCCGGGCTGCTCGCACGCTGGCTCGAACGAGAAGGCCGCGATGCTGAGCCTGCCCGCCTCCTCGACGCTCTCAACTCCCGTATCGACGACGCGGACTTCGCGATCGGTCCCTCGTACCTGATGAAGCCGGGCGTGTACCGCGACGGCGGCCTCGAGCGGACCTGGCGCACGAAGATCCTGCCGCTCCTCGAAGAACATCATTACGGTGAGGGCATCGACGTCGCCACGCGTTATGGTCTCGGCTCGCTGCGCGAGCGGCCGGCATGACGGCACCCGTGCCGGACGTGGTGCTGCACGAGTACGGGCCCGCCGTCTCCGTGCCGCTCGGCGCCGCGGCCGGCCGGGCCCTCGCCGGCTCCGGCGTACTCCAGAGCGCCACGCCGGACCCGGCCCAGGACGGTCACTGGCTGCTGCGGGCGGGGAACCGGGTCGGCGCACTCCGTACGCCCGGCGGTCCGGTGCTGCGGATCATGCCCAAGACCCCGGTGAGCCGGATCTTCTTCCTGCTCGGCTTCAGCCTCGACCCGGAACGGGCGTGGCGCGACGAACGGGAGGGCGTCGTCGACACCGGTGCGTACGACGACGTGGTGCCCGCGCTCGCCCACGCCGTGGAGCGGCGGATCGACGCGGCGCTGCGCCGGGGGGTTCTCCAGGGCTACCGGGAGGTGGAGGAGACGTCGCTGGTGGTGCGCGGGCGGATCCGCGAGGCCGAGCAGATCCGGCGGCACTTCGGCCGCACACCTCCCGTGGAGATCGCGTACGACGCCTACACCGCGGACACCGCCGAGAACCGCATTCTGCGCGCGGTCGTCGAGCGGCTGTTGCGGCTGCCCGGCGTTCCCGGCCCCGTGCGGCGGCGGCTGGCGCACCAGCGGGTCCGTCTCGCCGACGCGCTCCCCCTGGTCCGGGGACAGGAACTGCCGCGCTGGCAGCCCTCCCGCCTCAACGCGCGCTACCAGCCGGCCCTGCGGCTCGGCGAGGCCGTCCTGCGCGGCTCCTCACCGGAGCACCAGCCGCCGGGGGCGGATCCGCTCGCCGTGGACGGCTTCCTGTTCGACATGAACCAGTTGTTCGAGGACTTCGTCACCGTCGCGCTGAGCACAGCGCTCCAGGAGCAGGGGCTGGTCCCTCGCCTGCAGGACCGCCACCACCTGGACATCGCCGGCCTCGTACGGATCCGCCCCGACCTCGTGGTGCGCACCGGTGACGGCCGGACACCGGTGGCCGTCGTCGACGCCAAGTACAAGGTGGAGAAGGGCGACGGCCGCCTCAACGCCGACCTGTACCAGGCCCTCGCGTACGCCACCGCGCTCGGCCTGCCCGAGGCGCACCTGGTGTACGCGGCCGGGGGGCTGCCCACACGCTTCCACGAGGTGCGCGGGACCGCAGTGGGGACGGACGGGCGAGGAGTGCGGCTGTACCGGCACAGCGTCGACCTCGACTGTGAACCGCGGCAGCTCATGTCGGCCCTGCGCGAGATCGCCGGCCGCCTGGCCCGTGCCTGCTCCCCCCGCGTGACCATGGCCCCTCGTCCCGACGGAATCCCCGACGGAAAGGAAGACACCGTATGCCCCGGCTCGCCTTCGCCCAGAGTTTCTGGGACGGCTACGACACCCTCGAGAAACCGGTCCGGGCCGGAGTGCGCAAGGCCATGGCGAAGTTCCAGACCATGAGCGCCGCCGAACTCAACGCCGACAAGGGACTGCATCTGGAGTCGGTCGAGAACGCCCGTGACAAACGCATGCGCACCATCCGCATCACGGATTTCTGGCGCGGTGTCGTCCTGGCGCCCGACGACGGCAGCGACGTCTTCCTCCTCGTGAACGTGCTGCCGCACGACGACGCCTACACCTGGGCCGCGAAGCGCCTCTACAGCGCGAACTCCGCGACCCGTGCCCTGGAGGTGCGCAACGCCGTCGCCCTGGACGAGCTGACCCCGGTGTACGAGACCGCGTCCCGCTCCGCGTCCCGGCTGCTCTTCGAGCACGTCTCGGACGGCACGCTGCGTGAGCTCGGCATCGACGACCAGGTACTGCGCGCCGCCCGCTCCCTGGCGAGCAAGGCTCAGCTGGAGGCGTTCTCCACGCTCCTCCCGGAGGACCAGCTGGAGGTACTGCAGTATCTCGCCGAGGGGTTCAGCCCCGAAGAGGTGTACCGGGACGTCGTGGCCGTCCGCCGGCCCGCCGACGCGCCCGCCGAGCCGGTCGAGGACCTGGCCACGGTGATCGCCAACACCCCCGCGCGTATCCGTCTGGTGACGGGCCCGCAGGAGCTGGAGGAGGCCCTGGTCAAGCCGTTCGCCGCCTGGCGGGTCTTCCTCCACCCCTCGCAGCGACGGGTCGCCCACCGGACCTCCTTCGGGGGCCCTGTCCAGGTCACCGGCGGTCCCGGAACGGGCAAGACGGTGGCCGCCCTGCACCGCGTCAAGCACCTGCTGGGCCGCTCCGACGACAGCCGTGTGCTGCTCACCACGTACACGAACGCGCTCGCCGCCGGCCTGCGCGACATGCTCGGCCTGCTGCTCGACGAGGACGAGGAACTGCTGGCGCGGGTCGACGTGACCACCGTGGACGCCTTCGCCCACGGCGTGCTGCGAGGGGCGGCGGCGACCACGCCCAGACCGATCGGGGACCGGGAGCAGCGGCAGCTGTGGGAGAAGGTCGTCAAGCAGCTCGACCTGTCGTTCACCGCCCGTTTCCTGGCGCAGGAGTACCGTCACGTCGTCCTCGGTCAGGACCTCCGCGACCTCGGCGCCTACCTCGGCGCGAGCCGCCGGGGACGCGGCACCGGTCTCGGGCCTGCGCGCCGCAGGGAGGTGTGGAGCGGCGTCGAGCGTTTCGAACGGCTGCTGCGGGACCGCGGTGAGACCACGCACCTGGGGATCTGCGCACGCGCCGCTGATCTCCTCGCCGGGGGACCCGCCCCCTACGCCCATGTCGTGATCGACGAGGCACAGGATCTGCACCCCGCGCAGTGGCGAGTGCTGCGTGCCGCCGTGTCCCCGGGTCCCGATGACCTGTTCATCACCGGCGACCCCCACCAGCGGATCTACGATTCCCGGGTGTCCCTCGGGTCGCTGGGCATCGCCACGGCCGGCCGCAGCTTCCGCCTGCGCGTCAACTACCGGTCGACCGAGGAGATCCTCGCCTGGTCGGCGCGGCTCCTGGCGCCGGTCACGGTCGACGCGCTCGACGGCGACGGCACGGACTCACTCGCCGGGTACCGTTCGCTGCTGCACGGGCGCCACCCCCAGGCGCAGGGCTACGCCACCCGTCAGGAAGAGACGGAGGCCCTAGTGGACCGGGTGCGGGGCCTGCTGGACGAGGGTCTGGCTCCGCACGAGATCGGCGTGTGCGCGCGCTTCAACCTCTCCCTGGACGCCGCGGAGGAGAAGCTGAAGGCCGCCGGCATACCGGTGCTCCGCGTCAAGGGGCAGACCGCGCAGGGCACCGAGGGGGTGCGGCTGGCGACCATGCACGCGATGAAAGGGCTGGAGTTCCGGGCGGTGTCCGTCCTCGGCGTCGGCGAGGGCGCCGTCCCGTTCGCCCGGGAGATCACGCAGCGCGAGGCGGATGCTCTGCAGCACGAAGCCGACCTGCTGCGGGAGCGCTGCCTGCTGTTCGTGGCCTGCACCCGCGCCCGGGAGGCGCTGAGTGTGACGTGGAGTGGAGCTGCGAGCCCGTTCCTGGCACACCTGACCTGATGTTCTCGCGGCGCCCTGTCCTCACTTCTCCGGTGGTCGGGGCGCCGGCGGTCGGACCTGCCGCCGGCGCTGGTGATCGCAGCACAAAGCTGATCGCGGGTAGCAGGAGTTGAGCCGGCCGCCGATCGAGACCGGTTCTCCCCCGGTGTAGGCGACCAGCCTGGCCCGAGCGAGCTCCGCGACGCTGGTTGTGGCTCTTCCCAGTGAGTCCGGGCTGTCACCGGGCCCCGGCTGGGAGAAGTGCGGCGAGCCGGCTGACCTCTTCCGCCTGCGCCTTCCCCAGGGCGGCGTACTCGGCGCGCGGAGCCGTGGCAGCCGCGGGCGGCTCCTTGCGGAGGCCCGCCAGGTGCCAGGCGGCCTGTAACCCCCTTCGAGGGCAAGGGTGAGTTCGCCATACTGCCCCCATGCGGTGGCTGAGCGGAGCGGTCCTTGTCGGTGCTGCCGGGATGGGCGGATGGGGGTGGTGGCTCGGACAGCGGGACGGGCTCTCGTTCGTCCTGGACGCGGATCCCGACAGTGGCCGCCGCACGGTGCTGACGCCGGACGGGGTCGTGCCGTTCACGTACCCCGTCATAGCGTTCACGGTCACCCTGCTGGTCGCGGGAGCGTTCCGGTGGCGCCGGGACGACATCCGTATCGGTATGGGCGCCTGGCGGCAGCGTCCGGTCGCGCTCTCCCTCGGTGCGCTCGGCTGGGCTTCGCTGCCCTCGGATTGCGTGCTGCTCACGCTGCTCCTGCTCGATGCGGCGGCTGGTGTCCCGGCAGGGCGGACCCTCACCCGCTGGCTGCTCGCCGACCGTCCGTTGGCCTGGTTCGTCGGCTCGCTGGTCGCGATGCTGACCGTCTATCTCCTCGTCGCCGGTCCGTGGCTGACGGACCACTTCTCCCGTGCGCGGCGCTACTGGCGTCGCTTGACCCTGCTTCGCGCGCAAGGTGATCAGGACCAACTGTCCCGGGCAATCCTTGAGCTGAGTGAGGAGTTCGCCGAGCGGCCCTACCGCGAAGGGGTGCTGATCAGCATGCTCCTGCGTATCAACGCGGATGGGCCCCAAGGGGAGTTGCTCGACAGTGTGCTGCGCACCCTGGCCCGGATCACGCGTCTGAGCGCTCCGGGTCTGATGTTCCGGGTCAGCCCGCTGTGGGTTGAGCAGGTGAAGATGCGCCTGCTCTTCGCAGAGGCCCTGATGACCGAGTACAACCGTACGCAAGCAGGGCCGCACCTGGACACGGCACTACTGGTGCTGGAGGGCCTCCACCACCGGCCGCCGTTCCTCGCCGGCCGCGAGGCGCGTGCGGCTGTCGCCCTGACCCTCGCGTGGGCGCTGGGGCTGCGCCACACGAGGGACCCCGTCGCCGGTGCCGACGACCTCGACCGGGCTCTGGCCCTGGCCGGACAGGCCGCGCCGCTGCTTCCGCGGGAGGCGGCCGGCGGGGTCCTCGGCCGGCTTCTGGTCAAGCAGTACGAGCGGCAGGGGGACGGGGACGCCCTGGACCGGGCGGTCGAGGCGCTGCGGCCGGCCGGTCCGTCCGCCGCACTGATCCGGGCGCTGGTGCTCCGGCACGAGCTGACCGGACGTGGTGACGACCTGTCGGAGGCGCGCTCGACCGCCGAGGACCTGGCGGAGGGGGGCCTCGACGCAGAGGAGGGGCTGGCCATGCTGCTGTACACGGCCGTCCAGGTTCCGGACTGGACGGCCGGTCCGGAACGGGGGCTGGTGGTGAACGTGCTGGAGCGGGTGGACGCCCTGCCCGATGTGTCCTACCCGCTGAACATGATGGCCGCCATGCTCAAGGCCCAGCTGGCCGTGGAGGAGGACCCAAGGGCAGCACTCCGCTGGTACGAGGTCGCGCTGGCGGCGACCCAGCAGTACGCGTCGGTCGGACTGAGCCTCGACGACCGGAGGGTGGTGCTCGGCAGCCAGGCGGTGCCACCTCCCGTGTTCGCGGGCATCGCCCTGTCCCTGGGCCACGTCGCCTGGGCAGTGGAACTGCTGGAGACGGGCCGGACCGTCATCTGGTCGCAGACCCGCGGACTGCGACGGGCCGCCGCGCCGTCCGGGGCCGCGGACCGGTGGCAGGCGCTCCGCAGGGAACTGGACAGACCCGGTTATCCCGTGAGCAGACGCGACGACCTGCTGTCAGGGCACCACGCGGCCGGGGTCCGTGCCGAACGGGCAGCCCAGTGGGAGAAGCTGGGGGCAGGACAGTCTCTCGTGACGCGCAGGGACTTCGATGATCTCCGGGTCGCGGCGCGCTGCGGGCCCGTCGTCGTCGTCAACGTCAGTGACATCGGCTGTTCCGCGGTCGTGGTGACGGCCGACCGTGACCCCGTGCACCTTCCGCTTCCCGGCGCGGACCCGGCCCAGCTGACCGTCTGGGCGGGTGGTCTGCTTCTCCCCGGGCGCCGGGGCATGGCCGCCCGCATGCTCGGTCGTCACCTCTGGGACACCATCGCCGTACCCGTCCTGGACGTGGTCGAGCCGTATCTCGGTCCGGACCGTCGGATCTGGTGGTGCCCGACCGGTCCGCTGTCGGCGGTCCCGATGCACCTGGCCGGGTATCACGACCAGAAGAACGGCCCGGCGCTGATCGACCATGTCGTCTCCTCCTACACGCCCAGCCTGTGGGCGTTGCGGGAGTCCCGTGGGGACGCACCGGTCCCGGCACCTCTGTCCCCGCCTCCGGCGATGCTCGTCGCCTCACTGCGGAGGACCCCGGGGACTCACCCCGAACTCGTCCACGCGCAGGAGGAAGCGGCGATGGTGGCGGCCCGGTTCCCCGCGGCCACCGCACTGGGCGAGGAGAAGGCCACCGTCGCCGCGATGCGACGCGCCCTGCACACCCATCCGTGGGTGCACATCGCCTGCCACGGTGACGAGCACGGTCTGAAGCTGTATGACGGCTCTCTCGGTCTGGACGAACTGGCGGACATGAACCTGACGGGTGACCGGATGGCCTTCCTGTCCGCCTGCGTCACGGCTCTCCCGGACGCCCGGGCCAGGGACGAAGTGCTCCACCCGGCCGCCGCCTTCCACCTGAACGGCTTCTCCCACGTGATCGGGACCATGTGGCAGATCGACAGCGCGGACGGCCCGACGGTCGCGGACGACTTCTACCGTTTGCTGCTGACGGAGGGGTGTGAGCCCGCCCTGGCCCTCCACCACGCGCAGCGCCGCCTGCGTGACCAGGACCGGAGCAATCCCGTGCGCTGGGCGCCTTTCTCCCACATCGGCCCCTGAATCACCGCTGGACGAGGCAGAGTTGACTCATGCCGCCGCTCTTCAGACGACGTTCCCGCCGGGGCACACCACCGGCCGCCCCGCCGCCTCCCTACGATCTGAGCGCGCCCCCGGAGGATCCCGCACTGGCGCACGCCTGGTTCTGCGAGCGGTTGCCGCTGCTGCGTTCCGAGGCGGACCGCTACGGCTGGCGGACGGAACTGGAGGCCCAGGTGACAGCCGTCCAGGACGGCCGCCCGGCACCGGAGGCGCTGGCGGCGCTGCTGCTGTACGAGACCGGCACCCCGCGGGGCCCTGGCGAGATGCCGCTGCACGAGGTGTGGGACGCGTCCCCGGTCGGGCAGCGCTTCCACTGCCCCCGAGCCATGTGCCCGCCGCGTGGCCGTGGCGAAGACGCGCGCGAGCCGTGGTGTCACCTCGACGACCGGCCGCTGCACCCCACCACTCACCGGCTCGACTCCTAGACGGCGACGTCATGGACAGCCTTCTCAACGGTCTGGGCGGCAAGCTGGCCGAGCGGTGGGTCGCTCTGCTGGCCGTGCCCGGTCTGCTGTTCTCACTGACGCTGGCGCTGTCCTGGTGTCTGCACCCGCTCGGCGCGGCGCACGCCCTGGACCCGGCCCTGCTGAGCGACCGGTTGGACGAGAAGCCGTCGCGCTGGCTGGTGAGCACGCCGCACCGGCTGGCGCTCGCCGCGCTGGTGACGCTCACGGCGGCGATCTCGGCCGGCGTCGCTGCCGAGCTGAGCCGCCCCCTTGCCCGGCTGTGGCTGGGGCGCGGCCGGGTGAGCGGCGTTCTGCTCGCCGTCTTCCTCCGCAGACGCGTCCGCCAGGCCGAGAACGAGGCCCGGCCGGGTCACCGTCTCGCTCCCCCTTACCGCCCGGAGCGGGCGACGCGCATCGGCGACCACCTGCTGCTCGTCGAGAAGCGGGTGGACGTCCAGTACGGGGTGGCGCTCGCGAGGATCTGGCCCCGGATGTGGCAGCTGTGCGACGACAGCCAACGCGCGCCCGTCCAGCAGGCCTGGAACCAGTACACCGCCGCCTCGGTGCGGGCCGCGTGGTCCCTCGGCTACCTGGCTCTGGGGCTCCTGTGGTGGCCGGCGGGGCTGGCCGGGGCGGCGCTGTACCTGTCGGCCTGGACCGCGGCGCGCCGCGCGGCCGCCGAGCTCGCTGTCCTCGTCGAGGCACTGACCGATGTCAAGCTCCTGGAGCTGGCCTCGGCCCTGGGACTGCCGCTGCCGCACGGCCGGTTCACCCCGGCCGACGGGCAGGCGGTCGAGAACATTTTGGACAAGGGCACGTTCGTTGCGGGAAGTTCGGACGGCGGGGGTTCCTGAAGCAGGCCTGGCGCGTCGGCACGGGCCGGTCCGCCGGCGGGAACAGCCGCGGGCCGGGCCCGCCCCGGACACCGGCGGCGGCAGCGGACGAAGCCCTGCCGCAGCCGCCGGTCACCCGGGCGTGGTTCCGCCGGCTGTCGGGTCAGCCCGCCGCCAGCAGTTCCAGCGTGTCGATCACCCGGTTCGAGAAGCCCCACTCGTTGTCGTACCAGGCGACGACCTTGATGTGGCGGCCGTCGACGCGTGTGAGGGCCGAGTCGAAGATGGACGAGGCCGGGTTGCCGGTGATGTCCGACGAGACGAGCGGGTCGTCCGAGTACTCGAGGACGCCGGCCAGCGGTCCTTCGGCTGCGGCACGGTATGCCTCGAGCACGTCGTCGCGGGTGACATCGCGGGCGACGGTGGTGTTGAGCTCGACGATCGAGCCCACGGGGACCGGGACGCGGATGGAGTCGCCGGACAGCTTGCCGTCGAGGTTGGGCAGCACGTGGCCGATCGCCTTGGCGGCGCCGGTCGTCGTCGGCACGATGTTGACGGCGGCGGCGCGGGCCCGGCGGGCGTCGCGGTGCGGGCCGTCCTGCAGGTTCTGCTCCTGCGTGTAGGCGTGCACGGTGGTCATGAACCCGTGCTCGATGCCGGCGAGTTCGTCGAGGACCTTGGCCAGCGGGGCGAGCGCGTTGGTGGTGCAGGAGGCGTTCGAGACGACCGTGTGCGCGGCCGGGTCGTAGGCGTCGGTGTTGACGCCGTAGGCGAGGGTGACGTCGGCGCCGTCCGACGGTGCGCTGACGAGGACCTTCCGCGCCCCGGCGTCGAGGTGGGCGCCCGCCGCCTTGGCGGAGGTGAAGCGGCCGGTGGCCTCCAGGACGATGTCGACGCCGAGGGCGGCCCACGGCAGCGAGCCGGGCTCGCGTTCGGCCAGCACCTTGATGCGACGGCCGTCGACGACGAGGTCGTCCCCGTCGACGGTCACCGGGCGGCCGAGCCGGCCGGAGGTGCTGTCGTAGGCGAGCAGCCGGGCGAGCGCGGTGGGCTCCGTGAGGTCGTTGACGGCGACGACCTCCAGGGTGCTGTCGCGCTCCAGCAGTGCGCGCAGCACGTTGCGTCCGATCCGGCCGAATCCGTTGATGGCGATGCGAGTCATGTGCGGTGTCCCTTCCCTTCACCACCAGGCTCGCTCGTGGCTGGCGCCGCTGACAGTGGCGGACATGCCATGGTTCGAAAGGATCGTGCCAGCCGGGTCCGCACGGGTCCGGACGGGCCCCGGCGGGGGCCCGGGCGGGTCTCGGCCGGGGCCCGGGCGGGTCTCGGCGGGGGGGGTCCCGGCGGGTCACTCACCCCGGGTGAAGGTGCGCCGGTACTCGCTGGGTGTGGTGCCGAGGACGCGCTGGAAGTGCAGGCGCAGGTTCGCGCCGGTGCCGAGTCCGACGTCGGCCGCGATCTGTTCCACGCTGCGCTGCGAACGTTCGAGCAGTTCGCGGGCCAGGTCGAGGCGGGCGCGCATCACCCACTGCATCGGCGTGTAGCCGGTCTCCTCGACGAAGCGCCGGGAGAAGGTGCGCGGCGAGACCCCGGCCTGCCGGGCCAGCACGTCCAGGGTGAGGGGTTCGCCGAGCCGGTGCAGTGCCCACTCGCGGGTGTCGGCGAACCGCTCGCCGAGCGGCTCGGGCACGCTGCGCGGCACGTACTGGGCCTGGCCGCCGCTGCGGTAGGGGGCGGCGACGAGCCGCCGGGCCGCGTGGTTGGAGGCGGCCACTCCGAGGTCGCCGCGCAGGATGTGCAGGCACAGGTCGATGCCGGAGGCTGCGCCGGCGGAGGTGAGCACGCTGCCCTCGTCGACGAAGAGGACGTTCTCGTCGACCCGGACGAGCGGATGCCGGGCCTTGAGCGCCCGCGTGTAGTGCCAGTGCGTGGTGGCGCGTCTGCCGTCGAGCAGGCCGGTGGCGGCGAGTGCGAAGGCGCCCGTGGAGATGGCGGCGAGCCGGGCGCCGCGGTCGTGGGCGGCGATCAGCGCGTCGACGACGGGGCGCGGCGGGTCTTCGCGGTCGGGGAAGCGGTAGCCGGGGACGAACACGATGTCGGCCCACGTCAGCGCGTCGAGGCCGTGGGAGACGGCGTAGGCGAGGCCGTCGCCGCCGGTGACGAGGCCGGGTGCGGCTCCGCACACCCGCACCTCGTACGGCATGCTCGCGCGGGTGGTGAAGACCTGCGCGGGGATGCCGACGTCGAGCGGTTTCGCGCCGTCGAGGACGAGGACGGCGACGCGGTGGAGGCGGGAGGGTGGCACAGGGAGAGGGTACGTGGGGGGGGTGGGGCCGGGGGGGCGGTGGTGGTAGCGGGGGTAGTGGTGGTGGCCGGCCTCGCTACGGGCCGGGGACGTTCATGGCCGTCGGCGGAACGGGGCGAGGGTGGCGCGGACGTGGTCGGCGGCGCCCCAGTCGGGGTCGAACTGGGCGATGACGGCGAGGTGTTGACGGAGCTGGAGGATGGGCATCCGGGTGCGCCAGTCATCGTCGAGTCCGGTCAGTTCGGCGTACAGGCCGAAGAACGCGTGTGCCTCGGGCGGTGGCGCCGTCGTCCACAGGTGGGCGAGGTCGGTCTCGGCCCACGTGTACGACACGGCGGGGTCGATCAGCGCGGGCCGGCCGACGGGGCCGGCCATGACGTTCTGCGTCCAGAGGTCGCCGTGCGTCAGGCAGGCGGGGCGGGCGGGCAGGAGTTCGGGCAGCCGGTCGCACAGGTGTTCCAGGGCCGCCCGGTCGGCGGAGTCGAGCGTCTCCCGGACGCGTGGCTCGTGGAGCCAGCGCAGCAGACGGTGCCGGGCGAAGAACTCGAACCCGTCGTCGGTCCAGGTGTTGACCTGCCGGCGGCGGCCCAGCCAGTTGTCCCGGTGCCACCCGAACCGGGGGTGACGGGTGGTGGTGTGCAGGTGGGCGAGGGCGTGCGCGAGCTGCTCCCAGAAGGCCGCGGTGTCCCGTCTGGGGCTCAGTACGGACAGGGCGAGCAGGTCGCGGTCCGCGTGGACGATCCGGGGCGTGGTGATGCCGCCCGCCTCGCGCAGCACGGTGAGCCCTTCGGCCTCCGCGGCGAAGACGTCGTCCGACGGCGGCTCGGCGAAGGCCTTGACGAACAGCGACGTGCCGTCGCTGAGGTGTGCGAGGCCCGCGGTGGCGGCGAGGCCCCCGGTGACCGGTTCGACGGAGACGACGTCGGCCGGTCCGGCCGACTGGAGGCGTGCGAGGAGGAGTTCGAGGAGGAGGGGCGGTGTTCCGGTCACGGCTGTGGTCCTCTGCGCGATGTCACGCGTCCCCCAGGCCGAGCAGCCGGTCGTCGCTCCACCACTGCGGTGTCTCGTCGACGACGGGGGTGAGCTCCAGCAGTGTCACCTCGTGACGGGCCAGGACGAGGTCCACGTCGGCCCTCCCGCCGGTGACCGGCACGCTCCGGTGGGAGCGGGCGGGTTCGGCGGCCTCGCGCAGGGCGTCCAGGCGGCGCCGGTCGGGGGCGAGCGGCCGGCCCATCTCGCGCCAGGCGGCCCAGGGGTTGCCGGCGTCCTCGCTCACGGAGCGGCGCAGGGCGAAGGCGGAGCCCCGCGTGTCCGGGGTGCCGAGGGGCAGGGACAGCCGGACGGTGTGGCCGTCGACGGGTTCGCCGCCGCCGGGGTCCGCCGGTGCCCAGGCCAGGACGGTGACGCGTCCGTCGTCGTGGCGGGTCACCAGGTGGTCCTCGCCCCGGGCGAGGATCTGCTCCCCCATCGCGGCCATGAAGGCGTACAGGTGGTAGGTGGGCTTCTTGATCTGACGGTGCGCCAGCAGTCCGAAGCCGCCGTGGAACGGCGTGGTGGGGACGCCCACTTCCTCGAAGACGTCGCAGAACGTCCAGTACGAGAACGAGTCCGCGAGGTCGCCCCCGTTCACCAGGACGGGCGCGAGGTAGGCGGCGTGGAACGCGGTGTCGTGGACGGGGTTGTCCGGGCGGTAGGAGGAGTTGAACTCGGTGATGTGGAGCGGCAGTCCGGCGAGCCCGGTGCCCGCCAGCTGCCGCCGGGGGGCACCGAACTGTTCCAGCAGGGCGGACGCCGGCATGAGGGTCTGGTGGGCGCCGAACGGCACGGGCTGGACGGGGCCGGAGGAGTAGGCGTGGCGGCTGACGAAGTCGATCGGCAGGTCACGGGTGTCGACGAACTCGGCGAAGCGTTCGATCCACTCGTCCTGGTAGCCCGGCGCCAGTGAGGGCCCGCCGACCTGGAGTTCGGCGTCGACCTCCTTGACGGCCCGGGCGGTGACCTCGTAGAGGCGGTGGTAGGCGTCCTGGCCGGCGGACCAGAACGCCTCCAGGTTGGGCTCGTTCCACACCTCGATCGGCCAGCGGCGCACCTGGTCGATGCCGTAGCGGTCGACCAGGTGCCCGACGACGGCGCGGACGAGGGCCACCCATTCCTTCTCGTCGCGGGGTGGGGTGATGTTGCCCTTCCACCAGAAGACGGTGGCGTCGCCGGAGGCGAGCTGTGAGGGCATGAAGCCGAGTTCGAGGAAGGGCGCGATGCCCAGCTCCAGGTAGGTGTCGACGACCTGGTCGACGTAGGTGAAGGCGTGGCGCACGCGCCGCTCGCCGGCGTGTTCGTAGGGCTGGTGCACGCCCGCCCCGTCGCTGAGCAGGCCGTGACCGCGGATGTGGCGGAAGCCGATCTCCCGCTGCACGAGGGCGAGCGACTCGTAGTGGTCGCGCCGCAGTGCGAGGTCGAACCGGCCGGTGCCGACGCAGTGGCGCCAGGCGTCGGAGAGCCGGGCTGTCGGCTGCCGGGGGACGGCGATCCGCATGGGGGTTCCTTCGCTGCGGTGGGAAGCGGGCGGGGCACGCCGGGGCGGGCGGGTGGACCGGACCGGCTCTCGCTCGACGTGCTGCGCACCGTAGGGAGACGCCGAAAACGGTGTCAAGACACCTTGGCGGCCTGCCGGTCGGGCGTGCGGCGCCCCCGGGGGCCGGGGCGGGTGCGGCGGTGTGCGTATGGCCTTGTCAGCGCGCCTGTCCGTCATCACGAACGGTGTCGGTCGGGTCGGTAACGATTGGACAACTTGCGAAAACTCTTGGTTGCTCACCGTTCATTTATGGCGGTACACCTTGCTCCTACCTCAGCGACTGTTCATTAGTTTGCGCAAACTATCACTCAGCGCATCAGCACCACATCAGCAGCTCGACCACTGACAACAGAGCAGGGAGTTCCCACGATGACGAGGAGAACCCGCAGCGCGACGGCTGCCTCGATCGGCCTGTGCCTGGCACTCGCCGCGGTCGGCTGCGCCGGCGGAGACGACGGCGGCGGTTCGTCCGGCGGCCAGGGGACGGTGACTCTCTGGACGAACGCGATGGAGGGGCGCGGGGCCGAGTTCTGGCGGGACGCCGCGAAGGCCTACCACGAGCTGCACCCGGACGTGACGATCAAGATCCAGTCGGTCCAGAACGAGGACCTCGACGGCAAGCTGCAGAACGCGCTCAACTCGAACTCCGCGCCCGACATCTTCCTGCAGCGCGGTGGCGGCAAGATGCAGGCCATGGTCGACGCCGGCCAGATCAAGGAACTGGAACTGACCGACACCGACCGGGGCAACGTGGGAGAGGCGGCCCTCGAAGGCGTCTCGATCGACGGCAAGGTCTACGCGATGCCGCTCGACACCCAGCCCGAGGGCATCTACTACAGCAAGGACCTGTTCGAGAAGGCCGGTATCACCGCGCCGCCGACGACGATGGACGAACTCCAGGACGCCGTCGCGAAGCTGAAGGCGATCAAGGTGGCCCCGATCGCGGTCGGCGCCAAGGACGCCTGGCCGGCGGCGCACTGGTACTACAACTTCGCCCTGCGCGAGTGCAGCCAGGAGGTCATGCAGGAGGCCGCGAAGTCGCTCACCTTCGACGACCCCTGCTGGACCGAGGCCGGTGACGACCTCGCCGAACTCCTGGGCACCGATCCCTTCCAGAAGGGCTTCCTGACGGCGACGTCGCAGCAGGGCGCCGGATCCTCGGCGGGCATGATCGCCAACCACAAGGCGGCCATGGAGCTCATGGGCAACTGGAACCCCGGTGTCATCGCCGACCTGACCCCCGACAAGAAGCCGCTCCCCGACCTGGGCGGGTTCCCCTTCCCGTCGGTGTCCGGCGGCAAGGGCGACCCGACCGCCATCATGGGCGGCGCCGGCGGCTACTCCCTCTCCAAGAACGCGCCGAAGGAGGCCCTGGGCTTCCTCCAGTTCGTCGTCACCAAGGAGCAGCAGGAGGCCTACGCCGAGGCCTTCGACACCATCCCGGTGAACAAGCAGGCCCAGGGCGTCGTCACCGAGCCCTACAACATCTCGGCCCTGGAAGCCTTCAACAAGGCCGCGTACTCCATGCAGTTCCTCGACACCGTGTACGGCCAGAACGTCGGCAACGCCATGAACATCGCCGTCGTGAACCTCATGGCCGGCAAGGGCACGTCCGCCGACATCGTCAAGGACGTCAAGGCCGCCGCCGAGAAGGGCTGAGTAAGCAGACATGAGCGACACCCTGGGCACTGACACGGCCGACGGCCGCCAGTCGCAGGGCACGCCCGGAGCCGGGGACGCGGCCACGTCCGTGCCCCCGGCTCCGCCGCGAGCGGCTGCACACCGCCGGCGGCGTGCCCGGACGCGACTGGAGATCGCGGTCCTGTCCGCACCGGCCGTCATCACGTTCCTGGCGTTCGTGATCTTCCCCGTGGTGCTCGCCGGGTACTACGGCTTCTACCAGTGGAAGGGCTACGGAGAACCCACCGACTGGGTCGGCCTGAACAACTACAAGCTGATCCTCACCGACTCCGCGTTCCACGACGTGCTGTGGCACAACGGCCTGATCCTGGTGCTCTCCCTGGTCATCCAGGGCCCGCTGGCGATCGGCCTCGCGCTGCTGCTCAACCAGCGGATCCGCGGCCGCTCGACGATCCGTGTCCTGATCTTCGTGCCGTACATCATCTCCGAGGTCATCGTCGGCACCGGCTGGAGCCTGATGCTCCAGAGCAACGGCGCGCTCAACGACCTGCTCCGCTGCATCGGCCTGGGCTCCCTGGAAGCGGACTGGATCGCCGACCCGGACCTGGCGATCTGGACGCTGATGGGCATCATCACGTGGAAGTACATCGGCTTCGCCGTGATCCTGATGCTCGCCGGCCTGCAGTCGATCCCCGACGAGATCTTCGAGGCCGCGCAGATCGACGGCGCCTCCTACTGGCAGATCCAGCGCCGCATCACGCTGCCGCTGCTGGGACCGACGATCCGCATCTGGGCCTTCCTGTCGATCATCGGCTCGCTGCAGCTGTTCGACCTCATCTACATCATCTGGGGCCAGTACGTGTCGGGCACCGCCGGCACCTCGACCATGGCGATCTACATGCTCGCCCAGGGCCGCAACGCGGGGAACTACGGCTACGGCAGCGCCGTCGCGGTCGTGATGTTCCTGATCTCGCTCATCGTCGCGCTGATCTACCAGCGCCTCGTCCTGCGCCGCGACCTCAAGGGCGCCGTCACCGAAGGGACCGTGTGATGAGTGCGACGACCGCCCCCTCCCGGGCGTCCCGCGCGCCGGACCCGACGAAGTCCGCCGGCCGCCGCGACCGGCCGCAGAAGTGGGGCAGCCCCGTCACCTACTTCGTGGCGCTGCTCTTCGTCGGTGTCTGCGTCGCACCGGTGCTCTACATCGTGCTCGGCGGCTTCCGCACCAACGCGCAGATCACCACGGACCCGGCCGCGCTGCCCCGCCCCTGGGTGATCGGCAACTACGTCGGCGTGCTGAAGTCGTCCGTGTTCTGGGGGGAGTTCGCCAACTCCCTCATCGTCGCGGTCACCAGCACCGTCGGCATCGTCACGCTCGGGCTGATGGTCAGCTTCGTCATCGCGCGCTACGACTTCAGGCTCAAGGGCGCGATGTACTCGCTGTTCGCCGCCGGCCTGATGTTCCCCATGGTCATCGCGATCACTCCGCTGTACCTCGTCATCAAGGACCTGGGCCTCGTCGACAACCTGCTCGGCGTGATCATCCCGCAGATCGCCTTCGGCCTGCCGACGACCGTCATCATCCTCGTGCCCTTCCTCCGGGCCATCCCGAACGAGATCGAGGAGGCCGCCGCGATCGACGGCATGAGCCGGATCGGATTCTTCTTCCGCATGGTGGTCCCGCTGTCGCTGCCCGGTGTGGTCACCGTCGGCATCCTCGGATTCGTCGGCAGCTGGAACAACTACCTGCTGCCCCTGTACGTCCTCAACTCGCAGGCCAACTACACCCTGCCGCTCGGCGTCCAGGTGTTCTCCTCCCAGTACTCCACCGACACCGCGAAGGTGCTCGCCTTCACCTCGCTCGCCATGCTGCCCGCCCTGATCTTCTTCTCGGTCTTCGAGAAGCGCATCGTCGGCGGCCTCACCGGTGCCGTGAAGGGCTGACCCCCGTACCGGGCCCCGCACCGGGGCCCGCGACAGGACCGTCCCGCGCCTGCCCCTGCCATGCCCCTCGGCAGGGGCAGGCCGCTGACCGGCGTTCCCCCCGGCCGGCGAACCCCCGTGCCCCCGCGCCCCCGCGCCCCCCGAAAGGATCCGCATTGCCCCGCGTCCACATCGAGCTCGACCGGCAGGCCGTCATCGCCCCGGTCCGGCGCCGCACCTTCGGCTCGTTCGTCGAGCACCTCGGCCGCTGCGTGTACACCGGCCTCTACGAGCCCGGACACCCGACCGCCAACGAGGACGGGTTCCGCATGGACGTCGTCGCACTCGTCAGGGAGCTCGGCAGCACCACCGTCCGCTACCCTGGCGGCAACTTCGTCTCCGGGTTCCGCTGGGAGGACTCCGTCGGCCCCCGCGAACAGCGCCCGGTGCGCCGCGACCTGGCCTGGCGCTCCCTGGAGTCGAACCAGGTCGGCCTCGACGAATTCGCCCGGTGGCTCAAGCTGACCGACTCCGAGCTGATGCTGGCGGTCAACGTGGCCACCCGGGGCATCCTGCCCGCCCTGGACCTCCTGGAGTACGCCAACCACCCGTCCGGCACGGCCCTGTCGGACCTGCGCATCGCCAACGGCACACCACAACCGCACGACGTGCGCATGTGGTGCCTCGGCAACGAGATGGACGGCCCCTGGCAGACCGGGTTCATGACGGCGGACGACTACGGCAAGACGGCCGCCCGCACCGCCGCCGCGATGAAGCGGGCCGACAAGGACCTCGAACTCGTCGTCTGCGGATCCTCCGGCTCCACCATGCCGACCTTCGGCGACTGGGAACGCACCGTCCTCGAACACTGCTACGACCACGTGGACTACGTCTCCTGCCACGCCTACTACCAGGAGCACGACGGCGACCTCGGGTCCTTCCTCGCCTCGGCGGTCGACATGGACTACTTCATCGACACCGTCGTCGCGACCGCCGACCACGTGGGGCACAAGAAGCGCTCCAACAAAAAGATCAACATCTCCTTCGACGAGTGGAACGTCTGGTACCTGAAGGAGCACCAGGAGGCCGAGAAGGTCCACGACGAGTGGCGTCACGCCCCGCGGCTGCTGGAGGACACCTACACGGTGGCGGACGCCGTCGTCGTCGGCAATCTGCTGATGACGCTGCTGCGCCGCAGCGACCGGGTCACCTCGGCCTCCCTCGCCCAACTCGTCAACGTGATCGCGCCGATCATGACCGAGCCGGGCGGCCCGGCCTGGCGCCAGACCACGTTCCACCCCTTCTCGATCACGAGCCGGCTCGTCTCCGGCGAGGTGATCCTGCCCCTGATCGAGGCGCCGACATACGACACGGCCCGCTTCGGCGAGGCACCGCTCGTCGACGCCGTCGCCACCGTCGACGAGGACCGCGCCGCCGTGTTCCTCGTCAACCGCGACCTCGCGGAGACTGCCCGGGTCACGATCGATGTGCGCAGCCTCGGTTCCTCGCGCATCACCGAGGCGGTCACGCTCGCCGACTCCGACGTGTACGCGAAGAACACGCTCGCCCGGCCGGACCGGGTGACCCCGGCTCCGAACGCCGGCGCGGCCCTCGCCGACGGCATGCTCACCATCGAACTGCCGCCGACGTCGTGGTCGGCGGTCGCCCTGCGGTGAGCGACGGCGAGCGCCCCGTCCTCCAGGTCGTGGCGACAACACCGGAGTGAGAGCGGCCGGGCCTCGCCCGGCGGGTCACCGGCGTGGCGCCGTGGTGGCCCGGGCGGGTGCGGTGGAGGCCCGGACGACCAGCTCGGTGGCCAGTTCCATGCGGGCGGGTGACCGGGCGCCGCCGTCCTCGCCGCGGGTCTGCTCGATCAGGAGCTTGACCGCGGCGGCGCCCAGTTCGGTGCTGGGCTGGCGGACGGTCGTCAGGCCGGGGGTGATGTACTGCGCCTCGGGCAGGTCGTCGAAGCCGACGACACTGATGTCCTCGGGGATCCGCAGCCCGCGGGCGGCCAGGGCGTCGTAGATGCCGAGTGCCATGGAGTCCGCGCAGGCGAAGAGCCCGGTGATGCCGGGGTCGGCGTCGAGCAGGGTGTGGGCGGCGGTGGCCGCCTTGGTCCGGTTCCAGCCGCCGTGGGCCACCGACACCGTGGCCGGGCCGGCCGCCGCCGTGTCGGCCGCCGCGCGGAAACCGTCGACGCGGGCGCGGCTGAAGAGGTGGCGGGCGTGGCCGGCGACCACGCCCAGGCGCTCGTGGCCGAGGGACAGCAGGTGCTCGGCGGCCATCCTGCCGCCTTCCCAGTTCGCCACGCCGATGCTCGACACCCCGGACGGGGGTGTGCTCATGGGGTCGATCAGCACCACGGGGACGCCGGCGGCGAACAGGGTGCCGAACTGGTGCGAGGCGGGATCGACGAGCGTCCCGATCACGCCGAGGGCGCGTCGGCGCAGGACCCGCGACACCCAGTCGCCGTCCGGCTCGGCGAGCGTCAGCACGACGTCAAGGCCGGCTGCGGCCGCTTCCCGGCCGACGCCGGCGATCAGCAGGTTGGCCCAGGACCCCTCGAAGTGGGTGACGACGAGGTCGAGTACGTGGGTCAGGCCGGTCTCGTCCCGCCCGCTCTCGCTCTTGGCCCCGCCCCGGCGGGTGTAGCCGACGGCCCGCACGGCCTCCATGACCCGCGCGCGCGTCTCCGCCGAGACGTCGGTTCCGCCTCGCAGCACCTTGGACACGGTGGGCACGCTCGTACCGGCGGTCTGGGCCACCAGGGACAGTGTGGGGCGCGATCCGGCTGGTCGGGGGGGCATGGGGACAGATTATCCCAAGGCGTGGAAGGGCCCCCGGGGGCCCGGAAGGCGCCTCCGGGCGGGGCCGGACCGGCCGCGGACGGGGCCCTGGGGAGGCGGACCCCGCCCGCGTCCGCACGCCGGGCACGCGCACGTCATCCGGCCGGCGCCGGGACGTACTCGAACCAGTCGAAGGCGACCGTGCCGTCCGTGGCGTACATGCCGATGACCCGGCCGGTGAAGCCGGCGGCGACCTCGGTGGACAGGTAGCGTCCGTCCAGTTCGGCGAGCGGCGGGCCGTCCGGGGTGCCGGGTCCGCCGAGGTGGAAGGCGATGGTGTCGGGGCCCGTGGTCCCGCCGTCGGTGAGTCCGGGCGACGCGGGGACGAGGCCGGTCGTCCGGACCGTGACGGTGAGGGTCAGGGGGCCGGCCGGGGCCGGCCGGCGGGCGACGGTGCTGCGCAGCGGCCCGATCCGGGCGACGACGCGGACCTCGCCATCCCCGGCCTCGATCTCGTAGTGGTGGGCCTCGTCCAGGCGTACGCAGAGGCCGCCGCGGCCGGTGCCCGGGTCGAGCAGGGCGGTGACGCGGCAGTCGTGGTGCTGCTGGCGGCGGCCCACGAAGGTGTGGCCGGGGCTGTCAAGGGTGGGACCGGTCGCGTGGAGGACCAGATGGCCCGGGCGCTCGGCGAGGGACCAGGAGCCCTCGGGGCGGGCGAACGGCGAGATCCAGTGCGGGGCGAGAGCCGCCCCGTCGAAGTCGTCGCGGGCGGGCGGGGCGGGAACGGGATGCCAGGCACCGCCCGGCGCCGGGTGCCGTTCGGGGACGGGCGCGACGACGGGCCAGCCGTCCTCGTCCCACTCCACGGGGGTCAGGAACGTCTCGCGGCCGAGCACGTGCACGTCGGGGGTGAAGCCGCGGGGGCGGACGCCGAGCAGCACCATCCACCAGCTGCCGTCGGTGGCCTGCACCAGGTCGGCGTGGCCGGTGTTCTGGACGGGGTGGGCGCTGCCGCTGTGGGACAGCAGGGGGTTGCCGGGTGCGCCCTCCCAGGGGCCGCGCGGTGAGCGGCTGCGGGCCACGGACACGCTGTGGCCGCGTTCCGTGCCGCCCTCCGCGATGAGCAGGTACCACCAGTCGCCGATGCGGTACAGGTGCGGTGCCTCGGGGAACTTCAGGCCGGTGCCGGACCAGGTGGCGAAGGGCCCCTCCAGCACCTCTCCCCCGGCGGGGTCGATCCTGGCGATGTTGATGCCCCCGGCCGGGCCGGAGAAGGCGCACCAGCAGGTGCCGTCCTCCTCCCACGCGAGGTCGGGGTCGATGCCGGGCAGGCCGATCCACACCGGGTCGCTCCAGGGCCCCTCGGGCCGCTCGGCCGTGACGACGAAGGTGCCGCCGCCGTCGATGTTGGTGGTGATGACCCAGTAACGGCCGTCGTGGTGACGGATCGTGGGGGCGTAGAGCCCGCCGGACGCCTTGGCGCCGGGGAGGGGCAGCGGCAGTTGCGCGGGGCGGTCCAGCACGTTGCCGATCTGCTCCCAGTGCACCAGGTCCCTGCTGTGGAACAGCGGCAGTCCGGGGACGTACTCGAAGCTGGAGCACACCAGGTAGTAGTCGTCGCCGACCCGGCACACGCTCGGATCGGGGTGGAACCCGCTGATCACCGGGTTGTCGTACAGGTGCACGGGACGTGTTCCCTTCGGGGTGCCGGGCAGCGCCCGCTGCGGCACGACGGACGGCCGGCGAGGACGGCCGGCGAGGACCGCCGGCGAGGACCGCCGGTGAGGACCGCCGCCTGGACGGCGGCGGCCCTCGCGCTCAGCGGTGCTGTCCTCGCGCGGGACGTGTCAGGCGCGGGTCCAGCGCTGGTTGTTGCCGTTGGAGCAGGAGTAGATCTGGATCTGGGTGCCGTTGGCGGTGCCGGCGCCCACGGCGTCCAGGCACTTGCCGGACTGGACGCCGACGATGGAACCGTCGGAGTTCAGGCGCCACTTCTGGTTGTCGCCGCCCCAGCAGCTGTAGATCTGGACCTTGGCGCCGTTGCCGGTGCCGGCGGCGTCCAGGCACTTGTCGCCGTAGACCCTGAGCTCACCGGAACCGGTCAGCGTCCACTGCTGGTTGGTGCGGTTGTTGCAGTCGTAGAGCTGGACCTGCGTGCCGTCGGCGGTGCTCGCGTTGGGCACGTCCAGGCAGCGGCCCGAGGCCACGCCCTTGATTGCGGTGCCGTCACCGGGCTCCGGGTCCGGGTCCGGGTTGCCGCCGTCGGCGGCGTTGAGGGCGTTCAGCACGGCGCTGTACGCCTGCTTCTTGCTGCCGTCGTTGTTGAACAGCAGCGGCGTGTGCTCCGAACGCCAGGAGTCGCTGTCGCGGACGCCCCAGACGGTGACGCCGAGGCAGCGGGAGACGGCCAGGCAGTCGTTGACCACGGCGGCGTAGGTGTTCGGCGAGGCGCCCTGGATGTCGAGCTCGGTGACGGCCACGTCGACACCGAGGGCGGCGAACTCCCGCAGGGTGGTGCGGAAGTTGCTGTTGTAGGGGCTGCCGCTGTTGAAGTGCGACTGGAAGCCGACGCAGTCGATCGGCACGCCGCGCTGCTTGAAGTCCCGCACCATGCGGTACATGGCCTGGGTCTTGGCCCAGGTCCAGTCCTCGACGTTGTAGTCGTTGTAGCAGAGCTTGGCCGACGGGTCGGCAGCCCGCGCGGTGCGGAAGGCGACCTCGATCCAGTCGCTGCCGGTGCGCTCCAGGTTGGAGTCGCGCCGGGCACCCGAACTGCCGTCGGCGTACGCCTCGTTCACCACGTCCCACTGCGTGATCTTGCCCTTGTAGTGGGCCATCACGCCGTTGATGTGGTCGATCATCGCCTGGCGCAGCGCGCCGCCGCTGAGGTTCTGCATCCAGCCGGGCTGCTGGGAGTGCCAGGCCAGCGTGTGACCGCGCACCTCCTTGCCGTTCTGCACCGCCCAGTTGTAGACGCGGTCGGCGTTGGTGAAGTTGAACTGGCCCCGCTGCGGCTGGGTGGCGTCGATCTTCATCTCGTTCTCGGCCGTCACCGAGTTGAACTCACGGTTGGCGATCGAGGCGTACGTGGAGTCGCTCAGCCTGTTCGCGGCGATGGCGACGCCGAAGTAGCGGCCGCTCTGTGCCGCCGCGGCACCGAGGGTGCTTTCGGCGGCCTGAGCGGGCGACGGCGCGACGAGCGCGCCGGCCAGGCCGACGGAGCCGGCGACCAGCGCCAGCATCGCCGCGCGGAGTTTCTGCCGTACGGGGGGTCTGGCAAGGGCAGAGGAGCCCATGGCTGTGCCTCCAGGGGTAGGGGATGACGGGATCACCGGACGTCGCGGTCATGGGGCCCGGGGGAAGAAGTCGACCGGCACGGACGGGCCCGGTCGGCCGCCGAGGTGCACCGGGCGGCGGCGGTCCATCGGCCGTGCGGGCTGTTGCACGGCTGTGGTGCGGCTCGGGCTGCGCAGGGGCCTGCCCAGGGCAGGCCCGTTCGAGATTTCCGTACACGGTCGGTGTACCAGACAGGATCATTGAGTGATTGACAGTGCCTCGTCAACCCTTCGGCCTCATCAATTTCCGACTCCGACCCGAAACTTTCGAACAGACGCCCACGGAACCACGCTCACGGGAGCGGAGTGCCGCTCAGCTCACCACCTGCCAGTTTCCGGTCGACTCCGCGGACGGATCCGCCAGGCGGGAGGGACTGTTTGCGGTCAGGTCGGCCGCAGACCTTGACCGCGGAGCGTCGGCTTCCTAGCTTGTGGCGTCACACAACCGGGATCACTTTCGAAACATTCGACATCCGCCCCGCCCCGGAGCGGCTGCCGCTCCGCGGTTCGCCGGCCCCCCACCCCGCCCCAAGGAGGCCCCTCGATGTGGTCACGCCCCCTGTCCCCGGTCCGTCCCAGACGCTTACTCGGTGTCCTCGCTCCACTGCTCCTGCTGGCCACGTTCCTCGGCGCCCAGCCCGCCGAGGCGGCGACCGTCGACACGAGCGCCACCTACGTGCTGGTGAACCGCAACAGCGGCAAGGCCCTGGACGTGTACAACCGGGCGACCGGCGACGGTGCCCGCATCACCCAGTGGACGCGGAACGACCAGGCCCAGCAGCAGTGGCAGTTCGTCGATTCCGGTGACGGCTACTACCGCCTCAGGTCCCGCCACTCGGGCAAGGTGCTGGACGTCCACAACTGGTCCACCGCCAACGGCGGTTCGATCGTCCAGTGGTCCGACCTGAACGGCACCAACCAGCAGTGGCGGCTGGCCGACAGCGCGGACGGCCACGTCCGGCTCATCTCGCGCCACAGCGGCAAGGCCCTCGAAGTGCAGGGCGGGTCCACCGCCGACAACGCGAACATCGTCCAGTACGACGACTGGGGCGGGACCAACCAGCAGTGGCGGCTCGTCGAGGTCGGCGCCGGCGATCCCGGCACACCCGGCACGTGCGAGCTGCCGTCGAGCTACAGCTGGACGTCGACGGGCGCACTGGCGCAGCCCCGGCAGGGCTGGGTCTCGCTCAAGGACTTCACCGTCGCCCCCTACAACGGCCGGCAACTCGTCTACGCGACCACCCACGACACCGGGACGCGGTGGGGGTCGATGAACTTCGACCTGTTCACCGACTGGCCGGAGATGGCCTCGGCCGGCCAGAACGCGATGTCGGCGTCGACCGTGGCGCCCTCGCTGTTCTACTTCGCGCCGAAGGACATCTGGGTGCTCGCCTACCAGTGGGGCCGCACCGCCTTCTCCTACCGGACGTCGAGCGACCCCACCGACCCGAACGGCTGGTCGCCGGAGCAGGTGCTCTTCTCCGGGAGCATCCCCGACTCCGGAACGGGACCCATCGACCAGGCGCTCATCGGTGACGGCACGAACATGTACCTGTTCTTCGCCGGCGACAACGGCCGGATCTACCGGGCGAGCATGCCGATCGGGAACTTCCCGGGCAGCTTCGGCTCGACCTCGACGGTGGTCATGAGCGACACGACGAACAACCTGTTCGAAGCCCCGCAGGTCTACAAGCTGGAGGGCCAGAACCGCTACCTCATGATCGTCGAGGCGATCGGCTCGCAGGGCCGCTACTTCCGCTCGTTCACCGCCACGAGTCTGAACGGCTCCTGGACGCCGCAGGCCGCGACCGAGAGCAATCCCTTCGCCGGCAAGGCCAACAGCGGCGCCACCTGGACCAACGACATCAGTCACGGCGAACTGCTCCGCACCAACCCCGATCAGACCATGACCGTCGACCCCTGCCGGCTGCAGCTGCTGTACCAGGGTCGCAGCCCCGCCTCCGGCGGCGACTACGGCCTGCTGCCCTACCGTCCGGGCCTGCTGACCCTGCGGCGCTGACGGTACGACGGGGCCGACAGCCGGCCGGCAGCCAGGGGGAGCCGGTGCGGCGGGTCCGGCGGGTGGGCCGGACCCGCCACACCACCGGCCCCCGGCCGTGCGGGCGGGGGCCGGCAAGGCCCAGGGGGCGGAGAGCCGGTGAGCCGGAGAGCCGGTGAGCCGGAGAGCCGGAGAGCCGGAGAGCCGGAGAGCCGGAGAGCCGGGCAGGCAAGCCCCGGGGACCGAGGGATAGCAAGCCCCGCGGGGGAGCCTGTGAGCCGCGGGCCGAACGGTGGAGGCGGACGAGGGCCCCGGCCTCATCCGGGCGGCAGGCGGCGCCGCCCGGTCCGTCGAGCCGTGACGAAGGAGCGGACGACCGATGGACCGATGGACGGACGGTCAGTGACTGCCCCCGGCGCGGCGTTGCCGACGCCCCTGTCGGTACGCAGGTGGGGCCGCGGACGGCCCGTGATCGCCGGAGCGGTTCGCGTCACACCCGCGGGGAGAACAAGGTCACAACGTTCCCTCTGCTGCTCGCCTGTCGGCCTGCCCTAACATCCGAGCATGACGCTCCTGCCTGACGACGGACTCGGCCTGGCCGCCGAGTTCCCCGACGCGACCCACGAGCAGTGGCAGCACCTGGTGGCCGGTGTGCTGCGCAGGTCGGGCCGGGAGACGCCGGACGACGAGGCGGAGGACGCCCTGTCCACGCTGCTGGAGGACGGCCTGCGGGTGCGTCCCCTGTACACCCGGCGTGATGCCGCCCCCGACCCGGGACTGCCCGGCTTCCCGCCCTTCGTGCGGGGCGGGCGGGCCGAGGGGAGCCGGGTGGGCGGCTGGGACGTGCGGCAGCGCCACACGGTGGCCGATCCGGCGTCGGTGCTCGCCGACCTGGAGAACGGGGTCACCTCCCTGTGGCTGGCCGTCGGCGAGCCCTCCGGCCTCCCGCTCGGCGCGCTCGGTCACGCCCTCGACGGTGTCCTCCTCGACCTGGCCCCCGTCGTGCTGGAGGCGGGCTCAGCGTTCGAGCCGGCCGCGCGGGAGCTGCTGGCGCTGTACGAGGAACGGGGCGTCGCCGCGGACGCCGTGCGCGGCAACCTGGGGGCCGATCCCCTGGGCCACGAGGCCCGCACCGGCAGCGCCTTCGACACCGCGCCCGTGACGGAGCTGGCCCGGCTGTGTGCCGAACGCCACCCGGGTCTGCGCGTGCTGGCCGTGGACGCGCTGCCCTACCACGAGGCCGGCGGGTCCGCGGCGCAGGAACTGGGCTGCTCGCTGGCGACGGGGGTGGCCTATGTGCGCGACCTCACCGCGGCCGGGCTGAGCACGGCGCAGGCACTGGCGCAGCTGGAGTTCCGGTACGCCGCCACCGCCGACCAGTTCCTGACCGTCGCCAAGCTGCGTGCCGCACGCCGGCTGTGGGCGCGGGTGGCCGAGGTCTGCGGAGAGCCGCGGGCGGGCGGGCAGCTCCAGCACGCGGTGACCTCCTCGGTGATGATGACGCGCCGCGACCCGTGGGTGAACATGCTGCGCACCACCGTCGCCACCCTGGCCGCCGGGGTGGGGGGTGCGGACTCCGTGACGGTGCTGCCCTTCGACCACGCGCTGGGTCTGCCGGACGCGTTCGCCCGCCGGATCGCCCGCAACACCTCCACGATCCTCATCGAGGAGGCGCACCTGTCGAAGGTGATCGACCCGGCGGGCGGATCCTGGTACGTGGAACGGCTCACCGACGAACTCGCCCACGCCGCCTGGGAGTTCTTCCAGGACATCGAGAAGGCGGGCGGGCAGGCGGCCGCGCTGCGCTCCGGGACGGTCGGCGGACGGCTCGCCGAGACCTGGGCGGTGCGCAGCGCGAAGCTGGCGAAGCGGCGGGAACCGGTCACCGGGGTCAGCGAGTTCCCGCACCTGGCCGAGAAGCCGGTCGTCCGCGCGTCCGTGCCCGAACCGCCGGGCGGGGGCCTGCCGCGGGTGCGGCGGGACGAGGCGTTCGAGGCGCTGCGGGCCCGCTCCGACGCCCACCTGGCCGCCACCGGCGCCCGGCCGCGCATCCATCTGACCGCCCTGGGTCCGGCCGCCGCGCACACCGCCCGGCTCACCTTCGCCGCCAACCTCTTCCAGGCCGGCGGCATCGAGCCCGTTACCGAGGGCGGCTTCGCGGACAGCGGGGCGCGGGAGGTGTGCCTGTGCTCCAGCGACGCGCTGTACGAGGAGCAGGCCGCGACCGCGGCCGCCGCGCTGCGTGAGGCGGGCGCCGAACACGTGTTCCTCGCGGGCCGTCCGGGAGCGTACCCGGGCGTCGACAGCTACGTCTTCGCCGGCTGTGACGCCGTCGCCGTGCTCTCCGCAGCCCTCGACCGCATGGGAGTGTCCTGATGTCCATCCCCGACTTCTCGACGATCGGGCTGGGGACGCCGTCCGCCGGCGCCGGCCCCGACGAGTGGCGCGCGGCGGTGAAGAAGGCCGCCGACGGCGACGACCTGCTCTGGGAGACCCCGGAGGGGATCGACGTCAAGCCCCTGTACACCGGGCAGGACCTGGAGGGCCTGGACTTCCTGGACACCTTCCCCGGCGTCGCTCCGTACCTGCGGGGCCCGTACCCGACGATGTACGTCAACCAGCCGTGGACGATCCGCCAGTACGCGGGCTTCTCCACGGCCGAGGAGTCCAACGCCTTCTACCGCCGCAATCTGGCCGCGGGGCAGAAGGGGCTGTCGGTCGCCTTCGACCTGCCCACGCACCGGGGCTACGACAGCGACCACCCGCGGGTGACCGGTGACGTCGGCATGGCGGGTGTGGCGATCGACTCGATCTACGACATGCGCCAGTTGTTCGACGGCATCCCGCTGGACCGCATGACGGTGTCGATGACGATGAACGGCGCCGTGCTGCCGGTGCTGGCGCTCTACATCGTGGCGGCGGAGGAGCAGGGCGTACCGCCCGAGAAGCTGGCCGGGACCATCCAGAACGACATCCTCAAGGAGTTCATGGTCCGCAACACCTACATCTATCCGCCGAAGCCGTCGATGCGGATCATCTCCGACATCTTCGCGTACACCTCGCAGCGGATGCCGCGCTACAACTCCATCTCCATCTCCGGCTACCACATCCAGGAGGCGGGTGCGACGGCCGATCTGGAACTGGCGTACACGCTCGCCGACGGGGTGGAGTACATCCGGGCGGGGCGGGAGGCCGGCCTGGACGTGGACGCGTTCGCGCCGCGGCTGTCGTTCTTCTGGGCGATCGGCATGAACTTCTTCATGGAGATCGCCAAGTTGCGGGCGGCCCGCCTGCTGTGGGCCAAGCTGGTGCGGCAGTTCGACCCGCAGAACGCCAAGTCGCTGTCGCTGCGCACCCATTCGCAGACCTCCGGCTGGTCGCTGACCGCGCAGGACGTGTTCAACAACGTCACCCGCACCTGTGTGGAGGCGATGGCCGCCACCCAGGGCCACACCCAGTCGCTGCACACCAACGCCCTCGACGAGGCGCTCGCCCTGCCCACCGACTTCTCCGCCCGCATCGCCCGCAACACGCAGCTGCTGCTCCAGCAGGAGTCCGGGACGACCCGGGTGATCGACCCGTGGGGCGGCAGTGCCTACGTGGAGCGGCTGACGTACGACCTCGCGCGCCGCGCCTGGCGGCACATAGAGGAGGTGGAGCAGGCCGGCGGCATGGCGCAGGCCATCGACGCGGGCATCCCCAAGCTGCGGGTGGAGGAGGCCGCCGCCCGCACCCAGGCCCGGATCGACTCGGGGCGGCAGCCGGTGGTCGGGGTGAACAAGTACCGGGTGGAGACGGACGAGCAGATCGACGTGCTCAAGGTCGACAACTCCTCGGTGCGCGCCCAGCAGATCGCCAAGCTGCGGCGGCTGCGCGAGGAACGGGACGAGACCGCCTGCCGCGACGCGCTGGACGCCCTGACCCGGGCGGCCGGCGGCGAGGGCAACCTGCTGGAGCTGGCGGTGCGGGCGGCCCGGGCGAAGGCGACGGTCGGTGAGATCAGCGACGCCCTGGAGAAGGTGTACGGGCGGCACGCCGGGCAGATCCGTACGATCTCCGGTGTGTACCGCAACGAGACGGGCGAGTCGCCTGCCGTGGAACGCACCCGGACGGTGGTGGACGCCTTCGCCGACGCCGAGGGGCGCCGGCCGCGCATCCTGGTCGCCAAGATGGGCCAGGACGGCCACGACCGGGGCCAGAAGGTGATCGCGACGGCCTTCGCCGACCTCGGTTTCGACGTGGACGTCGGCCCGCTGTTCCAGACGCCGGGCGAGGTCGCCCGGCAGGCCGTGGAGGCGGACGTGCACATCGTGGGCGTGTCGTCGCTGGCCGCGGGGCACCTCACCCTCGTCCCGGCGCTGCGCGAGGCGCTCGCCGAGGAGGGCCGGGAGGACATCATGGTCGTCGTCGGCGGGGTGATCCCGCCGCAGGACGTGCCCGTCCTGCTGGAGATGGGCGCGGCGGCCGTGTTCCCGCCCGGCACGGTCATCCCGGACGCGGCCCGTGACCTGGTGGAGCGGCTGGCGGGTGCCCTCGGGCACGACGAGCTGTGAGCCGGTGACGTGATGGCCCTCGATCTGGACGCGTACGTCAAGGGTGTCCTCGACGGCAGGCGCGCGGTCGTCGCCCGTGCGATCACCCTCGTCGAGTCCACCCGGCCCCGGCACCGTGCGCTCGCCCAGCGGCTGCTGACGGAGCTGCTGCCGCACAGCGGGCGGGCGCGGCGGATCGGCATCAGTGGGGTGCCGGGCGTGGGCAAGTCGACGTTCACCGACGCCTTCGGCACGATGCTGACGGGGCTCGGACACCGGGTGGCGGTCCTGGCCGTCGACCCGTCGTCGACCCGCACCGGCGGGTCGATCCTGGGCGACAAGACCCGGATGGAGCGGCTGGCCGTCGACCCGGCGGCGTTCGTCCGCCCCTCCCCCACGGCCGGTACGCTCGGCGGTGTCGCGAAGGCGACCCGCGAGTCCATCGTGGTGATGGAGGCGGCCGGTTACGACGTCGTGCTGGTGGAGACGGTCGGGGTCGGCCAGTCCGAGACGGCGGTCGCCGACATGGTGGACTCCTTCCTGCTGCTCACCCTGGCCCGCACCGGCGACCAGTTGCAGGGCATCAAGAAGGGCGTGCTGGAGCTGGCCGACGTCATCGCGGTCAACAAGGCCGACGGCCCGCACGAGCGGGACGCCCGCGCGGCGGCGCGTGAACTGGCCGGGGCGCTGCGGCTGATGCACGGCAAGGACGCCTTCTGGACGCCTCCGGTGCTCAGTTGCAGCGCGCGCGAGTCGACCGGGCTCGACGCGGTCTGGGAACGGCTGGAGCAGCACCGGGCGTTGCTGGACTCCACGGGCCGGCTCGCCGCCAAGCGGCGGACCCAGCAGGTCGACTGGCTGTGGGCGATGGTCCGGGACGAACTTTTGGACCGGCTGCACGCCGACCCGGCGGTGCGCTCCCTCGCTCCCGGGCTCGAACAGCAGGTGCGGGACGGCGGGTTGACGGCGACCCTGGCCGCCGAACGCATCCTGGACGCCTTCACGGGCGGCGCGTCCTCCGCCGGACCGCCGGGCCCTGAGGCCGCCCCGGCCACACCGGCCACACCGGCCGCCCCGCCCGCTGCCGAGTGACCGGACGGGGCTCCGGCGTCGGCGCGTGAGCACTGCCGTGCGGTGCGACGGTCGTCGGCCGGCCGCTCAGCGTACGGACGTGTCGCGGCGCGCGGCTCGCCGGGGCGGGCGGTCGGCCAGCCCGCAGTCACCGCACTTCGAGCCGTTCGGCGCGCGGTAGTAGAGGCAGCAGCTCACGCGGCGGAACGCCAGGTCGGGGCCGGTGAGGACGCCGGTGCCCGCCAGGCGCCCGGTGTTCAGCAGTTCGGTCGTGAGAGCGGTGAGCGGTCCGCGTACGGCGGGCCGCAGGGCGAGCAGGGCGTGGGCCGCTCCGGCGAGCGCGGACGCCGAGTTGCCGTCCAGCAGGCGTGGGGCGACCTTGACGCGCAGTCCGTCGGCCAAGGCCGACAGGTGGCCGGTCACCTGCTCGTACAGGGCGCGGGCGGGGCCGCCGTCGAGCCGGTCGGCGTACCGGCCGGCGGGCCGTGGCAGCCGCAGGGCGGGGCCGTCGTCGGCCCGCTGGAGCCCTTCCAGGTCGAGGACGATGCCGTGCAGGACGGCACAGGCCAGGACGGGTGACCAGAGGCGGGCGGCGTGACCGAGCTGGGCGATGGAGACGTCGACGCGCGGCTCGGCGGTGCGGTGGAGGCGGGCGACCGCCGCGGCGAGGTCGGTGAAACCCGCCGCGTAGGAGCGGGCGACCGGATGCCAGCCGTCGTCCGGGCCGCCGGCCCGCAGATCGAAGAACCCGCCGAGGCCGGCCACGTCGTCCAGGGCCGCGGTGACGGACGCGGCCGGGGCACGGGCATCCTGCACGGCTGGGTCCTCCCTCTGCACTCCTGCGACGGTTCCCTGCATCATCCCATCCCGGGTTCTGCGCGCCGCCGGCCTGCCGGGGGCCGTGTAGCGGGCTGCGCCGGGCGGCAGCGGTCCCTGTTTTGTCTAGACCTCTTGCCCCGCCCAGGATCCGCGGGCTACGTTGCGCGCTGTTCGGCTCCCTCGTGATTCCCGCAACTCCCCTGACCGGCAAGGCTGGAAGGAGCATGCCCGCATGCAGGACCGAAGCCCGTCCAGACGAACCGTGATCGCCTCCGCGGCCGTGGTCGCCGCGAGTGCCACGGGTGTCGTGGGCGCGACGGCCACCCCCGCGGCCGCCCACCGGCGCGACCGGCGCCTGAAGAAGATCCTCTCCGGGATGAGCACCGAGGCGAAGGTCGGCCAGCTGTTCGTGCCGTACTTCTACGGCTCGTCGGCGACCTCCCCCAGCCAGTTCGACCAGGAATGCAACCTCAGTGAACTGGGCGTCCGCACCGTGGCCGAGCTCATCGCCAAGTACCACCTCGGCGGGGTCATCTACTTCCAGGGCTGGACGAACAACATCCACGACCCCCGGCAGATCGCGGACCTGACGAACGGTATCCAGCGGGCCTCCCTCGCCCTGCCCACCCCCGTCCCGTCGCTGATCTCCATCGACCAGGAGCACGGGGCCAACGTCCGTATCGGCAGCGGCGCCACCCAGCTGCCGGGGGCGATGGCGCTCGGTGCGGGCCGTTCGCTGTCCGACGCGCGCACCGCCGGGCGCATCTCCGGCACCGAACTCGCCGCCCTGGGCATCCACCAGAACTTCGCCCCGGTCGCCGACGTCAACGTCAACCCGGCCAACCCCATCATCAACATCCGCTCCTTCGGTGCCGATCCCCGCGAGGTCGGCCGCATGGTGGCCGCCCAGGTGACGGGCTACCAGCAAGCCGGCGTGGTGGCCTGCGCCAAGCACTTCCCCGGCCACGGCGACACCGGGCAGGACAGCCACACCGAGCTGCCCGTCATCACCCACACCCGCGAGGAGTGGGAACGCATCGACGCCCCGCCCTTCCGGGCCGCCATCGCCGCCGGCGTCGACTCGATCATGACCGCGCACCTCCAGGTGCCCGCGCTCGACCCCAGCAACGACCCGGCCACCCTGTCCCCCACGATCCTTCAGGGCGTGCTGCGCGGCGAACTCGGCTTCGACGGCGTGATCGTCACCGACGCCCTCAACATGCAGGGGGTGCGCACCAAGTACGGCGACGACCGCGTGCCCGTCCTCGCCCTCAAGGCCGGCGCCGACCAGCTGCTGTTCCCGCCGGACATCGACGTCGCCTACCACGGCGTCCTGTCCGCCGTCCGCAGCGGGGAGATCACCGAGGACCGGCTGAACGAGTCCGTCCTGCGCGTCCTGCGGGTGAAGGACAAGGCCGGTCTGCTCAGCGGCAGCCCCTACGTGTCGCGCAGAGAGGTCGACCGGGTGGTCGGCGCCCGCGCCCACCGCCTCGCCGCCGCCCGGATCGCCGAGCGCACCACCACCCTGCTGGTCAACCGGGGCAGGACGCTGCCGCTGCGGCGCCGGCACCGCAAGCTGCTCGTGGTCGGCGCCAGCCCGGCCTTCCCCACCGACGGCACCCGCACGACCGTGCCGGAACTGGCCAGGGCGTTCGACGAACTGGGCTACAGCACCACCCACCTCGCCACCGGCCGTACCCCCGACGCGGCGAGGATCGACGAGGCGGTGTCCGCCGCGCGGGGCCGGGACGCGGTGATCGTCACCACCGACAACGTCGGCGCGACCAGCACCCAGCGCACCCTGGTGACCCGGCTGCTCGCGACGGGCGTGCCCGTCGTCCACCTCGCCGTGCGCAACCCCTACGACATCGCCCACCTCGGCGACGTCCCCGCCTCCCTGGCCTCCTACTGCTGGACCGAGGTCGAACTGCGCGCCGCCGCCCGGGTGATCGCCGGCCGCGTCGGCCCGCGCGGCCGGCTGCCCGTGCCCGTCCCCCGGGCCGACGACCCGGAACGGATCCTCTTCCGCTCCGGGCACGGCCTGTCGTACGACGACTGACGCCGGTCAGCCCTCACGCCGGGCGCATTCGGCCCACACCGTCTTGCCGCCCGGCGGGCGTGGCTCGCAGCCCCACGCGTCCGCGAGGGCGGCGACCAGGAGCAGGCCCCGCCCCGACTCGCCGTCGGCACCCGCGGACGACACGGGCACGGGCCGGCGTTCGCCCCGCGCGTCCGTGACCTCGATGCGCAGGGTGGTGGCCGTCAGGGTCAGGGCGAGGCGTGCGTGGCGGCCCCTCACCCGGCCGTGCAGGGCGGCGTTCGCCGTCAGTTCGGCGACGAGGAGGCGGGCCGTGGCCGTGCATTCGTCGTCGTCGGCCTCCGGCCCGCCCCGCCGGTCCGTCAGCCACCGCTCGGCGGCGGGGGGGGGCGGGGGGGGGCCCCCCCCCCGGGGGGGGGCCCCGGGGGGGGGGGGGGGGGGGCCCCCCCCCGGGGGTGCAGGTGGGGTGGCCGTGTGAGTGGTTTATTA
>NZ_JBIWOK010000004.1:393020-433129 GCF_044767675.1 Streptomyces sp. NPDC101219
TGGTGGGCGCGGTGGGGGGGGGCGGGGGCGGTGATTTGGTCGCGGTGGGCCTGGGCCCGGCCCCGCGGCCCCCCCCCGCCCGGCGGGGGGGGGGGGGGCGCGGGGGGCGCCCCCCGCGCCGTGGTGGCGAACAAGGTGCGGAAGTGGGCGGCGCCCACCGTCGGTTCATCAGGTGCGGTGACGATTTCCTGTTTCACTTCACCGAGGGTGACCGAGTCGCCCTACCGTGGGGAGCCCTCGGGGCCGTACGCAGGGTGACTGTCCCGGTGCGGACGGTGTGCCGTACGGGTGTCCGGCCGTGCCCCGGCGGGATCCTCGCCGGTTCGTCCCCGGTACACGGAGCGATCAGGGTGTGTGGGTGGTGGTGCGGCATGACGGTGCAGCCGGGTACGGGCGGTTCCCCGGGCGGTGAGGCGGACGGTACGGACGAGGTCACGGACCTGTTCCGGGCATTGGGGCGGCAGATCAGGGTGGCCCGGGAGCGGGCCGGGCTGAGCCAGCGGGAGCTGGGCGACCGGGTCGGCTACGGCGAGGAGACGATCTCCTCGGTCGAGCGCGCACGGCGTACGCCCCAGCCCGAACTGCTCGTCGCCGTCGACCGGTTGCTCGACTGCGGCGGCCTGCTCGCGTCGGCCGCGGAGGACGTGGAACGGGCGAAGTCCCGTCGCCGGGTGCGGCATCCGGAGTGGTTCCGGGATTATGCGCGGCTGGAGGCGGAGGCGGTCGAGCTCCGCTACTTCGCCAACCAGGCGGTGCCCGGCCTGTTCCAGACTCAGGAGTACGCACGAGCCGTGTTCACCAGCAGGCAGCCCTTGTTCGACGAGGAGACCGTCGAGGAGCGTGTGGCCGCGAGGATGGCACGCCAGGAACTGATGAGCCGGTGGCCCCCGCCGACCGTGAGCGCCGTGGTCCAGGAGAGCGTTCTGCGCCAACCGTTCGGCGGCCCGGCAGTTCAGCGGGGCCAGTTGGAACAGCTGTTGCGCGTCGGCCGGTTGCGCCACGTGGAGATCCAGGTGATGCCGACCGCGAGCGAGGACCATGCGGGAATGGGCGGCCCGTTCACCCTGCTCACGCCGAAGGGCAGGCCGCAGGTCGCCTATCTGGAAGTCCAGCATGTCAGCCGCCTCGTCTCTGACCCGGAAGAGGTGCGCGTCCTGGCGGCGAAGCATGGCAGCATCCGAGGGCAGGCACTCACCCCACGCGAGTCCTTGCGCCTGCTCGAGAAGATGCTGGGAGACTCATGAACACCGAACGGTCCATGCACCTCACCTGGTTCACGAGCAGTTACAGCGGCGACGAAGGAGGCGAATGCGTCGAGGTCGCCGCCGACCTCGCCCTCATACTCGTACGGGACTCCAAGGAGCGCCGGGGTCCGTGCCTCGCCTTCGCGCGGAGCGCCTGGGCCGGGTTCGTGGCGGGGCTGGAGCGGGACCGGAGCTGACCCGCGGGGAGGCCCGGGTACGCACCCGGGCCTCCGTGGCCGGTCGGCTCAGCCGCCGCTCTTGCGCCGGAACGACCGCTGGTTCGCGGCCGGTCCGTGCGCCCCACGAATCTTCGAGGTGTCCGGGCCGGCGCCGGACTCGGCCGTCTTCGCCTGCGCACCGCGCTTGCGCTCCAGGGCCTCACGGAACTTGCGCTTGAGGTCGTAGGTGCCGTCGCTGTCCGGCTCCAGCGGGGGCGTCCCGGGGGCGGCCGGCTCCGAACCTTCGGTGGGGACGGGCTCTGTGGTCATGGTGCCTCCTGGGTTCGGGGGTGGTGCCGGCACAGCCTGCCGTGCCGGTGTTCGCGGGGCAGGGCCCTTCAGCCGTTGCGCCGCACGTGGGCCGCCTTCCGGGCCTCGGCCAGCTTGCGGGCCTCGCCCGCCTTGCGGGACGGCCTGCCGCCGCCGCGCGAGGTGTCCTTGCTGGTGCCGAGCCCACGGAAGGGACGGTTGGTGTTCTTGGGTCGGGGGGCGGCGGGCCCGCCGTCGAGCGGGGACCCGGAGGGGGTCCTGGCGCCGGTGATGCGGCTCAGTTCCGCCTCGCCGGAGCGCACCTTGGTGACGCCCACCTCGATGCCGGCCTCGGCGATGACGCGGGCCGCTTCACGGCGTCCGCCCGCCGGCACCAGCGTGACGACGGTGCCGGACTCGCCGGCGCGGGCGGTGCGGCCCGCGCGGTGCACGTAGTCCTTGGGGTCGGTGGGCGGGTCGACGTTGACGACGAGGTCGAGGTCGTCGATGTGCAGTCCGCGGGCGGCGACGTTCGTCGCCACCAGGGTGGTGAGGTGGCCGTCCTTGAACTGCGCGAGGGTGCGGGTGCGTTGGGGCTGGGACTTGCCGCTGTGCAGGGCCCCGGCGGGCACCCCGGAGGCGCGCAGGTGGCGGGTGAGCTGGTCGACGGCGTGCTTGGTGTCGAGGAACAGCAGGACGCGGCCGTCACGGGCGGCGATCTCCGTGCAGACGGCGTAGCGGTCGGGGCCGTGGACGACGAGGAGGTGGTGCCGCATCGTCGTGACGGTGCCCTCGGCGGGGTCGACCGAGTGGACGACGGGATCGCGGAGGTGGCGCCGGACCAACTGGTCGACGTCGCCGTCCAGGGTGGCCGAGAACAGCATCCGCTGGCCGTCGGGGTGGACCCGGTCGAGCGCGTCGACGGCCTGGGGCAGGAAGCCCAGGTCGCACATCTGGTCGGCCTCGTCCAGCACGGTGATCCGCACCCGCCCCAGCCGGCAGGCGTTCCGCTCGACCAGGTCGTGCAGGCGTCCGGGGGTGGCGACGACGACCTCGGCTCCCTGCCGGAGCGCGGTGATCTGCCGGCCGATGGACATGCCGCCGACGACCGTGGCCATGCGCAGCCGCAGCGCCTCGGCGTACGGCTGAAGCGCCTGGGTGACCTGCTGGGCCAGCTCCCGGGTGGGCACCAGGATCAGGGCGAGCGGCTGCTTCGGTTCGGCGCGCCGCCCGGCCGTGCGGGTCAGCAGGGGGAGGCCGAAGGCGAGCGTCTTGCCGGAGCCGGTGCGTCCGCGCCCCAGGACGTCGCGTCCTCGCAGGGCGTCGGGCAGCGTGGCGGCCTGGATCGGGAAGGGTGCGCGCACGCCCTGCTCGTCCAGGGTGCGCAGCACCGCGCCGGGCAGTCCCAGGGCGGCGAAGGTGCCGGAGTCGTCGGGGTGCTTCATGAAGGGGGCCTTCCGCAGGGGGGCGTACCGAGGAAGGCCCGGCGGACGACACGGCCCCCGCACCGGCGGATGCGTACGGGCGGTATCGTCCCACCGCGACGACCACGCAAACGCGTCACAGTAGCACGCGCTGGAGATTGCGCTCGCTCGGTTCTCATGCTTGCGAGGAACCAAGTGATCACCGGCTCGGCGGAGGGCGACGTCTGCGTCGAACCGGGCTCGCAGTTCGTCGTGCGCCGCGACTGACGGGCGCCGCCGGGCCGTCGGCCCGGCACGGCACGGCCTTCGGCCCGGGGGGCACGTCCTCCCCGGGCCGAAGGCGTCCTGTCGGCCTCCCCTTGTCCCGGGGAGGCCCGGCGGGTCACCCCTCGTGGGTGAACTCCGCGTGGAACCGGCGGGTGTGGTCCACCTCGCGCTCCGGGCCGGTCAGAGTGACCGTCGCCGTCAGGCGTGCGTCGGTGCTCGACGCGGCCAGGCGCAGGTGCAGGACACCCGGTTCGACGATCCGGCGGCCGTCGCGTCCCGTGAAGGAGGCCACGTCGGCCGGCACCGTGACGTGCACGCGACGTGACTGCCCCGGCTCCAGCGGCACCCGCGTGTAGCCGACCAGGCGCTGGACCGGCTGGACCACGGAGGCGACCGGGTCGTGCAGGTAGAGCTGGACGACCTCGGTGCCGGGACGTCCGCCGGTGTTGCGGACCGTCAGGCCGAGGGTGAACTCGCCGTCCGTGGGCGCCTGTGAGGCGTCCACCGTGAGGTCGGTCCAGTCGAAGGACGTGTACGTCAGGCCGTGCCCGAAGCCGAAGGCGGGGGTCGGGTCGATGTTGGAGACGTCGCTGGCCTGGGCGAGCCGCGCCCCCAGATAGGTGGACGGCTGGGCGCCGGTGCCGCGCGGCACGCTGACCGGGAGCCGGCCGGAGGGCTCGACCCGGCCGGCGAGCACCCCGGCGATGGCGTGGGTGCCCTCGACGCCGGGGAAGAAGGACTGCACGACCGCCGCCGACTCGGTGGCGGCGCGGCCCAGGGCATACGGCCGTCCGGCGAGCAGGACGGTGACCACCGGGCGGCCGGAGTCGAGGAGCGCGTCGAGCAGCTGCTGCTGCGCCCCGGGCAGGGCGAGGGATTCGGCGTCGCAGCCCTCCCCGCTGGTGCCGCGGCCGAACAGGCCGGCCCGGTCACCGAGGACGGCGATGACGACGTCGGCGTCCCGGGCCGCCTCCACCGCGGCGTCGATGCCGGTGAGGTCCCCGTCGTCGACGCCGGTGCCGCGGGCGATGGTGAAGTCGGCTCCGGGGAACTCGCCGGCGAGGGTGTCGGCCAGGGTCGGCAGGTCGATGCCGACGGGCACGTCCGGGTGCTGCACGCCCACGTGCAGGGGGAAGGAGTAGCAGCCCAGTACGGCGGTCGGCTCGGCGGCGCTCGGGCCGATCAGGGCGATGCGGCGGGGCCGGGCGAGCGGCAGGGTGCCGTCGTTGGTGAGCAGGACGACGGCCTTCTCGGCGACCTCGCGGGCCAGTTCGCGGTTCTCGGGGCGGTCCAGGTCGACCTTGCCGCGCAGGGCGTCCGGGTCGTCGGCGTCGGTGCCGTCGAGGGCCGCCGGCACCGGGCTCCAGTCGGGGTCGAGCAGGCCGAGTTCCGCCTTCTGCGTCAGGACGCGGCGCAGGGCGCGGTCGACGAGGGCCTCCGGGACGCGGCCGTCGGCGACCGCCTCGGCGAGCGGCGCGCCGAAGGTCTTGACGGTGGGCAGCTCCACGTCGACGCCCGCGGTGAGCGCGGCCCGGGCGGCGTCGGCCCAGTCGGCGGCGACGCCGTGCAGGGTCTTGAGGAAGGCGATGCCGAAGTAGTCGGCGACGACGGTACCGTCGAAGCCCCAGGTGTCCCGCAGCAGCCCGGTCAGCAGGGTCTCGTCGGCGGCGACGGGCACGCCGTCGATGTCGTTGTAGGCGTGCATGACGGAGCGGGCGCCGCCCTCGCGGACCGCCATCTCGAACGGCGGCAGCAGGATGTCGGCGCGTTCCCGCGCACCCATGGGGGCGGGGGCGAGGTTGCGGCCGGCGCGGGAGGCGGAGTAGCCGACGAAGTGCTTGAGGGTGGCGACGATGCCGGCGGACTCCAGGCCCTGCACGTAGGCGGTGCCGATGGTGCCGACGAGGTACGGGTCCTCGCCGATCGTCTCCTCGACGCGGCCCCAGCGGGCGTCGCGCACCACGTCGAGGACGGGTGCGAGGCCCTGGTGGACGCCGACGGACCGCATGTCGCGGCCGATGGCGGCGGCCATCCGGCGCACCACGCCGGGGTCGAAGGTGGCACCCCAGGACAGCGGCACGGGGTAGGCGGTGGCGCCCCAGGCGGCGAATCCGGCGAGGCACTCCTCGTGGGCGAGGGCGGGGATGCCGAAACGGTTCGCCGAGGCGATGCGGGCCTGGGTGCGCTGCAGGGAGAGCGCACCGAGCGCCGGGTCGACGGGCACGGTGCCGAAGGGGCGGGTCAGCTGGCCCAGTCCGGCGGGCAGGAGGGTGTCGAGGTCGACGGCCTCCTCCATGTCGTGCTGGTGCGGGGCCACTTCGCCGCCCTGGTCGGAGGCGCCGACCCACACGCCGTACAGCTGGGCGGTCTTCTCTTCCGGGGTCATGGCGCCGATCAGCGCGTCGACCCGGTCGGAGACCGGCTGGGAGGGGTCGTTCCAGAGGGGGATTTCGGGGGTGGTCTCTACGGCCACGGTGGCGGTCACTTTCCTCCGACGCCCATCAGTCCCTGGACCAGGGCGCGACGGGCGAACAGGTAGACGAGAAGGATGGGAACCATGGAGATCACGACGGCTCCCAGCAGACCGGGGATGTCGATGCCGTGCTCGGTCTGGAAGTTGTACAGACCCAGGGTGATCACCTTGCTGGAGTCGGACTGGGTCAGGACGAGCGGGAACAGGAAGCCGTTCCACGCTTGGAGGGCGGAGAACACCACGATCGTGGACAGGCCTCCCCGGGACAGCGGCAGCACGAGCTGGAAGAACATGCGCCGCGGGGAGGCGCCGTCCATGGCCATCGCCTCGTACAGCTCCGGGGAGATGTCGCGCATCGCGCCGCTGAGGATCAGCGCCGACATGGGCAGGCAGAAGGCGGCCGTGGGCAGGATGACGCCGAGCAGGTTGTCGTACAGCCCGGCTTCGCTGATCAGGTAGAACATCGGCACGATGACGGCCTGGGCCGGGATGGCCAGTCCGAGCAGGAACAGCCGGAAGACGGCCGTCGTGGTCCGGCCGCGGCTGCGCACGATCGCGTAGGCGAGCGGCGGGACCAGCAGCAGCACGATGCCGATCACCGCTCCGGTGACCACCAGCGTGTTGACGAAGTACTGGCCGAACCCGGCGTCGAAGGCCCCGGTGTAGTTGTCCAGGGTGAAGCTGTCCGGGAGCGAGACCGGGCCGTTCTCCGCGTAGTCCTGGCGGGTGCGCACCGTCGCCGCGAACAGCACGTACAGCGGGAGGCCGATGATGAAGAGCCAGATCAGCGAGCCGGCGCCGGCCAGGTAGTTCGGACGGCGCCTCATGACACACCCTCCATGGTGCTGCGCATCTTGTCGTAGCCGGAGACCCGGACGACGATCAGCGAGATGACGGTGGCCGCGACGACCAGGGCCAGGGCGATCGCGGAGCCCGCGCCGAAGTCGAAGCTCTTGAACGCCTTGTCGTACATGTAGTACGCGCTGATGGTGGTGTCGGTGCCGGGGCCGCCCTGGGTCAGGATGAGCACCGTCTCGAAGGTGGTCAGACCGCCGACGATCATCAGGATCATCGAGGTGATCATCGAGTTGCGCAGCTGCGGCAGGGTGATGTGGAAGAACTGCCGGTAGCGGCCCGCCCCGTCGATCTCCGCCGCCTGGTAGAGCACCTGCGGGACGGCCCGGGCGGCACCCTGGTAGATCAGCGTGTGGAACGGCGTGAACTGCCAGGTGCTGACGAACGCCAGCACCCCGATGGCGGTGGCCTGTTCACCGAACAGGTTGCCGTCGCCGAACAGCCAGGCCGCCTCGGCCGGAATGCCGAAGTTGGGGTCGAGCAGCGCCCGCCACAGCACGGAGACGGCCGTGGCCGACAGCAGCAGCGGGACGAAGTAGATGACCGACAGCACCGCGCGGTTGCGCTGGTGGCCCGCCGCCCAGACACCGAGCACGATGCTCAGCGGCGTCTGGAGTGCCACACCGAGCGCGGTCAGGAGAAGGGTCAGCCAGATGCTCTGGAACATCACCGGGTCGTCCATCAGACGCGACCAGTTGTCCAGCCCGACGAACTCGGGCGAGCCGAGACCGTCCCAGCTCATGAAGGACAGCACCGCCACCATGACCAGGGGGGTGATCGCGAAGAGGGCGAAGAACACGGCGGCGGGCAGCGCCCAGCCCAAGCCGGGGCGGCCCACGTGTGCCGCGGAGGTTGCGGCCGGCCGCCGCCGGGACCCCTTGCGGGGCCCGGCGGCGGGCGGAACGCTCAGTGTCTTTGTCGTCATGAGCCGTTCGTCACTCGGTGGGGAGGGCCTGCATGGCCTTGATGAAGCCGTCCGCGTCGAGCTGTCCGTTGAAGAACTGCTGGATGGCCTTGTGCATGTCCGAGCTGGCCTTCTGCGGGTACGCCTGGTCCCAGGAGAGCTGGAACGACGGGGCGTCACTGACCAGGTCGTACTGGAAGCGCGTGTACTCGGCGTTCTCCGAGTCCTCGATGAACTGGGCGGTGTTGGTGGTGGTCGGCAGGTTGCCGATCTCCAGCTGCGCCTTGACGAAGTCGTCGGAGTACATGAGCTTCAGGAACTCGGCGACGGCCTCGGGGTGCTTGGTCTTCTTCATCACCGAGTAGTAGTTGTTGGTGTTGCCGGCGATGTTGGCCGTGTCACCCTTGCCGCCCTCGATGGACGGGAAGGTGCTGTAGCCGAGGCCCTTCTCCGCGAAGTCCGGGTGGTCGGTGAGCTGCTGGGAGTAGTACCAGGAGCCCATCAGCTCGAAGCCGGCCTTGCCCGAGGCCAGCAGCTGGACCGAGCCGCCGTTGGTGTACTTGACGGAGTCGTAGTTCTTGCCGAAGGCGCCCGCGTCGACGAGCTCCCTGATCATGCTCAGGGCCTTCTTCGCGTCGGGGCTCTCCCAGGCGCTCTCGTCGCCGTCGAGGGCCTTCTGGAGCAGCTCGGGGCCGGCGATGCGGTCGAAGAGGTACTGGAACCACATCTGCGTCGTCCAGATGTCGCCGGCGCCGAGCGCGATCGGCGTGACGCCCTCGGCCTTCAGCTTCTCGACGGCTTCGAGCAGGTCGTCCCAGGTCTTCGGCGGCTTGACGCCCGCCTTCTTCAGCACGTCCTTGTTGTGGAAGAGCAGGACCGGCTGGGTGCCGCGCATCGGGATGCCGTACGACTTGCCGTCGACGACGCCGTTCTGGAAGACGGACGGCAGGAACTTGTTCTCCAGGTCAGGGTTCTTCTTGATGAAGTCGTCCAGCGGCAGCAGCAGGTCCGCCTTCACGAACGGCCGGATGCTGCCGCCGCCCCAGTTGAAGAAGACGTCGGGGGCCTGCGGGGTGCTCAGGATGGTCTGCAGCTTCTTCTGGTAGTCCGCGCCGGGGATGGTGTCGAGGACCACCTTGACGTCGGACGTCTTGTTGAACTCGTCGACGAACCGCTTCTCGACCTTGTTCGTGGCGTCCCCGTAGACCAGGACATGGATCTTGTCGCCGTCCGCCGAGGCACCGCTGTCCCCACCGCAGGCCGTCAGCCCCAGCGCGAGGGCGAGCGTCGCTCCGCAGGCGACCAGTCTGGGCAAGCGCGCGCGTGTCTTCATCGTTCGCCTTTCGAAAGTTTCGGCGTCTTCGCCGAAAGTCCATGCGCTGGGACAGTAGGTCAGGCCTGGTGAACGGTCAACGGTCATGCACCCGTTCACCCAAACCGTTATCGAGCACGTGTGGCCTATATTGCGGTCATGCACGAAGACGACGAGGTGAGCGGCAGAGTGACGCTGGCGGCGGTCGCGAAAGAGGCCGGCGTGTCGATGCCGACAGTTTCGAAGGTCCTCAACGGCCGATCGGACGTGTCCCCGACCACCCGGGACCGGGTCGAACGCCTGCTCCAGGACCGCGGCTACCGTCGGCGCGCACAGTCCGCGCCCCGCTCCCCGCTCGTCGAGCTCGTCTTCCACGAGCTGGAGAGCATCTGGGCGATGGAGCTGATCAGAGGGGTGGAGGGCGTCGCCCGCCGGAACGGGGCGACGGTGGTGCTCACCGAGAGCGGCACCCGGCACGCCCCCGCACCGGAGTGGCTCGACGGCGTGCTGCGCCGCAGACCCCTGGGCGTCGTCCTGGTCTTCTCGCTCCTGCCGGAGGACGTCAAGCGCCGGCTCAGGGCCGCGGGCATCCCGTTCGTCGTCATCGACCCGGCGGGCGACCCCGACCCCGACGTGCCCTCGGTCGGCTCCGCGAACTGGGCCGGCGGACTCGCCGCCACCCGCCACCTCACCGAGCTGGGGCACGAACGCATCGCCATCGTCACCGGCCCCGAGGACATGCTCTGCTCCCTCGCCCGCCTCGACGGCTACCGCTCGGCCATGGCCATGGCGGGCCTGGAACCCGACCCCCGCCTGACCCGCTTCGGCGACTTCCACGTGCAGGGCGGCTTCGAGCACGCGATGTCCCTGCTGGAGGGCCCCGACCGGCCGACGGCCGTCTTCGCCGGCAGCGACCTCCAGGCCCTCGGCGTCCTGGAGGCCGCCCGCGTCAAGGGCCTGCGCGTCCCCGAGGACCTGTCGGTGGTCGGCTACGACGACGTCCCCCTGGCCCAGTGGTCCAGCCCGCCCCTCACCACCGTCCACCAGCCCCTGAAGCACATGGCCGAGGAGGCCACCCGCATGCTGCTCCAGCCGGGCGACCCCGGCAAGGCCGCCCAGCGCATAGAGCTGGCCACCCACCTGGTGGTCCGGCAGAGCACGGGCCGCCCGGCGGGGGCGTGAGGGGGGCGGCGGGGGCGTGAGGGGAGCAGCGGCAAACCTGGAACTCGGTTCCTGCCCGGGAGGTGAGCAGGCGGGCTCCGGGCGCGCCGGAACTGCCGCTGCGCGCACCGTATGCTCGCTCGTCATGAAATGGTTCCGCGCACGACGCCGCAGTGACGCCGAGACGATGGCGGGTACGCCCGTGGGCGAGGCCAAGGCCCTGTACGAGGCCGGGCGTTACGCCGAGGCGGAGGCCGGGGCGCGTGCCGTGGCCCGGGCGCGCGACGACGAGTACGCGGCCGTGGCGCTGAACATCGCCGCCCTGGCGGCGGGCTCCCAGGGGAAGCACGCCGAGGCGCTCGCCACCTACGACGAAGCGCTGCCCGCCTTCGGCCGGTTCTTCGGAGCGGATCACTGGCTGACCCTGAAGCTGCGCTCGGACCGCGCCCAGCAGATGACCTCGCTCGGCCGGCACGCCGAGTGCGAGGCGGAATGCGCGGCGGTCGTCGAAGCCGCGGGCCGGAAATCGGGCCCGGAGACGCCCCGCCTGATGGCGGCCGCCCGCAACGGGCTGGCCTTCGCCCTCAACGCGCAGGGGCGGCACCAGGAGGCCGAGACCGTCGCCCGCGAGGCCCTGGCCGCCCATCCGGAACGTGACCGGCAGGCCCTGGTCCTGCGGCTCGGCCTGGCGCGCAGCCTCAACGGCCAGGGCCGCCACGACGACGCCCTCACCGAGGCGCGGACCGCCGACAAGCTGTACCGCGGCCTGCCCGGACACCAGCGCCTCCCGGACACCGGCGCCGTCGACCTGGCCTTCGCCAACGCCCTGTCGGGGCTGGGGCGCGCCCCCGAGGCCCGTCAGCGGGCCGCAGCCGCGCACGATGCCTGCCTGGCCTCCTTCGGCCCGGACCACCGCCGCACGGTCGAGGCCCGGACGCTGCTGGAGAAGATCGACGGCACCTGAGGCACCGGCGCGGGGCCGGCACGAGCGCGGGCCGGGGGCCCGCTTCCTCGGGCCGCTCACCCGTCGTCGCCGGGAGCGGGAGCCTCCGCGGAGCCAGTAGGATCGACGGGTCATCGCCGCGACGGGAGACAGGAAGCCGGTGCGAATCCGGCACGGTCCCGCCACTGTGACCGGGGAGTGCACCCCTGTTCGATGCCACTGCGCGCCGCGTGGGAAGGCGAGGGGGAACAGCGATCCGGGAGTCAGGACACTGGCCTGTCGCGGGCCCGTCCCGAGGAGCGCGGACTCCAGGAGGCTCACGTGTCCCCCTTGTTCACCCCTGCCCGCACGCGGTTCACCCAGGCCCGCACGCGCCGGTCGCCCCGTCCGTCCGTGGCGTCGCGGTCCCTTCGCCCGCCCCGTCTCCGGACGGTCGCCGTCGCCCTGTCGGCGGTGCTGCTGACCGCCGGCTGCGGTGCGTCCGGCGGCGGGACCGCCGGTGCGGCCAAGGCAAGTGCCCCGGTGCCGAAGGGCTTTCCCGTCACCGTCGACAACTGCGGTGTGCGGACGACGTACGAGCGGCCCCCGTCCCGGGTCGTCACCATCCACCAGCATCCGGCGGAACTGCTGCTGGCGCTCGGTCTGAAGGACCGCATGGTCGGCACCGCCTTCCCCGACTCCGAGGTCCTGCCGGAGCTGAAGGCGGACTTCGAAGCCGTCCCCGAACTGGCCGAGCGGGAACCGTCGTTCGAGAAGGTGCTCGATGTGGAGCCCGACCTCGTCTACGGCGGGTACGGCAGCGCCTTCGACGAGAAGCAGGGGCGTTCCCGGGAGGCGTTCGCGGACGCCGGGGTCGACACCCACCTCAACCGCGAGTACTGCGGGAAGAAGCGGGTGACGATGCGGGACACCTACGACGAGATCCGCACCGTCGGCCGCGTCTTCGGGGTGTCCGAGCGGGCGGATGAACTGGTCGCCGATCTGCGGGGCCGGGTCGGGAAGGCGGTGAAGGCGGTCGAGGGCGAGCGGCGGGTGCCCGTGTTCGTGTACGACAGCGGCGACAAGGCGCCGTTCACCGCGGGCGGCAAGAGCCTGGGCACGGAGCTGATCCGGCTGGCGGGCGGGGAGAACGTGTTCGCCGACCTCGACGACGTCTTCGGTGACGTGTCCTGGGAGCAGGTCGTCGAGCGCCGCCCCGAGGTGATCGCCGTGTACGACTACGCCGGGGCCGGGAGCGTCGAGGAGAAGAAGAAGTTCCTGCTCGCGCAGCCCGCCCTGAAGGACGTGCCGGCGATCCGCAACAAACGGTTCGTCGTGCTGCCGTTGACGGCCACCCTGGTCGGGGTGCGGTCCGCCCACGCGGTGGGCGACCTGGCGCGCGGGCTGCACCCCGAGAGCTTCCGGTGAGCCGCACCGGCACTGACGCGGTCGTGTCCGGGAGGGCCACCGCGCCGGGCCGCGTGCGCCTGGCCGCGGTCCTGCTGGTCCTCGCCGCCCTGCTCGTGGCGTCCGCCACGGCGGGGCTGGCGATCGGGTCGGTGCGGGTGCCGCCCGGCCAGGTGTGGGGCATCGTCACCCACGCGTGGGGCGTGGAGTGGGCCGAGCCCGGTTGGTCGCGGGCGCGCGAGACGATCGTGCTGGACGTCCGGGCGCCCCGGGTGCTGCTCGGCGCGGTGACCGGTGCCGGGCTGGCCGTCGTCGGAGCCGCCCTGCAGGCCCTGCTGCGCAATCCGCTCGCCGAGCCCTACCTGCTGGGAGTGTCCTCCGGGGCGTCGCTGGGGGCGGTCGCTGTGATCGTGTTCGGGGTGAGCGTGTTCGGGGCGGTGTCGTTGTCGGTCGCCGCGTTCGCGGGGGCGATCGGCGCGCTGGTCGTCGTCTACGCCACGGCCCGCACCGGCGGCCGGATCACCTCGGCCCGGCTGGTGCTGTCCGGGGTGGCGGTCGCCGCGGTGCTGACCGCGCTGCTGAACCTGCTGCTGCTGACCACCGACCGGGGCAACGAGGCCCGCGCGGTCCTCGCCTGGACCCTCGGCGGGCTCGGCGGCGTCGGCTGGGACACCTTGTGGCTGCCCGTGCTGTCCCTGGCCGTGGGCGTCGGTGTCCTGCTGGCGCAGGCCCGCAACCTCAACCTGCTGCTGGCCGGCGAGGAGGCGGCGACGACGATGGGGCTGGACGTGGCACGGTTCCGGGCCCGCCTGTTCGTGCTGGTCTCCCTCGTCACCGGGGTGCTGGTGGCGGCGGCCGGGCCGATCGGCTTCGTCGGCCTGATGATGCCCCACATCGTGCGGCTGCTGGTGGGCTCCGACCACCGCCGGGTGCTGCCGACGGCCGCGCTCGGCGGGGCGGTGTTCCTGATCTGGGCGGACATCGGCGCCCGTGTCGTCGCGGCACCCATGGAGATCCCCGTCGGGGTGCTCACCGCGCTGTGCGGGGGGCCGTTCTTCCTGTGGCTGATGCGCCGGGACGCCCGGCGCGGCACGGAAGGGGGACGGGCATGACGGACCCGACGGCCACCGGCACCGACGCCCCGGGCGGCGACGGCGCGGGTGCCGCCGCCCTCGCCGTGGAGGACGTCACACTGTCCGCGGGCGCACGGCGCCTGGTGCGGGGCGTGTCCCTGACCGCCCGCCCGGGCGAGACCATCGGGCTGGTCGGGCCCAACGGCAGCGGCAAGTCGACCCTGTTGCGGGCCGTCTACCGGGTGCTGCGGCCGGACTCCGGCCGGGTCCGGGTCGACGGCGCCGACGCCTGGTCGCTGCCGGTGCGGCGGCTGGCCCGGACCGTCGCGGCGGTGGTGCAGGACGCGGGCGCGGACTTCGACCTGAGGGTCCGGGAGGTCGTCGCCATGGGCCGCACCCCGCACAAACGGCTCCTCGACGGCGACACCGCCGAGGACGCGGCGCTGATCGGCGAGGCCCTGACGGCGGTCGGGGCCCGTCACCTCGCGGACCGCCCGTTCGACCGGCTGTCCGGCGGTGAACGCCAGCGGGTGCTCATCGCCCGCGCCCTCGCCCAGCGGCCCGCGCTGCTGGTCCTCGACGAACCCACCAACCACCTCGACATCCGGCACCAGTTGGACATCCTGGGTGCTCTGCGGCGGCTGCCCGCGACGGTGCTGCTCGCGCTGCACGACCTGAATCTGGCCGCCTACTACTGCGACCGTCTCCACGTGCTGTACGACGGCGAGGTCGTGGCCTCCGGGACGCCCGCGGAGGTGCTCACCCCCGGGCTGCTGGCCGAGGTGTACGGGGTCGCGGCGGACGTCGGTGTCCATCCGGGGACGGGGGCGCCGCACGTGACCTTCCTGCCGGGCCGCGCGCCTTCCGGGGCGAACGCCCCGGAGCGTGCCTGACCGCAGGAGACGGGACGGGGGCGGACCGGGGGACGGCGTTCAGTCGTCGCCCTCCAGTTCGCCCTCCGTCTCCAGGAACACCTGCCGCAGCTGCTGGAGCACCGCAGGGTCCGGCTTCTCCCACATGCCGCGCGACTCGGCCTCCAGCAGCCGTTCGGCGATGCCGTGCAGGGCCCACGGGTTGGCCTGCTGGAGGAACTCCCGGTTGGCGGGGTCCAGGACATAGGTCTCGGTGAGCTTGTCGTACATCCAGTCGGCGAGGACGCCGGTCGTGGCGTCGTAGCCGAAGAGGTAGTCCACGGTGGCGGCCAGTTCGAAGGCGCCCTTGTAGCCGTGGCGGCGCATCGCCTCGATCCACTTGGGGTTGACGACCCGGGCGCGGAAGACGCGGGAGGTCTCCTCGACGAGGGTGCGGGTGCGGACCGTCTCGGGGCGGGTGGAGTCGCCGATGTACGCCTCGGGGGCGGTGCCGCGCAGGGCGCGGACGGTGGCGACCATGCCGCCGTGGTACTGGAAGTAGTCGTCGGAGTCGGCGATGTCGTGTTCGCGGGTGTCGGTGTTCTTGGCGGCGACGGCGATCCGGCGGTACGCCGTCTCCATCTCGTCCCGGGCGGGGCGGCCGTCGAGTTCGCGGCCGTAGGCGTAGCCGCCCCACACGGTGTAGACCTCGGCGAGGTCGGCGTCGGTGCGCCAGTCGCGGGAGTCGATGAGCTGGAGCAGTCCGGCGCCGTAGGTACCGGGGCGGGAGCCGAAGATGCGGGTGGTGGCGCGGCGCTCGTCACCGTGAGCGGCGAGGTCCTGCTGCACGTGCGCGCGGACGTGGTTGACGTGGGCGGGTTCGTCCAGACCGGCCGCGAGGCGGACCGCGTCGTCGAGGAGGCCGACGGTGTGCGGGAAGGCGTCGCGGAAGAAGCCGGAGATGCGCAGGGTGACGTCGATGCGGGGGCGGCCCAGCTCCTCGTGGGGAATGGCTTCGAGGCCGGTGACGCGGCGGGACGCCTCGTCCCAGACGGGGCGGACGCCGAGCAGGGCGAGGGCCTCGGCGACGTCGTCACCGGCGGTGCGCATGGCGCTGGTGCCCCACAGGGACAGGCCGACGGAGGTGGGCCAGTCGCCGTGGTCAGCGCGGTAGCGCTGAAGGAGGCTGTCGGCGAGGGCCTGGCCGGTCTCCCAGGCGAGCCGGGAGGGGACGGCCTTGGGGTCGACGGAGTAGAAGTTGCGGCCGGTCGGCAGCACGTTGACCAGGCCGCGCAGCGGGGAGCCGGAGGGGCCCGCCGGGACGAAGCCGCCGTTCAGGGCGTGCACCGCGTGGTCGAGTTCGGCGGTGGTGGCGGCCAGCCGGGGCACGACCTCGCGGGCGGCGAACTCCAGGATCGCGGCGACCTGTTCACCACGGTCGGCGGGGACGGCCGCGGGGTCCCAGCCGGCGTCGTCCATCGCCTGGACCAGGGCGCGGGCCTCCTCCTCCGCGGCGTCGGCGGTGGTGCGGGTGGCGGCGGACTCGTCGAGGCCGAGGGCTTCGCGCAGGCCGGGCAGGGCGGTGGTGCCGCCCCAGATCTGGCGGGCGCGCAGCACGGCCAGCACGAGGTTGACGCGGTCGGCGCCGTCCGGCGGGGTGCCGAGGACGTGCAGACCGTCGCGGATCTGGGCGTCCTTGACCTCGCACAGCCAGCCGTCGACGTGCAGCAGGAAGTCGTCGAAGCCGTCGTCGTCGGGGCGGTCGTCGAGGCCGAGGTCGTGGTCGAGGCGGGCGGCCTGGATGAGGGTCCAGATCTGGGCGCGGATCGCGGGCAGCTTGGCCGGGTCCATGGCCGCGATCTGGGCGTGTTCGTCGAGGAGTTGTTCCAGCCGGGCGATGTCGCCGTAGGAGTCGGCGCGGGCCATCGGCGGGACGAGGTGGTCGACGAGCGTGGCGTGGACGCGGCGCTTGGCCTGGGTGCCCTCGCCGGGGTCGTTGACGAGGAACGGGTAGATCAGGGGGAGGTCGCCGAGGGCGGCGTCGGGGCCGCAGGCGGCGGACAGGCCGGCGTTCTTGCCGGGCAGCCACTCCAGGTTGCCGTGCTTGCCGAGGTGGATCATCGCGTCGGCGCCGAAGCCGCCGTCGTCGGCGGGGGCGGCGATCCAGCGGTAGGCGGCGAGGTAGTGGTGGGAGGGCGGCAGGTCGGGGTCGTGGTAGATGGCGATGGGGTTCTCGCCGAAGCCGCGCGGGGGCTGGATGAGGATCAGCAGGTTGCCGAAGCGCAGGGCGGCCAGGACGATGTCGCCCTCCGGGTTCCGGCTGCGGTCGACGAACATCTCGCCCGGAGGCGGGCCCCAGTGCCGTTCGACGGCGGTGCGCAGTTCCTCGGGCAGGGTGGCGTACCAGCGGCGGTAGTCGGCGGCCGGGATGCGCACCGGGTTGCGGGCGAGCTGGTCCTCGGTGAGCCATTCCTGGTCGTGGCCGCCGGCCTCGATCAGCGCGCGGATGAGTTCGTCACCGTCGCCGGAGGCCAGGCCGGGCACGTCGGCGCCGTCGCCGAAGTCGTAGCCCTCCTCGCGCAGTCGGCGCAGCAGGGCGACCGCGCTGGCGGGGGTGTCCAGGCCGACGGCGTTGCCGATGCGGGAGTGCTTGGTCGGGTAGGCGGACAGGACCAGGGCGAGGCGTTTGCGGGCGGCGGGCACGTGCCGCAGGCGGGCGTGGCGCACGGCGATGCCGGCGACGCGGGCGGCGCGTTCGGGGTCGGCGACGTAGGCGGGCAGGCCGTCGGCGTCGATCTCCTTGAAGGAGAACGGCACGGTGATCAGGCGGCCGTCGAACTCGGGCACGGCGATCTGGCTGGCCGCGTCCAGCGGGGAGACGCCCTCGTCGTTGTCCTCCCAGGCGGTGCGGGAGCCGGTCAGGCACAGCGCCTGGAGGATGGGCACGTCCAGGGCGGCCAGGGCGCCCGCGTCCCAGGACTCGTCGTCGCCGCCCGCGGACGCCTCGGCGGGCCGGGTGCCGCCGGCGGCGAGGACGGTGGTGACGATCGCGTCGGCGGCCCCGAGCGCGTCGATCAGCTCGGGTTCGGGGGCGCGCAGGGAGGCCACGTACAGCGGCAGGGCGCGTCCGCCCGCGTCCTCGACGGCCGAGCACAGCGCCTCGACGAAGGCGGTGTTGCCGCTCATGTGGTGGGCGCGGTAGTAGAGCACGGCCACGACTGGTCCGTTCCCGCCGCGGGAGGTGCGCTCCAGGGGGCCCCAGGTGGGGGCGGGCGCGGGCGGGTCGAAGCCGTGGCCGGTGAGCAGCACCGTGTCGGACAGGAACCGGGCCAGCTGTTCCAGGTTGGCGGGGCCGCCGTGGGCGAGGTAGGCGTGGGCCTCGGCGGCGATGCCGACGGGGACGGTGGAGGCGGCCATCAGCTGGGCGTCCGGGGCCTGTTCGCCGGTGAGGACGACGACGGGGCGGCCGTCGGCGAGCAGCAGGTCGAGGCCCTCCTGCCAGGCGCGCAGGCCGCCGAGGAGGCGGACGACGACGAGGGCGGCCCCGTCGAGCAGGGCGGGCAGGTCGTCGAGCGGGAGCCGGGCGGGGTTGGCGAACCGGTAGGGCACGGGGCCGTCGGCCGCGCGGGCGCTGAGCAGGTCGGTGTCGGAGGTCGACAGCAGCAGGACGTGGGGCTGCCCGGCGTGCTGGGGGTGGTCCCCGGACGAAAACGGCATGCGTCGTCTGGCCTTCCTCGGGGTCCGCGCCCCGGGCGGTGTAGACGGCGGGAGTTCCTGGCTCACCCGGCCTCAGTGGCCGGATTCACAGTGGCGGGACCGCGCCGGATTCGCACCGGGCTTCCTCCCCTGTCGCCGTCGTGGCGGTGGCGGATCGGGTGATCCGCCGAGCAGCATAGTAGGCGCCCGTCGAGGGCGGCAGGGCGTGCACCCGGTGTGATGGTGGGTATGCTCGCCGCCATGTCCACGGCACCCCGCCCCTCGTCGTCCCAGGCCACAGCGGTCTTCCGGGACGGCGGCGACGCCTGCCCGGGTGCGTTGAAACTGCACGCGGCGGACGACGGGGCGCTCGCCCGGGTCCGGATTCCGGGCGGTGTGCTCACCGTGCGGCAGGCCGCGTCGCTCGGTGACGCGTCCCGGCGGCTGGGCGACGGCGAACTGCATCTGACCTCGCGGGGCAACGTCCAGCTGCGGGGCCTGCGCCCCGCGTGCGGGGCGGAGCTCGCCGGACTGCTGCAGCCGGCCGGCCTGTTGCCGTCACCGGCGCACGAACGGGTGCGGAACGTCGTCGCGTCCCCGCTGTCCGGCCTGGACGGGCACGGCGTGCGGGACGTCCGGCCGTGGCTGACGGACCTGGACGCGTCGCTCTGCGCGAGCACGGCGGCGGTGGCCCTGTCGGGGCGCTTCCTGTTCGCGCTGGACGACGGGCGCGGGGACGTCGCCGCGCTCGGCGCCGACGTGACCGTGCGGGCGACGGCCGACGGCGGCGCGCTGCTCACCCTGGGCGGGGCGCGGGAGGCGCTGCGGGTGTCCGGCGAGGACGCGCCGCGGGCCGCCCTGCTGGCGGCGGAGGTCTTCCTGGAGGTGTCCCGGGCTACCGGCTCGGGGGCCTGGCGGGTGGACGAACTGCCCGTCCCGGCGGCGGAGTTGACGGCCGCGGTGGAACGCGCGCTGACGCGGGCGGGCGTGAGCCGGTCCCCGGCGGCGCGGGACACCACCGAGGCGGCGGGACCGGCCCCCGGCCCCGTCGGCGATGCCCTGTGCGCGCACGCGCCGTTCGGCCGGTTCACCGCCGGCCAGTGGCGCGAGGTGACACGGTCCGCCGCCGCGTTCCCGCCCGGCGAGCTGCGGCTGACACCGTGGCGCGGCGTCGTCGTCCCCGCCCCGGGCGCAACGCCGGACCGGGCGGCGAGCGTGCTCGCCCGGCTCGCCGCGGCCGGGCTGGTCACCGACGCCGGCTCGCCCTGGCCGCGGGTCGGCGCCTGTACCGGCCGCCCCGGCTGCGCCAAGTCCCGTGCCGACGTGCGGGCGGACGCGGCCCGGGCGCTCACCGCGGCCGGGCGGACCCCGCTGCCGGTGTACTGGTCGGGCTGCGAACGGCGCTGCGGGCACCCCCGCGGCGACCACGTCGACGTGGTGGCCGCGCCCGGGGGCGGCTACCGCGTCACCACCGCCGTGCGGGGCCGGGACCCACGCGGCACCCTGCTGGACGACCCCTCGGGCCTCGCCGACGCCCTGGCGAAGACCCTTCCATGAGCCGTACGACGACCGAGAGCAGCGAGAACGACACCGTGACCACGTACGCCTACGAGAAGGACGGCGCGGCGATCTACCGCGAGTCCTTCGCCACCATTCGCGCGGAGGCCGACCTCGCGGCCCTGCCCGCCGACGTCAGCCAGGTCGCGGTCCGGATGATCCACGCCTGCGGCATGGTCGACCTGGTCCGCGACCTCTCCTTCAGCCCCCACGTGGTGGCCCGCGCCCGCGAGGCGCTGCGCGCCGGGGCGCCCGTCCTGTGCGACGTGCAGATGGTCGCCAGCGGCGTCACGCGCAAGCGGCTGCCGGCCGGCAACGAGGTGCTGTGCACCCTGTCCGACCCGGCCGTGCCGGAGCTCGCGGCCCGGCTGGGCACCACGCGCAGCGCCGCCGCCCTGGAGCTGTGGCGGGACCGGCTGGAGGGCTCGGTGGTGGCCGTCGGCAACGCGCCGACCGCGCTGTTCCGGCTGCTGGAGATGATCGACGAGGGCGCGCCGAGACCGGCCGCGGTGATCGGTGTGCCGGTCGGTTTCGTCGGCGCGGCCGAGTCCAAGGACGCCCTGGCCGCCCACCCGTCGGGCCTGGAGCACCTGGTCGTGCGGGGCCGGCGCGGCGGCAGCGCCATCGCGGCGGCCGCGCTCAACGCGATCGCGAGCGAGGAAGAGTGAGCGGCAAGCTGTACGGGGTCGGGCTGGGGCCCGGCGACCCGTCCCTGATGACCGTGCGGGCCGTCGAGGTCATCGCCGAGGCCGATGTCGTCGCCTACCACAGTGCCCGGCACGGCCGGTCCATCGCCCGCTCGATCGCGGCCCGGCACCTGCGCGCCGACCACATCGAGGAGCGCCTGGTCTACCCGGTGACCACCGAGACCACCGACCACCCGGGCGGCTACCAGGGCGCCATGGACGACTTCTACGCCGAGGCGTCGGCCCGGCTCGCCGCCCACCTGGACGCGGGCCGCACGGTCGCCGTCCTCGCGGAGGGCGACCCGCTCTTCTACGGCTCCTACATGCACATGCACAAGCGGCTCGCGGACCGCTACGACACCGAGGTGATCCCCGGTGTCACCTCGGTGTCCGCCGCCGCGGCCCGCCTCGGCGCACCGCTCGCCGAGGGCGAGGAGGTGCTCACCGTCCTGCCGGGCACGCTGCCCGAGGAGGAGCTGACCGCGCGGCTGGCCGCGACCGACGTGGCCGTGGTGATGAAGCTGGGCCGGACCTTCCCCAAGGTGCGGCGGGCCCTGGAGGCTTCGGGGCGGCTCGCGGAGGCCCGGTACGTGGAGCGGGCCACCATGGACGGGGAGCGTCTCGCCCCGCTCGCCGACGTCGTCGCCGAGTCCGTCCCGTACTTCTCGGTGGCCGTGCTGCCCAGCCGGGCCGGCGCGGAGCGCCCCGCGCGCGAGGCGGGCGAGGTGGTCGTGGTGGGGACCGGCCCGGCCAGCCCGTCCTGGCTGACGCCCGAGACGCGCGGCGCCCTGGCCGCCGCCGACGACCTGGTCGGCTACACCACCTACCTCGACCGGGTGCCGGTCCGCCCGGGCCAGCGGCGGCACGGCTCGGACAATCGCGTGGAGGCCGAACGCGCCGAGTTCGCCCTGCAACTCGCCCAGCGGGGACGGCGGGTGGCGGTCGTGTCCGGGGGCGACCCGGGGGTCTTCGCGATGGCGACGGCGGTCCTGGAGGCGGCCTCCGCTCCGGAGTACGCGGAGGTTCCGGTGCGGGTGCTCCCCGGGGTCACCGCCGCCAACGCGGCCGCCGCCCGCGCCGGCGCCCCGCTCGGCCACGACTACGCCGCGATCTCGCTGTCCGACCGGCTCAAGCCGTGGGAGGTCATCGCGGCCCGGCTGGGCGCGGCGGCGTCGGCGGACCTGGTGCTGGCGCTCTACAACCCCGGCTCACGGAGCCGCACCTGGCAGGTGGGCAAGGCGCGGGAGCTGCTGCTGGAGCACCGGGCGCCGGACACGCCGGTCGTGGTGGCCCGCGACGTGGGCGGGCCCGGCGAACGGGTCAGGATCGTGCGGCTGGCGGACCTGGACCCGGCCACGGTCGACATGCGGACGATCCTGCTGGTCGGCTCCTCGCAGACCCGGGTCGTGCGGCGCGGGGACGGCGAGGACGTCGTCTGGACCCCCCGCAGTTACCCGGAGGCGTGACGCCCGGGGCGGCCCGCCCGCCGGGGAGACGGCGACACCGGGCGCGGCGGACGGGACGGACGGGACGGGCGGGGAGGACCGGGCCCGCACGGACGACCGCGCGGGTCGGCGCCACGGCACCGCCGCACACGCCGTCCCCGACCCGCCCGGCGGTGATCGGGCCGCCTTGGGCGGAGGCCGGTCAGCCCCCTCCCCGCACCGCCGGGGCGCCGCCCGGCGCCGCCCGGTGCCGGGTGTACGCCTCCCGGACGGCCCGGAGGGCCTCCTCCGGGCCGGGCACCACCGGCACCCCGGCGGGGGCGGCGGGTCTGCGGACCACCACCACCGGCAGGCCCGCCTCCCGGGCGGCCGTCAGCTTCGGGGCGGTGGCCGCTCCCCCGCTGTCCTTGGTGACGACCACGTCGATCCGGTGCCGCCGCAGTACCTCCCGCTCCCCGTCCAGGGTGAACGGGCCGCGGTCCAGCAGCGTCTCCATGCGCGCCGGGTGCGGGGCGGCGGGCGGGTCCACGGAACGGACGAGGAACCACAGGTCGTCCAGGTCCGCGAAGGCGGCCAGGCCCATGCGGCCGGTGGTCAGGAACACCCGCCGGCCCAGCCGGGGCAGCAGCCGGGCCGCGTCCCGCAGGGAGGCCGCCTCGTGCCAGGTGTCGCCCTCGGCGGGTGTCCAGCCGGGCCGCCGCAGGGCCAGGAGAGGAACATGGGCGGTGGCGGCGGCCCGCGCCGCGTTGAAGCTGATGGTGCCGGCGAAAGGGTGGGTGGCGTCGATGAGCAGGTCCACCGCGTGCTCCCGCAGCCAGGCGGCGAGCCCGTCGGCGCCGCCGAAGCCGCCGATGCGCACCTCGCCGGGCGGCAGCCGGGGTGCCGCCACCCGTCCGGCCAGGGAGGTCGTCACCCGTAGGCCGGGCGTGGGGGCGTCCGCCAGCAGTTCGGCGAGCCGGCGGGCCTCGGTGGTGCCGCCCAGGATCAGCAGGTGCACGGCAGGTTCGTCCTTTCTCGGTTCCCGTCGGGAGAACGCGTCATGAGCAGCGAGGCCAGGGGCGGTCGCAGCGCCCAACTCAAGCACACCGGTCTGCGGCCCGGCTGGACCACCGGCGCCTGCGCGACCGCCGCGACGACGGCCGCGTACACCGCGCTGCTGACCGGGGACTTCCCCGACCCGGTGACGATCACGCTGCCCCGGGGGCAGACCCCGTCGTTCGCGCTCGCGGCGGAGGAGCTGACCGGCGACCGGGCGATGGCGGGCATCGTGAAGGACGCGGGCGACGATCCCGACGTCACCCACGGGGCACTGGTGCGGGCGACGGTACGCGTCCTGCCCGCCGGGCGGGGTGTCGTGTTCCGGGCGGGGCCGGGGGTGGGCACCGTGACCCGGCCGGGGCTGCCGCTGGAGGTGGGCGAACCGGCCGTGAACCCGGTGCCCCGTCAGATGATGCGCGAGCACGTCGCCGAGGTCGCCGCGCGCCACGGGGGCGCCGGGGACGTCGAGATCACGCTCTCCGTCGACCACGGCGAGGAGATCGCCCGGTCCACCTGGAATCCCCGGCTGGGCATCCTGGGCGGGCTGTCGATCCTCGGCACGACCGGCATCGTGGTGCCCTACTCCTGTTCGGCGTGGATCGACTCGATCCGGCGCGGGGTGGACGTGGCCCGGGCGGCCGGCCGGACGCATGTCGCCGGGTGCACCGGCTCGACGTCCGAGAAGACGGTGGTCGCCGAGTACGGACTGCCCGAGGACGCCCTGCTCGACATGGGCGACTTCGCGGGCGCGGTGCTGAAGTACGTCCGGCGCCACCCGGTGGACCGTCTGACGGTGTGCGGCGGCTTCGCCAAGCTGTCCAAGCTGGCCGCGGGGCACCTGGATCTGCATTCGGCGCGTTCCCAGGTCGACAAGGGTTTCCTCGCCGGCCTGGCCCGGCGCGGCGGTGCCGGCGAGGCGCTGGCCGCCGAGGTGGCGGACGCCAACACGGGGCTGGCCGCGCTTCAGCTCTGCCGGGCGGCCGGGGTGCCGCTGGGCGACCTGGTCGCGACGGCCGCCCGCGACCAGGCCCTGGCGGTGCTGCGCGGGGCGCCGGTCGCGGTGGACGTGATCTGCATCGACCGGGCGGGGAACGTGGTGGGCCGAAGCACCGTGGCCTGAGCCGGCGGCGGCCGGGTTCAGTCGTCGAGGGGGCCCACCCGCAGGCGGTTGCCGTCGGGGTCCCGGAGTTCCACCTCGGGCCCCCACGGCTGGTCCCTCAGCTCGGCGCCGAACTCGGCGGCCACCGCGCGGGGATCGGCGAGCCGGAGGTACACCAGTCCGTCCGGCCGGGCGTCGCCCTCGTGCTCCGACAGGTGCAGGCGGACCGGGCCGCGGGCCAGTTCCGCGTAGCGGGGGAAGCCGGGCCCGAACCGGTGCTCCCAGCGCGGGCCGAAGCCGAGCCGCGCGTACCAGGGCAGCGAGGTGTCCATGTCCCGCACCCGCAGGACCGGGACGGCCCGTTCAGCAGACATGCCGGTCGCGTTCCGGGGAGTACAGGTGGCTGTCGCGGAACTGTTCGGCGCCCAGGGTGCGGCCGACCATGATGACGGCGGTCCGCAGCACGCCCGCCTCCTTCACCTTCCCGGCGATCTCGTCGAGCGTCCCGCGCAGGACCAGTTCCTCGGGGCGGGAGGCATGGGCGACGACGGCACTGGGGCAGTCCGCGCCGTAGTGCGGGAGCAGTTCGGCGACCACGCGGTCGACGTACCGGGCGGCCAGGTGGAGCACGATCAGGGCGCCGCTGCGGCCGAGGGTGGCGAGGTCCTCACCCTCGGGCATGGGGGTGGCCTGCTGGGCGACGCGGGTGAGGATGACGGTCTGGCCGACCGTCGGCACGGTCAGTTCGCGCTTCAGGGCGGCGGCCGCCGCGGCGAAGGCGGGCACGCCGGGGACGACCTCGTAGGGCACTCCGGCCGCGTCGAGGCGGCGCATCTGCTCGGCGACGGCGCTGAACACGGACGGGTCGCCCGAGTGCAGCCGGGCCACGTCGTGGCCCTCCTCGTGCGCGCGGACCAGTTCGGCGGTGATCCGGTCCAGGTCGAGGTGCGCGGTGTCCACCAGCCGGGCGCCGGGCGGGCATTCGGCGAGGAGTTCGGGGGGCACCAGGCTGCCCGCGTAGAGGCAGACCCGGCAGGCGGCCAGAATGCGGGCGCCGCGCAGGGTGATGAGGTCGGCGGCGCCGGGCCCGGCGCCGATGAAGTACACGGTCATGCGTCTGCTCCTGGTCCTGCCGCGTCGGGGCCGGTCGGTCCGGACGTCTTCTCCACGGCCCACTGGGTGACCGGCATCGCCTGCCGCCATCCGGTGAAGCCCCCCACGGGCACGGCGTGCGCGACGGACAGGCGCACCAGCTCGCCGCCGAGGCGGCGGCGGGCGTCGGCCAGCAGCGCCTCGGACTCCAGGGTCACGGTGTTGGCGACCAGCCGTCCGCCCTCGGGCAGCGCGTCCCAGCAGGCGTCGAGGAGTCCCGGGGCGGTGAGGCCGCCACCGATGAACACCGCGTCGGGAGTGGGGAGTTGCGCTAGGGCGGCGGGCGCGGAACCGGTCACCACGTCGAGGGCCGGCACGCCGAGCCGGTCGGCGTTGCGGGCGATGCGCGCGGCCCGGACGGGGTCGCGTTCGACGGTGACGGCGCGGCAGGCGGGGTGGGTGCGCATCCACTCGACGGCGATGGACCCGGAGCCGCCCCCGATGTCCCACAGCAGTTCCCCGGGGGCGGGGGCGAGGGCGGCGAGGGTGGCGGCGCGGACGTGCCGTTTGGTGAGCTGGCCGTCGTGTTCGTAGGCCGCGTCGGGGAGTCCGGGGGCGGCGCCGAGGCGCAGGGTGCCGGGGGCGCGCCGGCAGTCGACGGCGACGACGTTGAGCGGGTCGCCGGCGTCCTCCCGGCCGGGCCAGTCGTCGGCGGGCGTCCAGCCGGTGGTGCGTTCGCGGGGGCCGCCGAGCTGTTCCAGGACGCGCATCCGGCTCGGTCCGAAGCCCCGGTCGCGCAGCAGGGCGGCGACGTCGGCGGGCGTGCTGGCGTCGGCGCTGAGCACGAGCAGGCGCCGCCGGTCGTGCAGGGCGGCGGCGAGGCGGGCGGTGGGGCGGCCGACGAGGGTGACGACGTGGGTGTCCTCCACCGGCCAGGCGAGGCGGGCGCAGGCGAGGGTGACGGACGAGGGGTGCGGCAGGACGTGCACGGCGCCGGGCCCGAGGAGGCCGGTGAGGGTGCGTCCGATGCCGTGGAACATGGGGTCGCCGCTGGCGAGGACGGCGATGCGGCGGCCGGCGTGCGCGTCGAGCAGGCCGGGGACGGCGGGCCGCAGCGGTGACGGCCAGGGGACCCGCTCGGCGCGGCACTCGGGGGGCAGCAGCGCCAGTTGGCGCGCTCCGCCGATCACGGTCTCGGCGTCGAGGAGCACGGCCTGTGCGGCGGGCGGGAGTCCGCGCCAGCCGTCGGCGCCGATCCCGACGACGGTCACCGGGGCGGTCGGGGCGGGTCGGGCGGGCGTCACGTGCGGGTTCCTAGGGGTCCGGAGGGCATCGGGTAGGCACTTTACGGGGTGGCCGGCCGCCCGCCGCCGGTCGGGTCGGGGCCCGCTGAGCGCCGTCCGGTGCCGGTCAGCCGGTGCGTTCCCAGCCGCGGTGCGGGGGCCGGTTGCCGAGGCGCTCGTCGCGGCTGCGGTAGACGATGTAGGGGCGGGTGAGGTAGCCGAGGGGGCGGTGAGCATGTGGGCGAGGCGGGTGAAGGGCCTTCGGTTTCCGGCGGCCAGACTCTACGACCGCCTTCCGTGGGAAGGTCCACCACCACGCCAGGAATCGTGGGCGATTCCCGCACCCGGGCCCGCGCACGGGCCCGCCGCACGGGCCCCCGGCACCGCGGTCACCGGGGCGGGCCGGCGGGCTCCCGGCCGCGGGCCCCGGCCGGCGGGGACAGAGCCCCGCCCGCCCGGGCCCGCTCGGCCTCGACGGCCTCCCACTCCTCGGTGCCGAGCAGGGCGAGAGCGGCCGGGAAGACGCCGTCCTGCTCCTTGAGGATGTGGGAACGGAGCAGGTCCATGGCACCCAGCAGCCGGTCCGGCCAGGTGGGGTCGGCGGGGGCGGTCCCGTCGGCGGCCTCGGCCAGCACGGCGTCGACCCGGCGGTGCTCGGCCTCCAGCTGGGCGATCCGGTCGGGGAAGTCCGCGGCGAGAGCGGGGAACAGGCCGTGCTCCTCGACCCGCGTGTGCGGACCGAGCACCCGCGCGATCGCACGGGCGGTCCGCGCCATCCGGGCCGTGTCGCCCTCCCGGTGGGCGGTCCGCAGATGGCTGATGAGGCGGACGACCTCGTCGTGCTCCCGGGTCAGCTCGTCGATCGCCGTCAGGGACTGGCAGCCGCAGTACTCGCACATCACGGGACTCCCGAGGTGGTCGGTGGCGGGGCCCCTGCCCGGTCCGGGGGGATCCCCGGCCGCCGGTCGGCGCCCTCACGATCAGTGTCCCGTCCGGGGCCCCCGTGCCAGTGGGGCCGAAGGTCCCGGATGTGACGCGAAACGTCCCCCCGGGTCGGAGCGGGACCCCGGGACCGCCACGGCGCCGGCGACGGCGCGCGGAGCACGGCGTAGGCAGGGCTCTCGGGCGGTGTCCGACGCCGGGCGGCGGAAGGGGGCCGGTCGGCCCTAGCCGCGGGCCGGACGGGACGACGACCATGGAACGATGTTCCAGAACGACGTGTTCCGCGCCCTCGGACGGCAGGAATGCCTGCGGCTGCTGGCCACGGCGCCGGTCGGGCGGGTGGTGTACACCCGCCAGGCCCTGCCCGCTGTGCTCCCGGTCAACTTTTCCCTGGACACGGACTCGTCCGTGATCCTGTGCACCTCCGCCGCCTCGGACCTGGTGCGCGCCGTCGACGGGGTGGTCGTGGCCTTCGAGGCCGACGAGTTCCACGCGGAGACGCGGTCGGGCTGGAGCGTCGTCGTCACCGGCAAGGCCGCCGTCGTGACCGACCCCGTCGAACGGGAGCGGCTGGCGCGACTGGGCCACAATTCGTGGATGCCGATGCTCGACGGGGTGTACGTACGGATCGAGCCGGAGATGGTCACCGGCCGGGAGCTGAACGCGTCGGCCGCGGCGCGGTGAGGCCGCCCCGGGGGCCGGGGCGGCCCCTCGGTGATCCGCTCACTCGGCCGGTGATCCGGTCACTCGGTTGTGAGGATGTCCCGGACGGGGCGGCGGGGCGTCGCCGGGCCACGGGGGCCGTAGCCGATGCGCAGGACCATCTGCGCGTCGCCGGTTCCGGACGCCGGGTCGCGGGCGAGCAGGCGCAGTCCGGGCTTCTCCAGCGCGTGCGAGGTCAGCGAGGTGGCCAGGTCCGCCAGTGTGGCTTCGAGCAGCACCCGTTCCATGGCCTGCCCGGCGCGCAGCCACGCCTCGGGGTCGTCGCCGCGGGTGCTCAGCACGGCCAGGTGGGCGACCTGCTCGAAGACGCTGGAGCCGCGGTCGGCGACCGGGCGGCGTCCGGCGAAGTCCCGAACGGGTGCCCTGCCGCCCAGCCTGTCCGGGCCGAAGGCGTACTCGGGGACGCCGTCCACGGCGACGTCCGCGTCCGCCCCGAGCCGGGTCCAGCGCACCAGGTCCTCGCGGGCGCCGGGGTCCAGGTCGTCCCGGCTCTCCGCGTCGCGGACCAGGTCGAGCAGGGTCTCCGCGTGCCAGACGCCGGCGAAGCGCAGCTGCGCACCCTCCTTCGCGGCGGCGTCCCGCAGGACGGTCCGCAGCTCCTCCGGGAGGTCCTTGTCGGCGAACGGGTGGCGGCTGGTGTGCCGTTGCCGGATCGCCGGGTGCAGCCGCGCGAGGCCGGCCGGTACCGGTGAGCCGCCGGCCGGGTCGTCGAGCCGGACGTCGGCGAGCAGTTCGGGTTCGTCCGGGTCGGGCAGCAGGGTCGTGACAGGCACGAGCCCCGCGTGCGCGGCGGCGACGCGCAGGTTGAACAGGGCGGCACCGCACCCCAGGTGCAGGGCGCGGTTGTCCGGGTCGGAGCGGGGCATCGCCCGTTCCAGGTCGGCGCGCAGCTGAAGCACCCGCCGGGCCACCAGGTGGCGGAAGCGCCAGGGCTGCGCGTTGTGCATGGACGGCGCCGCCGCGGCCTCGGCGACCAGCGCGGTCACCGTCCTGTCGTCGAGGGGTGACGAAGCCATGGCATCCTCCTCACGCACCGGCGGGACACCGCCGAGGGCCACGAACGACCGCTCGCCCCGTCGTCCGGGGTGCGGGTGCCCTTGTCACCAGGGTCCCCCGACGGACCCCGTCCTGCCCCGTGGCCCCGAGGTCCCCGGCCGGGGGCCGACCGGCCCTTTTTTCCGGTTCTTCCGGTCGGGGGGCTTCCTGGGGCCCGGGCTCCGGCCCGGCCGGCGGTCGTCGGGCCGGTCCCGGGAGGGGTCCTGAGCGTGCGCCCGACTGGTGAACCTTGCAGACCCGGAGCCGGCGCGGGTCCCCCGCGAGCCCGAAGGCGGCGCAGATCCCCGCGAGCCCGAAGCCGACGCAGATCCCCGCGAGCCCGAAGACGGCGCGAGTGCCCAGGAGCCCGAAGCCGACGCAGATCCCCGCGAGCCCGAAGACGGCGCGAGTGCCCAGGAGCCCGAAGCCGACGCAAGACCCCGCGAGCTGGAGCAGGCGCAGGACCGCAGATGCCCCGAGAAGCAGGTCCCCGGCCGGGGACCTCCGGGCCCGGCCCGCTGACCGGGTGGTCCCTGGCCCGGTCCCGCCGGGGCGTGCAGGCTGGAGTCGGGGCCGGCACCCGGGCACGAGCCCGCCCCGCCGCCCGCCCGGGCCGGCCGCGGGAACCCCCGCGCCCCCGGCGTCGGCGGTAGTCTCCGATGATCCGCCCGGCAGACCGGTGCGACGCCGCCCGAGGAGGCACCATGCACGCCACCCCGTACACCGTGAGCGACGTGATGACCCGTGCCGTCGCCGCCGTCGGCCGTGACGCCGCCTTCAAGGAGATCGTCCGCACGATGCAGGAACGGCGGGTCAGTGCCCTGCCCGTGGTGGCGGACGAGGGGAGGGTGGCGGGCGTCGTGTCCGAGGCGGACCTGCTGCCCAAGGAGGAGTTCCGGGACAGCGACCCCGACCGCCGCACGCAGCTGCGCCGCCTCCCCGACCTGGCCAAGGCGGGCGCGCTGACCGCGGGGGAGCTGATGACCGCGCCCGCCGTCACCGTCCGGGCGGAGGCGACCCTCGCGCAGGCCGCGCGGATCATGGCGCGCAGCGGTGTGAAGCGGCTGCCGGTGGTGGACGACGCGGGGGCGCTGTGCGGCATCGTGAGCCGCGCCGACCTGCTGAAGGTCTTCCTGCGGGACGACGAGGAGATCGCGGCGGAGGTGCGCCGGGACGTGCTGCCCCACGTGTTCCGTCAGGACGCGGGCGACACCGTCCGGGTGGAGGTGCGGGAGGGGGTCGTCACCCTCGGCGGCCGGATCCGGGACACGTCCCTGGTGCCGGTGGCCGCCCGGCTGACCCGGGCCGTGGAGGGCGTCGTGGACGTACGGTTCGACCTGTCCGGCTGACCGCATGACGGTGCCCCGGACACCGTCAGGCGTCCGGGGCACCGTGGGCGGAGCGTCACTCGGTGATGTCGACCTTGCCGTTGCCGGCCTCGGTGGCCGGGGCCGCGGCGGCCGGAGCGGCAGCTGCCGGGGCGGCCTTGCCGCGGTCGGCGAGTCCGCTGAGCAGCTGCGCGAGGTCCACGCCGGTGGTGGAGCTGAGCAGTTCCATGCCCTGGGCGACGTTGTCGGCGACCGCGCGCGGCAGCTTGCCGGCGCCGTCCGTGGAGATCACCGTCATCTTCTCCACCGCGGACAGCGGCTCGGCCGCCTTGGCGACGACCTGCGGCAGCACCTCGACCAGCATCTGCAGCACGGCCGCGTCGCCGTACCGCTCGAAGGCGTCCGCCTTCTTGTGCATGGCGTCGGCCTCCGCCGCGCCCTTCGCGGCGATGGCGGCGGCGTCGGCCTCACCCTCGATGCGGACGGCGTCGGCGAGCGCGGCGCGCTGCGCCTTCTCGCCCTCACCGGTGAGCCGGGCCCGCTCGGCGTCCGCCTCGGCCTCCTTGACCAGCGCGATGCGCCGGGCCTCTGCCTCCTGCTCGGCCTGGTAGCGGGCGGCGTCGGCGGGCTTGCGGACCTTGGTGTCCAGCTCGCGGTCGGTCAGCGCGGCCTGCCGGGTGGCGACCTTCTCCTGCTCCTGGAGGACCTCCTGCTGCCGTGCGGCCTCGGCGAGCGGACCGGCGGCGCCCGCCCGGGCGGCGGCCTCGTCGGTCTCGGCCTTGATCTCGGCCTGCTTCAGCGCGAAGGTGCGCTGCGCGATCGCGATCTCCTCCTCGGCCTTGAGCCGGGCCTGCTCGGAGGCGCGCCGGGCGACGGCCTCGGCGATGTCGGCCTCCTGCTTGGCGCGGGCGGCCTCGGGCCGGCCCAGGTCCTCCAGGTAGGAGCCCTCAGTGGTGATGTCCTGGATCTGGAAGGCGTCCAGCACCAGGCCCTGGCCGGACAGGCTGGCCTCGGCCTCCTCGGCGACCTGGCCGGCGAAGGCGGCCCGGTCCCGGATGATGTCCTCCACGGACATCCGGCCCACGATGGAGCGGAGCGCGCCGGACAGCACCTCCTGGGTGAACCCGACGATGCCGTTCTGCTGCATCAGGAACCGCTGGGCGGCGGCGCGGATCGAGTCCTCGGTGCCGCCCACCTTGACGATGGCGACGCCCTCCAGGTTGGCCTTCACACCGCGCAGCGTGACCGCGCCCCGGACGGCCACCGGGATGTGCCGGCTGGAGAGGTCCAGGGTGAACTTCTGCTGCACGAACGGCACGACGAAGACACCGCCGCCGACCACGACCTTCTGACCGCTGTTGTCGGTGAAGATGCGGCCGGTCTCGGGGTCGGTGGACTTCTTGCCGCGGCGGCCGGTGACGATGAACGCCTCGCTCGGACCGGCGACCTTGTAACGGGTGACGACCACGAGGGCCAGCAGGACCAGGAGTACGACGACTCCGATCACGGCGATCAGTACAGGGCTCATGTAAACGTGGATCCCCTCAGCCTTCCCCGGGGGACGGCGAATCGAATCTGCGACGGACACTTACGGACAGTTGGGAGGGACGGCGGCCCGACGGCCGCGCGGTGGGTCAGCGCTCGACGGGACGGACGGAGACGGACGTGGCCGACAGGGCCGACTCCACCCAGACCTCGGTGCCACGCGCCACCGGCACCGCGGACTTGGCCGCCAGCTTCAGCGGCTGCCCGGCGAGATACACCAGCACCTCGCCGTATCCCCCGGCGGGGATGGCGGTCACCACCGACGCCGAGGAGCCGACGAGGTCCCCGCCGCGCGGTGCGGCGGCGTCCTGGTCGCTCATCAGGGCCCGGCTGAACCGCCAGGTCAGCCATCCCGCGGCGACGCCCGTCAGCACGCCGACGGCCGTGGCACCGGTGACGCCCAGGCCCGTCGTGCCGAGGGTGATGGCGCCGCCGAAGCCGAGCATGGACACGAAGCCGGCGATGACGGGCAGCGACAGGAACCCGTCGAGCATGCCGTCCAGCACACCGCCGAACAGGCCCTCCAGGACCCCGTCGAAGATCAGCGAGAGCAGCAGCACGACGAGACCGGCGATCCCCAGACCCACGAACCAGTTCATCCGGGCCCCGCTTCCACTCGACGACCTCCCGCCTCTCCATCGTGTCATGACCGACGGACGTCTTTCATTGCCTGATTCCGGCAGTCTTTACGCGTTCTTGATGCCGCCTTCTCCCGGACCTGCCCGTTCCGCCCGCGGACGGGGGCTCAAGTCGGCCACGTGGAGCGGGCGAAGGGTCCTCCGGGCGCCCGTCACCCGGGCGGGGAGCGGGACGGTCGCCGTCCGGGCGGAAATCTTTGCCAGGCCCCGGCAGTTCCCCGGCCGCGCCGGGCCATACAACCGCATGAAGCGCGGGAAAGGCCCGGCGGGGAGGGTGCCCGCCCGGCGCCCGGTCAAGTCCTCCCTGGCCGGGCTCCGTTGGCGGCGGGCGCCGCCCCCGCTCAGGTGGGTGTGGTCCAGCCCGGTGCCGTCCTGGCCCAGGCCGCGTCCCAGGCCGCGAGGTCCCGTCGGCGCAGCGCGAAACGGGCCGCGGCGTGCGTGGCGGCCCCGGTGAGGACGACGCCGAGGGCGGCCAGCAGGGCCCAGCCCATGCTGCGGCTGCGGACGTCCTCGTCGGTCAGTGGCGCCTGCGTCGCCTCGCCGCCGGTGGTGATCCAGATCCGCAGCGGGCTGTCCGCGGGCATGCCCGGCGGGACGTCGGCCGTCGTGGTCCGGGTGCGGCCCTCGCGGGTGACGACGCTGACCTCCGCCGGATAGCGGGTCTCCTTCTCCTCGTCCGAGCCCGGCTCCGGATGGCGCGGGACGTCGTGGAGCACGGTCGCGGTCGTCTCGTAGCGGGTCCGCTCCTGGTGGCGGGCGACGCCGTCGTAGTGCCGGTGCGCGAGGTCGGCCGCCACCACGGCGGCCACCGGGGCCAGCACCAGTACGGTCAGCAGCACCCCGAGCCCGCACCAAGTCCGCAGCGTGTCCGTGCGGCGGCGCAGGGGGTTGCGCCGCCGCGGCGCACGGTCGCGGGGCGGGTCGGGGGGCTGTGCGGGAGGTATCTCGCCCGCCACGTGGTGCTCCCTTCCGGGGTGGTCGCGCAGGGGTACAGGGGCAGCAGGAGGAACGGGAGGCGGGCCGCCGGAGGTCAGACGGCGCCGCCGGCCGGGGGATGGTGGTGCTCGGCGGCCAGCAGTCCGGCGGCCCCGCGGACCGCGGCGGTGTGCGGGGACGTCACCGGCTGGACCGGGCAGCCGAGCCGGCCGGGCAGGCTGTGCGTGACCTCGGGCCGCAGGGCACCTCCCCCGGACAGCAGGACGCCCCGGCGCAGGGCGGTACGGGTCACCGAGGTGCGGTCCTGCCGCAGCATGGCGGTCACCATCTCCACCACGGCGTCGGTGATGCGTTCGGGGGGCGTGCCGTCGCCGAGGTCGGCGGTGCCGAGCGCGGTGCGGCGGGCGTCGGTCACCGCACCCCCGGAGAGCAGCACCACCTCGGTGAGGTGGGCGCCGATGTCGACGACGAGCAGCGGTTTGGCGTCGTCGGCGCCCGCCGCCAGGGCCACCGCCCGCGCGCCCGGGACGGTGATGACGGCGCGCGGGCGGAGGATCTCGACCGCCGTACGGGCCTCGGTCCGGAAGGCGAGGCCGTCCAGGACCGGGGCCGTGACGACGACCAGGGGGCGGCCGAACCGCGGCATGCGGTGGCCCAGCAGCCGGTCGAGCATGCGGGCCGTGCCGGCGGTGTCGATGATGGTGCCGCGCTGGATGGGGTGGATGGCGCCGTTGCCGGGGAACGTCACGGTGGGCACGTCGAGAACCATGCCCCGGCCGGCGATCCAGGCGCGGGTGCGGGCACTGCCCAGGTCGAGTGCGATGCCGGAGCAGCGTCGGCACAGCGGCCAGTGCGTGTGCCGCCCGGACACCGGGCGGGCACGCCGGGTGACGGTCACGGGACGGCCCTCCGTTCGGTGCGTTCGCCGGCAAGGGGGTGGCGGCCCGGGCGGGAGGTGGCCGCCCGGGCCGGGGGCCGCGCCGGTGCGGGCGGGCGCGGCCGGTGTGCAGTGGTCATCGTGCGGCCTCCCGCACCTGCTGGCAGCGGGCGCAGTAGCGGGCCTGCGGCACTATCAGCAGGCGGTCCCGCTCGACCGCGCCGCGGCACAGGTGGCACCTGCCGTAGGTGTCCGTCTCCATGCGGCCGAGTGCCGCCTCCACGTCGGCGAGCACCATGCGGGCGGAGGCGGCGAGCCGGATGCCGACCTCGATCTCGCCGGCGTCCCGCTGCGGCCGCTCCTCGGCGCGGGGCAGCGGGTCCGCGGCGAACTGCCGGAGCTGTTCCTGGCGGAAGAGCCGTTGCTCCAGCAGGTTTTCGCGCAGCGCTGCGAGGTCCTCGGGTGAGAGGACCGTGTTGTGCTCACCGACGGTCTGGTGGGTCACCACTGCACCCCTTGTGCGGTCAGCGGAGAGGAGAAACGGACGTGCGGAACGGCCGGTGTCAGGCCGCGCGGCGCTGGCAGGCGACGCAGTGCCGGGTGTGCGGGAGGATCTCCAGGCGCTCCGGCGGCACGGGCTTGGAGCAGCCGAGGCAGGTGCCGTAGGTGCCGTCGTCGACGCGGGCGAAAGCCTCGTCGATCTCCGTGAGGACGCGCTTGATGGAGTCCTTCTGGTTCGACATCAAGTGGTCGTCGGCGCTCTGCCCCGATTCGTCCAGGGCCTTGAGCTGGGCGAGGCGGGTAGATCGGGCGTGCTCGAGGCGGCGTCGGATCTCGTCCGAGGCCGGGTTGTCGGTACGCGCTTCGGTGCGGGGCAGGTCGAGCGACACGAAGGGGTCCTCTCTGAAGAAGGAAATCTGAAGAAGGAAAAGGGGGTGGTGTCTTCACCATGGCCGCAAGTCCGTCCGCCGCCCATCGGCCATGGAGCCCATCTGTGCGGGGTCGCAGGACCCACCCCGCCCGGCGTGGGTCCGGCGGCAGGGGGAAAATGGGGCACGGACCCCATGGACGAGCAAGGCGGGGCCCGTGCACGCTGGCCGCTGTTCGCCGGGACAAGGGGCCGTGGCCGCTGCCGACACGGCGCGGTGATGTCGACAGCGAAGCCGGTCAAGGAAGAGGAAGGCGAGACCTCGGTGTCCCTGTACTGGCGGATCTTCGGCCTGAACGCGGTGGTGCTCGGTCTGGCCACCGCGCTGCTGCTGTGGGCCCCCGTGACGGTGTCCGTGCCCATCCTGCTGACCGAGGCGGTCATCCTGGTCGGCGGTCTCGCCGTGATGCTGGTCGCCAACGCCACGCTGCTGCGCATCGGGCTGGCCCCCCTGGACCGGGTGACCCGGCTGATGGCCACCGTGGACCTGTTGCGTCCCGGTCAGCGCCTGCCGGTGCACGGCGGCGGTGAGGTGTCCGACCTGGTCAGCACCTTCAACGCCATGCTGGACCGGCTGGAGAAGGAGCGGGCCGCGAGCAGCGCCCGCGCGATCCTCGCGCAGGAGGCGGAGCGGCGCCGCATCGCCCAGGAGCTGCACGACGAGGTCGGGCAGAGCATGACGGCCATCCTGCTGGCCCTCAAGCGGGCCGCCGACGAGGCGTCCGACCCGTTGCGCGAGGAACTCCAGCAGGCGCAGGAGATCACCCGGCTGAGCCTGGACGAGGTGCGCCGCCTGGTACGCCGGCTGCGGCCGGGAGTGCTGGAGGACCTGGGTCTGGTCAGCGCCATCACCTCGCTCACCACCGAATTCGCCACGCATACCGGTCTGCGGGTGATCCGCGGCTACGATTCCGATCTGCCCGCGCTGGACCAGGAGACCGAGTTGGTGATCTACCGTGTGGCGCAGGAAGGGCTGACCAACGCCGCCCGGCACGCCGACGCCGGTACGGTCCGGGTGAGCCTGCGGAAAGGGGACCACTCGGTCGTGCTGGAGGTGGAGGACGACGGGCGCGGCATCGGCGTGGCCCGGGAGGGTGCGGGGATCCGCGGGATGCGGGAACGCGCACTGCTGCTGGGGGCCACACTGGACATCAGCCCCGCGTCGCCGTCCGGCACCCGGATCCGGCTCACCGTGCCCGCCGTCAGGAAGCAGTCATGAACCACCAGGACCACCCGGCCAAGATCCGGATTCTGCTCGCCGACGACCATGCCCTGGTCCGTCGGGGGGTCCGGCTCATCCTGGACCGGGAGCCCGACCTGGAAGTGGTCGCCGAGGCCGGGGACGGCGCCGAGGCCATCGCGATGGCCCGCACGCACGACATCGACCTGGCGGTGCTGGACATCGCCATGCCGCGGCTGACCGGTCTGCAGGCCGCGCGTGAGCTGTCCGCGCTGAAGCCGGGGCTGCGCATCCTGATGCTGACCATGCACGACAACGAGCAGTACCTGTTCCAGGCCCTGAAGGCGGGCGCGGGCGGCTATGTGCTGAAGTCCGTCGCCGACCGGGACCTGGTCGCCGCCTGCCGGGCGGCGATGCGGGACGAGCCGTTCCTCTACCCGGGGGCGGTCACCGCCCTGATCCGCAACTACCTCGACCGGGTGCGCGACGGTGAGGAGGCCCCCGAGCAGCTGCTGACCCCGCGCGAGGAGGAGGTCCTCAAGCTGGTCGCCGAGGGGCACTCCTCGAAGGAGATCGCCGAGCTGCTGTTCATCAGCGTCAAGACCGTCCAGCGGCACCGGGAGAACCTGCTGAGCAAGCTGGGGCTCCGGGACCGCCTGGACCTCACCCGGTACGCCATCCGCGCGGGACTCGTCGAGCCTTGAGCACCCACCGGCCGGGACATGCCGCCCGCCTTCCGCACCGCGTCGTCGCGGGCCTCCTGGCCCTGACGGCGGTCCTGCTGACCCTCGCCTTCACCGACGGTGCCCGGCTGGTGCCCGCCGGGGAGGCGTCCTCCCCGGACGCACCGGCCGTGCCGGCGGCGTCCTTCGAGCCGTACGACAGCCATCCGCACACCGACGAGGCGTACTCCGGCAGCGGCACCCTCCTGCTGCGGTCGCTGCGCGACGCCGGTGAGCGCACCGCTCCCTCCGGCCACCTCCTGTTCACGCCTCCCTACACGCCGCGGGTGCCGCACGGACCGGTGCGTCCGGCCCCGGTGTCCGGGCACGGGCAGCTCGTCGCCGCGTACGTGCCGTCCGACCTCGGCCGGGCCCCGCCGTCGTCCACCAGCGCTTGAGAGTCCCCGTTCTTCCCCCCCTCTCCCCCGCCGTGCCGGCCTTTCCGGCCGCGGTGTGCCGCTGGAGGCACCAGTGAAAAGTTCCACAGCGCAAAGCTCCAACCGGATCAGGGCGTTCTTCGCGTTCGCCGTGGTCGCCCTGGCCGTGTTCGTCGCCGCCACCGTCCCGGTCCGTCTCGGGCTGGACCTGCGCGGCGGCACCCAGATCGTGCTGGAGACCCGCTCGACCGAGACCACGAAGGCCGACGCCGCGGCGACCGACCGCGCGCTCGAGGTCCTGCGCGGCCGGGTCGACGCGCTCGGCGTCGCCGAACCGTCCATCGTCCGCTCCGGTGAGAACCGGATCATCGTCGAGCTGCCGGGTCTGCAGGACCCGCGCAAGGCGGCCGACGTCCTGGGCCAGACGGCCCAGCTGTCCGTGCACCCGGTGCTCGGCGCGGAGACCGGCGAGGTCCAGACGAAGCCGGACGACAAGGGCGAGCGCGTCCTGGCCGACGAGGACGGTCAGCGTCTGCGGCTCGCGCCCGCGAAGATGACCGGTGAGGACGTCAAGGACGCCGAGGCCGGCCTCGACCAGCAGAACGCCGCCGGCTGGTTCGTCTCCGTGGACTTCAAGAACGACAAGGACTGGGCCAACCTGACCGGTCAGGCCGCGTGCAACCCGGAGGGCGACCCCAAGCGCCGCGTCGCCATCGTCCTCGACAACAAGATCATCTCGTCGCCGCAGGTCCACCCGTCCGTCGCCTGCAACGTGGGTATCACCGGCGGCACCACCCAGATCACCGGTTCTTTCAGCAGCGACGACGCCAAGGAACTCGCCCTGCTCATCAAGGGCGGCGCCCTGCCGGTGCCGGTCGAGACGGTCGAGCAGCGGACCGTCGGCCCCACGCTGGGTGCCGAGGCCATCGAGGCCAGCGCCTGGGCCGCCCTCGTCGGCACCGCGCTGACCGCGCTGTTCATCATCGTCGTCTACCGGCTCATGGGTCTGCTCGCCACGGTGGCCCTGGCCTGCTACGGCGTCATCTCCTACGCCGGTCTGGCGGCGCTCGGCGCGACCCTGACCCTGCCCGGTCTCGCCGGTTTCGTGCTGGCCATCGGTATGGCCGTGGACGCCAACGTGCTGGTCTTCGAACGGGCCCGGGAGGAGTACAGCTCCCGGAACCGGGCCAGCAGCCGCTCCGCGCTCACCGCCGGCTTCAAGGGCGCCTTCAGCGCGATCGCCGACTCCAACGTCACCACGCTGATCGCGGCGGCCCTGCTGTTCTTCCTCGCCTCCGGCCCGGTCAAGGGCTTCGGTGTCACGCTGGGCATCGGTGTCATCGCGTCCATGATCAGCGCCCTGGTGATCACCCGGGTGCTGGCCGACTTCGCGGTGCGCCGCCGCTGGGTGCACCGCCGGCCGCAGGTCACCGGTCTGGCCTCGATCGGCCGGGTCCGCGAGTACCTCACCCGCCGCAACCCGCAGCTGATGCGCAACCCGCGCCGCTGGCTGCTGGTGTCCGCGCTCGTGCTCGTCGTCGCCGGTTCCGGCATCGTCGTGCGGGGGCTGAACTTCGGTGTCGAGTTCACCGGCGGCCGCCTCATCGAGTACTCCACCACCCAGACCGTCGACCCCGACGACGCCCGCTCCGCCCTGGCCGACGCGGGATTCCCGCAGGCCGTGGTGCAGTCCTCCGGGGACAACCAGCTCACGGTGCGCACCGAGGAGCTGACCAACCAGGAGGCCGTCAAGGTCCAGGAGGCCATCGACAAGGTCGGCGACGGCGCCGAGAAGGTCCGCGACGAGCTGATCGGCCCGAGCCTCGGCGACGAACTGCGGCGCAACGCGCTGATCGCGCTGGGGCTGGCCCTCGCCGCCCAGCTGGTCTACCTGGCCTTCCGGTTCCGGTGGATGTTCGGCACGGGCGCGGTGAGCGCGCTGGCGCACGACGTGATCATCCTGACCGGTATCTTCGCCTGGCTGGGCAAGCCGATCGACGGCGTGTTCCTGGCGGCGCTGCTCACCGTGATCGGTTACTCGGTCAACGACTCCGTCGTGGTCTTCGACCGCATCCGGGAGCTGTGGCGCAAGGACGGCAAGGCACCGCTGGGCGACGTGACGAACCTCGCGATCCTGCAGACGGTGCCCCGCACGGTCAACACCGGTATCGGTGTGCTGTTCATCCTGTTCGCGCTGGCGCTGCTGGGCGGTGACTCGCTCACCGACTTCGCGCTCGCCCTGCTGATCGGCATGCTGGTCGGCACCTACTCGTCGGTGCTGACCGCCTCGCCGCTCGCCATCGAGCTCGACGCGTACGCGCGCCGCCGGGGCAAGGGCGGCGGGTCGCGCGGCCGGGGCAAGGGCCGTGGCGGCTCCGGGCACGGGAAGTCCGGGATCGGTGAGCCCCGTTCGGGCGGCCGGTCCAGGGCAGGCAGCACGGGGAAGTGAACCCACCGGGCGGCCCCTCGTGAGGAGGGCCGCCCGGACCGGCACACGGCGCCGCCGCCCCCCCCCGCCCGGGGGGGGGGGCGGCGCCGGGGGGGGGGGGCCCCCGGGGGGGGCGGCGCCCGGGCCCCCCCGGGCGCCCCGGGGGGGGGGCCCCCCGGGCCCCCACCACCCCG
>NZ_JBIWOK010000004.1:433139-504387 GCF_044767675.1 Streptomyces sp. NPDC101219
GGTGGGGGCGGGGGGGCCTGGGCTGCCACCCGGGGTTTTGGACCCCCCGGGGGGGCCCCTCGTGGGGTGGCCCGCCGGGGGGGGCCCCGGGCCCCCCCCCCCCCCCGGGGGGGGGGGGGGGGGCGGCGCCGTCGTCGTGGGGACCGCGGAGGGTGCGGCGCCCGGGCCTCACAGGGAGCGCGGGTGGTGTGACGCCCGGGCCTCACACCACCGCGGGGGCGTCCTCCTCCGCACGGCCCCCGGCGGAATCCTCGGAACGGGCGGCGAACTGAGTGCGGTACAGCTCCGCGTACCGTCCGCCCGCCTCCAGCAGCTCGTCGTGCGTGCCGCGCTCCACGATCCGGCCGGCCTCCAGCACCAGGATCAGGTCGGCCGCCCGGACGGTGGACAGCCGGTGCGCGATCACGATCGCCGTCCGGTCGGCCAGGGCCTCGGTGAGCGCCTCCTGGACGGCCGCCTCGGAGGTGTTGTCCAGGTGGGCGGTGGCCTCGTCGAGCACGACGACGCGCTGGCGGGCCAGCAGCAGCCGGGCGATCGTCATGCGCTGGCGTTCCCCGCCGGACAGGCGGTAGCCGCGTTCCCCGACGACCGTGTCCAGGCCGTCGGGCAGGGACCGGACCAGGTCCTCCAGGCGGGCCCGGCGCAGGGCGTCGAAGAGGTCGGTCTCGGACGCGCCGGGCCGGGCGAGCAGCAGGTTGGCGCGCACCGTGTCGTGGAAGAGGTGGCCGTCCTGGGTGACCATGCCGACGGTGGCGCGCAGCGAGGCCGCGGTCAGGTCCCGGACGTCGACCCCGCCGACGCGGACGGCGCCCGCGTCGGCGTCGTACAGGCGGGGCAGCAGCTGCGCGACGGTGGACTTGCCCGCGCCGGAGGAGCCGACGAGGGCGACGGTCCGGCCGGGCTCCGCGCGGAAGGAGACGCCGTGCAGCACCTCGGCGCCCCCGCGCGTGTCCAGGGCGGCGACCTCTTCCAGGGAGGCCAGGGAGACCTTGTCGGCGGACGGGTAGCCGAACCGGACGTCGTCGAACTCGACGGACACCGGACCGTCGGGCACCTCACGCGCCGTGGGCTTCTCCTCGATGAGCGGGCTCAGGTCCAGCACCTCGAAGACGCGCTCGAAGCTGACCAGCGCGCTCATCACCTCGACCCGCGCCCCGGCCAGTGAGGTCAGCGGCGCGTACAGCCGGGTCAGCAGCAGTGCCAGGGCGACGACCGCCCCGGGCTCCAGGGCGCCGCGCAGCGCGAACCAGCCGCCGAGGCCGTAGACCAGGGCCAGGGCGAGGGCGGAGACGAGGGTGAGGGCGGTGATGAACACCGTCTGGGCGGTGGCGGTGCGCACGCCGATGTCCCGTACCCGGCGGGCCCGTTCGGCGAACTGGGCCGACTCCTCCTCCGGGCGTCCGAAGAGCTTGACCAGGGTGGCTCCGGGGGCGGAGAAGCGCTCCGTCATCCGGGTGCCCATGGCCGCGTTGAGCGCGGCGGCCTCGCGCTGCATCCGGGCCATCCGGCTGCCCATCCGGCGGGCCGGGACCACGAACACCGGCAGCAGCACCAGAGCGAGCAGCGTGATCTGCCAGGACAGGGTGAGCATCACCGCGAGCGCCAGCACCAGGGTGACGACGTTGCCGACCACGGTGGACAGGGTGTTGCTGAAGGCCCGTTGGGCGCCGATGACGTCGTTGTTGAGACGGGAGACGAGGGCACCCGTACGCGTGCGTGTGAAGAACGCCACCGGCATCCGCTGCACATGGTCGAAGACGGCGGTGCGCAGGTCGAGGATGAGGCCCTCGCCCAGCGTCGCCGACAGCCGCCGGCCGAGGATGCCGAGGGCCGCCTCGGCCAGCGCGATCAGCGCGATCAGCAGGGCCAGCCGGACGACGGTGCTCTCGTCGCCGCCGGACACGATGGTGTCCACGACCCGGCCCGCCAGGACCGGGGTCGCCACGGCCAGCAGCGCCGTGGCCGTGCCCAGCAGGACGAAGAGGGTCATGCGGCGGCGGTGCGGGCGGGCGAACGCGCCGATGCGCCGCAGCGTCACCCGGGCGAAGGGGCGCCGTTCCTCCTGGGCGGTCATGACGCTGTGCAACTGTGTCCAGGCCGTTGTCTCCATGCTCATGGAAGGCACCGTAGGACCTCAAGCATCATTGAGGTCAACGCCCGTCCGCCGCCGCCCCGTCCGCCGGTTCCCCCGCCGCGCACGAACCTCCCCGTCCCGCTCCCCCTCCCCCGCGGTCCCTCTCCCCCGCTCCGCCGCTCGTCGCTCCCGTCCCCCTCCCCCGCGATCCCCCCTTCTCCGCCGCTCGCCGCTCCCGTCCCCCTCCCCCGCGATCCCTCCTTCTCCGCCGACTCGCCGCTCCCGTCCCCCTCCCCCGCGTCGCCGTGCTCCGCCCGCTCCGGCCGGCGCCGCCTCCCCGCGTGAAGCGAAGGTCCGTATGACGCTCTCCCAGCAGCTCCCCGCCCGTCAGCCGCCGTCCGGCCCGCCGCAACCCCCCGTTGGTGTGCGGCGGTCAGGCTCCCGGGACGTGACACGGACGATCCGCCGGGTGCTGTGTGTGCTGCCGCTGCTGCTCGTGACCGTGGTCGCGGTGCGGCACCGGTCCGTCCTCGCCGAGGGGTTCGCCCATCTGGGCCAGGCCCGCTGGCCGTGGCTGCTGGCGGCCGTCGGGGCGACCTGTCTGACCTGGCCGGCCGCCGCCTGCACCCGGCAGGGCGCCGTGCTCGAACGGCTGCCCGGACGGCGGCTGGTGGCCACCCAGTTCGCGGCCGGCGCGGCGAACCACCTGCTGCCGACCGGGCTGGGGGCGAGCGCGGTCAACCTGCGGTTCATGACGGTGTGCGGGCTGTCCGCGGCCCGCTCCTCGGCCGCCCTCGCGCTGTACCTGCTGGCCGAGTCGGCCGGCCGGGTGGCCCTGCTCGGCGTCCTGCTGCTCGCCTGCCCCGGCGCACTGCGCCTCGGCGAGCTGCTGCCCGACGGGGCGTTCGGCCCGCTGCTGTGGGCGGGCGCCGGGGTGCTGGTGCTCGCGGCGGGCGCGCTGGTGTGCGTACGGCGGCTGCGGACGGCCGCGTCGTCGTTCCTGCGGACGGCGCTGGGCGAGGCCCGGTCGGTGCACACCCGGCCCGCCCGGGCGCTGGCGCTGTGGGGCGGGGCGCTGGCCTTCCCCGCACTGCAGACGGCGGCGCTGGTGCTGGTGGCGCGGGCGCTGGCGCTGGACGTGCCGGTCGCGCACCTGGCGCTGGCGTATCTGGCGGCGACGGTCGCGGTCGCGCTGGTCCCCACGCCGGGCGGACTGGGGTCGGTGGAGGCGGCGCTCGTGGTGGCCCTGGTGGCGGTGGGCGGGCCCGCCGCGGTGGCAACGGCGGTGGTGCTGACCTTCCGGGTGATCACCGTGTGGCTGCCGCTGCTGCCGGGCGCGTTGACGCTCGGCGTGCTGGTGCGGTCGAAGGTGATCTGAGCCGCACGGGGTGGTCCCGGCCGGGTGGCACCGGCTGGGGCGGTCCCGGGCGGGCGGTCCCGGGCGGGCGGGGCGGCTGGGCAGTCCGACCGGAGGGGCCGGCCGGGCGCTCCCGGCCGAGGCGGTCCCGACCGGGCGGTCCAGGGCGGGCGGTCCCGGGCGGGGCGGCTGGGCAGTCCGACCGGAGGGGCCGGCCGGGCGGTCCGACCGGAGGGGCCGGGCGGGCGGTCCGGCCGGACGGGCCGGGCGGGCGGTCCGGCCGGACGGGCCGACCGGGTGGTCCGGCCGGGGCGGCTCGATCGCGCCGGGTTCGGTGCGAACTCCCCTTGCGGATACGGCAGGATGAGCGATCGTGCCGGTCGCGGGCCAGCCGTCCCGCACACCGCCACTCCCCACCGGACTCTCCGGGACCTCCCGGAATCCCGAACAGGTGAACAACGTGACACATCTTCATATACCGCCGTCGGCCCACGCGTTCGCCGGAGCGGTGCGGTGACCCGCGCCCTCACCGTCGACGACCTGCTGTACGCGGGCATCGCCCTGGCGGGCGGTCTGCTGGCGGCCTTCCTGCTGCGGCTGCTGCTGCGCCGGCTGGCGCGGCTCGCGGAGCGCACCACCTGGCGCGGGGACGACGTCCTCGTGGACGCGCTGCACATGATCGCGCCGTGGGCGGCCATCGCGGGCGGCGCCGCCTCCGCGGCGGCGGCCCTGCCGCTGACCCGCACCGTGCAGCACAGCGTCAACCAGGTGCTGACCCTGCTGGTGATCTTCGCCGCGACGGTGTCGGCCGCCCGCGTGGTGGCCGGGCTGGTGCGGTCGGTCACCCAGTCCCGCTCCGGGGTCGCCGGGTCGGCCACGATCTTCATGAACATCACCCGGATCCTGGTCCTGGCGATCGGCTTCCTGGTGGCCCTGCAGACCCTGGGCATCTCGATCGCGCCCCTGCTCACCGCCCTCGGCGTCGGCGGTCTGGCGGTCGCCCTCGCCCTGCAGGACACGCTCGCCAACCTGTTCGCGGGCATCCACATCCTCGCCTCCAAAACCGTGCAGCCCGGCGACTACATCCGGCTGAGCAGCGGTGAGGAGGGCTACGTGGAGGACATCAACTGGCGGCAGACGACCGTGCGGGAGCTGTCCAACAACCTGGTGGTCATCCCGAACGGTCAGCTCGCGAAGACGAACATGACCAACTACATGCGGCCCGAGCAGAAGCTGACCATCCTGGTGCAGGCCGGGGTGTCCTACGACAGCGACCTCGAACACGTCGAGCGGGTGACCAAGGAGGTCGTCGCCGAGGTGATGACCGAGATCACCGGCGCGGTGCCCGAGCACGACCCGGCGGTGCGCTTCCACACCTTCGGCGACTCACGGATCGGCTTCACGATCATCCTGGGCGTCGGCGAGTTCAGCGACCAGTACCGGATCAAGCACGAGTTCATCAAGCGCCTGCACCGGCGCTACCGCGAGGAGGGCATCCGCATCCCGTCCCCGGCGCGGACCGTGGCGATCCAGCAGGGCACGGTCATGATCCCGCAGCAGCGCGAGCCGGAGCACGCCCCCGACGACATGACGCTGACCAGGCCGGTCTGAGGCCCCGCCCGGACGGTCCCCGCCACGTCGGCCACGCCGCGTGGCGGGCGGTCGCCCGGGACGCGGCGCGGACCCCTGTCGAGTCCTGGGCGCTCACAAGATATCTTGATGTCGAGCAATGTTGCAGACGTGGAGCGGAGCACCCGGTGACTGACTCGACCATCATCTATACGCACACTGACGAGGCCCCGGCCCTCGCGACGTATTCCTTCCTGCCGGTGGTCCGGGCGTACGCCTCTCAGGCGGGTGTCGCCGTGGAGACGCGCGACATCTCGTTGGCCGGCCGCATCATCGCCGTCTTCCCGGAGTACCTGACCGAGGACCAGCGCATCCCGGACGCCCTGGCCGAGCTCGGTGAGCTGGCCAGGACGCCCGCCGCCAACATCATCAAGCTGCCCAACATCTCGGCGTCGATCCCGCAGCTCAAGGCCGCGATCGCCGAGCTGCAGGGCCAGGGCTACGCGCTGCCGGACTACCCGGACGACCCGAAGACGGACGAGGAGCGCGAGATCCGCGCCCGTTACGACAAGATCAAGGGTTCGGCCGTGAACCCGGTGCTGCGCGAGGGCAACTCCGACCGTCGCGCCCCGGCCTCGGTGAAGAACTACGCCAAGTCGCACCCGCACCGCATGGGCGCCTGGAGCTCCGACTCCAAGACCAATGTGGCGACCATGGGTGAGAACGACTTCCGCTCCACCGAGAAGTCGGCCGTCATCGCCGAGGACGGCGCCCTGCGCATCGAACTGGTCGGTGACGACGGCACGACCACCGTGCTGCGCGAGTCCGTGCCCGTCCTGAAGGACGAGGTCGTGGACGCCTCCGTGATGCGCGTCGCCGCGCTGCGCGAGTTCCTGACCGCGCAGGTCGCCCGCGCCAAGCAGGAGGGTGTGCTGTTCTCCGTGCACCTGAAGGCCACGATGATGAAGGTCTCCGACCCGATCGTCTTCGGCCACGTGGTGCGCGCCTTCTTCCCGAAGACGTTCGCGCAGTACGGCGAGAAGCTGGCCGCCGCGGGCCTCAGCCCGAACGACGGCCTCGGCGGCATCTACAAGGGCCTGGACGCCCTGCCGGAGGGCGCCGAGATCAAGGCGTCCTTCGACGCCGAGCTCGCCGAGGGCCCGGACCTGGCCATGGTCGACTCCGACAAGGGCATCACCAACCTGCACGTCCCCTCCGACGTGATCGTGGACGCCTCCATGCCGGCCATGATCCGCACCTCCGGCCACATGTGGGGCCCCGACGGCCAGGAGGCCGACACGCTGGCGGTCCTGCCGGACTCCAGCTACTCGGGCGTCTACCAGGTCGTGATCGACGACTGCCGCGCCAACGGCGCCTTCGACCCGTCCACGATGGGTTCCGTGCCCAACGTGGGTCTGATGGCGCAGAAGGCCGAGGAGTACGGCAGCCACGACAAGACGTTCGAGATCCCCACCACGGGCACCGTCCGCCTCGTCGACCGGGCCGGCAACGTGGTCCTGGAGCAGGCCGTCTCCACCGGTGACATCTTCCGTGCCTGCCAGACCAAGGACGCCCCGATCCGCGACTGGGTGAAGCTGGCCGTGACCCGCGCCCGCGCCACCGGTGACCCGGCGGTGTTCTGGCTGGACGAGGACCGCGCGCACGACGCCAACCTGATCGCCAAGGTCGAGCAGTACCTGACCGAGCACGACACCGAGGGCCTGGACCTCCGCATCCTGCCCCCCGTCGAGGCGACGAAGCTGTCGGTGGAGCGCATCCGCCGCGGCGAGAACACCATCTCCGTCACCGGCAACGTGCTGCGCGACTACCTGACCGACCTGTTCCCGATCCTGGAGCTGGGCACCAGCGCCAAGATGCTGTCGATCGTCCCGCTGATGGCGGGCGGCGGCCTGTTCGAGACCGGCGCGGGCGGCTCCGCCCCGAAGCACGTGCAGCAGCTGGTCAAGGAGAACTACCTGCGCTGGGACTCCCTCGGTGAGTTCTTCGCGCTGGTGCCGTCGCTGGAGCAGTACGCCACGACCACCGGCAACACCCGGGCCAAGGTCCTCGCCGACACCCTCGACCGCGCCACGGCGACCTTCCTCAACGAGGACAAGTCCCCGACCCGTCGCGTCGGCGGCATCGACAACCGCGGCAGCCACTTCTACCTGTCCCTGTACTGGGCGCAGGAGCTGGCCGCGCAGACCGACGACGCCGACCTGGCGAAGGCGTTCGCGCCGGTCGCCGAGACGCTCGCGGCGAACGAGCAGAAGATCGTCGACGAGCTGATCGCCGTCCAGGGCAAGCCGGCCGACATCGGCGGCTACTACCAGCCCGACCCGGTCAAGGCCGCCGCGGTGATGCGGCCGTCCGCCACCTGGAACGAGGTGCTGGCCTCCCTGAGCAGCTGACGCGGCCGGCTCCCCGCGAGCCCCGCGCACTCCGCCCCGGCCGGGCTTCCGGCCGGGGCGGAGCCGTGTCCGGGCACGGGCCGAGGACCGCAAGCCGCGAGCCGCGAGCCGCGAGCCGCCGCGGACAGCGGGCACGGGCCCCGGGTCACCCCGCACACGGGCCGCCACGGACACCAGGCACGGGCCACCCGGGAGACCGGGCGCGAGCCACCCCGGACACCGGGCACCAGCCGCCCCGGACAGCGGGACGGGCCGTCCGGAGGCCGGGCGCGCCGGGTCCGTGAACAGCTCATGAAGAGACCGCTCACCTAGTGAGATGGCGTCTCATTTTCGCTGCGCTCCTGCCTATCATCGGGCTCGTGACCTGCTGGCAACCCAGCCAGACACGTGTCACTCCACCGGCATGTCGCACCGGAAGCCGACAGCCGCGTCGGCACGTCGTCCCCCGGCACCCGGCCCGGGGAACACCCGGTGCGCCTCCGCACCGTTGGAACGTCCGCGGACCCCCGAGGCCACGCGTGGCCACTTCGCAGGAGGAGCACCATGAGCCAGTCCACCGAACCCGTCGGCACCGGTCACACCCCCGAGGCGACCGCCCCCGCCACCCCGGCCTGGTCCTTCGAGACCAAGCAGGTCCACTCGGGTGCGGAACCCGATCCCACGACCGGCGCCCGGGCCACACCGATCTACCAGACGTCCTCGTTCGCCTTCCGGGACACCCAGCACGCGGCCGACCTGTTCTCGCTGGCCGAGCCGGGCAACATCTACACCCGCATCCACAACCCCACCCAGGACGTCTTCGAGCAGCGCGTCGCCGCCCTGGAGGGCGGGGTGGCGGCGGTGGCGCTGGCCTCCGGGCAGGCCGCCCAGACGCTGGCGCTCCTGACCCTCGCCGGCACCGGCGACCACATCGTCTCGTCCGCCTCCCTCTACGGCGGCACCTACAACCTGTTCCGGCACACCCTGCCGAAGTTCGGCATCGAGGTCTCCTTCGTGGAGAACCCCGAGGACACCGAGGCCTGGCGGGCCGCGATCCGGCCGAACACCAAGGCGCTGTTTGCCGAGACGCTGGGCAACCCCCGGGGCAACGTCCTCGACGTGCGCGCCGTCGCCGACGTGGCGCACGCCGCCGGTGTGCCGCTGATCGCGGACAACACGGTGCCCACCCCCTACCTGCTGCGGCCGCTGGAGCACGGCGCGGACGTCGTGGTGCACTCGGCGACCAAGTTCCTCGGCGGGCACGGCACCACCATCGGCGGCGTCGTCGTGGACGGCGGCACCTTCGACTTCGGCGCGCACGCCGAGCGCTTCCCGGACTTCACAGAGCCCGACCCCAGCTACCACGGCCTGCGGTACTGGCCCGCGCTCGGGCCGGGCGCGTTCGCCGTGAAGCTGCGGGTGCAGCTGCTGCGCGACCTCGGGCCCGCGATCGCCCCGCACTCGGCGTTCCTGCTGCTCCAGGGCGTGGAGACGCTGAGCCTGCGCCTGGAGCGGCACTCGTCCAACGCGCTGGCGCTCGCTCAGTGGCTTGAGCAGCGCGACGAGGTCTCCGTCGTCCACTATCCGGGCCTGCCGTCCAGCCCCTGGTACGAGGCGGCGCAGAAGTACCTTCCGAACGGTGCGGGCGCCATCGTCTCCTTCGAGCTGCGGGACGGCGTCGAGGCGGGCAAGCGGTTCGTCGACGGGGTGGAGCTGTTCAGCCACCTCGCCAACATCGGCGACGTGCGCAGCCTGATCATCCACCCGGCGTCCACCACCCACAGCCAGCTCGACGAGGAGCAGCTGGAGGCGACCGGGACGAAGCCCGGCCTGGTGCGGCTGTCGGTCGGCATCGAGAACCTCGCCGACCTCAAGGCCGACCTGGAGGCCGGGTTCCGCGCGGCCAAGGAGGCCTCCTGAACACCCTCCTCCCCTCCGGGACCCAGGTCCCCCTCCCGCCACCGGCCACCGGGGCCTGGCAGGAGGGGGACCCGCCCGGCCGGCGCCAGTGGCATGCGCAGGACGAGGCGCTGCCGCTGGAGGCCGGCGGTGAACTGCCCGGCGTGCGGCTGGCGTTCGAGACGTGGGGCCGGCCGGCCCCGGACGGCTCCAACGCCGTGCTGGTGCTGCACGCGCTCACCGGCGACAGCCACGCGGCGGGACCCGCCGAGCCCGGCCATCCCACGGCGGGCTGGTGGGACGGCCTGATCGGACCCGGGCGGGCCCTCGACACCGACCGCTGGTTCGTCGTCGTCCCGAACGTCCTCGGCGGCTGCCAGGGCAGCACCGGGCCGGCCTCGCTGCGTCCCGGCGGCCGCCGCCGCTGGGGCGGGGCGTTCCCGTACCTGACGGTCCGAGACCAGGTCGATGCCGAGGCCCGGCTCGCCGACGCCCTCGGCATCGACCGGTGGGCGTTGGTGGTCGGCGGTTCCATGGGCGGCATGCGGGCCGTGGAGTGGGCGGCCTCGTACCCGGAGCGGGTGGAGTCACTGCTGCTGCTCGCCACGTCGGCGGCGGCGAGTGCCGAGCAGATCGCCTGGGCCTCGCTCCAGTTGCACGCCATCCGCAACGACCCGCACTGGCGTGGCGGCGACTACCACGACGCCGGTCCCGGCCGCGGCCCGCACGCCGGGCTGGGGCTCGCCCGCCGCATCGCGCACGTCACCTACCGCAGCGAGCCCGAGCTGGCCGCCCGGTTCGGCCGGGAGCCGCAGGGCACGGAGGACCCCCGGAAGGGCGGCCGCTACCAGGTCGAGTCGTATCTCGACCACCACGCCGCCAAGCTGGTCCGCCGGTTCGACGCGGGGAGCTACGCGGTGCTGACGGAGGCGATGAACGGCCACGACGTGGGCCGCGGCCGGGGCGGCGTCCGCGCCGCCCTGGGCCGGGTGACCGCGCGCACGCTGGTCGCGGGCCTCGACTCCGACCGCCTCTACCCGCCGGCCCAGCAGGCCGAGCTGGCGGCGCACATACCCGGTGCCGACCGCCTGAGGCTGCTGGAGTCGCCGTACGGGCACGACGGTTTCCTGCTGGAGACCGAGCAGGTCGGCGCGCTGGTGCGGGAGTTGCTGCCGTAGGCACTGCGGCGGCGGTCCGCGACGGGGGCGTTGTCGGTGGCGTGTGGCACCGTGGTCGTGCCGTGCAGAGCCGACGACGCCCCCTGGAGCAGCCCCATGACCGCCGACGTCCCGCCGCCGTTCGCGTTCCTCCCCGGCGACGCGGACTCCCCCGTGATCCTCCATGTGCCGCACTCCTCGCGGGAGATACCGGCCGACGTGCGCGCCGGGATCGTGCTGGACGACGCCGGCCTGGAGCGGGAGCTGGACCACATCACCGACGCCCACACGGCCGCGCTGGCCGAGGCGGCGGCCGGCCTCGCCGGGCGGAGGCCGTGGCGGTTCGTGAACGGGCTGTCCCGGCTGGTGGTCGACCCCGAGCGGTTCCCGGACGACCGGGAGGAGATGCTCGCCGTCGGCATGGGCGCCGTGTACACCCGGACCACGCACCGCGAGGCCCTCCGCCCCGACGGCTTCGACCCGGCCCCGCTGATCGAGCGGTACTTCCACCCCTACGCGCGGGCTATGACGGACGCTGTCGCGGACCGCCTCGCCGCGACCGGCCGCGCCGTCGTCATCGACGTGCACTCCTACCCCAGCGCACCGCTCCCCTACGAACTGCACGGCGACGGCCCGCGGCCGCCGGTCTGCCTGGGCACCGACCCCTTCCACACCCCGCCCGCCCTGCTCGCCGCGGCCCGTGAGGCATTCGCCCCGTGCGGGGAGACGGGCCTGGACAGCCCGTTCGCCGGGACATACGTGCCGCTGGAGTTCTTCGGGAAGCGGCCGGAGGTGTCGGCCCTGATGGTCGAGATCCGCCGCGACACCTACATGACGGAACCGGGCGGCCCCGCGGGCCCGGGCCTGCCCACCCTGGCGTCGGCCCTGGCCGCGCTGGTCGACGCGGTGTCCGGCTGACGGGTGGGGCGGCCGGCGGCCTCACTCGGCCCCGCGGCGAACGGCGCGCCGCTCCGCCGGGGCAGGCCGACTGGTGCCCCGGCCGTGCCGCCACGCTCGCACGGCATGACCCACGAGCAGCACGACGGCCACGGCCGAGAGCGCGCGGACCGAGGCGCAGACCGTCCCGACGATCCCGTCCTGCGCGTCGTCCACCCCCGCTGCGGGCCGCAGGGAGGCCTCGGTGAAGGCGATCAACGGGACGGTCAGGCGGAGCCCGAGCCCGCCCAGGCCGGGCCTGCGCGCGAGACTCCCGAGGAGCCCGACGGGCCCACCGAGCACGAAGGCCGCCGTGCCCCAGAACAGGGCCCGGGAGAGGAGACCGTCACCCGCGCCGGAGACGACCTGTCCGCCGGCCGGGACGACGGGGTTCAGGAACTTGGCCGTGTAGTACACGGCCACGCCCACGGCCAGTGCCGAGGACGCCAGCAGCGACGCCTCGATGCGTGACCGGCGTGAGAAGCCGGCCAGGAAGGCGAAGCACGCCCACGACCAGCCGACCGAGAAGACGACGCCCACGGTCCGGCAGACCGCGCTGTCGAAGGTGCTCGCGACGGGGCCGACGGCGCCCATGAGTGCGCCCGCCAGGAGAATCGCCGCGACAGGGGCGACACGGGAGCGCGGTAAGGGTGCGATGTCCATGACCTGATCATCGGCCCCCGCCGGTCCCGGACATGCCGGAGGGCCGGTTTCGGGGGTTCGAAACCGGCCCTCGGCCACGACTCCGACGAGTCGGGACGACAGGATGAGAACCTGCGACCCCTGGACGCCCAGTGGACGAAACACGCTCCAGCGGGGTCCGTGAGATCCAGGGCGAGCGGAAACGGCCAGGTCAGCGCCACAAATTCCAGGTCAGTCCGTGCAGTTCGTGAGACCTGTGTGAGACGGCCGTGAGACTACGAAGCCCCGGCTCGGTGGAGTTCACCGGCCGGGGCTTCGCCCCGCCTTGGGGCGGTCAGTTCTGCTCGTCGTCCTCGGCCTCTCCACCGACGGCGGGCGGCCCCGGTTCAGCGGGGCCGTACTGATCCGCAGGCATCCGTCCATGCCGAACAGCTCGATCAACTGCGACAGTTGGGCGCGCGCCGCGCTGCGGCCGGGGGTCTCTCCCGGGGTCACCCGCGCCCCTCCAGATCCGCCCACACGATCTTGCCCCAGCGGCGCTCGTCCGTGCCCCAGTCGGCGGCCAGCGCCGGCACAAGGCGCAGACCGCGCCCGCCCTCTTCGTTGTCGTGCGCTTCGCGCTCCACCGGCCGCGCCCGAGCGAGCTCCGCAACGCCGACACGTACCCGCTCGGCGCCGGGGCGGTCAATGGCGACCCGGATGCACTCCCGCCGAGCGTGCCGCACAGCGTTGGCCACCAGCTCGGAAACGATCAGCGCCCCGTCCTCGGCCAATGCGTCCAGCCCCCAGACGGCACAGGCGGTACGAAGCAGGCGCCGCGCGGTGGCTGCGCTCTCGGGTTGCCTCGGCAGGGTCTCGCTGTACCCGGGGGGCCCGGTCCGGCGGGCCCGGGTTGCAGGTTGCGGCATGTCGGTCTGCTTCCTTCAGATCGGCCAAGCCCCGAGGCCGGTCGCACGGCCGCCGGGGCGCTGTCCGCTCAGTAAGCGACATGCCTGGAACGCTGACAGGGGCGCAACGTCCCACTTTCACCACGCTATTCGCAGACCCCCAGGAACTCCGCCAACGACCGCAGGCCCGGAGGGTGATTGGGGAGCGCCCACACGTCGCGCACGATCGCCACGGCCAAGGTGTGGTGCTGCATCCACGTCGGCGCCACACGGCGCAGGGACTCCAGGGTCTTCACCGCTCCGGCCGCATCCCCGGTGTCCGTGTGCGCTCGGGCCACATCCAGCAGCAGCCACGTACGCCACGACGGAGGCGTGTCCTTACTCAGCCGCATCCCCTTGGCGAGTGCCAAGGCGTCATCCGCACGGCTACGTGCCCGGCGAGTTGAAGTGCTTTCCCCAGAGCCGCGAAACCGGCCCTGCGCGTGTCGTCGCTGCCCGATACGGTGGCGGAGCGCGCATCCGAGATCAGGTCCGGCAGCGCCTTCATCACCGTGTCGAATTCGGCAGAGTGGTACTGCGTCCAGCTGTCCGCGATCCGCTCACGCAGCCTGTTCATAGAGAAGTCCGGCCTGGGCGGCTCGGGCGCCGGTCCCCAGAGCGCGGGCATGGTACGCCCGCCGTGCGCCTGCCTGTCGTGGATGGCGAACAACGGGGTGCCGGACACGGTGGTCTCCGCGTGGGCAGGGCACTCGGACCTCGGGTTCACGATGCGGACCTACGTGCACCCCGACCCGCACTCGTTGAAGGCGGGTTCGGAGAAGCTGGCCGGACTGCTCGGCTAACCTTGATCAACAGCGTTCGTGAGATTTTGTGAGACGGCGGCCCTGAAAATGATCAAGGGCCCTGTCGAACAGGGCCCTGATCTTGTACTTCACCGTCGGGACGACAGGATTTGAACCTGCGACCCCTTGACCCCCAGTCAAGTGCGCTACCAAGCTGCGCCACGTCCCGATGCGCTTCGCGCGGTGAACCGCGTGATCACGCAGGTCAACCCTACCCCATGCGCGGGGTGCGTCCGTCCCGCGACGGAGTGTCGGGGGACGGGCCGGAAGACGGACATACTGTCGCTCCTCCCGGCACCGGGGCCGCGACTACGGTCGGCGCATGAACGACAGCAGCTTCGCCCTCCGTGTCGCCGATGCCGATCTCGTGCCCGAGCCGCTCGACCCGGAGCAGATCGTGTCCGGGACGCCCGAGGTGACCGGCAAGGTGGTGTGGGAGTCGCCGGACGGGCGGCGGGTGCGCGGGATATGGCAGATCACCCCGGGCGTCGTCACCGACACGGAGGCGGACGAGATGTTCGTCGTCGTCAGCGGGTCGGCGACCGTGGAGGTGGAGGGCGGGCCGACGCTGCGTGTCGGGCCGGGTGACATGGCCGTCCTGCGCGAGGGCGACCGGACGACGTGGACGGTGCACGAGACGCTGCGCAAGGTGTACGCCCTCACGCTTCCGGAGTGATCCCGCCGGGTCCGCCGGGTCAGCCCGGTGGGCCGCTGGTTCCCCGGATCTCCAGGGCGGGTGCCGCGAGCCGCAGCTCACCGGGCCCGCCCGGGTGTTCCAGCCGGTCGAGGAGGCAGCGGGCGGCGCGGCGGCCCACCTCGTGGCTCGCGTTGTCGACGGTGGTCAGCCACAGGTGGCGCAGCCGGGAGATGCCGGTGTTGTCGTAGCCGGTCACGGACACGTCGTGGGGGACGCGCAGGCCCAGTTCCTCGGCCGCCGACAGGGCTCCCACGCCGGTGATGTCGTTGACGGCGAGGATCGCGGTGGGACGGTCGGGGCGGCTGAGCAGGCGGACGGTGGCGCGGTAGCCGCCCTCCTCGGTCATGTCGCCGGGTTCGACGCGGGCCTCGCCGGTGAGGCCGTGGTCGCGCATCGTCTCCTCGAAGCTGGACCGGCGCAGGGCGCCCACGGCGCCGTATCCCGCGAGGTGCGCGATGCGCCGGTGGCCGAGGCCGATGAGGTGCTCGGTGACCAGCCGGGTGCCGCGCTCGTCGTCGCCGGCCACGACGTCCACGCCGGGCGGCACCGCCTCCCGGGCGCCCGCCAGCACCACCGGGATCCGCTCGGCGACCGTCTCCAGCGCCGCCGGGTCCGGCAGGGTGCCCACCACGACGAGGCCGTCGACGCCCAGGTCCAGGAACGGGCCCGCCTGGTCCTGCCCGGTGCGGCGGTTGAGGCGGGCGTCGGCGAGCAGCATCCGCAGTCCGCTCGCGTGGAGGAGGGAGTCGAGCCCTTCCAGCAGGTCGACGAACCAGGGATTGCGCAGGTCGTTGAGGAGGACGCCGACCAGGGGGGCGCCGCTGTCCGCCGGGGCGGGCGCGGGGGGACGGGCCCGGCGCTCGCCGAGGTGGCGGGCAGCGGTGTTGGGCCGGTAGCCGAGTTCGCGGGCGGCCCGCAGGACGGCGTCCCGCTTCTCCGGCCGCACCGGTCCGGAACCGCGCAGCACCAGGGACACCAGGGACTTGGACACCCCGGCCCGTTCGGCCACGTCGCGGATCGTCGGTGGTCTCATGAAGGGGACCTCATGAATTGGACCGTTCCATACACAACCGGCGGCCGTCAATGCCTTGACACTGCCGTGACGTGGGATTCAGGGTGACCGGGACACGTTCTGGATCGGTCCAAAGAAGAGGCTCTCATGGTGGATGCGCTCGGCGTCGCCGTCGTCGGATTCGGCTGGATGGGACGGGTGCACACCCAGGCGTACGCGCGCGTGGCGCACCACTATCCGCAGCTCGGCCTGCGCCCGGAACTGGTGGCCGTCGCGGAAGAGGTGCCGGGCCGCGCCGAGGAGGCCGCCGAACGGTTCGGGTTCGCGTCGGCGACCCGCGACTGGCGTGAGGTGGCCGCCGACCCGCGGGTGCGGGCCGTCAGCATCACGGCGCCCAACTTCCTGCACCGGGAGATCGGCGTCGCGATGGCGGAGGCCGGCAAGCACCTCTGGATCGAGAAGCCCGTCGGCCTCAGCTCCGCGGACGCCCGGGCGGTGGCCGACGCGGTCGCGAAGGCGGGCGTGCAGGGCGCGGTCGGCTTCAACTACCGCAACGCGCCGGCCGTGGAGGCCGCCCGTGAGCTGATCGCCTCCGGCGGCATCGGCACGGTCACGCATGCCCGCATCCGGCTGTTCAGCGACTACGCCGCCCATCCCGAGGGCGCTCTGACCTGGCGTTACGAGCGGGAGCGGGGCGGCAGCGGGGTACTGGGTGACCTGGCCTCGCACGGTGCCGACCTGGCCCGCTTCCTGCTCGGGGACATCGCCTCCCTCACGGCGGACACGGCCGTCTTCGTGCCGGAGCGTGCCCGCCCGACGGGGGCGACGGCCGGTCACTCCCGGGCCGCGGGCGGTGAGCTGGGGCCGGTGGAGAACGAGGACTACGTCAGCTGCCTGCTGCGCTTCGCCTCCGGTGCCCGGGGCGTCCTGGAGGCCTGCCGGGTCTCCGTCGGCGAACAGAACAACTACGGCTTCGAGGTGCACGGCACCCGGGGCGCCGTGTTCTGGGACTTCCGCCGGATGAACGAGCTGGGCGTCAGCCGCGGCACCTCCTACCAGGACCAGCCGGTCAGCACCGTCCATGTGGGCCCAGGCGACGGCGAGTTCGCCGCGTTCCAGCCGGGCGCGGCGAACGCCATGGGCTACGACGATCTCAAGGTGATCGAGGCGTACCGCTTCCTGCGCTCCGTCGCCGAGGGCGTGCCGCACGGCGCCACCCTGGCGGACGCCGTGCACAGCGCGAGCGTCCTGGACGCGATGGCCCGCTCGGCCGAGCAGGGGGCGTGGGTACCGGTCACCGTGTAGGGCGGCCCCGCGCCGGGGGCGCCGCCCGCGGGCCGGACAGCGCTAGACGGCAGGCGCAGGCCGGACAGCGGGCGCGGGCCGGACAGCGGGCGCGGGCCGGACAGCGGGCGCAGGCCAGACAGCAGGCGCAGGCCAGACAGCAGGCGCGAGCCGGACGGTGTCCCCGGCCCCGGCGTCACCCGGTCGCGCCCTCCCTGCTGCCGGTCCAGACCTTGACCGGGACGAGCACCAGCCACCACCACATCGCGGCGGCCCCGATCAGCAGGGCCAGCGGGATGGTCACCAGGAACACCGTCACCGTGGCGCCCAGGTCGATGGCGGAGATCCGCTCGTCGCGCACCGGGCCCGCGTCGCCGCGCAGCCAGGGGCGCCGGGACAGGACGGTGGCGAGGGCCAGGTGGACGAGGCCGAGGGCGGCGACCACCGCGGAGTAGACGACGACCGAGACGGTCTCGTCGCCGTACTCCGAGATCAGCGCGGTGGGGAACGGCAGGAGGGCGGCGAGGCCCAGTCCGAGCACGGTCAGCGAGATCACCTGGGCGTCCACCTGCCGGACCGTGCGGAACATCGTCCGGTGGTCGCGCCAGAAGCCGGCCAGCACCAGCAGACTGATCGCGTAGGCGCCCAGGTTGGGCAGCTGGTCGCGCAGCGCCTGGTGGTAGTCGCCCTCGCTGAGGCCCTGCGGTACGGAGAGGTCCAGCACGAGCAGGGTGATGGCGATGGCGAACACGCCGTCGGCGAGGGTCAGCAGCCGCTCGGGGTCGCCCTCCGGGTTCGGATTCTTCATGCGCCCGACGGTAGGCAGCGCCGTCGCGCGGGCCCGGCGTACACGCCCGGGCCGCCGCGCGTTCACCCGGTCCGGTCCCCCTGGCCCGGTCCGGTCCCCCTGGCCCGACCCGGGGCGGCGGCGTCGCGCCGTCAGGTGAGGGCGCCGGGCGGCATGTTGTAGGGCGTGACCACCTGGATCGCGGACGGCAGGGTGGGGCCGGCGGGCGGCAGCGCGCCGTGCGCGCGCATCACGATGTGGCAGGCCTCGCGGAGGTCCTGGCGCAGGTCGTGGTGGAGGACGGCGGACAGCCGGTGCTCGCGCAGCAGCCGGGTGTTGTCCTGGTCGAGGTCGTGCGCGACGAACACCGCGCACTCCCGTCCTGCGTCCTCGAAGGCGCGCAGGGTGGCGATGTTGCCGCCGCCGATCGAGTAGACCGCACGGATCTCCGGGTCGCGGTCCAGGGCGGCGCGGACGAGGTCGTACTGGGTGGCGTCGAGGCCCTGGCCCTCGGCTATCTCGACGAGGGTGCGTCCGGGCCACCGAGCGCGCATGGCGCTGCGGAAGCCCATCTCGCGCTCCTCCTCGTTGCGGAAGAAACCGCTGCTGAGGCTGGTGAGGACGTTGCCGGGGCGGTCGCCGAGCCACTGTCCCATCAGGTAGGCGGCGGTGGCGCCGGCGGCGCGGTTGTCGCTGCCGACGTACCCGACCCGGGCGCTCGCCGGGAGGTCGGTCACCAGGGTCACCACCGGGACGCCGGCCGCCGCCAGCCGGCCCACGGCGGCGGTGATCTCGGGGACGTCGGGGGCCTTGAGGATCACGCCCTGCGAGCCGCGCCGGCCGATCCGGTCGAGCACGGCGACCAGTTCCGTGACCGGGCCGGTCTCCCGGAAGTGGAACCGGGAGCGGACCACGGCCGGGTGCAGGGAGGGCAGTTCGGCCTCCAGGGCGGCGCGCACGGCGGTGGAGAACCGCTCCGGCGACTGCATGACGATGTCCAGCATGAAGGTCCGTCCGACGAGCCGGACCTGGGTGCGCTGGCGGTCCAGGTCGGCTATCGCCCGGTGCACCTCCTGCGCGGTGCTCTCCCGCACGCCGCCGCGGCCGTTGAGGACCCGGTCGACGGTGGCCTCGCTCAAACCTGCCTGACGTGCGATTTCCCGGATCGGGAAGGGGTGGCCCATGCGTCCGCTCCTCCAGGCCGCTGAGGGGTTTTTGATGGCTCGCTGCTGGTTGTTCGAAGGCTTTGTACTGACAAGAATGGCAGAACCGAGTCGCCCCGTGACCCGAAGGGACGAAGATGTCCGTCTCCACCGCTTCCACCCCGGCCCCGGACACCCCCGCACCCGCCTCGTGGCTCTCCGAGCGGGACTGCGAGCTGGACGCCTTCCGCGCGCTGGTCGAGCAGACCACCGACGCCGCCGCCTATCCGCACGCCTCGGGCACCGAGCGGAACGTGCTGCTCTACGACGCCGCCCGGCTGGCCCTCGCGGACCGCCGCACGGTGCAGGCCGAGCTGGTCCGCGCGCTCGCCGACGGCCCCGGCATCGTGGTGATCCGCGGCGCCTTCACCGACCCCGGGGTCGTCGACCGGGCCACCGCGGTCTTCGACGCGCTGATCGCGGCGCAGCGCGCCACGGGCGCCGCCGCCGGTGACCACTTCGCCAAGCCGGGCGCCAACGACCGGGTCTGGAACGCCCTGGAGAAGGCGGCCCTGCACGACCCGGAGGTGTTCGCCGACTACTACGCCAACGATGTGATCGCGCTGGTCTCCGGCGCCTGGCTGGGACCGGGCTACCAGGTCACCTCGCAGGTCAACGTGGTCAACCCGGGCGGCGCCGCGCAGACCGTGCACCGCGACTACCACCTCGGGTTCCTGTCGAACGAGGCCGCCGCCGGCTACCCGGCGCACGTGCACCGCCTGTCCCCCGTGCTCACCCTCCAGGGCGCGGTCGCGCACTGCGACATGCCCGTGGAGTCCGGGCCCACCCTCTACCTGCCGCACTCGCAGAAGTTCGAGCCCGGCTACCTCGCCTGGCGGCTGCCCGCGTTCCAGGCGTACTTCGACGAGCACCACGTGCAGCTGCCGCTCGCCAAGGGCGACGCGGTGTTCTTCAACCCGGCACTGTTCCACGCCGCCGGCGCCAACCACTCGGCGGACATCCGCCGCATGGCGAACCTGCTCCAGGTGTCGTCCGCGTTCGGCCGGGCGATGGAGTCCGTCGACCGCGAGGCGGTGACCGGCGCGGTCTACCCGGTGCTGCTGCGGCGCCGCGAGGAGGGCGCCGGGGAACAGTGGCTGGAGAACGTGATCGCCGCGAGCGCCGAGGGCTACCCCTTCCCCACCAACCTCGACAACGACCCGCCGGTCGAGGGTCTGGCCCCGCCCTCGCAGGCGGACGTCGTACGGCGGGCGCTGCGCGAAGGCTGGACCCCGCGCACCCTGCGGGACGAGCTGCGGGCCGGTGCCCGGCGGCGCGCGAGCTGAAAGGAACCGGAACATCCATGGGACTTCTCGACGACAAGGTCGTCCTCGTCAACGGCGGCAGCCAGGGCGTCGGCGCCGCCATCGCACGGGCCGCCGTCCGCGAGGGGGCGGTCGTGGCCGTCACCGGGCGGCGCCCCGGGCCCGGTGAGGCCCTGGTGGCCGAGCTCGCCGCGGCGGGCGGCAAGGCACTGTTCGTGCGCGCCGACCTGGCCGACGCCGAACAGGCCAAGGACGCCGTCGCGCAGGTGGTGGCGGCCTTCGGCCGGGTCGACTGCCTGGTGAACTCGGCCGGGCTGACCTCGCGCGGCACCCTGCTGGACACCACGCCCGAGCTGTTCGACCAGCACATCGCGATCAACCTGAAGGCACCGTTCTTCGCCATGCAGGCCGCGGTCGCGGACATGGTGCGGCGCGAGGCACCGGGCACGATCGTCAACATCATCACCTCGTCCGCGCACGGCGGGCAGCCCTTCCTCGCCCCGTACGTCGCGGCGAAGGCGGGGCTGGCCGGGCTGACCCGGAACGCGGCGCACGCCCACCGGTGGGACCGGATCCGGATCAACGGCCTGAACATCGGCTGGACCGCCACCGAGGGCGAGGACGCCACCCAGCGTGCCTTCCACGGGGCCGGGGACGACTGGCGGGGCCGGGCCGCGGAGCGGCTGCCGATGGGCAAGCTGGGCCAGCCGGACGAGATCGCCGACTTCGTGGTCCTGTTGCTGTCCGACCGCTCCGGGGTCGTCACCGGTTCCGTCATCGACTGGGACCAGAACGTCCTCGGCGGCCTCGACTGACCGCGCCCCGCCCCGCTCGCCCTCCCCGCCCCCTCTCCCCCGCCTTCCCTGCCTTCCCTGCCTTCCCCGCACCAAGGAGCACCGTCCCCATGCGTATCGGAATCCTCGGCCTCGGCCGGATCGGCGCCTTCCACGCCGAGACCCTCTCCGCACTCGACACGGTCGACTCGCTCGTCGTCTCCGACCCCTACGCGGACGCGGCGAAGGCCGCCGCCGAGCGCTTCGGCGCCCAGGTCGCCGACTCCCCGGAGGCCGTGCTCGCGGCCGGGGTGGACGGCGTGGTGGTGGCCGCCGCGACCGACGCCCACCCGGGGCTGATCCTCGCCTGTGTGGAGGCCGGCGTCCCGGTCTTCTGCGAGAAGCCGGTGGCCCGCACCATGGCCGAGGGCGTGAAGGTCCTCGAACAGGCCGCGGGCAGCGACGTGCCGGTGCAGATCGGCTACAACCGCCGCTTCGACGCCGGGTTCGTCGCCGCCCGGGAGGCCGTGCGCGGCGGGGAGCTGGGCCGGCTGCACACGGTGCGGTCGACGACGCTGGACCCGGCGCCGCCGCCGGCCGCGTACATCGCCGCCTCCGGCGGCATCTTCCGCGACTGCTCCGTGCACGACTTCGACATCATCCGCTGGGTGACCGGCCGGGAGGTGACCGAGGTCTACGCGGCCGGTGCCAACCGGGGCGCCGACTACATCCAGGAGGCGGGCGACGCCGACACCACCGGCGCGATCCTCACCCTGGACGACGGCACCCTCGCGGTCGTCTCCAACAGCCGCCACAACGCCCGGGGTTACGACGTGCGCATGGAGATCCACGGCTTCGAGGACTCCATCGCGGTCGGCCTGGAGGACAAGCTGCCGCTGCGGTCGGTGGAGCCGGGCGTCACCTTCCCTTCCGGCACCCCGCACGACTTCTTCATGGACCGCTTCACCGCCGCCTACCGGGCCGAACTGACCGCGTTCACCGAGGTGGTGGCCGGCTCCCGGACCTCGCCGTGCACCATCGAGGACGCGCTGGAGGCCGGCTGGATCGCCGAGGCGTGCACGCTGTCGCTGCACGAGCACCGGCCCGTCACCCTGGAGGAGGTGCGCCGGGCATGAGCGCACCGGGGCCCGCCGGCGAGCAGGCGTCGCAGCCCCTGCGCGTCGGCGTGCTGGGAGCGGCGCGGATCACCGAGCGCGCCCTGGCCGGCCCGGCCCGGGCGGGCGGCCACCGTCTCGTGGCGGTGGCCGCCCGCGACCGCGGCCGCGCGGAGGCGTTCGCCGCCGCGCACGGCGTGGAACGGGTGCTCGGCTCCTACGCGGAGCTGCTGGCCGACCCGGAGGTCGAGGTGGTCTACAACCCCCTCGCCAACGGCCTGCACGGCCCGTACAACCTGGCCGCGCTCGCCGCCGGCAAGCACGTGCTGACGGAGAAGCCGTCGGCGAGCAACGCCGCGGAGGCGCGGGAGGTGCGGGAGGCGGCCGCGCGGGCGGGGACGGTGTTCATGGAGGGGTTCCACTACCTCTTCCACCCGGTCACCCGGCGCCTGCACGAGCTGCTGGCATCCGGCGCCCTCGGCACGCTGCGCCACGCGGAGGCCCTGGTGGCGATCCCCGCGCCGGACGCCGGTGACCCGCGCTGGTCGCTGTCGCTGGCCGGGGGCGCCCTGATGGACCTGGGCTGCTACGGCCTGCACGCGCTGCGCGGGCTCGCCCCGTGGGCGGGCGGCGCTCCCCTCCTGGTGTCGGCCCGGGCCGGTGAACGGGCGGGCGCGCCGGGCGTGGACGAGTGGCTGGACGCCGATCTGGAGTACCCCGGCGGCGCCACCGGCACGGTCCGCTGTCACATGGCGTACGGCGGGCTGGAGATGAGCCTGCGGGTCGTCGGCACCCGGGGCGAGGCGCGGGCGGCGAACTTCGTCCTGCCGCACCTGGACGACCGGGTCGTGGTCCGCACCGGCGGGGAGTCCCGGACGGAGCACCTGGGAACGCGTTCGTCGTACGCGTACCAACTGGCGGCGTTCGCCGGGGCGGTGCGCCGGGGCGACCGGCTGCCGCTGGACGCGGACGACGCGGTGGCGACGATGACGCTTGTCGACGCCTGCTACCGCGCCGCCGGTCTGCCCGTCCGGCCGCGCACCGCGACCGGGCACTGAACAGCCGGACGGCGACGACGTGTGGGACGGCTTCCCCGGAGGGAGCCGTCCCACACGTCGTGAGTCACCGGTACAGGGCCGGCCGGTCCACCAGGTCGACCTCGACCCGGCCGCCGCCCTCCAGGGCGCGCACCCCGGCCTCGCACACGGCTGCCGCCGCGTAGCCGTCCCAGGCGCTGGGGCCGGTGACCTCGCCGCTCCACACGCTGTCGACCCAGGCCCGGACCTCGTCGTCGTAGGCCTGGGCGAAGCGTTCGCTCCAGTCCTGGGTGATGGTGCCGCCCCAGCGGCCGGCCATGTTGGTCACCAGTGAGTGGCCGTCGCCGATGCGGGCGGTGCCGCGTTCGCAGACCGCCTCGGCCTGGACCTGGTAGCCGAAGCCGCAGTTGACGAAGATCTCCACGTCGGAGAGGGCGCCGCCGTCGGTCTCCAGGACGACGAACTGCGGGTCGCGCAGTCCCTGAGGGGCGCCGGCCGACGCGGCGGGCCGCAGCACGGTCACGGCCCGGATCTCGTGGCCGAGGAGCCAGCGGGTGGCGTCGACCTCGTGGGCCACGGAGTCGGTGATGAGCAGGGAACTTGTGAAGTAGGGCGGACTGGCCACGTTGCGGTGCCGGTTGTGCAGCATCAGGGGGCGGCCGAGCTGTCCGCTGTCCAGGAGGGCCTTCAGGCGGACGTACTCCGCGTCGTAGCGGCGCATGAAGCCGACCTGGACCCGGCGGTGGCCGAGGGCCTGTTCAGCCTTCATGACGCGCAGGGCGGAGGCCGCGTCGGGGGTGAGGGGCTTCTCGCACAGGACGGGCAGGTCGTGCGCGAACGCGGCGAGGAGGGCGTCCTCGTGGGCGGGGCCGGGTGAGGCGATGAGCACGGCGTCGACGCCGGGGGCGGCCATCGCGGCGGCCGGTTCGGTGTGGACGGTGCAGCCCTCGATGTCCGCGGCGACGGCCTCGGCCCGCGCCGCGTCCACGTCGGCCACGGCGGCGACCCGGGCACCGCCGACGGTCCGGTCGATGCGGCGCACGTGGTCGGCGCCCATCCGGCCGGCCCCGATGACGGCGATGCCCAGGGGTTCGCGCCGGTTCATGGCGTACCGCCTTCCTGTCGGTTCGTCAGGCACCGCAGGAGCGGAGGAACTTGCGGGTGCGGACCGCGATCGGCAGCGGCTTGTCGGGTTCGCAGGGGTACATGTCCTGCTCGACGATGGCGAACAGGTCCACGCCCAGCTTCTGCGCGGCCACCAGGACGGGCTCCAGCTCGGGCACGCCGCCGGGCGGTTCGCACATGACGCCGCGCTGCACCGCCGGCCCGAAGGGGATCTCGTTCTTGACGACGTCGGCGAGGATGTCCGGGTCGACCTGCTTGAGGTGCAGGTAGCCGATGCGTTCGCCGTAGGTCTCGATCAGCTTGACGCTGTCGCCGCCGCAGTAGGCGTAGTGCCCGGTGTCGAGGCAGAGGTTGACCACGTCGGAGTCGGTCGAGTCGAGGAACCGCTCGACGTGCTCCTCGGTGTCGATGTGGGTGTCGGCGTGCGGGTGGACCACGATGTCGAGGCCGTAGGTGTCGCGGACCTCGCGGCCCAGGCGTTCCATGCCGGTGCTCAGGTGGCGCCACTGCTCGGTGGTGAGTTCGGGGGCCTCCAGGATCTCGGCGGTCTTGTCGTCACGCCAGAAGGAGGGGATGACGACGAGGTGCTCGGCGCCCATGTCGCGGGTGAGGGCGGCCACCCGGCTGACCTGCTCCCAGGTGGCGTCCCACTCGGACGGCCCGCGGTGCAGTCCGCAGAAGATGGTGCCGGCGGAGACCTTCAGGCCGCGGCGCTGCACCTCGTCGTTGAGGCGGGCGGGGTCGGTGGGGAGGTAGCCGTAGGGGCCGAGTTCGATCCAGGAGTAGCCGGCCTCGGCGACCTCGTCGAGGAAGCGCTGCCAGGGCACCTGCTGCGGGTCGTCGGGGAACCAGACGCCCCAGGAGTCGGGGGCGGAGCCCACCCTGATGCGGTCGAGCGCGACTGCCATGTCAGGACTTTCCTTCCGGTGTGGCGGCGGCGGGGGCCGGGGCGTCGCCGTCCCCGGGCAGTTCCTCGGTGTCGACGCCGCGGACCTGCGCCAGCTCGTGCTTGAGGGCGGCCAGTTCGGCGCCGCCCGCCATGTGGTTGGTGAGTTCCTCCAGGCCGACCTCGCCGCGGGACGCGGAGAGTTCCAGGGTGCCCAGGCGCAGCACGTTGAAGTGGTCGCCCACCATGTAGGCGTGGTGCGGGTTGTGGGTGATGAAGATGACGCCGAGGCCGCGGTCGCGGGCCATGGCGATGTACTTCAGGACGACGCCGGACTGCTTGACGCCGAGGGCGGCGGTGGGCTCGTCCAGGATGAGGACGCGGGCGCCGAAGTAGACGGCGCGGGCGATGGCGACGCACTGCCGCTGTCCGCCGGAGAGCGTGCCGATGGGCTGCTCCAGGTCGTCCAGGACGATGCCCATGTTGCGCAGTTCCTCGTCGGCGGTCTTCTTCATCCGCTCGATGTCGAGGCGGCGCACGGGCCAGGGGCCCTTGGTCATCTCGGAGCCGAGGAAGAAGTTCCGCCAGACCGGCATCAGCGGGACGACCGCGAGGTCCTGGTAGACGGTGGCGATGCCGCGGTCGAGGGCCTCGCGGGGGGTGGAGAAGCGCACCGGCTCGCCGTCGACGAGGAACTCGCCCTCGGTGTGCTGGTGCAGGCCGGAGATGATCTTGATGAGGGTGGACTTGCCGGCGCCGTTGTCGCCGAGGACGCAGGTCACCTTGCCGGGGTGGACGCTGAGGTCGACGCCGTGCAGGGCGCGGATGTTGCCGTAGGACTTGCCGGCGCCGCGAAGCTCCACCAGGGGGTGGTCGCCGGCGGGCGGGGTGTCCTTCAGGGCGGCACCGTGGGTGCCGGTGGTCTTGTCGGTCATTGCGGTCACCTCCGGGTCGCCGTGCGCTGGACGTACAGGTTGATGAGGACGGCGCCGAGGAGCATCACGCCGAGGAAGGCCTTGAACCAGTCGGGGTTCCACCCGGCGAAGACGATGCCCTGCTGCACCATGCCGAACATGAAGGCGCCGAACACCGGGCCGATCGCGGAGCCGTAGCCGCCCGTCATCAGACAGCCGCCGATGACCGCCGCGGCGATGTAGATGAGCTCCTGGCCCACGCCCTCGCCGGACTGCACGGTGTTGAAGGAGAACAGGTTGTGCATGCCGACGAACCAGGCGCCGAAGCCGACCAGCATGAACAGCGAGATCTTGGTGAAGGTGACGGGGACGCCCACCGCGCGGGCGCTCTCCTTGTTGCCGCCGACGGCGAAGATCCAGTTGCCGTACTTGGTGCGCAGCAGGACCCAGGTGGCGAGCGCGGCGAAGACCAGCCACCACACCACCGTGATCTTGACCTGGACGCCGCCGACGTCGAAGGAGGACGCGAACAGGGCCTTGGCCTGGTCGAAGCCGTCCATGTCACTGATGTCGTCGGTGGCGACGTTGGTGGTGACGAGTTTGGTCACCGCGAGGTTGAGTCCCTGGAGCATCAGGAAGGTGCCCAGGGTGATCAGGAAGCTGGGCAGACCGGTCTTGACCAGCATCCAGCCGTTGAACATGCCGACCGCCAGGGACACCACGAGGGCGACGATCACACCGACCCACACGTTCATGGTCAGCTGGTAGCTGAGCATGCTCGCGGTGAGCGCCGAGGTGACGACGGCGACGCCGGCGGAGAGGTCGAACTCGCCGCCGATCATCAGCAGCGCCACGGGCAGCGCCATGATCCCGATGGTGGACGACTGGTAGAGGACCGTCGACATCGAACTGCCCTGACGCAGGGTCGGCGCCATGATCAGGAAGAAGACCAGGATGGCCAGGGCCCCGAGGAAGACGCCCACCTCGGGACGGGCGAGGAGGCGCAGCGCCAGCGGGCGCCGCACGGTACGTCCGTCGCTCTCCTTGGGGCCGGGGGCCGGCGGTGGGGTCACCGCCGGCTCAGCCTGCTGCGCCATGGTCATCACCGAGTGCCCTTCGCGGCGAAGCCGTCGATGACGTCGACGTTGGACTCGTCGACGAAGGCCGGGCCGGTGAGGACCGGCTGCTCGCCGCCGCCGCTGTAGTTGCCGTTGTTCTTGTACAGCCACAGGCCGTCCACCGCGAGGTAGCCCTGGAGGTAGGGCTGCTGGTCGACGGCGAACTGGATGTCGCCGGCCTTGATGGCCTTGGTCAGGTCCTTGTTGAGGTCGAAGGTGGCGACCTTCGCCTTGCTGCCGGCGTCGGCGACCGACTGCACCGCGGTCGCGGCGAAGGGGGCGCCGAGGGTGGCGACGTAGTCGATCGAGGAGTCCTGCTTCAGCTTGGCGGTGATCGTCGACTTCACCGACGGCATGTCGGTGCCGTTGACGTTCAGGACCTGGGTCTTGCCCTCGAAGGTCTTCTCCAGGCCGGCGCACCGCTGGGTGAGTCCGACGTTGCCCTGTTCCTGGATGACGCAGACGGCGTTCTTGGCGCCGACCTCGTTGAGCTTCTTGCCGAAGGCCTCACCGGCGACGGACTCGTCCTGGCCGAAGAACTCCAGCAGGCCGAGCTCCTTCCAGTCGCTGAGACCCGAGTTCAGGCCGACGACCGGGATGCCGGCCGCCTCCGCCTTGGCGATGACGCCCTTGAGCGCGTCGGGCTTGGCGAGGGTGACGGCGATGCCGTCGACCTTCTGGTCGATCGCGTTCTGCACCAGGTTGGCCTGGTTGCCCGCGTTCGGGTCGGCGGAGTAGACCAGCTTGATGTTGTCCTTGGCCGCCGCGGCCTCGGCACCCTTGCGGACGATGTCCCAGAAGGTGTCGCCGGGCGCCTGGTGGGTGACCAGGGCGACGGTCATGCGGGGCGTGGAGGCCTTGCCCGCCGACGCCTCGGCCCCGCCCTCCTCCGACTTCTTGCCGCCGGAGCCGCTGGAGCAGCCGGCGAGGGTCAGGGCGGCTGCCGCGGCCACCGCGACGAACGGGGCGATTCTGCGGGAGCGGGTGTGCGAAGAGCGGTCCATCGTTGCCTGCACCTCACTGTGCTACACGGGGGAAAGGGCTGGAGTCCGAGGATCCGGCCCGGAGCCTCGGGAGTCCGGGGTCTGTGCCGTGGAAACGGCTGGTGTGCTGGGACCGGATCAAATCCCGAGTCGCGCCCGCTGTCAATACTTTGTTAAGACATCATTTCACGAGCTAGTCCGAATGTAAGTACAAACTCTTGACACCGCCGCCCTCCGCGACCTACACCTGAGAGGCGGCAGGCCCCCGGAACGACGCCCCCCACCGTTTCAGGGCGCCTCGGGACCCGCATCCCCAGCAGCTCGAGGAGCGTCGCTCAATGACCGTCTCACCACAGTATTTCGACCTGATCACGATGGGCCGCATCGGGGTCGACCTCTACCCCCTGCAGACCGGAGTGCCGCTGCCGAAGGTGGAGACGTTCGGGAAGTTCCTGGGCGGCTCGGCCGCCAACGTCGCGGTCGCCGCGGCCCGGCTGGGCCGCTCCACCGCCCTGGTCTCCCGCACCGGGGACGACCCCTTCGGCACCTACCTGCACGAGGCGCTCAAGGACTTCGGCGTCGACGACCGCTGGGTCACCCCGGTCGCCGCGTACCCGACGCCCGTGACGTTCTGCGAGATCTTCCCGCCGGACGACTTCCCGCTGTACTTCTACCGCCGCCCCAAGGCCCCCGACCTGGAGATCCACGCCGAGGACCTGGACCTCGGGGCGGTGCGCGCCGCCGGGATCTTCTGGGTCACCGGCACCGGGCTCAGCGAGGAGCCCAGCCGCTCGGCCACGCTCGCCGCCCTGGAGGCCCGGGCCAAGTCCGGCCCCACCGTCTTCGACCTGGACTGGCGCCCGATGTTCTGGCGCGACCCCGACGAGGCCCGCCCGTACTACCGCGAGGCACTGCGGCACACGACCGTCGCGGTCGGCAACCTCGACGAGTGCGAGGTCGCCACCGGCGTACGCGAACCCGCGGCCTGCGCCGAGGCGTTGCTGGCGGCGGGCGTGGAGCTGGCCGTGGTCAAGCAGGGCCCGAAGGGCGTGCTCGCGGTGCACCGCGACGGTACCCGGGCCGAGGTGCCGCCGGTACCGGTCGAGGTGGTCAACGGTCTCGGCGCGGGCGACGCCTTCGGCGGCTCCCTCTGCCACGGGCTGCTGGCCGGCTGGGACCTGGAGAAGACCATGCGGCACGCCAACGCCGCCGGCGCGCTGGTCGCCTCGCGCCTCGCCTGTTCGTCCGCCATGCCGACCGCACCGGAGGTCGCGGACCTCCTCGCCCGGACCGGGTCGCCGACCGCGGCCGGCCGGCCGAGCCAGCCCTGAAACGGAGCCCCTGTCTTGAATCTCAGCATCCCCGACCTCACCACGGTCCGGGCCCGTCATCCCGAGGCCGTCGCGGAGGCGGCCGCGCGCCGGGCCCGCCGCCCGCTCGTCGGCGACAGCGGGCGGCTCATGATCGTGGCCGCCGACCACCCGGCCCGCGGCGCGCTCGGCGTCGGCGGCCGGCCCCTGGCCATGGCCAACCGGGCCGACCTGCTGGAACGTCTGTGCGTGGCCCTGTCCCGGCCCGGCGTCGACGGGGTGCTGGCCACCGCCGACATCCTGGAGGACCTGCTCCTGCTCGGGGCGCTGGAGAACAAGGTGGTCATGGGGTCCATGAACCGCGGCGGCCTGGCCGGCGCCGCGTTCGAGATGGACGACCGCTTCACCGGCCACCGGCCCGAGGACATCGAGCGCCTGGGCTTCGACGCGGGCAAGCTGCTGGTCCGCGTCGACTACGACGACCCGGGCTCGCTGACCACCCTGGAGTCCACCGCCCGCGCGATCGACGCGATGGCCGAGCGCCGCCTGCCGGTGTTCGTGGAGCCGTTCATATCCCGCCGCGTCGACGGCCGGGTGCGCAACGACCTCTCCGCCGAGGCGGTCACCCGGTCCGTCGCCATCGCCTCCGGCCTCGGCGGCACCTCCGCCTACACCTGGCTGAAGCTGCCGGTCACCGACGACGCCGACGACATGGCCGAGGTCCTGCAGACCTCCACGCTGCCCGTGGTCCTGCTCGGCGGCGAGGTCGGCGACCAGGACGCGGCCTACGAGCGGTGGGGCAAGGCCCTGCGGCTGCCCCAGGTGCAGGGGATGGTCGTCGGCCGCTCGCTGCTCTACCCGGCTTCCGGCACCGTGGAGGCGGCGGTGGACACCGCCGTCGGCCTGTTGTGAGACGAAAGGCTGCCATGACGCATCACCTCCCCGCGGGCCGCGCCTCGGCCGGCCCCCACCTCGTCGACATCAGCCCGGAGAGCGCCGGCTGGGGCTACTCCAGTCTGCGTGTGCTCGAACTGCCGCCCGGCGGCAGCCACGCCTTCGACACCGGCGACAGCGAGTGGATCGTCCTGCCGCTGAGCGGCGGCTGCGCGGTCACCGCCGACGACGACTTCGGTCAGGACACCTTCGAACTCACCGGCCGCACCAGTGTGTTCGACGGCGTCACCGACTTCGCCTACCTCCCGCGCGACGCCCGGGCGGGGATCACCAGCGCCGCCGGCGGACGGTTCGCGCTCACCGGCGCCCGCTGCACCCGCCGGCTGCCCGCCCGCTACGGGCCCGCCTCCGACGTGCCCGTGGAGCTGCGCGGCACCGGCAACTGCTCCCGCCAGGTCAACAACTTCGGCGCGGCCGGGGTCTTCGAGTGCGACAAGCTGATCGCCGTCGAGGTGCTCACCCCGGGCGGCAACTGGTCGTCCTTCCCGCCGCACAAGCACGACGAGCACCGGCCGGGCGAGGAGTCCGTGCTGGAGGAGATCTACTACTTCGAGTTCGCCGCCCACGACGGCACCCCGGGCCTCGGCTACCAGCGGGTCTCGCCCTCCGGGCCGGGCCGGGACACGGACGTGCTGGCCGAGGTGCGCGACGGCGACGTCGTGCTCATCCCGGACGGCTGGCACGGGCCCTCCATGGCGGTGCCCGGCCACCACATGTACTACCTCAACGTGATGGCCGGGCCCGAGGACGAGCGCGCCTGGCTGATCTGCGACCACCCCGACCACGCCTGGATCCGCGACACCTGGCCGGACCAGCCCGTCGACCCCCGTCTGCCCCTCTACACCGCCCCGGAGAGGTCCGCATGAGCGCCGCCACCCGCCGACTGACGACCGCGCAGGCCCTGGTGCGGTTCCTGTCCGCCCAGTACACCGAGCGGGACGGCGTGCGCCGCCGGCTCGTCGCCGGGACCTGGGGCATCTTCGGCCACGGCAACGTGGCGGGCATCGGGCAGGCCCTCGTCGAGTACGCCGACGTCATGCCCTACCACCAGGGCCGCAACGAGCAGTCCATGGTGCACGCGGCCGTCGGCCACGCCCGGCAGCTCAACCGGCTCTCCGCGCAGGCGGTGACCACGTCCATCGGCCCCGGCGCGACCAACCTGGTGACCGGCGCCGCGCTGGCCACCATCAACCGCCTGCCGGTGCTGCTGCTGCCCGGCGACTACTTCGCCGGCCGGGTCGCCGACCCGCTGCTGCAGCAGCTGGAGCACCCGGGCGGACCCGACGTGTCCGTCAACGACACGCTGCGCCCGGTGTCCCGCTTCTTCGACCGGATCACCCGCCCCGAGGCGCTGATCCCGTCCGCGCTCCAGGCGATGCGGGTGCTCGCCGACCCCGCCGAGACCGGGGCGGTCACCCTGGCCCTGCCCCAGGACGTGCAGGCGGAGGCGTACGACTGGCCGGAGGAGTTCTTCGCCGACCGCGTCTGGTACGTACGGCGCCCCGCGCCGGACCCGGTCGAACTGGCCGCGGCGGCCGAGGCGGTCCGCACCGCGCGCCGCCCGCTGGTCGTCGCGGGCGGCGGCGTCCACCACAGCGAGGCCGAAGAGGCCCTCAAGGCGTTCGTGGACGCGACCGGCATCCCCGTCGCCTCCACCCAGGCCGGCAAGGGCTCCCTGCGCCACGACGACCCCGCCGACCTCGGCGGCATCGGCCACACCGGCACCGCGGTCAGCAACGACCTGGCCCGCACCGCCGACCTGGTGATCGGCGTGGGCACCCGCTACACCGACTTCACCACCGCCTCCGGCACCCTCTTCCAGAACCCGGACGTGCGCTTCCTCAACCTCAACGTCACCGCCTTCGACGCCCACAAGATGGCCGCCCGCACCCTGGTCTGCGACGCCCGCACCGGCCTGGAGCTGCTCACCGCGGCGCTGGCCGGGTACCGGGTGGACGAGGGGTACGTTGCCGAGTACCGGGCCGGCAAGGAGCGCTGGGACGGGATCGTCGCGGGCGCCTACCGGGCGGACGACGACAGTGCCGTGCCCACCCAGACGCAGGTGCTGGGCGCGCTGGACGCGGTGGTGGGCGACGAGGACGTGGTGATCAACGCGGCCGGGTCGCTCCCCGGCGACCTGCACAAACTGTGGCGCGCGCGCAGCCCGCGCCAGTACCACCTGGAGTACGGCTACTCCTGCATGGGCTACGAGATCCCGGCCGCCCTGGGCGTGCAGCAGGCGGCGCCCGGCACGCCGGTGTGGGCGCTGGTCGGCGACGGCACCTATCTGATGATGCCCACGGAGATCGTCACCGCCGTGCAGGAACGCCTGCCGGTCAACGTCGTGCTGATCCAGAACCACGGCTATGCCTCCATCGGCGGCCTGTCGGAATCGGTCGGCGGCGAGCGCTACGGCACCGCCTACCGCCACCGGGCCGCCGACGGCACCTTCACCGGTCCCCCGCTGCCCGTCGACCTGGCGGCCAACGCGGCCAGCCTCGGCATGGACGTGCTGCGCGCGAAGACGGTGGGCGAGCTGCGGGCCGCGCTCGCCGAGGCCCGCGCCTCCGACCGCCCGACGTGCGTGTACGTCGAGACCGACCCGTCGCCCACCGCTCCCCCCGCCGAGGCGTGGTGGGACGTGCCGGTGGCCGAGGTGGCGGGTCGCGAGGCGGCCGTCCGGGCCCGCGAGCAGTACGAGCGCGAGGTCGCCGTCCGCCGCCGCCACCTGTAGAACTCCCCGTCTCCCGAAAGGTCCGTCGCAGCACATGAAGACCATCAGCCATTTCATCGGCGGCAAGCCCGTCGAGGGCACCTCCGGCCGTTTCGGCCCCGTCTGGAACCCGGCCACGGGCGTCCAGGAGAAGCAGGTCGCGTTCGCGACCGCCGACGAGGTCGACGCCGCCGTCGCCGCCGCCAAGGACGCCTTCACCACCTGGGGCGCCTCCTCGCTGGCCCGGCGCACGGCGATCCTGTTCAAGTACCGCGAGCTGCTCGACGCGCACCGCGACGAGATCGCCGCGCTGATCACCGCCGAGCACGGCAAGGTGCACTCCGACGCCCTCGGCGAGGTCGCCCGGGGCATGGAGATCGTCGAGCTGGCCTGCGGCATCAGCGTGCAGCTCAAGGGCGAGCTGTCCACCCAGGTCTCCACCCGGGTCGACGTCGCCTCGATCCGCCAGCCGCTGGGCGTGGTGGCCGGCATCACCCCGTTCAACTTCCCGGCCATGGTGCCGATGTGGATGTTCCCGCTGGCCATCGCCTGCGGCAACACCTTCGTGCTGAAGCCGTCCGAGAAGGACCCGTCGGCGTCGCTGCGGCTGGCCGAACTGGCCGCCGAGGCGGGCCTGCCCGACGGCGTGCTGAACGTGGTGCAGGGCGACCGCGAGGCCGTCGACCGGCTCCTGGAGCACCCCGACGTCGAGGCGGTGTCCTTCGTCGGCTCCACGCCCATCGCCCGGCACATCCAGCTCAGGGCGGTCGAGCACGGCAAGCGCGTGCAGGCCCTCGGCGGCGCCAAGAACCACATGCTGGTGCTGCCCGACGCCGACCTGGACCTGGCCGCCGACCAGGCGATCAACGCCGCCTACGGCTCGGCGGGCGAACGCTGCATGGCGGTGTCGGTGGTCGTCGCGGTGGGCGGCATCGGTGACGACCTGGTCGGCCGGATCGCCGAGCGGGCCAGGAAGCTGCGCGTGGGCCCCGGCGACGACCCGGCGTCCGAGATGGGCCCGCTGATCACCCGCGAGCACCGCGACAAGGTGGCCTCCTACGTGGCGGGCGCGGCCGCGCAGGGCGCCGAGGTCGTGGTCGACGGCACGGACCTCGCGGTCGAGGGCCACGAGGACGGCTTCTTCCTCGGCGTCTCCCTGCTGGACCGGGTGCCGGTGACGGCGGACGCCTACCGGGACGAGATCTTCGGCCCGGTGCTGTGCGTGGTCCGGGCGGAGACCTACGAGGAGGCCGTCGAGCTGATCAACTCCTCCCGCTGGGGCAACGGCACCGCGATCTTCACCCGGGACGGCGGCGCCGCCCGCCGCTTCCAGCTGGAGGTCAAGGCCGGCATGGTCGGCGTGAACGTGCCGATCCCGGTCCCCGTCGGCTACCACTCCTTCGGCGGCTGGAAGGACTCCCTCTTCGGCGACCTGCACATCTACGGCAACGACGGCATCGCCTTCTACACCCGCGGCAAGGTCGTCACCACCCGCTGGCCCGACCCGTCGGACTCCGGCATCAACCTCGGTTTCCCCAGCAACTCCTGACCACCCGTCCGCGCCCCACCAGGAAGGCTCGTCCCATGGCGAAGACCGGCGACCCCACACGCGCCGAGAGCGGCTCCGCGCTCAGCTCAGTCGACTTCGCCCTGGACCGGGGCAGTCCGGTGCCGCTGTACCACCAGCTCGCCCAGCAGCTGGAGGCGGCCATCGAGCGGGGTGTGCTCGCCCCGGGCAACCTGCTGGGCAACGAGGTCGACCTCTCGGTCCGCCTCGGCCTGTCCCGCCCCACCGTCCGCCAGGCCATCCAGTCCCTCGTCGACAAGGGACTGCTGGTCCGGCGGCGCGGCGTGGGCACCCAGGTGGTGCACAGCCAGGTCAAGCGCCCCCTGGAACTGAGCAGTCTCTACGACGACCTGGAGGCGGCCGGGCAGAGTCCGGCCACCCGGGTCGTCAGCAACGAGACGGTTCCCGCGTCCGCGGACGTGGCCGCCGCGCTGGGCCTGGCGGAGGGCGCCGAGGTGGTCCACCTGGAGCGCCTGCGCAGCACCCACGGCCAGCCGGTCGCACTGCTGAGCAACTTCCTGCCGTCCGGCCTGCTCGACCTGGACACCGGCCGGCTGGAGCAGACCGGCCTGTACCGCATGATGCGGGCGGCCGGTATCACCCTGCACAGCGCCCGGCAGACCGTGGGCGCGCGCTCGGCCACCGCGCAGGAGGCCGGCCGCCTGGACGAGCAGCCCGGCGCCGCCCTGCTCACCATGCAGCGCACGGCCTACGACGACACCGGCCGCGCGGTCGAGTTCGGCACCCACATCTACCGCGCCTCGCGGTACGCCTTCGACTTCCAGCTGCTGGTGCGGTCCTGAGGCTTCAGGGCCTGCCCTTCTCGTACCGCGGCACCGGATCCGACGCCGCTCCCCCACGGACGCGACGGCGAGGGGCGGCAGGGTCTTGACGCGAGGAAACCTGTGGCACAAAATCGTAGATATACACCGTAAACATACGGTGCCACCCTCTCGTAGGAACTCCCTGCCATGGCGCGCAATTTCCCGGTCACGCCACCCACCAACGGTTCGGGACCCCGTCCCGAACCGGGTGCGCGTGCGGGAATCGGCGGCGCCTGGGCGCCCTCGACCGTCCTCGTCACCGGCGGGGCGGGCTTCGTCGGGAGCCTCACCTGCACCGAACTCCTGGACCACGGCTACGAGGTGATCGTGGTCGACGACTACTCCAACAGCACCCCCCAGGTCTTCGCCCGGGTCGAACGGATCGCCGGCCGATTCGTCGGCGCCGTGTACGAGCTGGACATCCGTGATCGGCGCGCCCTGTCGGCCGTCTTCGACCGACACTCCGTGGACGCCGTCGTGCACTTTGCCGCGCACAAGGCCGAGGGCAGGTCGACACGGATGCCCGTCCAGTACCACGACACCAACGTCGGCGGCACGACCGCCCTGCTGAGCACCATGCACGAGCACGGCGTGCACCGCCTCGTGTACCACTCCTCCTACGCCCTGTACGGGAACGCCGGGCCCGGCCCGCTCGACGAGCGGACACCCGTCTCCCCTCTCACTCCCTACGCGCTGTCCAAGTGGCTGAGCGAGCAGATCCTCACCGACGTCTGCCGGCACTGTCCCCAGTGCACCGTGGTGTGCCTTCGCTGCGCCACCCCGGCCGGCGCCCATCCCAGTGGTCTGCTGGGCGAGGACCCGCACCACGCCCCCGACTCCCTCCTGCCGCACATCGCGCAGGTCGCCGCCGGGCGGCGGGAGCAGGTTCCCGTCTGCGGCGGGGACCTGCCCACCCGCGACGGCACGACGGTCCGTGACTACCTGCACGTCATGGACGCCGTGGAAGCCCACCGGCTGGCGCTCGACCACCTCGCCGACGGCCCCGGTATGACCGTCTACAACCTCGGACGCGGCGAGGGCAGTTCGACCCTCGACGTCGTGGCCGCCTTCGGCGCCGCGAGCGGCCGCCCCGTGCCGTACGGCGTCGTGTCCGGCAGGTCCGGCGCCGTACCCGAGCTGATCACGGACTCGACCGCGCTGACCCGTGCCTGGGGCTGGCGTCCCACCCGGACCCTCACCGACGTGTGCCGGGACGCCTGGCACTTCCAGCGGCACAACCCGGACGGCTACGCCGATTCCGCACGCCGACCGGGGCCGAAAGGGTAGCGCGCAGTGCGCACGCGGGAGGGGCGCCCGCGGCCGGTCTGCCGCTTCCCGGCACGGCGGACGGTCTGCGGCCTCGCCGTCCCGGCGGCGCCGGTGCCCTGGGGGATCGCCGAGGGCGCGCGCGACGCAGTCGTCCCGGCCGTCGTGGCCGGGCTGCTCCTCCTGCTGGCGGCGATCGGGATCGCGGTGGCGGTCGCGTCCCGTCGGCGCGCCGCGGCACGGGAGCAGGTGCTGCGCCTCGCGGCCGCGTCCCTGACCGCCGCCTCCCGGCCGGAGGAGATCGAGCAGATCTGCGCCACCGCGGCAGCGGGGCTGGTCGGGCCCGGGGCCGGCCCCCGGACGGTGCTGCTGCCGACCGCGGAGGCACGGGAGCTGTCCGCGCGCCTGGCCGGCTCACCCGACGGGCCGGACCGGCCGGGCGACGGAGACCGGCCCGAGAACCTCACCGCCCGCCGCGCGATGCTGGTCCCCCTCAGCGCCCTCGGGCCGGAACTCGCCGCCCGCTTCAGCGACCTCCCGGCCGCCCTGGTGTGCCTCTTCGGCTCTCCCGGCCGTCCGTCCGCCGAACCGACGGGCGCCCTGCTCGCGGTCGGTGACGAGCGGCGGCTCGGCAGGGCACGCGGCGCCCTGGAGCTCCTCACGGCGCAGGCGGGCCTGGCCGCCGGCCGGGTCGCGCTGCGACGGGAGATCGTCCACGCGGAGAGCGACGCATACTTCCGCACGCTGGTGCACAACGCCTCCGACGTCATCCTCGTCGTCGACGACGACGAGGCGCGCGTCCGGTATGCCAGTCCGTCCGCACGGGCCGTGTTCGGCAGCGAGGAGCCGGTCGGGCGGCGGCTGGCCGACCTGGTCGACCCGGCCCAGCGCGGCCGGGTGCTGCGGACGCTCGAAGGGCTGCGGGCCCCGGACCGGGAAGAGACCCACGACCACTGGTGGGTGGTACGGGATGCGGGCCGGATCGAGGTGGAGGTGCGCTGCCGCGACCTGCGGCGGGACCCCGCCGTGCACGGCATGGTGGTGACCCTGCGGGACGTCACCGAGCAGCGGCAGCTGGAGCAGGAACTCACCCAGCGGGCCTTCCACGACTCCCTGACCGGTCTGCCGAACCGGACCCTGCTGCTGGAGCGCACCGGACGCGCCCTGCTGCGGGGGCGCCGCGGCACCGCGACCACCTGTCTGCTCTTCATCGACCTCGACGACTTCAAGATCGTGAACGACACCCTGGGGCATGCCTGCGGCGACCGGCTGCTGCGCGCCGTCGCGGGACGCCTCTCGGCGGTCCTGCACCGCACCGACACGGCGGCACGGCTCGGCGGGGACGAGTTCGCGGTACTCATGGAGGACGCGCGGCAGCCGCTCGACGCCGAACTCCTCGCCGCCCAGGTCGTCCAGACGCTCAGCAGACCGTTCCCGCTGGCCGAAGGGACGGTCGAGGTCTCGGCGAGCGTGGGCGTGGCCACCGCCCAGGACACCACGGACGCCGAGGAACTGCTGGCGCTCGCCGATCTCGCGCTGTACACCGCCAAGGCCGCCGGAAAGCACCAGTGGCGCCGCTTCCTGTCGCAGCGCCGCCCCCGTCCGCCGGAACGGCCCGGTCTGCGGGCCCGGCTGGGCGATGCCCTGTCCTCCGGCCAGTTCACCCTGCTCTACCAGCCGGTGGTGGAGATCGTCTCGGGCGAGATCGCCGGATTCGAGGCGCTGGCCCGCTGGCCGGGGCTGCGCGGGGATGCGGTGCCGCCGGGACGCTTCATCCCACTGGCGGAGGAAACGGGCGACATCTCGGCGCTGGGCGCCTGGGTGCTGCGCAGGGCCGCCTCCGACATGGCCCGGCTCCAGCGGTCCACCGAGCGGCGGACACCGACGTACCTGAGTGTCAACGTGTCCGCCCAGCAGTGGTGGGACACCGATTTCCTCAGCCAGGTGTGCGGTGCGCTGGACACCGCCGGGCTGGCCCCCGGCACCCTGCAACTGGAGCTCACCGAATCGGTGCTCATGCGGCGCACCGACCGGATCGACGCGCTCATCGGCACGCTCAAGGAACTCGGCGTGCGCCTCGCCGTCGACGACTTCGGCACGGGGTACGCCTCGCTGAGCTATCTGCGGGACTTCCCGGTCGACGTGCTCAAGATCGACAAGTCGTTCGTCGACGACGTCCCCCGCGAACCGCGCCGGGTCGCCCTGCTTCAGGGCATTCTCCGACTGGCCCACACACTGGACCTCCAGGTCGTCGCCGAGGGCGTCGAGGAGCCGGGGCAGCGGGATCTGCTGGCCCGTCTGGGGTGCGGGTACGGGCAGGGCTACCTCTTCGCCCGCCCGATGACCCTGGAACAGGCGGAGGCCGTCCTGCGGCAGGCCGACGGCCGACGGCCGCGCTGAGGGCGGACGCGCCCGAAGCCGAAGTCCTGCGGTGCCGAAGTCCTGCAGTCCGGGTGGGGAGCACCGTGAGCACGGCGCACGCACGCCCCGCGCCATCCGTGCCACGTGGGCCGGCGCACCGGGGCGTCCGGCGCCCATGGCCCGATCAGCGCGGGCCGCCGGCCCTCGGTGGCGCGCGATGGACGGCCGGGCGGGGCGGCCGCGCCAGGGCGAAGGCCGTTTCGACGAGCGCGATGTGGCTGAACGCCTGGGGAAAGTTGCCCAGTTGCCGCCCGGCGACGGGATCCCACTGTTCCGCGAGCAGCCCCACGTCGTTGCGGACCGCCAGCACCCGCTCGAAGACCTCCCGGGCGCGTGCCCGGTCCCCGGTCGCGGCGAGGGCGTCGGCGTACCACAGGGAACAGGCGACGAACGTGCCCTCACGGCCGGGCAGGCCGTCCACGTCGTGGACGTCGCCGCCGGCCGGGTCGTAGCGCCGCAGGAAGCCCTCGCAGTCCAGTTGCCGCATCGCGCGTACGGTGCCGCGCACCCGCGCGTCCCGGGCGGGCAGGAAGCCGAGCCGGGGGATCAGCAGCGCGGAGGCGTCGAGGGCTGGTGAGCCGTAGGACTGCACGAAGCTGCCCTGCCGCGCGTCCCACCCCTGGGCACAGACCTCGCGGTGCACTTCCTCGCGCATGGCGTGCCACTCGCCCGAGAACTCGTTGCGGCCGAGCAGCCGGCCCATGCGCAGGGCACGGTCGGCGGCCACCCAGGCCATGACCTTGGAGTGCACGAACTGCCGACGGGGGCCGCGCACCTGCCACAGCCCCTGGTCAGGCCGGCGCCAACTGAGGCGCAGGTGGCCCATGAGTGTCTCGACCAGGCCCCACACCCGGGCCGGCATCGGGATGCCTGCCCGCAGCGACAGGCACAGGGTGTCCAGCACCTCTCCGTACACGTCCAGCTGGAACTGGTTCACGGCGGAGTTCCCGAAGCGGACGGGCTGCGAGCTCTCGAAGCCGGGCAGCCACGGCGCCTCGACCTCACGCAGCAGCCGCTGGCCGCCTACGCCGTACACGGTCTGCAGGTCGGTCGGATCGCCCGCGATGGCGCGCACCAGCCAGTCCAGCCAGGCCGTGGCCTCCTCGCGGTAGCCGCTGTGCAGCAGACAGGACAGGGTCAGTGTGGAGTCGCGCAGCCAGCAGAACCGGTGGTCCCAGTTGCGTTCGCCGCCGATGCAGCCGGGCAGGGAGGTGGTCGGTGCCGCGACGATGCCGCCCGTGGGCGCGTAGGTGAGCGCCTTGAGGGTGATGAGGGAGCGCACCACGGCTTCGCGCCAGGGTCCCTCGTACCGGCACTGCGCGGTCCACCGGCGCCAGAAGTCGCGCGTCTCCTTCCCGGCCGTCTCCGCGGGCACGAACAGTGCCGCGGGCGGCTCCGTGAGGTGCGACGGGGACCAGGCCAGGGTGAGGGCGAGCCGCCGGCCGGCCTGGACGGTGAAGTCGACGACCGTGGAGTCCGTGGAGCCCGTGCGGTCCGCGGTGTCCACGGTGCCCTCGACGCCCAGCCAGACGGCGTCCGGTCCGGCGACCGCCACGGTCCCGGCGTCGGCGGTCCGGACCCACGGGACGACGCGCCCCTGGTGGAAGCGCAGCCGCAGGTCGCTGCGCATGTGCACGGTGCCGCTGAGCCCTTCCACGAGACGAACCAGACACGGGGCCTCAGTGCGCGGCGGCATGAAGTCGGTGACCCGGACGGTGCCTCCGGCTCCCTCCCAGACCGTTTCCAGGACCAGGGTGTCCGGGCGGTAGGCCCGGCGGGTGCAGGGGCCGCGCGCTACGGGGGCGACGCGCCAGAACCCGTTGTCCCCCGTGCCCAGGAGCGCGGCCAGACAGGCGGGCGAGTCGAAGCGGGGCAAGCACAGCCAGTCGATGGACCCGTCCCTGCCCACCATGGCGGCGGTCTCCAGGTCACTGACGAGGGCGTAATCCTCAATGCGTGGCTTCATGATCGGAACCACGCCGTCGTGCACTTTGCCGTTCGACCACCATACCGCCGCTCGAGCGCGAGCACTTGACCATATGCCCGATCTGCACCAAAGATGTACGTATACAACATAAACGTAGGGTGTCTCCTCCGAGGCTCAGGACACGGCGGACGCACCCCATGGCCGGCCGGCGGTCCGCGTCCCGCAGGCGACGACCGGGCCCTCGGCCCTCCCGCACCACACCGGCGCGGTGTCCGGCCGTTCCCCGACGGCACACCGGACACCGGCCGGGACCGAATTTCCGGAGGCACCGCCCCATGAGCAACGCCGCGCATCCCCTTTCGCCCCCGACACACGTCCGCGTGCCCGACGGGTACGCGCAGGGGTCCCCGGCCCGCAGGGCCACGGACCACCCCACCCACCCGCAGCGCCGGGCGGGAGACCGTCCGGCACCGCGGGCCACCGTGAGCCTCGTGGTGCCCGCGCGCAATGAGGCCCGCAACATTCCCTGGGTCTTCGAGCAGATTCCCGACTGCGTGGACGAAGTGATCCTGGTCGACGGCGCCTCCAGCGACGCCACCGTGCAGGTGGCCAGGCAGTGCCTGCCCGAGGTGCGCAGCGTGCCGCAGAGCGGCCCGGGCAAGGGAAACGCCCTGCGCACCGGCTTCGACGCCGCGGAGGGCGACTACATCGTGATGCTGGACGCGGACGGCAGCATGGCGCCCGCCGAGATCCCGCACTACCTGCACTTCCTGGACTGCGGCTACGACTTCGTCAAAGGCTCCCGGTTCATGGCGGGGGGCGGCTCGCTCGACATCACGCGCATCCGCCAGTTCGGCAACCACGTCCTGCTGGCCGCCGTCAACCATCTCTACGACGCGTCGCTGACGGACCTCTGCTACGGCTACTGCGCCTTCCGGCGCAGCTTCCTGCAGGAACTCGACCTGCACGCGTCCGGCTTCGAGATCGAGACGGAAATGATCACCCACGCCCTGCGTTCCGGGCTGCGCGTCGCCGAGGTGCCGAGCCTCGAACTGCCGCGCCGCAGCGGGCGGTCCAACCTGCACGCCGTCTCCGACGGCCGCCGGGTGCTGCGCACGCTGCTCTCCGAGCGGCCGGGCGCCCGGGTGCGGTACCTGCCACGGAACCCGGCATGAAGACCGCCGCACGCCCCGTGCGCGCGCCCCTCCCGCGGCGTCGGAGGCGACCATGAGCCGCCTCTACGCCGTGGTACGGGGCGCCCTTCCCGAGGCACCGGAGAACGGCGGGCGCAGGCCCCCGCCCCCGCCCCCGGTGCCGGTCCCGGCGGGGCAGGGCAGCCTGCCCCCGAGCGCCGTCAATCCGGAAGGCGCGGCGGGTGTCCGCGGCCGGGTCCCCACGGACGGCCGGTCCCGGTGGTCCCGGCCGGGTCCCGCGGCCCTCACCGCTCTGGTGCTGCTGCCGGTGTCCGTGGCGCTGTGGCTGTGGTCGCTGCAGGGGGTGCGGCTGGACGGCATGGGCGACCTGGGGCTGCTGCAGGTGCTGCCCGTGCTGTTCTGGGCCGCCCTCGCTCTGCTCGTCCTCGGCTTCTGCCTGGCGGCGGCCGGGAGGCGGACACCGCACGGCTGCTACGCGGCCTATTCCCTCACGCTGATCGCGTTCCTGCACGCCACACCTCCTGTGCTCTACCAGGAGCTGCGCTACTCATGGGCGTGGAAGCACGTGGCCGTCATCGACGCGATGATGCGCCACAACGGCGCGGTCCCGGAGGCCGGCGGCTTCGACATCTACAACCAGTGGCCCGGCTTCTTCGAGCTGAACGCCTCGCTCCTGAAGGCCACCGGCCTGGAGTCCTCGCTGGCGTACGCCCTGTGGGCGCAGGTGCTCGCGAACGTGCTGCTGCTCGTCCCGCTGCTGCTGATCTACCGGTCGGTCACGGCCGACCGCAGGCTCATCTGGACGGGCGTGTGGATCTACTACTCGTGCTCCTGGGTGGGCCAGGACTACTTCGCCCCCCAGGCGTTCACCTTCCTGCTGTTCGCGTGCGTGATCGCCCTGGTCGTACGGCAGTTGCCCGGCTCACGGGCGCCCGGCGCGCCACCGCGAGGCCGCCTGTCCCGCGGCCGGCTGGCGCTGGTGCTGGTGATCGAAGCCGCAATCGTGTCGTCCCACCAGCTCACCCCGCTGATGCTGATCAGTGCCCTCGCGCTGCTGTCCGTGCCCCGGCGCAACCGGCCGGTGACCCTGCCCGCACTGGGCGGGGCGGCCGCCCTCACCGTCATCTGGGATGCCACCGTGGCGCGGCCGTACGTGGCGGAGAACCTCGACAGCTTCCTGCACGCGCTCACCCGGCCCGAGGCCAACGTGTGGTCCGGACTGAGCCGGCTCGCCGACGCCGCTCCGAGCCAGGTCATGGTGTCGTGGATCGACCGCGGGCTGTCGGGAGGAATCCTTCTGCTGGCAGCGGTCGCCCTCAAGGCACGGCCCTGGACCCGGCGCACCGCGCTGCCCTGGCTGGCCCTGTTCCCGCTTCCGCTGATGCTGGTCAACGCCTACGGCGGCGAAATGGTCTTCCGGGCCTACATGTTCGCGCTGCCCTCCGCCGCCCTCCTGGTGGCCGCGCTGCTGCTGCCGTCCCCGGGGCGACGCCGCGTACTGCGGACGGCCGGACTGTACGTCCTGCTGGTGGCCATGGTCGTGAGTCTGACGTTCGGCTACTACACCAAGGAGGCCATGAACCGGTTCTCCTCGGACGAGGTGGCGGCGACCCGGTTCGTGACGACCAGGACACCGACGGGCACCATGGTCATCTCGGTCACCTTCGCCGCGCCCGGACTCGAGACGGACTACGACCGGCACGAGCGCACCGAGATCACCGAAGAGAGCATGGGCATCAAGCGCCTCATGCTGCAGAACCCGCTGACGGGCCTGGAACCGCTCCTCGGCCGGGCCGAGAACAAGCCCGCGTACGTCCTGATCAACCGTGCCCAGACCGCAGACCTGCGCCTGAACGGGGAGCTGCCCGCCGGCTTCGTGCGGCGGCTGGAGACGGCGATGGCCACGGCCCCCGACTTCACCCTGGTCTTCCGCAACGACGACGCGGTGGTGTACCGGTTCGACGCACCGCGGGAAACGAGGCAGCCATGACCCTGCCACGACGATGGGGACTCGCGATGTCCGGGTGGCTCGCGCTCGCGGCGCTCGCGCTGCCGGACGCCACACCACTGCGGGTGGCGGTCGTCGCCGCCTTCCTCCTCACCTGCCCGGGGCTCGCGCTCACGCTCCTGTGCGCCGGACGCCTCCGGCCCCCCGGCTCCGGCCGATCGGGCCCGCTGGAGGCGGCCCTGCTCACGGGGGCGGTCAGCCTGTCGCTCTCGGTGCTGGTGGCGGAGGCGCTCTTCCTGGGCCACGCGTTCACCCCGGGCCGGGCGGTGCTGATCCTCGCGGCGATCACCTCGGCCGCGGTCCTGGCCGCCGGCCGCCGGGCGAGGGACACCGTCCGCCGCACGGCCGATGACGCCGCCGAGAGCTGAGGAGCGGTCGTGCGCGCACCCCATGCCTCCAGCGCATCCGCCCGGACCGGCAAGGCTGCCCCGGCCGACGTGACGGCCGCACCCGGCTCCGGGGCCGGCGGCCGTCCCGCCCCGGCGCCATGGCGGACCAGGTGGACGGCCGTGCTGCCCCGGGAGCCGCTGCTGCGCAATGGTCATCTGCTCGCCATGAGTTCGATCGTCAACGCCGCCCTGGGCGCCGTCTTCTGGGTCCTGGCCACCCGGTGGTACGACGACCGGACCGTCGGACTCAACTATGCCGCCGTCTCCGCCGCGACCCTGCTGTCCACCGTCGGCCAGCTCAACCTCTCCGACTTCCTGGTCCGCTTCGTTCCGGCGGCCGGACGGCACACCCGCAGGCTGGTGCTCGTCTCCTACGCCGCGGGCATCGCCTGCAGCGTGCTGATCGCCGTGGCGTTCCTCCTGCTGGTGCCCACGATCAGTCCCGGCCTCGGGTTCCTGCTCACCCCGGTGACCGGCCTCTTCTTCGTCGCCTACACGGCGGGATACACCATCTTCGCCCTGCAGGACGGTGCCCTGACCGGAGTGCGGCAGCCCGGCTGGGTGGTCGCCGAGAACGTGATCTTCGCCGTGGTGAAGATCCTGCTGCTCGCCGTCGGTGCCACCCTGGCGTTCTTCACCGGGATCCTGATCTCGTGGGCCGGTGCCCTCGTGGTCGCGCTGCTCGTGGCGAACGCCTACCTGCTGCGGCGCGCCGTGCCCCGCCACGAGCGCGAGGCTCCCGCGGCGGCCCGCCCGCCCCGCCTGCTCGGATACGCCTCCGCCGACTACGCCGGTTCCCTGTTCCGGATGGCGGCGTACAGCCTGGTTCCCCTGATCGTGCTCAACACCCTCGGCCCGGCCCAGAGCGCCTACTACTCGCTCGCGTGGATCGTCGGCTACGTGCCCTACCTGCTGGCGACCAACATGGGCAGTTCGCTGATCGTCGAGGCGGCGCACACCCCCGGAGACCTGGCCCGGCACGCCTCCCGGGTGCTGCGGCACTCGGCGCTCCTGCTGGGCGCGGGCACCGTCGTGATCATCGTCGTCGCACCGCGGTTCCTGGCCTTCTTCGGGCCGGAGTACGCGGAGCACGGGACCACCCTGTTGCGCCTGCTGGCCCTGTCGGCGCTGCCCAACCTCCTGGTGAGCGTGGCCGTCGACGTCGCGCGCATGCAGCGGAACCTGCGCCGCGTCGTGGGACTCCAATGCGTCCTGTGCGTCCTGGTACTGGGGCTGGCCACGGTCCTGCTCCCGGTCCTGGGCCTGGCCGGAGGCGGCCTCGCCTGGCTCCTCGCGCAAAGCCTGCTCGCCCTCTGGCTGGTGGTCCGGCGGTCGCGTTGGCTGTCCCGGACCTCCGACGACGAACCTTCCGAGAAGGAGAAGTGACGTGCCCCCCACCGACATCTCCGTGATCATCTGCGTCTACACCGAGGACCGCTGGGACGACATCCTCGCCGCCGTACGGTCGGTACAGCGGCAGAGCCTGCCTGCCCTCGAAACGCTGCTGGTGGTCGACCACAACCCGGCCCTGCTCGACCGGATCGGCAGAAGGTTCGCGGGCCACGACGGCACCGGGCGTGGCGGCATGGCGGTCCGGACCATGGCCAACGAGGGTCCCCGAGGACTTTCCGCCGGCCGCAACACGGGCATCGCGGTCGCCCGCGGCACCGTGGTGGCCTTCCTCGACGACGACGCGGTGGCCGAACCGGACTGGCTGCGGCACATGGTGTCGGCGTACACCGATCCCCGGGTCCTGGCCGTGGGCGGCCGCACGGTCCCGGTGTGGGCCTCCGGGCACCGGCCGGTGTGGTTCCCGCCCGAGTTCGACTGGGTGGTGGGCTGCGCGTACCGGGGGATGCCTCCGGGGCGGGCGCCGGTGCGCAACGTCCTGGGCGGGAACGCCTCCTTCCGCCGGACGGCGTTCGATGCCGCGGGCGGTTTCGCCGTCGGCATCGGACGCGACGGCGACGCCCGCCCGCTGGGCTGCGAGGAGACCGAGTTCTGCATCCGGCTGGCCCGCGTGCGGCCGGAGGCCGTCCTGCTGGTCGACGACCGTGCCGTCATCCACCACAAGGTCCCCGCCGCCCGGGAACACTTCGCCTACTTCCGGCGCCGCGTCTATGCCGAGGGCTTGTCCAAGGCCCGGGTCACCCGCCATGCCGGGGTCCGCAAGGGCCTTGAGTCGGAACGCCGCTACGCCACGCGGGTGCTGCCCGCCGGGGTGCTGCGCGGCCTGGCCGACGCCCTGCGGGGACGTCCCGGCGGTGTGCGCCGCGCCGGGGCGATCGTGACGGGGGTCGTGACCGCGGCCGTGGGCTACGCCGTCGGCACGGTCCAGACCCGCCGCAGGGCCTCGGGGGCCTGGAGCGTGCGGACGGCGGCTGCCACGGCCGACACGACCGTGGCACGACCCTCACCAGCGGAAGGAAACGGATCATGGACATCGACATACGCCGGCCAAATGCGCTGACCGCGGCCGAGCTGACATCCTGGAAGACCCTCCAGGAGAAGGCCTACCTGCACGGCTCGCCGCAGATGGCGAACCCGTTCCTCTCCCCCGAGTTCACGCTGGCCGTGGGCGCCGCCCGGCGCGGGGTGCGCGTGGCCGTCGTGCGGGACGACGGTGTGCACGGCGAGCCCGTGGCCTTCTTCCCCTACCAGCGCGGCCCGGCCGGGGTGGGCCGGGCGGTCGGCCTGGGTCTGTCCGACTGCCAGGGCCTGGTGCACGCGCCCGGGTTCCGCTGGGAGGCCCGGGAGCTGCTCACCGCGTGCGACCTGGCCATCTGGGAGTTCGACCACCTCGCGCAGCAGCAGGACTCCTTCGAGCAGTCGGTCACCGGCACCTTCCCGTCGCCGGTGATGGACGTCGCGGACGGCTGGGACGCCTACGTCGCCCGGCTGCGGGCCCGCTCCGGACGCGGCACCAAGGTCCGGCTGGCGCTGGAACGGAAAATGGCCCGGGCCACCGGGGAGGTGCGCTACGTGCACGACGAGCGCGACCCCGCCGCGTTGCGCACGCTGCTGGCATGGAAGTCCGCCCAGTACCGCAGGACCGGCCGCAGCGACCGGTTCGCGCACCCGTCGAACGTCCGGCTGGCGGAGGACCTGTTCACTCGCCGGACGGACTCCTTCGCCGGTCTCCTGTCCGTGCTGTACGTGGCCGACCGCCCGGTCGCCGCACACTTCGGACTGCGCTCCGGGCACGTGCTGGCCTGCTGGTTCCCGGCGTACGACCCGGACTTCGCCAAGTACTCACCCGGCATCGTGCTGCACCTGCGCATGGCCCGGGGCGCGGCCGAGGACGGTCTGTCGTATCTCGACCTGGGACGCGGGCAGCGTCTGCACAAGGACATGCTCAAGACCGGGGAACTGTCCGTCTCCGAGGGCTGGGTGTCCCGGCAGCACCACCCGGTCGCACTGGCCCACCGGGCCCGGCGGGCTCCGGCCCGCATGCTGCGCAACACCGTTGTGGCGCGGCCGGAGCTGCGCAAGCCGGCCGACCGGCTGCTCAAGAGCGTGGGCAGGGTCCGCGCTCACGTGAGGACGTCGTAGGACCGGCCGGTACCGCCCCGGGCGCCGACGCCCCTCTTCAGCAAGGAGACCGTGGTGACTCAGCCCGTACCCGTTCTCATGTACCACGCGGTCACCGACGTGCCGACGGCCGCGGTCCGCGCCCTGTCCGTCACACCGCGGGCCTTCACCGAGCAGATGCAGCTGCTCGCGGAGCGCGGGTTCAGCCCCGTGACCACCTCCCGGCTGGCTGCCGCCTGGCGCGGCGGGCTGCCTCTGCCGGGCCGTCCCGTCCTGATCACCTTCGACGACGGCTACCGGGGCGTCCACCGTCACGCCCTGCCCGTGCTGCGCGAACTGCGTTTCGTGGTCACGGTGTTCATCACCTCCGGCTGGCTCCGCGGCCCCTACGAGCTGCGCGGCGCGGCCCTGGACACCATGCTCGACTGGGACGAGGTGAACGAACTCGCCGTGGGAGGAGCGGAGATCGGCGGCCACAGTCACAGCCATCCGCAGCTCGACCAACTGCCGGGCAGGGCCCTGCGGTACGAGGTGGAGCGCTGCCGGGAGATCATCGCCGAGCGGACGGGACGCGTGCCCGCATCCTTCGCCTATCCGTACGGCTACAGCGACCGGCGGGTCCGCCAGGTGGTGCGCGGCGCGGGCTTCACCCAGTCGGTGGCGGTGGGCAACGCGCTGGCGCACCCGAGGCAGGGCCCGTTCGCCCTGCGGCGGATGACCGTCCGGCGCACCACCGGTCCGCGGGAGTTCGCGCGGCTGGTGGAGGGCCGCGCCGTCGGCCGGACGTTCGCCGTGGACCGGTCGCTGACCAAGGGGTACGCGCTGGTCCGCGCGACCCGTCGGCTGACCCGACGAGCCGGAGGGGCGCATGGCTGAGGTGGCGGGTCGCCCGCGCGTCCGCCCCGGCCGGTGTCCCGCCGCACCGGAGCGGGGCGCCGGGTCCCCGGCGTCGCGGGAAAGTCCCGCAGCGCCGCTGCCCCCGGCCGGCCGCGCACGGCCCGGAACGCGCCTGCGGTGGCGCTCACCGTGGGTCGGCATGATCGCCGCCGTGCTGCTGATCGCCCTGTCCGCCTGCTCCGGCACCGGCACGGAGGCGTCCGGCGTGCCGGCCGGCGACGACCCGGTGACCGCACCGTCGGCCCGCGCCGACCGGTCACCGCGACCGGAGCTCGGCTGGGGCCTCACCCACACGCAGTGGAGCGCGGACGTCGGCGACCGCGCCGCCATGGAGCGGGTGCGGCGCGCCGTCTCCGCCGTGCCGCTGCCCCAGGTCCAGCACATCATGGGCTGGGGCGCCGCCAACCCGGAGCCGTCGCCGGGCCGCTACGACTTCGCGGCGCTGGACAACCGGATGGAGTTCATCCGGAAGACCGGCGGCACACCCGTGATCACTCTGTGCTGCGCACCGGACTGGATGAAGGGCGGCCGGCCGGGCCACACGGACTGGTCCGAGCCGTCCTTGGAGACGGCGCCGGACCGCGAACACTACGACGACTTCGCCGCCCTCGCCGCGGCCGTCGCCGAACGCTATCCGGACGTGCGGCACTTCATCGTCTGGAACGAATTCAAGGGCTTCTTCGACGAGACGAAGCAGCGCTGGGACTACGAGGGGTACACCCTGCTCTACAACAAGGTCCGGCACGCGCTGAAGCAGGTGAACGGGGCCAACCTGGTCGGGGGGCCCTACCTGAACATGGACAGCCTCCGGCCCGGACGGACGACGCACACCTCCCACCTGTCGGGGCCCTGGGGCAGTGTCGACCAGCGCGTCCTCGACGCCTTCGACTACTGGAACGCGCACAAGGCGGGGGCCGACTTCGTGGTCGTCGACGGCTCCAGCTACACCCACGACGACGAGAGGCTGGCGGACCCTTTCGGTGCCACCGAGAAGTTCACCGCCGTGGGCCGGTGGCTGCGCACGCGGACCGCGCTGCCCCTGTGGTGGTCCGAGTATTACGTCGAACCGAACTCCGGCGGCGACCGGTGGAGCGAGCGGCTGCGCGAGGCGGTGCAGGCCACCGCCATGATCGCCATGGTGCGGGGCGGGGCCACGACGGGCTTCTACTGGAACCCGCAGGAACGGCGCGGACCCTGCCCCGGCTGTCTGTGGCGCAGCACCGAACTCACCGACGGAACGGGCGGGGAACCGCTGCCCATGCTGGACCTGGTCCGCCGCTTCCAGGCGGAGTTCCCGCCCGGCACGACGTTCGTCCCGGTCGGCGTGCGCCCCGCGGACGGGCGTCGCGTCCGGGTGCTCGCCGACCGCGAGGCGGCTCTGGTGGTGAACACCGGCGACCGGGCCGTCCGGGTGCGTGTCGACGGCCGGACCCTTGACCTGGAGAGCCACGAGGTGCGCTGGCTCGCGCGCGAATGACCATGGGGGCCGTATCGTACGAAGCGACCGGCAGCAGAGCTCGGCGGGAGGCTGGAAGTGGCGAAGGAGCAACGGTCCGCCCCGGCTCGACGGGCCAGCGACCAAGGGCGTCTCGGCCGGCTGAACCGTCAGCGCGTCCTGGCCATGGCCCTGGCCCTGGTGGACCGCGAGGGTCTGTCGGCCCTGAGCATGCGCCGGCTGGGCGCGGAACTGGGTGTGGAGGCCATGGCCCTGTACCGGTACGCGGCCGGCAAGGACGCCCTGCTGGACGGCCTGGTCGAGGCCCTGTACCTGGAGATCGAGGAGCGGCTGGAAGCCGGCCGGGAGGGCGGGGCGGACCCGGACGTCCCGGACTGGCGGGCCGGACTGCACCGCATCGCCCGGGCGACCTACGACGTGTGCATGGACCACCCGCAGGCGGTCCCGCTGCTCGCGACACGCATGCTCGCGGTCCCGATGGCTCAGCGGCCGATGGCGGTCCTGCGGGACCACGAGCGGATGCTGGTGCTCCTCGGCGAGGCAGGGCTCGACGAGGTCCGCGCCTCGGCCGCCTTCCGCGCCTGCACGGCCTGGATCCTGGGCTATGTGGCGGTGGAGCTCCGGCCGATGGTCGACAACCCCGACGAGCCCGACCCGGCGTTCCGGCTGGGCCTGCACCGCATGCCGGCGCAGGAGCTGCCGCGGCTGCGGGAGACCGCCACCGCGCTCGCGGAGCGCGGCGGGCCGGAAGGGCTCACGTCGGGACTCGACGCGCTGCTGGACCGCTTCGCCTGACGGCCGTCAGCGCGCGAACGGCCCGTCGAGGGCGGCCCATTGCAGCAGCATGATGGTCTTCGCGTCGTTGATCTCCCCGCTGCGGATCATCTCCAGGGCCCGCCGGAAGGGCAGTTCGAGGATCTCGATGTCCTCGCCCTCCTCACCGAGGCCGCCGCCGGCGTGGGTCCGGGTGGACGGGCCGTAGGCGGCGGCGTAGAAGCTGACGCGTTCGGTGACCGAGCCGGGGCTCATGTAGACGTCGAAGACGTGCCGGACGGTGCCGATGGTGTGCCCGGTCTCTTCCGTCACCTCGCGCCGCACGGCGGTCTCCGGGTGCTCGTCCTCGTCGTCGAGCAGACCGCCCGGGGTCTCGATCAGCATGCCGTCGGGATGGCCGTTGACGTACACCGGGAAGCGGAACTGGCGGGTGAGCAGGACGGTTTCGCGTTCCGGGTCGTAGAGCAGCATCGTGGCGCCGTTGCCCCGGTCGTGCGTCTCGCGTTCCTGGGTGCTCCACGTCCCGTCGGCACGCAGGAGGTCGAACGTCGTGGTCCGCTCCACGTACCAGTGACTGGACAGCAGCCGCACGTCCCGCACCCTCACCCGCGGGTTGCGGGTCAGGTCCCGTCCGGTGCGGTCGAGCCCGGTGCGCCCCCGGCGGTCGGGCGTGTCGATCCCGGCGGTCATCGCGGACCGCCCGCGCGGGCGAGGTGGACGGGGGCGGGAGGACACAGCGGCACGATGGTCATGCTCGCTTCTATCAGAAGCGTCTGCTTGTCCGTCGCCCGGCGGTCCGGGAACGGCGACCCGACGGGACGAACTGCGGGGCGCCACCGGGACTATCGGCGCAGCAGGGCGTGAAGACCCGCGTCGAGGACGGCTTCGGGATCGGCCCTGTGCGCCGAGTGGAGTGACGCGTAGAACGGGGCGACCTCCTGATCGACCGGCGCGTCCGGTTCGTGATGCGCGGCCGGGGCGGTCGTTGCACTTCCGATGACGAAGTTCGACAGGGCGTATGCGTCACCGAGAGGATCGGCCGACCCCCGTCGGGCGAGCAGGGCGCACAGTCGCTCGGAGAGGCGGAGGTAGTTCGGACCTCGTGGTGCGCGCATGGCGATGACCTGGCACGCCCAGGGGTGGCGGACGAGGTGCCGGTAGTAAGCCAGCATCAGCGGGTGAAGCTCCGCTTCCAGGAGGGCTCGCTGTGCCTCGGTGTCCTGCCCGAGGGCGTCGTCGAGCGCGAGGTCGTGGAGGTCATCCACTGCTGCGATGCGTGAGTACAGGCTGGCGGGGGCGACGTCCAGACGAAGGGCGACCGCGCGCACCGTCAGGGCGCGCAGTCCGCCCTCGTCGAGCAGTTCGACCGCGACGCGGGCCATGTCGCGCACATCCACGGCGCGGGCTCTTCGGACGGGCTTGCGGTGCTCCCAATAACTCACAGCCCCACCCTATCCGAACTATGTTAGTTTTGCCGCATGCTGGATTCCAGATCCCTCCCGCTTCGCGGCAGCCGGGCAGTCCTGCGCGCGATGCGTCCGGATGACGCGAGCGCCTACGTCTCCGGCACCACCGACCCGACGGTTCGCCGGTACGCGCACCTGCCCGAGCCGGAGTACACCGAGGCGTCCGTCAACGATCTGGTCCAAGGGGTGATCCGCGACGGCCTGGAACGCGGTGACCTCGCGGTTCTGACCGTCGCCGACCCCGCCACGGACGCCTTCGCCGGGAGCCTCGTGCTCTTCGGTGTGGAACAGGACTCTGTCGAGGTCGGCTTCTGGGTGCACCCGGATCACCGTGGCGAGGGCGTGGCCCGGGCCGCCGTCGGTCTCGGCATCGAGTTCGCCAGGCGCAGCGGCCTCGTCCGGCTCACGGCTCGCACTCTGCCTGAGAACCAGGCGTCTCAGCGTGTCCTCGAACAGGCGGGCTTCATCAGAGGCGAAACGACCCGCGGCCTTGCTCCGTCCGGGCAGGAGGTCGCCCTCGTCCACTATCTCTGCGACATCGACGCGTGAACCGGCCCAGGACGTCGAGGCGCTTTCGCCGATCGCGACACGCGCCCGAGACCCTGCACCGCCCCACCGGCGACGTGACGACCACGGGAACAGACCCTCGGACACGACGAAGCCCCGGTGAGAAACCTCGTCTCACCAGGGCTTTTGCGTCGGGACGACAGGATTTGAACCTGCGACCCCTTGACCCCCAGTCAAGTGCGCTACCAAGCTGCGCCACGTCCCGGTGCGCGCCACCCGGTGTCACCACCACGTGATCGCGCGGACAGCACCTTACCGCACAACGGGGCCCCGGCCGAAGCGGGGACCGGCGGGGGACAATCGGTGCATGGGCATGATGGGCAGCATGGACGGACCGGACGGGACGAACGGCGCGGGCGGCCCGGTGGCGGGCCGGGCGGACGCCGCGCGGGACCGCGACAGCGAGGGCAGGGCACGCAACGCCCGGCCCCGGGACGGGCTCGGACGGCCCCTGCCGTACGGCGCGGAGGGCGTGCCGCGGCAGCCCGAGGGCGTCGTGCGGCCCCCCGCACGGAGCGTCGCCGAGGCCCAGCGTCTGCTCGACGAGGGCAAGCCCTTCCACGCGCACGAGGTGTTCGAGGACGCCTGGAAGTCGGGCCCGGACGAGGAGCGGGAGTTGTGGCGGGGGCTCGCCCAGCTCGCCGTGGGCCTGACCCACGCGGCCCGGGGCAACCTCACGGGCGGTGCCCGTCTGCTGCGGCGCGGGGCCGGCGCCGTGGAGGAATGGGCGGCGGGGCCCGGCGGAGACCCCCGGCCGCACGGGATGGACCTGGCCGACGTGATCGCCTGGGCCCGCGGGCTGGCGACGGGCGTGGAGAGCGGGTCCGCTCTGCCCGTCGACCCGGGGGCCGCGGCCCCCCGCCTGCGCGGCGGCGCCTGACCGGCCACGTACCCGCTACGGGCGCGGGGCGCACGACGGGGCCCGGTGCCAGCGGTCGCGAATCCGCCGGTCGCGGCGTCACCGACGACCGTGATCAAGCCGCCCCGCTGCCGTGCCCCGGCGTGCGACGCTGGACGTGCGGCCGGTCTGCGCGTGTCGGTGGTGCGGTGCGGTCGCCGACGCGTACCGCCGCCCGCCCGCGTGACCGGCAACCGGGATGACGCCCCGTCCTCGCCCGCGCAGACCCTACGATGACGCGGTCGAGTGGAGGAATGATGGCAGTGGACCTGAGCAGGCGGGCCTTCCGCGCCCAGCGGTGGGCCGCACGGGCCGCGCTGGCCGCGGCCACCTCCGCCGTGCTGGTCCCGCTGATCGACGGGGGCCTGACCGGTCTGCTGCTGCTGGTGTGCGGGGCCGCGGCGCTGGCGCTGAGCGCGGCGGCCGTCTGGTGGACGCTGACCCTGCGCGGCCCGCTGCGCTGGCTGGCCGCGCTGGTGGCGGTCTGCGTCCCGGCCGCCGTGATCGCCCTGTTCGCCGTCACCCTGTTCTGGTCGCTGCTGGTGTCGCTGGCCCTGTGGGGCCTGGCCGTGTGGAGCGGCCGGTACGCGCTGCGGGGCACCGGGAGCGGCCGGCAGCCCCGGCGCGAGCGGGAGCGGAGGGTACCGCCGCCCCGGCGGCCGGTGCTGATCATGAACCCGCGCTCCGGCGGCGGGAAGGTGGACCGCTTCGGGCTGCGGGAGAAGGCCGAGCGCCTGGGCGCACGGGTCGTCCTGCTCGACCCGGACCGGTACAACGACGTCACCGCACTGGCCCGGGAAGCCGTCGCCGACGGCGCGGACCTGCTGGGGGCCGCCGGGGGCGACGGCACCCAGGCGCTGGTGGCGGCCGTCGCCGCGGAGCACGGCCTGCCGTTCCTGGTGATCAGCGCGGGCACCCGGAACCACTTCGCGCTGGACCTCGGGCTGGACCGCGACGACCCGGCCACCTGCCTGGACGCGCTGACGGACGGCGTGGAACTCCGGGTGGACCTCGGCTTCGCCGGGGACCGGCCCTTCGTCAACAACGCCTCGTTCGGCGCGTACGCGGCGATCGTGCAGAGCCCCGCCTACCGCGACGACAAGATCGGCACCAGCCTGGAGCTGCTGCCCGACCTGCTCACCGGCCAGCAGGGGCCCCGGCTGGTGGCCCGGGCCGGCGACACGACGATCACCGCGCCGCAGGCGGTGCTGATCAGCAACAACCCGTACCGCACCGACGACCCCTTCGGCCTCGGCCGCCGCGACCGGATCGACACCGGGGTGCTCGGTGTGCTCGGCGTGAAGGTGGAGGGCGCGGTCGACGCCGCGGCGCTGCTGCTCGGCCCGGAACCGAGCGGCCTCACCATCCTGACCGCCCGGGAGGCGGTCGTCGAGGCCGACCGCGACGAGATCGAGGCGGGGGTCGACGGGGAGGCGCTGGTGCTGCCCACCCCGGTGCACTGCCGGATCGCCCCCGGCGCGCTGCGTGTCCGGGTCCCGCGCAACCGGCCCGGGGTGGCGCAGGCGCCGCCGCGGCTGGACTGGCGCAGGCTGCGCAAGCTGGCGGCGACGGTGGGCCGTACGGCGGCGCCGCGGCGGTTCCGGCCTAGCGCAGAAGCAGCTGCAGGGCTCCCACCACAGTTGCCCCGATGACGATCTGCTCGAACAGGCGCTGGTTGATCCGGGTCACGGCCCATCTGCCGAGCAGCGCGCCGGGCACCACGAACAGCACGAGGGCCGCGTCGAGCAGCAGTGAGTCGGCGTCGATCAGGCCCAGACCGGCGCTGAAGGGCACCTTGGCGACGTTGACGATGAGGAAGAAGAACGCCGAGGTGCCGAGGAAGCCCAGTTTGCGGAAGCCGGCGGAGAGCAGGTACAGCGACATCACCGGACCGCCGGCGTTGGCGACCATGGTGGTGAAACCGCCGAGCACGCCGTAGGAGCGGGCCTTGGCGCGCCCGGCCCGGCTGGTGAGCGCGTCGGGTTCGTCGTCCTCGGCCGCCTGCCGCCGCCGCCAGACGGTGATCGCGGACATCAGCAGCAGGATCGCCCCGATCGACGTCCGGACGATGCCGTCGTCCGCCCACAGCAGGAACACGGTGCCGACGACGACGCCCACCGCGACGGCCGGGAACAGCCGCCACAGCGTGGGCCAGTGGGCGTGCCGGCGGTAGGTGAGCACGGCGAGCACGTCCCCGGCGATCAGGATCGGCAACAGGACGCCGGTGGAGGCGCGGGCGGGCAGGACGGCGGCGAAGATCGCCAGACTGACCGTGTTGGCCCCGCTCACGGCGGTCTTGGAGAAGCCGACGAGCAGCGCGGCGAAGGCGAGTGCGGCGAACTCCCAGCCGGCGAGCTGCCAGAGCGTCATCGTGTTCATGAGAGAACCGATGCTATGTCCGGACAAGCCTCGGCCGGACACGGGGGCACCCCGGGGCAGACCGGGAGGGCCCGGCGCCCGGGAGCTGCCCGGGGTCAGCGTCCGCGCCGGGCCCGCGAGCCCGGCACACGGCCTGGACGAAGAAGGCTAGTGCCGCTCGACGAGCACCGCGCTGCCCTGCCCCACGCCCACGCACATGGTCGCCAGTCCCCGTTCCGCGCCGGTGCGGCGCATGCGGTGCAGCAGGGTGGTGAGGATGCGGGCGCCGGAGCAGCCCAGCGGGTGGCCGAGGGCGATGGCGCCGCCGCTGGGGTTGACCAGGTCGGGGTCGAAACCGAGCTGGTCCACACAGGCCAGGGCCTGCGCGGCGAACGCCTCGTTGAACTCGGCCTCCTGGACGTCCGCGACGCCCCAGTCGGCGCGGGCCAGCACCTTGCGGGTGGCGGGGACCGGGCCGAGGCCCATGACGTCCGGGTGGACGCCCGCCGAGGCACCGGCGACGTAGCGGCCCAGCGACTCCAGGCCGAGGTCGTTGAGGGCCTCCTCGCTGACGAGGATCAGTCCGGCGGCGCCGTCGTTCATCGGGGAGGCGTTGCCCGCGGTGACGGAGCCCCCGTCGCGGAAGACCGGCTTGAGCCGGGCCAGCTTCTCGACGGAGGTGTCCTCGCGGATGCACTCGTCGGCGTCGACGACCACGCCGTCCGGGCGCCGCACGGGCAGCAGCTCGTCGTCGAAGTGGCCGTTCTTGCGGGCGTCGGCCGCCAGCCGGTGGCTGCGCAGGGCGAACTCGTCCTGGCGTTCGCGCGTGATGCCGTGCCGCTGGGCGACCTCCTCGGCCGTCTCCCCCATGGACAGCAGGCCGTGCAGGTCCTTCATCGCGGGGTTGACCAGCCGCCAGCCGAGGCGGGTGTCGACGGTCTCGATGCGGTGCGGGAGGGCCTCGTCGGGGCGGGGCAGCACGAAGGGGGCCCGGCTCATCGACTCGGAGCCGCCCGCGACGACGATGTCGGCCTCGCCGGCGGCGATGGTGCGGGCGGCGGTGGTGACCGCTTCGAGGCCGGAGGCGCACAGCCGGTTGACGGTGGCGCCGGGCACGGTCTCGGGGAGCCCGGCGAGCAGCGCGGCCATGCGGGCGACGTTGCGGTTGTCCTCGCCGGCCTGGTTGGCGGCACCCCAGTAGACGTCGTCCACGCGCGCCGGGTCCAGCGCCGGCACGTCGGTGACCAGGCCGCGGATGACGGCGGCGGCGAGGTCGTCGGGCCGCACCGTGGAGAGGGCTCCGCGAAGTCGGCCGATGGGGGTGCGGCGGGCGGCCGCGAAGTGGACGGGACGCACGAGGGAACTCCTGTCCGGACGCCGGCCCCTGCCGGTGACCGGCGGCCTGTGTGATTAGCACCGCTAGTTTCGGACTATAGACCGCCGCGCGGTCCCCGGGGAAGCGGAACCGGCGGGTACGGCGGGGACGGCGACGAGGGAGTTTGTGGCGGAACGCCCGGGGCACCCGCGCGTCTGAGGGAGTCGCGGAGCGCCCGCCGCTCCCTCTCCGTGACATCCATGATCAAGGAGGAGCAGCCACCCATGACCGTTGTGAAGAGCCCGCTGCCCGACGAGGCCCTGAAGATCACGGGCGAGGCGCTCCAGGACACACTGGTCGACCTGCTCGGCCTGTCGCTGATCGCCAAGCAGGCCCACTGGAACGTGGTCGGCCCCCGGTTCCGTTCGGTCCACCTGCAGCTGGACGAGGTCGTCTCGGCCACCCGCGGGCACGCCGACACGGTCGCGGAGCGGGCCGCCGCCCTGGGTGTGTCCCCGGACGGCCGTCCCGAGACGGTCGCCAAGGTCTTCTCGCTCCCGGCCCCGCAGGAGGGCTGGCTGCGCGACAGCGAGGCCGTGCGGGTCATGACCGACGCGCTCGGCGCGGCGATCGAGCGGCTGCGCGGGCGCATCGGAGCCACCGAGGAGGCGGACCCGGTCTCCCAGGACCTGCTCATCGCCATCACCGCCGAGCTGGAGAAGCAGCGCTGGATGTTCCAGGCGGAGAACCACGGCGCCGGGTCCTGACCGCGTCCGCGCCCGTCGCGGCGTCCGCACACCACCACCGCGGCCGTCCGGCACCCGCCGGGACGGCCGCACCCGTACGTACCCAAGGGGCACCACCATGGCCGACGCCCTCGAACTCGACGCGCTGTGGGAGGACTTCCACCGCGCGGTGAACATGACCTCCGCGGAACTCGCCGCCTGGCTGCGCGTGCGGGACGCCGAGGAGGAGACCGAGCCGCTGCCCGAACAGGCGGGCACCGACACCGGCCGGCACGTCCTCGCCGTCCTGCAGAAACGCCGCACCGACCTCACCGAGGACGACCTGCGCGTGATGAGCGAGGTCGTGGAGACCGTCGGCGCGCAGACCGACCTGGAGAACGAGCCGGCGGCCGGCGACACGCGCCTGCGGCACCGGCTGATGACGCTGGGCCACGACCCCCTCAAGGCGTAGCCGGCGCGACGAGGCCCCCGGAGCCGTGGCCGCGGCCCGGGGGCTTCGGAGCGGCTCCCCCACGCGCCCGCACGGTTGAAAGTATGATCAAGCAATGTCTGACATGACCGAGACCACGCCCGGCTGGCTCCCCTCCGACGAACTGGAGATGGCGCGCGCCCGCATGCCGATCCTGTACGTCGAGGCCGTCCCCGTGCGTGTCGACGACAGCGGTGAGGTCACCAGCGTCGGTCTGCTGCTGCGCATCGGGCCCGACGGGACGGTCAGCCGGACGCTGGTCTCCGGCCGGGTGCTGCACCACGAGCGGGTCCGCGACGCGCTGTTGCGTCATCTGGAGAAGGACCTCGGGCCGGTGGCCCTCCCCCGGGTCCCGGCGTCGCTCCAGCCGTTCACGGTCGCGGAGTACTTCCCGACGCACGGCGTCACGCCCTACCACGACCCCCGTCAGCACGCGGTGTCGCTTGCGTACATCGTGCCGGTGGCGGGCGACTGCCGGCCCCGCCAGGATGCCCTGGACCTCGTGTGGTTCAGCCCGCAGGAAGCCCTGTCGGCGGCCGTGCAGAGCGAGATGCCGGGCGGCCACGGGGTCCTGCTGAAGCAGGCGCTGGCCCACGCCGGCTGTGTGATCTGACCCCACGGCACGGTCCGGCCCGGGCCGGGCGCGCCGTCGCGCCGCCCGGCCCGGGCCGATGGGCTCAGTCGCCGTCGGTATGGGCTCAGTCGCCGTCGTTGTTCTCCGCGTGGGTGAGGTTCTTGCCCGTCGACGGGTCGAAGACGTGCGCCTTGCGCATGTCGACGCGCAGGCGCACGGGTTCGCCCTCCCGCGCGCGGGTCGCCGCGTCCAGCCGGGCCACGATCTGCTGGGTGCCCGCTCCGGTGTCGCGCTGGCCCGAGTCGGTGGCCAGTTCCTCCAGCTCGGCGGTGGAGGCCGGGCCGCCCTCGGCGGTGAAGTAGACGTAGGCGTCGGAGCCGAGCGACTCCAGCACGTCCACCGTGACGGTGATCTCCGCCCCGCTGTCCTCCCGGGCCAGGCTCGCGTCCTCGAATGCCTCGGGGCGCAGCCCGATGATGACCTCGCGGGGGGCGTTGTGCCGCTCCAGTGCCTGCCGGGTGCGGTCGTCCAGGGGCAGGTCGCCGAAGGGCGAGCGCAGCCGGCCGTCCTCCAGGGTGGCGTTGAGGAAGTTCATCGCCGGTGAGCCGATGAAGCCGGCCACGAACAGGTTCCGCGGCATGGTGTACAGCTCGGCGGGCGTACCCACCTGCTGCACCAGCCCCTGGCGCATGACGACCACCCGGTCGCCGAGGGTCATGGCCTCCACCTGGTCGTGGGTGACGTACACGGTGGTGGTGCCCAGGCGGCGCTGGATCCGGGAGATCTGGGTACGCATCTGCACCCGCAGCTTGGCGTCCAGGTTGGACAGCGGCTCGTCCATCAGGAACGCCTTGGGGTCCCGGACGATGGCCCGCCCCATCGCCACCCGCTGGCGCTGGCCGCCGGAGAGGTTGGCGGGCTTGCGGTCCAGGTACTCGGTGAGGTCCAGGACCCGGGCCGCCTCCTCGACCTTGGCGTCGATGGTCTCCTTGTCGACCTTCGCCAGCCGCAGCGGGAAGCCCATGTTCTCGCGCACGCTCATGTGCGGGTACAGGGCATAGCTCTGGAACACCATGGCGACGTCCCGCTCCTTGGGCGCGAGGTCGTTGACGACCTTGCCCCCGATGCGCAGGGTGCCCTCGGTGATGTCCTCCAGCCCGGCGATCATGTTCAGGGTGGTGGACTTGCCGCATCCGGACGGGCCGACGAGGATCACGAACTCGCCGTCGGCGATGGCGAGGTCCACGTCCCGCACGGCGACGGACCCGTCGGGGAAACGTTTGGTGACGCCCTCGAGGACGATCTCGGCCATGGGTGGTTCCTCCTTGCCTCAGGCCTGCCGGGTCCGGCCGCGGCGCGGGCGGCGCGGTGCGTCCGCGCTCATCCCTTGACCGCCCCGGAGGTCAGTCCGGCGACGATCCGCCGCTGGAAGAGCAGGACGAAGATGATGATCGGGATGGTGATCACCACGGCTGCCGCGGCGATCGACCCGGTGGGCTGCTGGAACTGCGAACTGCCGGTGAAGAACGCGATCGCGGCGGGCACCGTCCGCGCGGACTCCGTGGAGGTCAGCGAGATCGCGAACAGGAAGTCGTTCCAGCAGAAGATGAACACGAGGATGGCGGTGGTGAACACGCCCGGCGCGGCGAGCGGCACGATCACCATCCGGAAGGCCTGGGCGGGGGTGGCCCCGTCGACCTTGGCGGCCTTCTCCAGGTCCCAGGGGATCTCCCGGAAGAACGCCGACAGGGTGTAGATCGCCAGCGGCAGCGAGAAGGTCATGTACGGCACGATCAGGCCGAGCCAGGTGTCGAAGATCCCGATGATGCGCTCGATGTTGAACAGCGGCGACACCAGGGAGATCGGCGGGAACATGGCGATCAGCAGCGACATGCCGATGAGGAGCCGCTTGCCGGGGAACCGCAGCCGGGCGACGGCGTAGGCGGCCATGGTGCCGAGGGCCACCGCGATCGCGGTGGCGATCAGGGCGATGCCGATCGAGTTGATCAGGGCCCGGGTGAACTCGGAGGTCTCGAAGATCCCCTGGTAGTTCTCCCAGGTCCAGTCCGTGGGGATGTAGTTGCCGTCGGTGAGGGTGCTGGGGTCCTTGAACGACAGTGCGGCGATCCACCACACCGGGAACAGGGCGTACAGCACCACCACGATGTTGATGACGCCCCATCGGGTCGCGTGGGTACTGCCTGCGGCGGCCATCAGCGCTTCACCTCCGCGCCGGGAGCGGCGGCACCGAACAGTTTGACGAAGGTGAAGGCGATGATCCCGACACAGATGAAGATCAGGACCGAGATCGCCGACCCGATGCCGAGGTTCAGCGCCGTGAACAGGTTGTGGTAGCCGAGGATCGACACGGAGCCGGTGCCCTGGGCGCCCGAGGTCAGGATGTAGATGTTGTCGAAGATCCGGAACGCGTCGAGGGTGCGGAACAGCAGCGCCACGAGGATGGCCGGCTTCATCAGCGGCAGCATCACCCGCACGAACCGCTGCCAGGCGGTCGCGCCGTCCACCATGGCCGCCTTCAGGGTCTCCTCGGGCACCAGGGCGAGGCCGGCGAGCAGCAGCAGTGCCATGAACGGGGTGGTCTTCCACACCTCGGCGAGGATGATCAGCCACAGCGCGGGCCACTGCTCGGTGAGCGGTGCGTCCCCGGCGGGGAGCAGCTCGGCGAGGTAACCCAGGTTGGGTGTCCAGGCGTACTGCCAGGAGAACGCGGCGACCACGGTGACGATGCCGTAGGGGATGAGTACCGCGGTGCGCACCGTGCCGCGCCAGAAGAGGGTGCGGTGCATGACCAGGGCGAGTCCCATGCCGAGGACGAGTTCGATGGCGACGGACACCGCGGTGATGAACAGGGTGACCCAGAAGGCGTCCCACCAGTACGGGGAGGACAGCACCGCCCCGTAGTTGCTCAGGCCCACGAACTCGGCCCGGGCCGGGAAGCGCAGGTCGTAGCGTTGCAGGGACAGGTAGATGGCGTAGCCGATGGGGTAGGCGGTCACGGCGGTCATCACGATGACGGCCGGCGCGCACAGCAGCCAGCCCAGGCGGCGTTCCTGCCGGGCGCCCTCCGAGAGGGCCGCCTTGCCCTTCGTGGCGTCCGGTGCCGTCCTGGTGCCGCCGGGGGGCGGCGGGGTCCCGTCCGGACCGGCCATGGTGCTCATCCGGAACCGCCCGGACGGCGGGCCCGCGCGGGACGCGGGGCGGCGGAGTGCTGCGGGGGGCGGTGGTTCACGGGATCACACCCTCGGATTTCAGGGCATCGTTGATCTGACCCTCGATGGTGGCGACCGAGCTCTCCGGCTTGATCGCGGACGGCGGGGACAGTGTGTGGGAGATGACGATCGACACGTTCTGGTAGGCGGGGGTGACCGGCCGGACGCTCGCGGACTGCAGCGCGGCCAGCACCTCATTGGAGAAGGGGTACTCCTTCATGAACGCCGGGTCGTCGTAGATCGAGCGCAGGGTGGGCGGCAGTCCACCGTCGATCGCGGCGGTGAGCTGGTTCTCCCGGTTGCGCAGGCACAGGGCCGCCTCGAACGCGAGGTCGGGGTGGCGGGAGTGCTCGCTGACGGCGAGGTCGATGCCGCCGATGGTCGGCCGTGAGGGCCGGCCGGCGTCGACGCGAGGGTAGGGCGCCCAGCGGAAGTTCTTGAACAGCTCGGGGTTGTTCGCCTTCATCGACGGATAGACGAACGGGTAGTTGATCTCGAAGGCGGCCACCCCGGACTCCATGGCGAGCCGGTTCTGGTCCTCCATCTGGTTGGGCAGCGAGGGGTCCGCGGCCGGGGAGTTGGCGAGGTCGCGCATGACCGTGGCGGCCCGTACGGCGGGCGGTCCGAGCGAGGGTTCGGTGGCGCTCGCGTTGAGGATGGAGCCGCCGGCGCTGTTGACGAGGGAGTTGAACCAGACGGTGAGGCCCTCGTACTGGGCGCCCTGGATCTCCACGTAGTGCGGCTTGCCCTGGCGGGCGAGGTCGCCGGCCATCTTCAGCATCTCGTCCCACGTCTTGGGCGGCGTGGGCACCAGGTCCTTGCGGTACCACAGCAACTGGGTGTTGGTGTTGTACGGGACCGCGTACAGCTTGTCCTTCCACGTCGCCGTCCGCAGCGGCACCTCCAGGGTGCCCTCGGTGGCGCGGCGTTTGTTCTCGCCCGTCCACTCACGGATCCAGCGGGCCTCGGCGAACTCGGCGGCCCACGTGACGTCGAGGCCCATGATGTCGATGGAGTCGTCCTCGGCGGCGAGCCGGCGCACCAGCTGCTGGCGCTGGTCGTCGGCGCCCCGGGGCAGCTTGCTGTAGTTGATCCGGTAGCGGCCGCCGGAGGCCTTGCTGCACCGGTCGGCGGCCGTCTGCAGGGCGCCGGAATCGTCGGGGAAGTTGTACCAGTTGAGGGTGGGTCGGCCGGAGCCGCCGTCGTCGCCGCAGGCGGCGAGCGTCGACGCCAGCAGCGCCAGCGCGACCAGCGCCCGCGTCCGCCGCGCTCCCCGGGGGCTTCGGCGCTTCCTGGTGCTCGCCGAAACCGGTCGGCACCCGCACGTCACGCGCACGCGCTGCACACCTCGCTTCCGGGACGGTGGCGCGGGATCTGGAGCCCGCGACGGTTGTTTCCGGGGGAACGTTAGGCAGCACGGACCGCAACATCAAGGACATTCACACCGGAAGTTGCCATATCGGGCACTCGGGTGGTCCGGGGGTGCGTGCGCCCGGACATGTCGAAGGCCGCCTTCCCATCGCTGAGAAGACGGCCTGCGACCTGCGTGAAGCTGGTCGGGACGACAGGATTTGAACCTGCGACCCCTTGACCCCCAGTCAAGTGCGCTACCAAGCTGCGCCACGTCCCGTTGCCCGTCTGACCTGGGCTTCCCCCGGCCGGACGCGCACGGAAACAATACCGCACTCGGGGCGGTGATCGCGCACGCGTTTCCCGCCCCGTCCGTGGCGCCACGCCCGGCGTCACCCGGCGCCCGCGCGGCGGACGGTCCCGCCCCCGGCGGTCACGTCCCGGGCGGTCACGTCCCGGGTGGTCACGTCCCGGGTGGTCACGTCCCGGGTGGTCACGTCCCGGGTGGCAGTCCCAGCCGGGGGTGCGCCTCGATGAGCCGCGGCGGGGCGGCCTGGCGCCACGAGTCGGCCAGGATGACACGCAGTTCGTCCTCGTCCTCCAGGGCCGCGAGCCGGGCACGGACCCAGGCGAACTTCGCCTCGTGGGTGGCGATCCAGAACTTCTCCGGCTCGGCGAGGACCAGTTCGTCCCGTTCCTGCGTGGGACAGCGCACGGCGATCGAGGTCTCGTCCTCGGGCAGGGTGGCGAACATCTTGCCCGCGACCCGGAACGTGGGCATGCTCCAGGCGGTCTTCTCCGTCGTGTCCGGCAGGGACAGGGCGATCCGTCGTACGTCGTCGGCATCCGGCATGACAGGGACGGTAGCGGCAGCCACTGACACCGGCCGGACAGCGGGCGCGTCGCTCCCGGCCGCCGCGCCGGGGCGCGCGGGGTCCGGGGCCGGGGCGCCGGGGCGCAGGGGTCCGGGGCCGGGGCGCCGGGGCGCAGGGGTCCGGGGCGCCGGGGTCATGCCCGGCCGGCGGCCTCGCCGAGCGCGTCCAGCACCGGGCGGATCAGCGGGTGCTCCTCCGCGCCCCGGCGCACGGCGGCGAAGACCCGCCGGGTCGGCGCCGCGCCGTCCACCGGCCGCACCACCACGCCGGCGAGGTCGGTACCGCGCAGCGCCGAACGCGGCACCAGGGCCACGCCCACGTCGGCCGCCGCGAGCGCCACCACCGCCCGGAAGTCGTCCGAGGAATGCTCCAGGCGGGGCTGGAAACCGGCGTGCTCGCAGGCCAGGACGACCACGTCGTGGCAGGGGTTGCCGGGGTACGGGCCGATCCACGGGTCCTTGGCCAGCTCGGCCAGCGGCACCTCGGCCGCGTCGGCGAGGCGGTGGCTGACGGGGACCACCGCGTCGAACGGCTCCGCATACAGCGGGAGATGGGTGAGGCGGGGGTCGTCGGCGGACGCCCCCCGGTACTCGACCGCCACGGCGACGTCGACCTGCCGGTCCAGCACCATCGGCAGGCTGGCGTCGCCCTCGGCGTCCTGGACGCGGATGCGGATGCCGGGCGCGGACCGGGCGAGCCGGGCCACTGCGGGCGCCACGACCTCGGCGATGCCGGTGGCGAAGGACGCCACGGTGACCGTCCCGGCCGAGCCCGAGCCGTAGGCGGCCAGCTCGGCCTCGGCGCGCTCCAGCTGGGCGAGGACGGCGTTGGTGTGGTTGAGCAGGATCTCCCCGGCCGGGGTCAGCCGGACGCCCCGGGCGCCGCGCTCGACGAGGCGGTGCCCGGTCTCCTGCTCCAGCGCGGCGAGCTGCTGGGAGACGGCGGACGGGGTCAGGTAGAGCGCGGCGGCCGCCGCCGTGACCGTACGGTGGTCCGCCACCGCACGGAGGATGTGGAGCCGCCGCGCCTCGATCATGCGACCGATTGTCTCAAACGTGACGGTCACGCAGGCCGCGGTGCGGTCCGCTCAGGCGTCGAGCTCCGCCCGGGCGGCGACGAAGGCGTCCACCGCGCGGTTCACGTCGTCCGTGGAGTGGGCGGCGGACAGCTGGACGCGGATCCGCGCCTGACCCTGCGGCACGACCGGGTAGGAGAAGCCGATCACGTAGACCCCGCGCTCCAGGAGCAGTTCCGCCATGCGGCCGGCGCGGGCCGCGTCGCCGATCATCACGGGGGCGATGGCGTGGTCGCCGGGGAGGATGTCGAAGCCCTCCTCGGTCATCCGGCGGCGGAACAGGGCGGTGTTCTCGGCCAGCCGGACCCGCAGGTCGTCGGCGGACTCCAGCAGGTCGAGGACCTTCAGGGAGGCCGCCGCGATCACCGGGGCGAGCGTGTTGGAGAACAGGTACGGGCGGGAGCGCTGGCGCAGCAGGGCGACGATCTCCGCGCGGGCGGCGACGTAGCCGCCGGACGCGCCGCCGAGTGCCTTGCCGAGGGTGCCGGTGATGATGTCGACGCGGTCCATCACGCCGTGCAGTTCGGGCGTGCCGCGTCCGCCGGGGCCGACGAAGCCGACGGCGTGCGAGTCGTCGACCATGACCATGGCGCCGTGGCGGTCGGCGAGGTCGCAGATCTCGCGGAGCGGGGCCACGTAGCCGTCCATGGAGAACACGCCGTCGGTGACGATCAGCGTGCGGCGGGCGCCGCCCTCGGCGGCCTCCTTCAGCTGCCGCTCCAGGTCGGCCATGTCGCGGTTGGCGTAGCGGAAGCGGCGCGCCTTGGACAGCCGGATGCCGTCGATGATCGACGCGTGGTTCAGCGCGTCGGAGATCACCGCGTCCTCCGGGCCGAGCAGCGTCTCGAAGACGCCGCCGTTGGCGTCGAAGCAGGAGGAGTAGAGGATCGTGTCCTCCTGGCCGAGGAACGCCGACAGGCGGGCCTCCAGCTCCTTGTGCACCTCCTGGGTGCCGCAGATGAAGCGGACGGAGGCCATGCCGTAGCCCCAGCGGTCGAGGGCCTCGTGGGCGGCGGCGATCACGTCGGGGTGGTCGGCGAGGCCGAGGTAGTTGTTGGCGCAGAAGTTGAGGACCTCACCGGGGCGTCCGCCGGCGGTGACGTTCACGGTGGCGGACTGCGGGGTGCCGATGACGCGCTCCGGCTTGTGCAGGCCGGCGGCGCGGATCTCGTCGAGGGTGGTGCGGAGGTCGTCGCGCACGGAGTCGAACATGAGGGGCTCCTGGAAGGTGCTGGCGGATGAGGGGCGGAGGGCGGTCACGGACCGCGGTCGCGGGGTGCGCGACCGCGGGGTGCGCGACCGCGCGGTGACGCCGCTACGACGTCCAGTCGAGGATGACCTTGCCGCCGCGGCCGCTCGCCGCGTCCTCGAAGGCCGCCTCGTGGTCGCGGTAGCCGTAGCGGCCGGTGATCACGGGGGCGAGGTCCAGGCCGCCCTCCAGCAGGACCGACATGGCGTACCAGGTCTCGAACATCTCCCGGCCGTAGATGCCCTTGATGGTGATCATCGAGGTGACGATCCGGGCCCAGTCGACGGGGAACTCCTCGGCCGGCAGGCCGAGCATGGCGATGCGGCCGCCGTGCGTCATGTTGGCGATCATGTCGCGCATGGCCTCGGGCCGGCCGGACATCTCCAGGCCGATGTCGAAGCCCTCGCGCAGGCCGAGGGTCTGCTGTCCGTCGGCGATGGACGCCTCGGACACGTTCAGCGCCAGGCTCGCGCCGATCTTCCGGGCGAGTTCCAGGCGCTCCTCGCTGACGTCGGTGATCATCACGTGCCGGGCTCCGGCGTGCCGGGCCACCGCCGCCGCCATCAGGCCGATCGGTCCGGCGCCGGTGATCAGGACGTCCTCGCCGACGAGCGGGAACGACAGGGCGGTGTGCACGGCGTTGCCGAAGGGGTCGAAGATCGCGGCGACGTCGAGGTCGACCGGGACGCGGTGCACCCACACGTTGCCGGCGGGCAGCGTGACGTACTCGGCGAACGCGCCGTCGCGGCCCACGCCGAGACCGACCGTGGCCCGGCACAGGTGCCGGCGTCCGGCGAGGCAGTTGCGGCACTTGCCGCACACCAGGTGTCCCTCACCGCTGACCAGGTCGCCGACGGCCACGTCGGTGACGTCCCGGCCGGTCTCGACGACCTCGCCGACGAACTCGTGCCCGAGGACCAGCGGGGTGGTGACCGTCTGCTGCGCCCAGCCGTCCCACGACCGGATGTGCAGGTCGGTGCCGCAGATCCCGGTGCGCAGCACCTTGATGAGCACCTCGCCGGGTCCGACGGCGGGTTCCGGGACGTCCACGAGCCACAGCCCGGGTTCCGCCTTCTGCTTGACCAGCGCCTTCACGCTTCGGCTCCTGGGGGTGAGGTCCGGCTCCGGGCATGCCGCGGCAGGCCCCGGGCCGGGACGAGGAGGGAATTCGCACTGCAATCTGCCGTACAACACCCTCGGGGGTCCATCGAGGATTTCTTAAGCGCGGCCACAGCTTTCCTTCACGCCGTCACCCGTCCGGCGGGCCGCGCCGGGCGTCACGGCGGCAGACCGTCGGCCTCCCGGCCCTCCAGCCGCTGGACGAGTTCCGCGGCCCGCTCCTTGATGGCGGCCAGGCCCGCCTGCCCCCAGGCCCGGGGCTGGACGTCGGCGACGGAGACGGTGCCGAGCACCATGCCGGTGCTGTCGATGAGGGGGGCGCCGAGGTAGGAGCGCACGCCGAACTCGTCGACCACCGGGTTGCCCGCGAAGCGCGGGTAGTCGCTCACGTCCTCCAGGACGAGCGCCTTGCGGCGGGCCACGACGTGCGGGCAGAAACCGTGGTCGCGGGGCAGGACCCGGCCGAGCAGGGAGCCGGTGCCGTCGCTGCGGACCACCGGTGCGGTGGCGGGGGCCTGCAGCCCCGCGAAGAACTGCCCGTGCTCCCCCAGGAAGTTGACCATGGCGTAGGGCGCTCCGGTGAGTTCCGCGAGGCTGTACGCGAAGGCGTCGAGGGCGGGTTCCGGATGCTCCCCCAGGCCCAGCGAACGCAGCCGCCGCGTGCGGGCGGGGGCGTCCCGGTCCTCGGGGGTGAGCAGCAGACGACCGGCCGGGCGGGGCGGGTCGTAGCTCATGGACGGACTCCCGGGGTGTGGGCGAAAGTCATATACGTGCTCCGTGAGGGTGTGCGGGCATCACATGTGTGCGCCGTAGCCCGTGGCGGGGGCCGGGGCGTGGGCGATGAGGTGGCGGACGAGGGTCAGCAGGGTCTGGACGGAGGAGCTGGAGATGCGGGCGTCGCAGCGGACGACCGGGATGCCGGCGTGCAGGTCGAGGGCGGCCCGCACCTCCTCGGGGTCGTAGCGGAAGGCGCCGTCGAACTCGTTGACGGCGATGATGAATGCGAGGCCGCGCTGCTCGAAGAAGTCGACGGCCGCGAAGCACTCCTCCAGGCGCCGGGTGTCGGCCAGGATGACCGCGCCGAGGGCGCCCTCGCAGAGTTCGTCCCACATGAACCAGAACCGCTCCTGGCCCGGGGTGCCGAACAGGTACAGCACGTGCTCGGCGTCCAGGGTGATGCGGCCGAAGTCCATGGCCACGGTCGTCTCGACCTTGTTCTCGATGCCGTCGAGCCGGTCGGTGGCGGCACTGACGGTGGTGAGCAGTTCCTCCGTACTGAGGGGCGCGATCTCGCTGACGGCGCCGACGAAGGTCGTCTTACCGACGCCGAATCCGCCCGCCACGAGGATCTTGAGCGCGGTGGGGAAGGGATCGGCTCCGTGTCCGGTCCCGGGTGCGGTGCCGTGGGCGAGGCCGGCGCCGCGGTCAGAGCTGTCGTCGTAGTCCATCGAGCACTGCCTCCAGAAGGGCCCGGTCCGTCGGGGTGTGGTGGAACGCGGGTGGTTTGGTGGTCAGCGCCCCGCAGTCGACGAGGTCGGCCAGCAGCACCTTGGCCACCGCGACCGGCAGCGTGAGGTGTGCGGCGACCTCGGCGACCGGCAGGGGCGCCCGGCACAGGTCGAGTGCCTGCGTGTGCTCGGGTCCCAGGTAGCCGAGGGGTGTGGCACCGGTGGCCATCACCTGCGACATCAGGTCGAGCGCGACCGTGGGGCGGGTGCGGCCGTCGCTGACGGTGAAAGGGCGCACCAGCCGTCCGGCCGCGTCGTCGAGCCAGGGCCCGTCACCGGCCGCCGCCACGCTCAAGGCCTCATCGCCGGGGGTTCGGCGGCCTGCTGGCGGGGGGCGGTGATCAGGTAGGGCCGGACGCTCTTGACCAGCATGGCCATCTCGTAGCCGAGCACCGCCGCGTCGGCCTCGCGGCCGGCCAGCACGGCCAGGCAGGTGCCGGAGCCGGCGGTGGTGACGAACAGCAGGGTCGAGTCGAGTTCGACGACGACCTGGCGGACGTCGCCGCCGTCGCCGAACCGGATCCCGGCGCTGCGGCCGAGCGAGTACAGGCCGGAGGCCAGGGCGGCCATGTGGTCGGCGCTGTCCGGGTCGAGGCCGTGCACGGACTTGACGAGTCCGTCGCAGGAGAGCAGGACGGCGCTGGAGGTGTGCGGTACGCGTTGCACGAGTCCGCTCATCAGCCAGTCGAGGTCGGATACGTGGGCGGTCGGCGCATCGCTCGCCATGGTGGATCGACTCCTAGGGGTACGAAGGTCGGTGGGAGCGCTGGGGGTGGGCGCAGAGGTCGTCGGGGGCGTGCCCGTGGGGGCGGGAGGGGTGGTGCTCATCCGGCGGGCGGGCTCCCGTCCTGCCGGGGTGCGGGGGCGGCGTGGGGCGCGGGCCGGGTGTCCCGGTGCGGGGCGAGGTCGGCCAGCGCGTCCAGGTAGGGCGTCGGGGTGCCCGTGGAGGTGGGCAGGGGGGTCGACGCCCAGGGGGCCGGCGCGGGCAGGGCCGCCGTGGTGCCGGCCGCCGGGGGTCCGGGGGGTGCCTGGGCGGGTGGCTGGGCCTGCGGGTACGGCTGCGGCTGGGCCTGGGCCGACGTCACGGGCGGCAGCGGCGGGAGGGGTGTGGAGTCCCCTTCGGCGGGGAGCCCGAGGTTCCAGTGTCCGGAGTCCGTATGGCGGGTCTCCGTGGCGCGGGTCTCCGCGGAGCGGGCCTCCGCGGAGCGGGCCTCCGCGGAGCGGGCCTCCGCGGAGCGGGCCTCCGCGGAGCGGGCCTCCGCGGAGCGGGCCTCCGCGGAGCGGGCCTCCGCGGAGCGGGCCTCCGG